>DASXZB010000052.1:0-48911 GCA_036502145.1 Solirubrobacteraceae bacterium | reverse complement strand
GGCCGGGGTGAGCTTGGTCCACGTCGATCCGTTCCAGCTCCACGTGTCGCTGCTGAGGGTTTCCAGATTGCCGACGGAGACAAGCCCTCCGAACAACAGCAGCTGGCCGGTGGCGGCGTCAAAGGCCATCGACCCCTGGGTGGTCGGAGGTGGGCTGGTCGGCGGCGCCAGCTGCACCCAGTCGGTCCCGGTCCAGCTCCAGGTGGTGTTGACCGCGCCCGAGAGGCTGGATCCACCGAACAGGATCAGCTGTCTTGTGGCGGCGTCGTAGGCGAGAACCGCGTTGCGACGAGTCGCCGGACGGGTGGCCGGCACGGCCGGGGTCCAGGTGGTGCCGTTCCACAGCCAGGTGCCGCCGTTGGTTCCATCGAACAGGACCAGCTGATGGGTCGCCGCGTCGTAGGCGATCGGATCCTGTGAAGTGGCCGGTGGACTGGCCGCCGGCGTGACGTGTGCCCACCGCGGAGCGGCGTCAGCCGCCGGTGAGGCCACCGCCAGGGCAGTCAGGACGGCGAGGACGGCCGGCGCCAGCCGGAGCGCCCGAACCACCGACCGTGCCCGGCCTGCGCCAAGTCCTCCAAGGCCCCATTCCCCACGCCGATGCAAGGGCCGAATCGTATAGAAGGTCCGCGGTCCGCGGTCCGCCACCAGCTGGCGAGGGGGTCAGCCCGGCCGGGCCTGGCCGCTGTACTCCTCGTTGGGCAGCATGTTGGTGGCCATCGCCATCCGGTTGGTCAGGTTGTACATCGCGCTGACCTCGGCGACGTCCCAGGCCTCCTCGAGTGTCAGCCCGACATCCAGCAGCGTCTGGAGGTCGTCCCGGGTGACCTGGCGCGGGCGCAGGGTGAGCTTCTCCGCGTAGGCGCAGATGGCGGTCCGGCGCCGGTCGAGGCCGGCCCGGCGCCAGTCGTACGAGATCCGCTCGCCGAGCACCGGATCGCCGAGCTCCTCGCGCAGGGCGGCGCCGTGGGCGACCAGGCAGTACAGGCAGCCGTTGGCCGAGCTGACGACCACCGCGATCATCTCGCGGTCGGCGGCGCTGAGGTGATCGGTGGGCTGATGCAGCAGGCGGAAATGGTCAAACCAGGCGCTCAGCCGCTGCGGCCGGAAGGAGTAGACGCGGAACACGTTGGGCACGAAGCCCAGCCGCTCGCGCGCCTTCGCGAACAGGCCGCGAAGGTCCGAGGGGAGCTTGTCCTCCGCGGGGACCGGGAACCAGGACCCGGTGTCGGCGCTCTCGGCGGTGTCGGCGCGCTCGGCGGTGTCGGCGCTCTCGGTGGTGTCGGCGCTCTGGATCGTGTCGGGCATGGAGTCTCCCCATTGTCGCGCAACGCTTCGGGGGAAGCCCGACCGCCAGGCCCCGTCCTGGTGTGGCTGTACCGGCGGTCGCGCGGCTCGGGCTATCGGCGCGGCGGTTCCTCGAGTTGGTGGGGGCGCGTCTAGCACCGAGACCCCGGGGCGGGCGGCCTGAGAGTCGGCGGTCAGCCGGCCAATACGTCGCCGGCGAACCGCCGGCGAGCGCTGCCTTCTGGTCGAACGGGGCGCCGTTCCGCGCGCTGAAGACCTATCGACGAGGTCTACCCGGAGCGGCCTGACCGGCGTTGATTCTGCGACAAATCCAAGGCGCTCGCCCAAGGTTGTCACCAGACGTGGCTGTGACGGGCTGATGGCGACAAATCCGGCGGCGGAGTCCGGGTTTGTCACAGAATGCAAGGCCGCCCGGGCAAAATGGCGACGCTGACGATCAAGCAGACCGGGACCGATCAAGCAGACCGGGACCGATCAAGCAGACCCGGCCCGATCAAGCAGGCCGGGCCCAGGACCGTTCAAGCAGACCGGGACACTCAGGCGGCCGGAACGGCCACCGGCTCCTCGCCGGCGGCTGCTTCGGCGTGCTCGCGACTGTCGCGTGAGGAGATCATGACCGCGGCCAGGATTGCGCCGACGACGGCAAAGCCACAGCCGATCAAGAACGCGCGGTCATAGCCCTTGGTAAGCGCCACGGTGGCGTCGTGAATTCCACCGTGCAGGACGCTCTGGGTACGGCTGTTGGCGGCCGTGGCCAGGATCGCCAGGCCCAGCGCGCCGCCCACCTGCTGGGCGGTATTGATCAGCCCCGAGGCCAGTCCCGCCTCGTGCGGCCGGGTACCGGTGACCGCGGCGATCGTCACCGACACGAACGCGAACCCCAGCCCGAAGGCGGCCAGCAGCGACGGACCCAGGATGTCGGCCGCGTAGGAGCCTCCCGGAGCCGGCACCTGCGAGAACCACAGTAGGGCGCCGGCGATCAGCAACAGGCCTCCGATCAGCGGAGTCTTGAACCCCACGCGCGTGACCAGCTGCGACGCCAGTCCGGCCGACACGATGATCCCCACCGCCAGCGGCAGATAGGAGATGCCGGTCTTGATCGGCGAGTAGTGCAACACGTCCTGCAGGTACAGCGAGATGAAGAAGAACATGGAGAACAGCGACATACCGATCAGCAGGCCCACGATGTCGGCGCCTCTGAGCGTCCGCAACCGGAAGATCGAGAACGGCATCAGGGGGTGGCGCTGGCGCTGCTCGATGATCACGAAGGCGATCAGTAGGACCGCAGCACCGGCGAGGCGCAGCAGCGTAGAGGTCGAGCCCCAGCCGACGTTGACCGCATCGACCACTGCGTAGACCAGCAGCGCGAGACCCGCCGTGACGGTGATCGCGCCCGGGAAGTCAAAGCTCTTGGCGCCATCCTCACCGCGGCTCTCGACCAGGGTCCGGGGAGCCAGGGCAGCCGCTGCCAGGCCGATCGGGACGTTGACGAACAGCACCCAGCGCCAGCTCAGCCCGCTGGTGAGAACCCCGCCGAGCAGGACGCCCGCAGCGCCGCCGGCGCCGGCCACCGCACCCCAGATCCCCAGCGCCCGGTTGCGCTCGGAGCCCTCGGCGAAGGTGGTGGTGATGATCGAAAGCGCGGCCGGCGAGACGATCGCGGCGCCGAGTCCCTGCACGGCACGGGCGGCGATCAGCCAGGTCTCGGACTGGGCGACACCACCGGCGAAGGAGGCCAGCGAGAAGACCACCAGCCCCAGCATGAACATGCGCCGGCGCCCCAGCAGATCGGCCATCCGTCCTCCCAGCAGGAGGAAGCCGCCGAACGTCAGCGTGTAGGAGTTAACTACCCACGAAAGGTCATCGCGGGAGAAGTGCAGATGGGCGCCGATGGACGGCAGCGCGACATTCACGATCGACGCGTCGATGACGACCACGAACTGCGTCATCGCCAGCAGCAACAGGGCGAGATTCTTCGCCCGGGGGGTTTCCAGCGACGTTCTAATAGGCTCGGTAATCGATGACATGGAAGCTGACCTCCGGTTCCGCTTGCGCCATGGACTATAGTGAACTGTGGTTCCGGTTGTCAAGGATCGGGTAAGGCAAACCAATGACCGAAATGCTCAGCAGCGAGGAGCGCCCCCTACGGGCTGATGCGCGCCGAAACCGGCAGCGGATCCTCGAGAGCGCCGGGGCGGTGTTCTCGGAATCCGGCTCCGAGGCGCAGATCGACGACGTGGCTCGCCGCGCCGGGGTCGGCGTGGGCACGGTCTACCGGCACTTCCCCACCAAGGAAGCGCTGGTGGCCGAGCTGGTGCGTCAGAAGTTCGAGCTGTTCGCCGCCCGCGCCAACGAGGCCCTCGAGCTCCCGGGCGAGCCGTTCACGGTTCTCGCGGATATGTTGCGCGCCAACGCCGCCGACCTCGAGCGCGACGTGGTGATGCAGGAGATGGTGGCCGGCCTCGACGACCATATCTGGACGGTGGTACAGCCCGCGCAGGACGAGATGCTGAGAGCAATTCAGGTCCTGATCGATCGCGCCCACCGCGCCGGCACCATGCGGCCCGACGCGACGGCGTCAGACATCGGGATGCTGATGTGCGGACTGTGCGCGACGATGGCTCAGACGGCCCGCGACTTCGACTGGCGCCGGCACCTGGACCTGATGATCGAAATGCTCCGCGGCCGTCCCGGCCCCGCACAGGCCTAGTGCACTAGTACTAATCGGTCTCGAGCCGGCGCATCGCGCCGTCGTCGACCAGCGTGCCGTGAGGAGGGTCATCGACCGCCGGCGGCAACTCCACGTGCAGTTCCTCGGCATCGTCGAGGTAGGCCACAGCCTCGGTCAGCGTGTAGCTCAGGACGTGGCCCCCGCGGGCGCGGTCGTCGGTGACGAAGTGCAGGTGCGCGCCCACCATCTCGATCCCGTCGAGCGGATCCGGGAAGCGAAAGCCCACCATCGAGCCCGACACGTCGACGAGCTCGGTCACCCGCTGCTGAGTGATGGCCTGGGCCAGCGACGGGTAGGGAGGAGTCTGCTTGGGGACCGATCGGACGTGCACCGTCTCAAAGCGGCCGTCGATGCGGATCGCCGTGGGGCGGGTGGCGGCGTCCACGCGATGGCTCAAGCGGTCCTCGAGGTCGGAGCTCGAGAACGGGCCGCGCAGCACGACCGGCTCGCCGGCCGAGAACGGCACCACCACGGCGTACGGCGTCGTCGAACTCAGCGACGGCCGGCTCAGAGCGGCGTCGACGTCGGCCTTCCAGGGCACACCGTCGATCACGATCAGCTCGCCGTCGAGACCGTCCAGCGTGCCCAGTCCCAGGTCGCCGTTGGCGATCAGCTCCGCCAGCGTCACGTCGCCGTCGAACGCACCGCCCAGCAGCGCCCCCACCGTCGAGGTCTGAAACAGCTCGTGGCGTGGGTGGTCGTGGCCCAGCTCGCGGTGGCGCAGCAGCTCGACGTGCAGCGCACCGAGGAATTGGAGCTCGCTCACTGCGCGCTGCGAGCTCGGTAGGCGCGGACCTTGGTCCGGTTTCCACACACAGCCATCTCACACCACCGTGCCGACCGGTTGCGGGAGTGGTCGTAGAAGGCCCACTGGCAACCGTCGCCCGGGCAGGCCTTGACCCGTGTCCACGAGCCGTCGCGGACCCCATCGGCGACAGGGACCAGCAGGCGCGCCAACGCGCCGGGAAGGCCGCCGACGCCGGGGCGAAGCTCCACCGCCGTGCCGGTCTCAAAGTGAACCCCCAGCTCACCCCGCTTCGCCGCCAGCTCGAGCTGCCCTGGGGCCACCGGGTCCGGTGGCTCTCCGTTGTTGGCGAGCATCACGGCCCGCAGCGCCTCGCGCAGGGCAATCGCCTCCTGGCGATCGGAGTCGGTCAACGCCGTCTCGCCGGCGTCGAGCAGTCCGCGCTCGGTCAGCCAGTCGGCCAGCCCGTCCACCGTCTCCAGAGAGTCCGAGGGAACGTCGGGGTCGACCGTGTTGACGAAGTCGATCACGAGATCCAGGTTGAGGGGAATTTCTGTTGTCGCAGCCATTGAAACCACCAACTAGAAATGATAGGTTACTAACCAGCTATTGATCTACGGAGGTTTCGAGATGCTACACAGCACCGCTGATATTCCAAGATCGTTCGCCGGCAGCTTCGACTCCGTCGCCGAGCGGGCTATCGAGCCCAGCCCGCTGGCTCGTCTCACCGCCCGGCTGCGGGCGGGGCGCCTTGACAGGCAGCTGATCGCCGGCGCCGACCCGGCCAGATCCCCTCAATTGGCGGCCCGGGCCTGCCGGCTGACCTCAACATCGCACCGCAGGTCGCTGGCCTTCGCGATCGAGAGGCTGCTACGGAGCGCCCACCAGCCGGCGAACTTCTGGGGCGTCGCCCCGCAGCGCAAAGCGATCATCGGCCAGGCCGAGGAGCTCAGCTCGCTGGCCTCGCTGCTGCGCAGCCGCGCTCCGCTGTACGCAGGCGGCGTCGCGATGGTCGACAGGCTCGTCTTTGACGGAACCGGCCCGGCCTACGTCGGCGAGCCCGAGGTCCTCGCCGAGCGCCTGAGCCAGGCGCGCCACGCGCTCGCCGGCTGAGCTCGGGCGGCGCGCCAAGGCGCAGTTGGGCCGGCGTCCAGTCGACCTGTGCGTCAGGCCGACGAACCGGGCTCGAGCGGCGGGCCGCCGAACCCCAGCTCGTTGCCGTCCGGATCGCGGTAAACCACCTTGCGTACGCCGTTGGCGTAGGTCTCGCGCTCGTCAGGCTCAAGCCCCCGGGCGGTGATCGATGCGAGATGGGCGTCGAGATCGCCGAGGAAGATCGTCGCCACGGAGTGCCCTGCGCCGTCGGCGTGTTCCACGACATAGACCGACCGGTTCTCGGCAAGCGTCCACACCGCCTCAGTAGCGTGAGGGAAGGACGTCGGCTCGCCCAGCAGGCGCTCGTACCACGCTCGGGCCGCCTGGAATTCCCGCACCCGCAGACCGGCGAATAGGTGCAACGGCCCCGCCGCTGCGTTGGCCTGTCGCCGGTAAGTCACCCTCAGGTCGTCGTGCCAGTCGCCCGGCGTTTCCGCGACCCGCCATTGACCCTCGAACGCTTCAGGCGCCAGCGTGGCCGAGAAGCGCTGGTCGAACCCTGCGTGATCACGCCAGATGCGCAGCACGCCGTCGTCGAGCGAGACGCCGTACGTCCGGCGCACGCCGCGCGAGTCGAAGTACTCCATCGCCAGCCCATCGCCAGCTTCGCCGGCGCCGATGACGCTGATCGCATCAGGGAACAACTCGTGGTCGTTTCGGGAGCGCTGAATGACGAAGCGGCCGCCCTCCAACCACTCGAAGATGATGGCGCCCGGCACGACCTCGTCGACCTGCGGATGATTCGCCTCGGTCGCCCAGGTGCCGATCAGCGCGTCGAACCGTTCAAGCATTGGATCTCGATCGGTCATACCGCTCCAGACCATTGCACCCCGGTCAACTCATCGCTGAACGAGCGGCGACACAGGTTGCGGTTTCCGCACAAGTCAGCTGAGTCGGCGTCCGCTCGCGACGCATCAAGGCAGCGTCTAAAGGCTTTCGGTGAGGTAGCGCTGGATGCTCGGGGCTGTCCACCGGACGACGTCGCGCGGCGGGGCGGACGCGAGCGGTTCGAAGCGAAGCATGTAGCGGGCGAGTCCGAGGCCGCCGAGTTGAGCCGCGACGAGGTTCGCGCGGATCTCGGGTTGGTCGGAGCCGAGCTCCTCGAGCAGCGGCCCAAACAATCGCGCGCGCATGAAGCTCGCCAGAAGGTCGGCGGCGGTCGGCTCGGTGATCGCGGCACGCAGCAACGTGATCACGGGGTGGCGGCTGCCCTCTCGGTCCCAGATGCGGACAAACAGCGCGACGAGGGCCTCGCCGACGCAATCTCTTCCGGCTCTCAGGAGCCGGGGTAGCTCGCGGTCGGGGTCGAACGGCCAATCGATCGCGGCGCCCAGCAGGTTCGCCTTGCTGCCGAAGAAGTGGGTGATCAACGCTGCGTCGACGCCGGCCTCACCCGCGATGGCCCGCATTGAGGCGCCCTCGAAGCCTCGCTCGGCAAACAGGCGCCTGGCCGCGGCGAGGATCGCTTCGCGCGTGTCGGTCCCCGCGCGGCCCGGGCGACGTCCGGTGCGCGGCGTGCGGGTGGAGCGCTCCGGCGGGTGATCGATCGGCATGTGACGAAGATTGACAAAGAATTTCAACGCTGTAAAGTCATCAGCGTAAAGTCATCGTCGTTGAATTATTGGAGGAGCGACATGGATCGGAAGTGGTGGACGTTGGCGGCGGTCTGCACCGGCGTGTTCATGCTCCTGCTCGACATCACGATCGTGAACGTCGCGCTCCCCGACATCGAGCGCGGCTTCCGCGCCTCTCTGTCGGACCTGCAGTGGGTAATCGACGCCTACGCGCTGACCCTGGCCGCCTTTCTGCTCACGGCGGGCTCGCTGGCCGATCTGTTCGGACGGCGGAGGCTCTTTGCCGCCGGGATCACGATCTTCACGCTCGGGTCACTCGCATGCGCGCTATCGACGAGCTCGCTGTTCCTGATCACGGCCCGCGCCGCCCAGGGGGTGGGCGGTGCGATCATGTTCGCCACCTCGCTCGCACTGCTCGCCCAGAGCTTCCAGGGAAAGGATCGCAGCGTCGCTTTCGGCGCGTTCGGCGCCATAACCGGGGTTGCGATCGCCGTCGGTCCGGTCCTCGGCGGCGCGCTCACCAGCGGCGCGGGCTGGCGCTGGATCTTCTACGTCAACATCCCGATCGGTGTTCTCGCGCTGCTCGTGACCCTGCTCCGTGTCGATGAGTCGCGCGACCCGCACGCCACGCGTCCGGACTGGATAGGCTTCGCGAGCTTCAGCGCTGGCCTCGCCGCGCTCGTGTTCGGTCTCATCCGCTCCAACGCCGACGGATGGGGCTCGACCACGGTGGTCGCCTCGCTTTCCGCCGCTGGCGTCCTGCTCGCCGCGTTCATGCTCGCCGAGCGGATCCAGTCAGAGCCGATGCTCGACCTCGGCCTGCTCCGCGTCCCCACCTTCAACGGCGGCCTGATCGCCGCCTGGGCAATCTCGGCATCAATCTTCTCCGTACTCACCTTCCTCGTCCTCTACCTCCAGAACATCCTCGGCCTGTCGGCTGTCGACACCGGCATCCGCTTCCTCCCGCTGACCGGAGCGATCTTCCTCACCGCCGGGATCGCCGGACGACTAACCGCGCACCTGCCCCGACGGCTGCTGATCGGAGCCGGGTTCGTGCTCGTCGGCGGCGGGATGCTGCTCATGCGCGGCCTCACACCCGCCTCCGGTTGGACGCACCTGCTGCCGGGGATGATCCTCGCGGGCATCGGCGCCGGCCTGGTCAACGTCCCGCTCGTCTCCACCGCCGTCGGAGTCGTCGTGCCTGCCCGAGCCGGCATGGCCTCCGGCATCAACTCGACCCTGCGCCAAGTCGGCGTCGCCACCGGTGTCGCCGCGCTTGGCTCCCTGTTCGCCAGCCAGGTGCGCTCAAGCGTGATCGATCACCTCGCCGCAACGCCCCTCTCCACAACTGCGCACCAGGTCGCACGCGGCATCGCCAACGGCGGAGCGGCACAGGCGATCACCGCCGCCCCCGCCCCGCTGCGCGGCTTGGTCGCCGGCGCCGCCCGCGCGGGATTTGTCAGCGGGCTGAACGAGATCCTGCTCATCGGCGCGATCGTTGCTGGCGCCGGCGCCGTGGCCTCGCTCACACTCATCCGCGAACGCGACTTCATCACGACCGACGAAGTCGCGGTCGCCGTCGCAGCCTGACACCCAAGCAGTGGCAATCAGGCCGCAGTCCGGCGACACCACCCGTCAACACAAGGTGGGTTTTGGTTTGGTTTAGAGCTAGGGAAGCGCCGGCGCGACCGGCAGGTTCGAGAGCGCCGTGCTCATGTCCTCCTCTGAGAACTCCGGGTCCTCGAGCTTTCCGGCCAGGTACGCGTCGTACGCAGAGAGATCGAAATGGCCGTGGCCGCAAAGACCAAACAGGATCACCCGCTCCTCCCCGGCCTCCCGCGCTGCGGTGGCCTCCTCGATCACCGCTCGGATGGCGTGGGCCGGCTCGGGCGCCGGGATGATCCCCTCGGCGCGGGCGAACCGGACCGCCGCCTCGAAGGTCTCGTTCTGGCGGTAGGCGCGGGGCTCGACCAGGCCGGCCCTGACCAGCCCGCAGACCAGCGGGGAGTCTCCGTGGTAGCGCAGCCCCCCGGCGTGAACCGGCGGCGGGACGAAGTCGTGGCCGAGGGTGTACATGGGCATCAGCGGCGTCAGCCCGACCGTGTCGCCGAAGTCGTAGGCGTAGACCCCGCGGGTCAGCGTCGGGCACGCCGCCGGCTCGGCGGCGATGAACCGGGTCCGCGAGGCGTCACGGATGACCCCGCGCAGGAACGGGAACGTGAGCCCGCCGAAGTTCGAGCCGCCGCCGACGCAGGCGATCACCGTGTCCGGGTACTCGCCGGCCATCTCCATCTGGGCCAGCGCCTCCTGCCCGATCACCGTCTGGTGCAGCAGCACGTGGTTGAGCACCGACCCCAGCGAGTAGTTGGTGTCCTCGTTCTGGGCCGCCACCTCCACCGCCTCGGAGATCGCGATCCCCAGCGAGCCCGTGGTGTGCTGCGCCTGGGCGCGGCCGGCGTCGGTCAGGTCGGACGGCGAGCGGTGCACCGTGGCCCCCCAGGTCTCGATCATCGAGCGGCGGTAGGGCTTCTGGTCATAGCTCGAGCCGACCATCCACACCTCGCACTCGAGACCGAACAGCGAGCACGCGAAGGCCAGTGCCGAGCCCCACTGGCCGGCTCCGGTCTCGGTGGTGAGCTTGCGGATCCCGGCGGCGGCGTTCTCGTAGACCTGCGCCACGGCGGTGTTGGGCTTGTGGGAGCCGGGCGGTGAGCCGCCCTCGTACTTGTAGTAGATGTGAGCTGGGGTGTCGAGCTCTCGCTCCAGGCGCCGCGCCCGGTACAGCGGTGTCGGGCGCCACAGCTTGTAGGCCTCGCGGACGGGCTCGGGGATCTCCACCTCGGGCTCGGCCGAGACCTCCTGGAGGATCAGGCCCATCGGAAACAGCGGCGTGAGATCGTCGGGACCGGCCGGCTCCTTGGTCCCGGGATGCAGCGGCGGCGGCGCGTCTCCCGGCAGGTCGGCCATCAGGTTGACCCAATGAGTAGGGATGTCCCGCTCGCCCAGCAGGAACTTGACCTGGGTGTCGCTCATCTGCCTCTCCTTCGCTGGCTGGTGGCGCGATTCTATGAGAGCGACCCGGGCCCCGGCCGCCTACTCGAACCCCGGTGCCACCCATCGCGGCAGCACGTCCGGAAGCCCCTCGCTGACGCGATCCGGGAACTGCGGAGGCCGCTTCTCCAGAAACGAGGTAATGCCCTCGTGGGCGTCAGCCGATTGACCGCGAGCGAACATCGCCCGCGAGTCGGCGCGGTGGGCGAGCATCGGGTGCTCGGCGCCGAGCATCGTCCACATCAGCCGGCGCGCCAGGGCGACCGACACCGGCGCCGTGTTGTCGGCGATCTCGCGGGCCAGCGTGTAGGCGGCGTCGAGCAGCTCACCCGAGGGGTGCAGGCTGCGCACCAACCCGGCCTCGAGCGCCTCCTGGGCTCCGAACACCCGCCCCGTTGCCACCCACTCCATGGCCCGGCTGATCCCCACGACGCGGGGCAGAAACCAGCTCGAGCAGGCCTCCGGGACGATCCCCCGGCGGGCGAACACGAACCCGATGCGAGCGTCGTCGGCGGCGAGACGAACGTCCATCGGCAGCGTCATCGTGGCCCCGACGCCAACCGCGGGCCCGTTGATGGCGGCAATCACCGGCTTGGTGCACTCGAACACCCGCAGCGTGAACTGACCGCCGCCGTCGCGGGGTACGGGGCCCTCAGCCTCGCGCTGGCGCCAGTCGAACGTCTCGCCGCCGGCGGCGAGATCGGCGCCGGCGCAGTAGCCGCGTCCGGCGCCGGTGAACACCACCGCCCGCACTTCGTCGTCGGCGTCGGCTCGATCGAGGGCCGCGATCAGCTCGCGGCCCATGGTGGGGGTCCAGGCGTTGAGCCGCTCAGGCCGGTTGAGGGTGATCGTCAGCACCCGGTCGTCGAGGTCGGCGTGGATCTGCTCGAACTCCATGGTGGTCGCATCCTTTGCTCGGGAGGCGGACATTCTGGCTCTCCGAGCACCGGGAGTCGGATCCGCCAGGACGGGTATCCGCAGACCATGAGTGAATCCGACCCGCCACCCCAGCCGGATCCCGCGTCGGAGGCCATGAGCGAATCCGACCCGCCGCCCCAGCCGGACCCCGCAGCGCCGAGCACCGACCCGGCTGCTGCGCCACCGCCACAGTCCCCCGCGGTCGAGGCCGCCACGCCGGCGCCGCCCCAGCTGCCCGAGGTCGACAGCCCGCCGCCTGAGGACGTCCTCGACGGTGTCCTCTCGACCGACGAGATCATCAAGCACGCGGAGTCCGCGGAGGAGATCGTCGGCCAGCAGCCCAGCCCCGAGGAGCTGCTGCGGCGTCGCAAGCGCTAGGCGAGTGCGGCCGGAGCATGGACGGCCACCGGGACTTCTGAGCCAGGCCGCACCTGCAAGGCTGTATCCATGCGGCTCGGCCAAGTAGGTGTCTGGACGTCGTATCGAGCCATCGGCGAGCAGAACGCCGGGGAGGCGGCGCAGCTGGTCGAGAGACTGGGATTTGGCGCCTTCTGGCTCGGCGGCTCGCCGAAGCTGCCCACGGTCCGCCCGCTGCTGCAGGCCACCCGGGAGATCGTGGTGGCCACCGGGATCGTCAACGTCTGGCAGAACGAGCCGTCGGAGGTGGCCTCCGCGTACACCGAGCTGTGCGGCGAATTCACCCCCGATCGTCTGCTGGTGGGCGTCGGGATCGGGCACCCCGAGGTCCGGGGCGACTACTCGCGGCCGCTGGCCTCGATGCGGGCGTTCCTCGACGGCCTCGACGGCAGCGATCCCCCAGTCCCCCAGGACCATCGCTGCCTGGCCGCGCTCGGCCCGAGGATGCTCGACCTGAGTGCGGAGCGTTCGCTGGGGGCGCACTCCTACTTCGTGCCGATCCAGCACACCTTGTCCGCGCGCCAGCGGCTCGGCCCCGGCCGTCTGCTGGCGCCCGAGCTGGCCTGCGTGGTCGACACCGACACCGAGCGGGCGCGGGCCAAGGCGCGGCAGTACGCCAAGCTCTACCTCGGCCTGCGCAACTACACCGGCAACCTGCGCAACTTCGGCTTCACCGACCAGGACATCGGCGATGGCGGCTCGGACAAGCTGATCGACGCGATCGTCCCCCACGGCACGGCAGACCAGATCGCCGCCGTCGTACGGGAGCACCTGAGCGCCGGCGCCGACCACGTCTGCCTGCAGCCGGTGGGAACGCGGGGCATACCCGTCGCGGAGTGGACCGCGCTGGCCGAGGCGCTCGAGCTCGGCCACCGGGCCGCGTAGGACGGCGCGCATTCCGGGTAGCCGGGGAAGATGACCACGAATAAAGCCCAATCAAGCAACGGCTACGCGATCGTCGACCCCGACCGGGTCGCGAATCCCTATGACGGGACCGACGTGCCGGGGGAGTTTCGCCGCCTCACCGACGCACTGGGATGCGAGCAGCTGTCGGCGACGCTGATCCGGGTGCCCCCCAAGTCGGACTTCGAGCAGGGCACCGGCCACTACCACGACGAGGTCGAGGAGCTCTACCTGGTGACCCGCGGGACCCTGACGATGCGCTTCGGAGACGACGTCCATCAGGTCAGTGCCCCGGCCGCCGTCCGGGTCGCGCCCGGCACGCCACGCTCGCACCGCAACGAGGGCGCTGAGCCGGTGGAGATGTGGGCGATCTCACGCCAGATCGAGCGCGGCGACGCGATCAAGATCGACGCCTTCTGGGAGTCGTCGGCCGACGCCACGCAGACCGCCGGCTGAGCCGGATGCCCGGGCTTGCCCACCGCCGGCTCGGAGGCTCCGAGCTCGAGGTCTCCCGGATCGCGCTGGGCTCGTGGCGGACGTTCGAGCGCATGGAGCGCGACGCCGCCGAGCGCCTGCTGGCGCACGCCCTGCAGCGCGGGATCGACTTCCTCGACGACGCGCGCTACGACGACGAGACCGGGCAGGCGCCGCTGCCCTCCGGCTACTCGGAGGTCCTGTTCGGAGAGCTGTTCCGAGCCGTCGGAGCTGACCGCGAGGCGGTGGCGGTGTCCAACAAGCTGTGGTGGGAGTTCTGGCCGCAGCAGACCGCGGTTGCCGAGCTCGAGGGGTCGTTGCAGCGAATGGGGTTCGACCGCTTGGACGTGCTCTACTCCTCGACGCTGCCCGACGAGGTCGCGGTTCCCGTGGCGGTCGAGCAGATCGCCGAGGTGCTGGCGACCGGCCGGGCCAAGGCCTGGGCGGTGGTCAACTGGAGCGCGGGGTCGCTGGTGCAGGCCGCCGAGGAGGCCGACCGCCTGGCGATCCCGCAGCCCTGCGCGGTCCAGCTGCCCTACAACCTGGCGCGGCTGGACTGGGTCGAGGACCCGGCGATGGACGCCGCGCTGCAGCGAACGGAAGCCTCGCTGGTCCCGTCGGCTGCCCTGGCCGGCGGAGCGCTGACCGGCAAGTACGCCGCCGGGGAGACCGGGCGGCTGAGCGGCGAGCTCGGCGATCCGCTTCGCCAAAGGGCGCTCGAGATCGGGACGGCCCTACGCGAGCCGGCCGAGCGACTACAGACGTCTCCCGCAACGCTGGCGATCGCGTTCACATTGGTACACCCGCGCACCGCCTGCACGCTGATCGGCGCCACCCGGCCGGCCCAGATCGACGCCGCCATCGAGGCGGTGGCGCTGGCCGAGCGGCTGACCGCCTCGGACCTCGCGGAGCTGCGGACGCTGACGGTCGGCCAGGGCGGCCAGGGCGGCCGCAGCTGATCGGAATTCCTGCAATCCCCGCTCCGCCCGCCCTCCCGGGGCTCAGCCCTCCGGGCGCGCCCGGCCGAGCCGCTCGATCAACCGATCGAGGATCTCGACGGCGGCGGCGAGCGTGGCCACCTCGTCGTCGTCGAGCGTGGCCATCTCCTCGTGCAACAGCGCGCGGTACTCGGCGCGCAGCTGCGCGAGCGCCTCGGCGCCGCTCGGGGTCAGGCTGACCAGGACGGCCCGGCCGTCGCTGGGATCGGCGATCCGCTCCAGCCACCCGCGCTGGGCCAGCCGGTTGACCAGCAGCGTGATCGCCGGTTGGGTGACCCGCTCGTCAGCGGCGAGCTCGGTGATCCGCCGCGGGCCGGCGGATAGGCCGCGTAGCACCCCGATCTCGGTCAGCGACACGCAGACGCTGGTGCGGGTCAAAAACAGGCGTGAGAGAGCCGAAGCCCGCTGCGGCAGCGCCTCCGCGATCTCGTCCAGCTGCTGACCGCGAACCCCGGCTGCGAATAACTCCATTGTGCGCTTATATTAGTGGCTAATGCATGGGTCTGGCTACGTCATGCACCGCTGGCTGGGGATGACCTGGAAGTCCTCACTGTCGTCGATCTCATGAGCTCGCGCCCGCGCAACTCCTTGGTCAGCTCGCGCTCCGGGCGAGCCGTGCGCCTCGGGCGCCCCGGCATCGCTCACGCCGCCAAGCTCGTGTTCGACGAGTTGGCCGGCGGCCGGCTGGCGCAGCTGCCGGTCACGTTGCGCTTCTGGGACGGCAGCGTCCTGGAGGGGACCGCGGGGGAAACCGGCCCGGCCGGGACAACGCCACCGGTGGTCGTGGTCGGCGACCGCCGCGCGGTGTCGCATGTGCTGCACACTCCGAGCCAGCTCGGGCTGGCCCGGGCCTGGGTGGACGGATCGCTGTGGGTCGAGGGCGACCTGGAGCGGGTGGTCGACGCCCGGGGGCTGCTGGACGGCGTCCACCTGACCCCAGCCGATCGGCTCCGCCTGGCGCTGGCAGCGGTTCGAGTGACCGGCCCGGGCGTGCTTAAGCAGCCGCCGATTCCGGCCATCGAAGCATCGGTCAACGGTGAGCGGCACTCGATCGCCCGCGACCGCGAGGCCGTGCGCCACCACTACGACGTCTCGAACGAGTTCTACCGGCTGGTTCTGGGTCCGACCATGGTCTACTCGTGCGCGTACTTCGGCGGTGACACCGACACCCTCGAGGAGGCCCAGACCCGCAAGCTGGATCTGATCTGCCGAAAGCTCCAGCTCGCCGACGGCGAGCGGCTGCTTGACATCGGATGCGGCTGGGGCTCGCTGGTCCTACACGCGGCCGCCAACTACAACGTCCGCGCGGTCGGCGTCACGCTGTCGGAGCCGCAAGCCGAGCTGGCCCGGGCCCGCGCCCGCGAGCAAGGGCTCGATGACCGGATCGAGATCCGCGTCGCCGACTACCGCGAGCTGACCGACGGGCCGTTCGACAAGATCGCTTCGATCGGGATGTACGAGCACGTGGGGCGCAGCGAGCTCGGCGAATACGTTCGCCGGGCGCGCCGGCTGTTGCGGCCGGGCGGCCTGTTCCTCAACCACGGAATCGTGCGGCTGGACTCCGAGCCGCCGTCCTCCCCCACGTTCATCTCCCGCTACATATTCCCCGACGGCGAGCTGCACCCGGTCACCGAAGTGATGGCAGCGATGCGCGGCGCCGGTCTCGAGGTCCGCGACGTGGAGTCGCTGCGCGAGCACTACCCGCTGACCCTGCGCCGCTGGCTGGCGAACCTCCGTGCCAATCGCGACCAGGCGCTCGCGCTCGTCGGTCCCGAGCGCGAGCGGACCTGGCAGCTGTACCTGCTGGTCTCCGCACTGGGGTTCGAGAGTGGCGACATCAGCGTCTACCAGGTGCTGGCCACCCGGCACGACGGACCGCACCGCCTACCGCTGGACCGCTCCGAGCTGTTGCGCGTCGACGGCGAGGAGCCGGCGAGCCTGTCTTCGGCCCCCTTCTCCCCGCCCTGACCGGCTGAAATTCTGCCCTCAGCCCTGACCGAAAGAAGGACGCGATGAGCGATTCGCTGACCGCCGAGACGATCCGGATCGCCGGCACCGGAGGGGACGAGATCGAGGCCTATCTGGCTCGTCCCGCCGATGACGGCAAGCGTGGCGGCGTGGTGGTGATCCATCACATGCCGGGATACGACCGCGGCACCAAGGAGATCACGCGGCGTTTCGCTGAGCTCGGCTACGACGCCATCTGCCCCAACCTGTACTGGCGGGAGGCTCCCGGAGCCGATCCCGACGACGCCGCCGCCACGGCCCGGGCCCAGGGCGGCGTGCCCGACGAGCGGCTGGTCGGCGACGTCGGCGGCGCGGCCGCCCACCTGCGCTCGCTGCCGACGTCGAACGGAAAGGTCGGGGTGGTGGGGTACTGCTCGGGTGGGCGCCAGTCGGTGCTGGCCGCGTGCAACCTCGACCTCGACGCCGCCGTCGATTGCTACGGGGCGTTCGTGGTCGGCACCCCGCCCGAGGGATTCCCGCTCAAGGTCACCAACCTCGTCGACCAGCTGCCCAAGCTGCGCGCGCCGCTGCTGGGGCTGTTCGGCAACGAGGACTCCCATCCCAGTCCCGAGCAGGTCGACGAGCTGGACGAGATCCTGACCGCCAACGACAAGCCCCACGAGTTTCACCGCTACGACGACGCCGGCCACGCCTTCTTCGCCGCCGACAGGCCGGCCTACCGCGTGGCCGCCGCCAACGACGGCTGGGAACGGATCGCCGAGTTCTTCAACACCCACCTGGGAGCCTGAACATGTGCACCTACGCCACCCTGCAGACGACCATCGACGGCAGCGCCAAGGGACCGGCGAGTCGCTGGTTTCATGTCACCGACGCGACCGTGTACTTCGACCATCCGGTCCACGCGATGGCCGAGCACACGCTCAACATCGACTTCGCTGACCCCGCCAAGGGGCCGGCAGCGCGGGTCGCCGTCGAGCTGTCGGCAGCTTCGGCGCGCGGGCTGGCAGCGGCGATCCAGGCCGCGCTGGACTCCGCGCCGGTCGAGCTGACGGCCTGACGTCACCGGTCACGACGCGAGCCCGCCCGCGATTAGGACCGCGTGGCCAGGCACACCCGGGTCACGAACCGCATCACCAGCGCGCCGCCGCGCTCGTCGATGGCCCGGCCGATCGCCGCCAGCAGCCCCGCTCTGGAGCCCGGCTCGAGCAGGATGTGGTCCTGGTGGGTCTGCAGCAGCGCGAGGTAGTCGGCCGTCGAGTAGCGCTGTGACCACGGGTAGACCTCGACCCCCGGCGCGGTGAAGCCGGGGCTGCGCTCGATCTCCGCCCGCCAGTCGCCGGCCAGGCGGGTCGGTCGGCTGTCCGGGTGCATCGGGAAGTCGGCCGCCAGCTGCGGAGCCGCCGCCGCGTAGGCCTCGCTGAGCGCCTGGCGCGAGTCGCTGTGCTCCCAATCCGGGAGCGTCCAGATCGCCGCCAGCGTCCCGCCCGTCTCCAGCGCCTCCCGGGCCAGCCCGTAGCGAAGCTCGGGGTCGAGCCAGTGCCAGGCCTGGACGCTGACCGCCGCCGGAAACCGCCCGGCCGGCCGCCAGTCCTCGAACTGCGCCTCGACCACCTCCACGTCCCGGTAGCCCGAGCAGTTGGACCGTGCCACCGCCGCCATCTCATGGCTGGGCTCGAGCGCCACCACGCCCAGTCCGCGCGCGGCGAACAGGGCGGTGGCCTTCCCGGTGCCGGCCCCGATCTCGAGGATCCGCGCCGGGGGCACGAGGCCGGCGTGGCCGATCACGGCATCGATCGCCGCACCGGGGTAGGAGGGGCGGGCGCGATCGTAGAGCTCGGCGACGCGGCCGAAGGCCAGGCGCTGCTCGGCTTCGAATCCGGTGCTCACGGCCGGCCAATTGTGCCCCCCGGTCGCCGCACTTGTGCGCCACCCCGCTGTCCGGATAGGCTCGGACCATGGCCAACGAGCAGGCGGTCCAGACACTGATACGGCTGCGGGGGGTGGTCGGCGCCGGCGCATGGGTGGCGCCGCGGCTCTCGGGCCGGCTGTTCGGGCTCGATGTCGCGGGCAACCCCCAGGCGCCCTACCTGGGCCGGCTGTTCGGCGTCCGCGACGTCGCGCTCGCGTTCGGCCTGGCCAGCAGCGCCGGTCCCGAGCGGGCCCAGTGGCTGCGGGTCGGTATCGCCTGCGATCTGGCCGATGCCGCGGCCGGCCTGCTGGCCGCCCGCCGGGGAGAGCTCCCCAAGCTGGCCACTGTGCTAGTGACCACCACCGCGCTGGCCGCCGCCGGCCTCGGCGCCGCGGCGCTGCAGGGCGAGCAGCAGCCACCCACCGCGGCGGCGTAAGCCCGCGCCCCCGTCAGCCCGGCAGCCAGCCCTCGCGATACTCGATCTCCACGTCGTCGGCGATCCGCGCGTAGGCCTCGTCGGGATCCTGGGTCTCGCGCTCCACCCCGGCGCCGTGGCGCTGGGCGAGCTCGGATTCCGGATAGACGACCTCGTCGCTGAGCCGGGTGCCGACCGCGAGCAGAGTGCACGGACCGTCGCCGGCCCCGACGAACACGTGCTCAGTCCAGGGCGGACAGTGCACGAAGTCCCAGGCCCGCAGCCGCCGCTCCTCGCCCTCGATCAGCAGCAGGCACTCTCCCGAGAGGACCAGGAAGTCCTCCTGCTCGTTCTCGCGGTGGTACAGAGACGACGGCTGACCCGGCGCGAGGATGGAGATGTTGATGCCCAGGCTGGGGAACCGGTGCTCGCCCTCGAATCGTGTGTAGGCGCCGAAGTCGCCCTCGAGCCACCTCGCCTGACAGGCGTTGAGGACAAACCAGCCCTTGCCAGCCGGAACCAGACCGTGGTCGGTCCGCTCGAGCCTGGCCTCGGGAACCGCGGTACGCACCATGTCGGTTTCCTACCCGCTCGGGCCGCCGGGCACACCGCCTCGAGCCGCGCAGGCGGTTCTACAGGTCCGACAGCGCCTGGTTGAACGTCTCGCTCGGCCGCATCGCGTCGGCGACGCGCTCGCGGTCAGGGTGGTAGTAGCCGACGACCTCGACCTCCGTGCCCTGCACCTCCGTCAGCTCGGCGACGATCTTCTCCTCGTCGGCGGTCAACCGTTCGGCCAGTGGCTTGACCCGTTCGGCGAGCTGGGGATCGTCGCTCTGCTCGGCGAGCTCCTGAGCCCAGTACAGCGCCAGGTAGAAGTGGCTGCCGCGGTTGTCGAGCTCGCCGACGGAGCGTGACGGAGACCGGTTCTCCTCCAGCACCCTGCCGGTGGCGCGATCGAGCGTCTGGGCCAGAACCTTGGCCTGCGCGTTGTCCTCCTTGTCGGCCAGCAGCTCGAACGAGACCGCCAGCGCCAGGAATTCACCGAGCGAGTCCCAGCGGAGGTGGTTCTCACGCTGAAACTGCTGCACGTGCTTGGGTGCCGAGCCGCCGGCGCCGGTCTCGAACAGGCCGCCGCCGTCCATCAGCGGGACGATCGAGAGCATCTTCGCGCTGGTCCCGAGCTCGAGGATCGGAAAAAGGTCGGTCAGGTAGTCGCGCAGGACGTTCCCGGTGACCGAGATCGTATCTTCGCCGTTGCGGGCCCGCTGGAGCGTGAACCGGGTCGCGGCGGCCACGTCGAGGATCTCGATCTCGATCCCGTCGGTGTCGAGCCCGCCGAGCGCGGGGCGGACCTTGGCCCGCAGCTCGCGGTCGTGGGAACGCGTCTCGTCGAGCCAGAACACGGCCGGGGCTCCGGTGGCCCGGGCCCGGGAGATCGCCAGCCGCACCCAGTCCTGGATCGGCGCGTCCTTGGTCTGGCACATGCGCCAGATGTCCCCGCTCCCCACCTCGTGCTCGAGCAGGGTCTCGCCGCCCTCCTGGACGACCCGTACCGTGCCCGGCACCCGGATCTCGAACGTCTTGTCGTGGGATCCGTACTCCTCGGCCTGCTGTGCCATCAGCCCCACGTTCGACGTACTGCCCATCGTCACCGGATCGAGCGCGCCGTGCTCGCGACAGTCGTTGATGGTCTCCGCGTAGAGGTCGGCGTAGGAGTGGTCGGGGATCACGAACTTGGTGTCCTGCTGGTCGCCGTCGGCGTTCCACATCTGGCCCGAGCTGCGGATCGCCGCCGGCAGCGACGCGTCGATGATCACGTCGCTGGGCACGTGGAGGTTGGTGATCCCGCGGTCGGAGTCGACCATCGCGATCGCTGGCCCGTTCTCGTAGGCGGCATCGACCGCGGCCTGGATCGCCGTGCGGTCGCGCTCCGGAAGGTTCTCGATCGCCTTCAGCAGAGCGCCGAGCCCATCGTTGGCGTTGACCCCGACCGATCTCAGCACCGCGGCGTGCTCGGCGAACACGAACGGGAAGTAGGCCCGGACGGCATGTCCGAAGATGATCGGGTCAGAGACCTTCATCATCGTCGCCTTCAGGTGGACCGAGAACAGGACCCCCTCGCGCTTGGCGGCGGCGGCCTGAGAGGCCAGGAACACCTCAAGCGCGGAGCGGCACATCACCGCCGCGTCGAGCACCTCGCCGGCCAGCACCGGCGTCTGTTCCTTGAGCACGGTCACGTTCCCGTCGGCGTCGACGTGCTCGATTCGCACCGACCCCTCATGTTCGACCGTGACCGACTTTTCGGTGGAGCGGAAGTCCCCGTCGCTCATCGTGGCCACGTGAGAGCGCGACTCGTTTGACCACTCGCCCATCGAATGGGGGTGGCGGCGGGCGTACTCCTTGACCGAGGCCGGCGCCCGCCGGTCGGAGTTGCCCTGGCGCAGCACCGGATTGACGGCGCTGCCCTTCACCGTGTCGTAGCGAGAGCGCGTCTGTCGCTGCTCGTCGTCGCCCGGCTCGTCGGGGTAGTCGGGGATCGGGTAACCCTGCTCCTGAAGCTCCGCGATCGCCGCCTTGAGCTGGGGCACCGAGGCGCTGATGTTGGGCAGCTTGATGATGTTGGCGTCGGGAGTCGTGGCCAGCTCGCCGAGCTCGGTCAGCGCGTCGGCGACCCGCTGGTCATCGCTCAGCGCGTCCGGGAACTGGGCCAGGATCCGCCCGGCGAGCGAGATGTCGCGCAGCTCCACCTCCACTCCGGCCACCGCCGCGAACGCCTCGACGATCGGCAGCAGCGATTGGGTGGCCAGCGCCGGCGCCTCGTCGGTGTGGGTGTAGATGATGTTCATGGCCGCCACGGCACCCTATCGACGGACCACGCCACGCCCATTAGCGCGCGGGATGCTCGGACCGTCACCGACTAGCCGGAGATCTTCCAGGTACCGTCGGACTGCTTGGTGAGCTGGGTCGGTGCCGAGCCGGTCTGCAGAAAGCCCTTCAGCGAGCCCTTGGAGGTGGTGATGGCGCTGTCGGACACGGTGGCGTGCTTGCCGTCGATAGTGACCTTGCCGACCTTGGCGTTCTCCAGCGCGGTCTTCTGGGCCGGGGAGAGGTGGTCGGAGACGAGCTTGACCACCTGCTGACAGGTTGAGTGTCCCGCGTTGGCGAGGGCGTTCTGACCGGCCTTGGTGGCCAACGAGCAGACGGTGGCGCCGTCGCCCGAGCCGAGCGCGTGCAGGACCTTGGTCAGGGTCTGCTGGACCTGCCCGGTGTCGCCGGACCCGCCCGAGCCGCAGCCCACGATTGTCAGGCTCACGACCGCAGCCGCGAGCGCCCGAATCCGCCGATTGCCCACGGTTCGACCTTACCCTATGTGCGCCAGATCGCGTCCGTCGCCGAAAGGATCCCCACATGCCAGATCGCCCGCCCCTGCCCCCGTTCACCGCACAGACCGCGGCCCAGAAGGTGCAGGCCGCCGAGGACGCCTGGAACTCCCGAGATCCCGAGCGGGTGTCGCTGGCCTACAGCGAGGATTCGGTCTGGCGCAACCGCGACACCTTCGTCCGCGGCCGGGCCGAGATCGTCCGGTTTCTGGCCGGCAAATGGGAGCGCGAGCTCGACTACGCGCTGCGCAAGAGCCTGTGGACGTTTGCCGAGAATCGGATCGCGGTCCGCTTTCAGTACGAGTGCCACGACCGCGATGGGCAGTGGTGGCGCAGCTACGGCAACGAGCTGTGGGAGTTCGACCAGCACGGCCTGATGACCCGGCGCGAGGCCAGTATCAACGACCTCGTGATCGACGAGTCGCAGCGGCGGATCCGCGGCCCGCGTCCAGACGACGAGCGCGGCGTCGAGATTGCCCTCCAGTAGCTCACTCTGACCGCTGGGGGTCGGCGTACGATCTGCCTAATGGAACGCCGAATCGTCTACGTCGAACGCTTGACCCGGCTGCCGCTGCTCGGCGCCGACGGCGCTGACGTCGGCCACATCGTCGACGGCGTCATCGACCTCGGTGGCAAGCCGCCGCGCCTCAACGGCCTGGTGGTGGCGGTGCAGCGCCGGCGCGTGTTCGTGGGCATCGGCCGGATCGGCGAGATCGGCACTGACGGAGCGAGGCTCCGGCGCGGCTCGGTCAACCTCAGGCAGTTCGAGCTGCGTCCGGGGGAGCGACTGCTGGCCGGCGAGTTGATCGGGACTCGCCTGCGAGGACAGCGGGTGGTCGACATCGGCCTGGCCCCGGCGCCGGAGCCGTTCGCCTGGGAGGTCGCCACCGTGGCCCTGGCCGGGCGGCGCGTGCCGGGCCTGCGCAGGGCCCCGGAGGTGATCGACTGGAGCGAGGCCGGTGAGCTGTTCGCGGCCGACACTCCCGTGGACCGCCAGGCCGCCGAGCTCGGCGGGCTGCACCCGGCCGAGATGGCGGCGAAGATCCGGCGCCTGCCGCTCAGCCGCCGCCGTGTCCTGGCGGAGGCGCTCGAGGACGAGCGCTTCGCGGACCTGCTCGAGGAGATGGATGAGGACGAGCAGGTGAGGCTGGTGGAGGGTCTCGATCGCGAGCGCCTGGCCCGCGTGCTGGACCAGATGGAGGCCGACGACGCCGCCGACCTGCTGGGGGAGTTTCCGGCGTCGCGGCAGGCCGAGCTGCTGCACGCCATGGACCCCGAGGAGGCCGAGCCGGTGAGGCGGTTGCTGAGCTACCAGCCTGACTCGGCCGGCGGCCTGATGACCCCCGAGCCGGTGATCCTGGGACAGGACTCCACCGTCGCCGAGGCGCTGGCCCGGATCCGCGACCCCGACCTTCCGGTGCCGCTCGCGGCGCAGATATTCGTGTGCCGCCCTCCGCTGGAGACGCCGACCGGGCGCTACGTGGGCACCGTCGGCTTCCAGCGGCTGCTGCGCGAGGCCCCCAGCAAGCCGCTGGGACGGTGCGTCGACGAGGACATCGAACCGGTGCGGGCCGACTGCAGCGACCGCGAGGTGGCCAGCCAGCTGGCGGCCTACGACGTGGTGGCGCTGCCGGTGGTCGACGAGGTGGGACGGCTGGTCGGCGCGATCACCATCGACGACGTCCTGGACCGAGTTTTGCCCGACAACTGGCGGGTTACGCTCTCGGAGAGCTGATGGCACGCGGCGACGACTTGTCCACCCCCCGGGGCACTCCCGGAGGCCCCACCTACGACCCGGACGCGTTCGGCCGCTTCGCCGAGAACCTGGCCCGGTTCTTGGGCACCGGGCGCTATCTGGTGGCCCAGACCATGGTGGTGATCATCTGGATCATCCTGAACGTCATCGGGATCATCCATCACTGGGATCCCTACCCGTTCATCCTGCTCAACCTGGGGTTCTCGACCCAGGCCGCGTATGCCGCGCCGCTGATCCTGCTGGCCCAGAATCGCCAGGCCGACCGCGACAAGAACGAGGTGGAACGTGACCGCGAGACCAACGCCCGGGCCCTGGCCGAGACCGAGTTCCTGGCCCGCGAGATCGCGGCGGTGCGGCTGGCGGTGGACCGGAAAGCCGACCGCGAGGACATCGTCGAGCCGCTGGAGCGGTTGACGCAGGCGATCGAGCGGCTGCAGGGAGTGGAGCAGGTCGGCGAGCCCGACTGAGCTGCCGCCGCTGCTCGGCTCGGACTTGCGCCGGCCCGGTCGCTACAGAAAACCGAGCTTGTGCGCCTCTGCGGTCAGCTCCTCCCGGAACCGGGGATGGGCGATCGCGATCAGCCGCCGCGCCCGCTCGGCGATCGAGCTGCCCCGCAGCTCGGCGATGCCGTACTCGGTCACCACCTTGTCGACGATGTTCTTGAAGGTGGTCACCGCCGCGCCCAGGCGCAGCTGGGGAACGATCCGCGAGACGGTGTCGTCGGCGGTGGTTGAGTGAAGGACGATGAACGCCTGGCCGTGCTCGGCCATCACCGCGCCGCGGGCGTAGTCAGGCTGGCCGCCAGAGGAGGAGAGATAGTCGCTGCCGAGCGACTCCGACGCGCACTGGCCGAGGAAGTCGACCTCGAGCGTGGCGTTGATCGCCGTCATCAGCGGCTCGCGGGCGATGTTGCGAGGATCGTTCGTGTAGTCGACGGGGTGAAACTCGACGCCCGGGTTGTCGGCGACGAAGTCGTACAGGCGCTGGCAGCCCATCGCCGAGGTGGTGACCAGTTTGTTGCGATGGGTGCGCTTGCGGGTGCCGGTTACCACTCCCGACTCGACGAGCTCCACGAACCCGTCCCCCAGCAGCTCGGTGTGGACGCCGAGCTCGCGGTGTCCGGTCAGCATCGAGAGGACCAGGGTCGGCACGGCACCGATCCCGGCTTGGATGGTGGCGCCGTCGGGGATCCGCTCGGCGACGTAGCCGGCGATGCGATGGTCGCGGTCGGTCCCGGCCGGGGTCGGCACCTCGACCAGGGGGTGATCGGACTCGCAGAAGCCGACCACGTCGGAGAAGTGCAGCTGGTTGCCGCCGAAAGTGCGCGGCGTCTGAGCGTTGACTTCGACAAAGAACGGCACCTCACCGATCAGCGCCGCCGTGTACTCGGCATTGGGGCCGAGTGAGAAGTAGCCGTGGCGGTCGGGGGCCGAGACGGTAGTCACCACCAGCTCGGGCTTGACCGCCTGGCGCATCAGCCGCGGGACGTCACTGAACGAGTTGGGCACGAGGTCGCAGGCGCCGCGGTGATAGGCGTCCCGGCTGGTCGGAGACAGAAACCACGAGACGTGGTGGAGGTTCGGGTATTTGCCTTCGATGTAGTCGCGCCGGCGAAGGGCGATCATCTGATGCAGGCGGACGCCGTCGAGCGTATCCGCGGCGGCCTCCAGCGCGTCGATCACTTCCACCGGCTCGCCGTTGGCGGCGCCGACGATGATCTCCATGCCCGGCCGGACCCAGCCCAGCACGTCCTGGGGCGCGCCGCGGCGGTCGGCGATCTCGGCTTCGATCGAACGGTCGGTCACTGCTGGCCTCCAGGGCGGGCTCGCGATAGCCGGCGGTGTGGTCGGGTGGATGGCGCCGCTCAGATGCACCGCCTCTGTTCGCAAGCGCCACCATAAGGCACAATTAGCCGGGCATGGTTCAAGGAAGCGACCTGCAGGTGGCGGAACCGGAGGCCGACGCGATCCCGCTCGCCCCCGAGGACCTGGCGATCCTCGCCGTGGAGAGCCCCACAGTCGCCGGCCACACCTGCAAGGTTCTCCGCCTCGGGCCAAACGCCCCCGATGTCCCCGCGCTTCGCCGGCGGATCGCCGAGCGCATCGACCTGGCCCCGGCGCTGACCCGCCGCCTCGGCACCGCACCAGACGGCCAGACCGCCTGGGTGCCCGATCCCCAGTTCGAGGTCGAGCGCCACGTCGTCGAGCACCCGCACGACCGGCCGGTCAGCGCCGATGCCCTGCGCCGTTGCGTGGCCCGCCTGTTCGAGCAGCGCCTCGACCGCGATCGGCCGCTGTGGCGGATGGACGTGATCGAGCTCGAGGAACGCCAGCGGGCGGTGGTGTGGCGCATCCACCACGCGATGGCCGACGGTACCGCCTCGTTGCGCTACGCCCGCGCGCTGCTGTGGGACGAGGCCCCCGAGCACAAGCTGACCAAGGCCCAGGCCGCGACCCAGCACGCCACCGACGAACGGCGCCGCCGCGGCCACCTGGCCGGCTACGTACGCCGGGAGTTCAAGCGCTCCCGGACCCACTCGCCCTTCGACGGCAAGATCGGCAGCCGGCGCAACGTCGGCTTTGCGGCGGTGGAGCTGCAGTCGGTCCGCCAAGCCGCCAAGGCGCTGTGCGGCGCGACGCTCAACGACGCGATCCTGTCGATCGTCGCCGGCAGCCTGCGCCACTGGGTGTCGGTCCACCACGGCCACCTGGGCTCGATCCGGGTCAAGGTACCGGTCAGCCTGCACCACGAGGGCGACGAGGTGGCCAACTGCGACTCGCAGTTCTCACTCGGCCTGCCGCTGGGCGAGGCCGACCCGGTGGAGCGACTGCGGACGATTCACGAGCGCACGCTCGTCCGCAAGGAGGCCCACGACGCCGAGCGGCGCGAGGTGCTGCTGCACGAGATCGGCAGCGTCTCGCCACGTCTGGAGCGCTTCGCGACCGAGCTCGAGCAGAGCCCGCGCCGGTTCGCGCTCAACGTCTCAAACGTGCCCGGTCCCCGGGAGCCGGTGTCGGTGCTCTCGGCCCCGGTTCGCCAGCTTCACTCGCTGGCCGAGATCAGCCGCCACCACGCCCTGAGGGTCTCGATCATCTCGCTGGCCGACCTGCTCTGCTTCGGGTTCTGTGTTGACGCCGAGCTGATCGGCGACGTGCAGACGATGGCCGACCGCGTGCAGCCTGAGACCCAGGCGCTGGTGGACGCGCTCACTTTCTGCTGAGCGCGTCCGCAGCGAAACGTCGCTTTTACAGACCGGTCGAGGCGCTGGAGCCGGCCGGCGCGGCCTGACGTGCGCCGGCGCCGTTGGAGCTCGCGCCCCGGATGCCGTCGGCGACCCGCGAGCCCACGTCGGCGTCGACGTTGATCCAGTACTCGATCACGCGCTCCTGGACCGGACCGGAGACCGCGTTGGTGGCGTGGCCCACAATGTTCGAGACCAGGTGGTCGCGATCGGTGTCGGACATCACCTCGCGCACCATCGTGCCGGGCTGACCGAAGTCGTCGTCCTCGCGGTGCAGCGTGGCCGCGGCACGGACGATCTCGGCTCCTTCCACCCCCCACACCGTCTCCATGAACGCCGGGTCGGCCGCCGGGCCGCCGTAGCTGTTGGGCGCATAGACGGGCTGGTCGCCGCTGTGGCGGTAACGCATCGCGCCGTCCTTGTTGTAGCTGTGGACCGGCGCCTTGGGGGTGTTGATCGGCAGCTGCAGGTAGTTGGTCCCGATCCGGTGGCGGTGCGTGTCGGGGTAGCTGAACAGCCGCCCCAGCAGCATCTTGTCCGGGCTGGGCCCGATCCCCCGGACCAGGTTGGCGGGCTCGAACGCGGCCTGCTCGACCTCGGCGAAGTAGCTCTCCGGGTTGCGGTCCAGCACCATCCGCCCGATCGTGATCGGCGGGTAGTCACCGTGGGGCCAGACCTTGGTCAGGTCAAACGGGTTGAACCGGTAGTCGGCGGCGTCGGCGAACGGCATGATCTGCATCTCCAGCCGCCACTCCGGGTAGTCGCCGGCGGCGATCGCGTCGTGCAGGTCACGGATGTGGAAGTCGGGCTCCTCGGCGACCATCGCCTTGGCCTCGTCGTCGGTGAAGTTCTCGATCCCCTGGGAGGTCTTGAAGTGGTACTGGACCCAGAACTTCTCGCCGCCCTCGTTCTCCCACAGGAAGGTGTGGCTGCTGTAGCCGTTCTGATGCCGCCAGGTCCGCGGCGTGCCGCGGTCTGACATCAGGATCGTCACCTGGTGCGCGGACTCGGGCGACAGCGTCCAGAAGTCCCACTGCATGTCGTTGGAGCGCAGGTTGGTGTCCGGCAGGCGCTTCTGGGAGTGGATGAAGTCCTGGAACTTCTGCGGGTCACGGACGAAGAAGACCGGCGTGTTGTTGCCGACCATGTCGTAGTTGCCCTCGTCGGTGTAGAACTTGATCGCGAAGCCCCGAGGGTCGCGGACGGTGTCGGCGCTGCCGAGCTCACCGGCGACGGTCGAGAAGCGGATGAACAGCGGCGTCTTCTTGCCCGGCTTGAGGAAGTCGGCCTTGCAGTACTGGGTCACGTCCTCGGTGACCTCGAAGAAGCCGTGCGCCCCGCCGCCCTTGGCGTGCACGACGCGCTCGGGCACCCGCTCGCGGTTGAACTGGGCCATCTTCTGGATCAGGTAGTGGTCCTGGAGCAGGATCGGGCCATCGGCTCCGACGGTCAGCGAGTGCTCGTCGCTGGCGGCGGGAATTCCGGCGTCGGTGGTGGTGCGCGGTACCTGGCTGTCGCTCATATCCGGAGTCTCCTTGTCGTCGATTCAGCGGGGAGTGCTCGCTCGCTGCCCCTTCATATCAGGTGTCCCTAACGCTGAAGTTACCCATCGTGTTCGGCCATAATCGACTGGTTGGGGGGAAGTGGCGCGACTTTGTAGCGGTATGCGCGACCAGGACGCATCACCCCTCCATCCGGCTTCCGGATCGGCCGCGGCTCAGCCGGCGGGGACGTCGACCATCCGGCTTTCAGGATCGAGCGCCGCTCAGCCGGCGGAGACGTCGACCGAGGCCACGTTCCAGCCCCCGACGCTGACCACCGGAGCCGCGCCGTGCAGATCGGCCTGGGCGTAGCGGACGTGCAGGGTCTCAGACTCGCCGGGCCATAGCGTCAGGTCGTTGTCGCTCCAGAACGCCGGCCGAACCTCGTTGTCGCCGGCGGCCGGGACCCCGGCGGCGCTGCCGCGACGCAGGTCGGCGCGGATGAAGAACGCCGCCGCGGGGGTGGTCGAGGTGTTGGTGATCGTGACCTCGGTGTCGGCCCGGCCGCCCCCATCGCTCGCGCTGTGGGCGGTGACCGAGAGCTTCGCCGGCGCCAGCTGACGCAGGCCGGTCAGGTCCGCGTACCCGCTCATGGTCGCCTGCGGGTTGCCGATCGTCTTTGCCCAGTTGACCTGATCGGCCTGGGTCGAGAGCCAGTACACGTTGCGGTCGACGACCTGCCCGCCGCGGCTGAGCAGCAGCTCGACGAAGTACGTCTGCGCCTCGGCCGGCGGGGTGGTGGCGGCGGGGACGCTGGGGTGCATCAGGCCTGAGGCCACGCCCTGGCTGGCCAGGCTGACACCGCCGGCGGTCTTCTGGTCGAGCAGCTTGCCGTGGGTGTCGTAGACGCGGGCCTGCACCGACAGGCCGCCGACCGGGCTGCCGCTCAGGTTGGCGACCGAGACCTCGCCGGTGTCGTAGGCGTAGATGGCGTGCAGCGGCTTGTTGGCCTCCTGGGCGCCGAAGTAGCTGCCCGCCTGGTCGTAGTCGTTGTTGTAGAGATCCCACAGCAGCGTCGGCCAGCCCTTGTTGAGCTGCCAGTAGACGATCCCCGTGGAGGGGGCCTGGGCGCGGTTGGAGTGATCGATGTAGGCCTCGAACTCCGCCCGCTGGGTCTCGTAGTTCTGGACCTGGGCTTCCTCCACGTACTGGGGCAGGCTCGACCAGGCGCCGTAGCGCGCCTTGATCGCCTGGTCGAGGTCGTGCAGAGTGCCGAATGAGTAGCCGCCGTTGTCAGGGCCGGGCAGATCGGGCTCGTAGTTGAGGTGGTACTGGTTGTAGTCGGGCTGCTGCCACAGCGCGCTCTGCTCAAACGGGGACAGGAAGCGCTGAATCGAGTCGAGCGTGGCGACGGTGGCGCCGGCGCTGGCTTCGCTGTCGAACGCCCAGGCGCCGCCGACGTTGGTCCGGGTGTCGTCCCGACGGTCATAGTGGGTGGTGTCGTACCAGTAGGAGGGCGGCACCCAGTCGTAGGGTCCCTCCTTCTCTCCGGAGGGGCCGAGCGTCGGAGTGCTCTTGTACTCGGCGGACGCGATCAGCGGCTCCTGGAAGTCCGCCTGCTTGAAGCCGGCCAGCGAGACCTGCTCCTGGCGCGGAATCGGCTGATTGTCGCTCCAGCTGAAATTCAGGATGCTGGGGTGGTTGCGCAGGCGGCGGCCGATCGTCAGGGCGGAGTTGTAGAGGACGTCGTAGTCGTGCGGGGTGACGCCGTTGCCGTCGTCGGGCAGCTGCCAGGCATCGCAGCACTGAAAGCCGGCGTCGATCAGGATCCCGGCCCTGTCCATCTGCTCGTAGAAGTTCTGCGGCATCTGCTTGCCCTCGGTACGAATGCCGTTCAGGCCGAGGTTCTTGATCAGGTCGATCTGGTTGGCGGTGTCGGCAGCCGAGTAGTGCAGGAAGAGATCCTCGGACCAGCCGCCGCCGCGGAACACGAATGGCCGGCCGTTGACCAGGAACTGGCGTGAGCCGCTGGGGGCGATCGGGGCGGGGCCGATCAGGCGGGTGGTGATCGACCGGATCCCGAATGTCTCAGACTCGCTGTCACCGCCGCCGTCGCCCCGCGCGTCGCGGCCGCCCTGGCCGGCACGGCCACCGCGGCCGCCTTGGCCGCCGCCACCACCCGGAGCGAGGCTCATGCGCAGCCGGTACAGCGGCTGGCCGCCCATCTGATAGGGCCACCAGACGCTGGGGTGCTGGATGTCGAGCCGTCCGTACTGGGCAGGGGTGAGCGACACCGTCTGGGTCGCGCCCGGATCGACCGTCACCGCGCGGCGGATCTCGATCGTGTTTCCGCTCGGCGACGTCACCACCGCCCGCAGCCGGCCGGTCTTGGAGCGCGTTGTGTTGTTGGTGACCTGGGCGCGGAGCGTCAGCGCCGAGCTCGACAGGTCGGGGGCGTTGTCCTGGACCACGTGGGCGTCGCTCAGCTCCAGCGCCCGCGAGGTGTGCAGCTGGACCGGGAACTGGATGCCGGTGTTGTTGTCCGGCGGGATCTGGGTCCAGTCCACGTTGTCCAGCGTGAACATCGTGTTGGGGTCGTTGGAGTACAGCTTGAAGGCCAGCGCGTTGGCGCCCCGGCGCACCAGGTTGGTGACGTCGAACGAGTACTGCGTGTAGTCGCCCTGGACCGTGCTCTGTCCGGCGACCAGGTGACCGTTGAGCCACACGTCGGCCTGCCCGACGACACCGTGGACCACCAGCCGGGCGTGCTGGCCGGAGCCGCGGGAGAAGAACGTCGTCCGAAACCACCACGGCACCGCGAACATGGGGATGGTGTCGGGGCCGATCGCGCTCATGTAGCCGAAGCAGCTCTTCATGTTGGTCGAGAAGAAGACATTCGGGCAGCGGCCGTTCTGGACCAATGCCTCCACCTCGGTGCCGGGGGCGCCGGCGTCGTCAGGCCGGACCGGCAGCCAGGACGCGGTGGAAAAGCTGGGGTCCGAGATCGCGGCGCCGCCCTGATCGGCGAGCTCTGAGCTCTGGACCTGCCAGCCCTGCAGCCCGACCGTGCGGACGGCCGCGGACGACGACGCCGCGGCGGCGGCGATCAGCGCAAAGGCCGCCGCGAGCGCGGCCACAAAGAGGCGTTGGCGAGACATCTCTTGTAAAGGCTCCTCCTAAATGCACGTTATCGCGCGATGGCCGGAACGTCAAGACCAACGTATTCGGTAGCACCTTAACTAAATAAAATCCATCAAGCCCGCAGCCCACTCAACACCGCGACCCCCACGATGACGCCGGCCACCCCGGTCAGCTGCAGGCGGGTCAGACGCTCGCCGAACAGCACGTAGGCGCCGAGCAGGCTCAGGGCGCCGAACTGGGACGAGAGCACGGCGGCCACCGCGATGCCGTGCCTGGAGCCGAGGGTGTAGGAGTAGAAGCCCACCACCTCGGCCACGCCGGACGCCGCCACCAGCTTGGCGGCGCGGCGGGTCAGTTGCAGGCGACCCCGCAGCGCCAGCGGCAGGGTCAGCGCCACCACCCCGAACAGCCGGGCCGAGAGCGCCACCCACGAAGCGGGCAGGCTGGTCCCGGCGCGACCGGTGGCGTACAGACTGGCGCCGAAGGCCAGCGCCGCGGCGGCGGCCAGCGCGACCACGACCGGGTGCCGGTAGGCGTCCTCGGCGGCGACGGCGGGCCTGGAAACCGAGGCCAGGCAGACCCCGGCCGCGATCAGCCCCAGCGTGACTCCGACCCCGGGGGCCAAGCTCTCGCCGGCCACGATCGCGATCACCGCCGCGATCGCACCCTCGGTCGAGACCAGCGGTGACACCAGCGCCACCTGGCCGAGGCGCAGCGCGTGGTAGGTCAGCACCAATCCGATTACGTTGCCGGCCCCGGCCAGGACGAACCAGACCAGTGTCGAGCCGTGCAGCGCCCGGGGAATGCCGTCCAGCGCCGCCGGCGGCGCGGCGACCACCAGCCCCACGAGCATCACCCACGCCACGACCGAAAGCGGCGCGATCAGCCGGCTCGAGCGCGACGAGCAGAGCGTCGACAGCGCCCAGGCCACGGCCGCGCCGAGGCCGCCGAGAATCGCTATCACTGGTCGGCCTCCGCGCCCCGGCCTACTCGGCGCGCCGCCGGCGCAAGCGGCCGCCGTCGGCGATCAACTCTGAAGCCGCTCGCCGCTGGAGGGATCGAACAGGTGAATCCGGGAGATGTCCAGCCACAGGTCTCCCTTTCGGCCCTCGGCGAGCGAGCTCGAGGCGTCGACTCTGGCGATCACCTCCGGTCCGCCGGGCGGGGCGGTCTCCCCCTCGTCGCTGACCGTCGCCTGGGCCAGCTCGGCGAGCACCGGCTCGTCGAGCTCGCCGAGGCCGTTCTCACCGTTCAGCGACAGGTGGGCGTAGATGTCCGAGCCGGTGGATTCCAGCACGTCGATCATCGCCTCCACGGTAACCCCCCGGCCGCGGTCGCCGGCCACCGCGGCGTCCTCGAAGTCCTCGGGCCGGATCCCCACGATCACCCGCCCCGACCGTTCGGCGCCCGCGGCGCCCTCGACCACGTCGGCTACCCGGACCGTGGCCAGCGGGAAGCGAAGCGACCCGTCGACGATCTCCCCAGCCAGGAAGTTCATCGCCGGTGCCCCGATGAAGCCGGCGACGAACAGGTTGCGGGGCCGCTCGTAGAGCTCGCTGGGCGTCCCCACCTGCTGCAGCACGCCGTCACGCATCACGGCCAGCCGGTCGCCCAGGGTCATCGCCTCGGTCTGGTCGTGGGTCACGTACACGGTGGTGGTGCTGAGCCGGCGCTGGATCCGGACGATCTCGGCCCGCATCTGGATTCTCAGCTTGGCGTCGAGGTTCGACAGCGGCTCGTCCATCAGAAATGCCTGCGGATCGCGGACGATGGCGCGGCCCATGGCCACCCGCTGGCGCTGGCCGCCGGACAGATTGCTGGGCTTTCGCTCCAGCTGGTCTGTGATCCCGAGCAGGCCGGCCGCGTGCTGCACCCGCTCGCGGATCTCGGCCCCCGGGACGCCGGAGCGCCTCAGCGCGAAGCCCATGTTCTTGGCCACGGTCATGTGCGGGTACAGCGCGTAGTTCTGAAACACCATCGCGATGTCGCGGTCGCGGGGAGTGAGGTCGTTCACCACCCGGTCGCCGATCCGGATGGTGCCGGCGGTGATCTCCTCCAGGCCGGCGATCATCCTCAGCAGCGTGGTCTTGCCACAGCCCGACGGTCCCACCAGGATCATGAACTCCCCGTCGGCGACCGAGAGCCCGAAGTCACGCACCGCGACGGTGCCGTCGCGGTAGCGCTTGGAGACTTCGGTGATTTCGATCTCGGCCATCGGCTCCTCCTTTCGCTGGTGGCGGCTAGCGGCCCAGCTCCCGCAGCGCGGCCACATTCTTGCGGGCGCCGGCGGCCCCCCGCTGGGGGATCAGCCCGGCGCGCGCCGCGTGCAGCGCCACCGCGATCGCGCCCTGCAGCGCGGCGCGATCGCCGAGCAGGCTGGTCTCGATTCTGGCGGTCATCGGGACCAGCGCGGCGGCGGCGCCGCGGACCGGGCTGAGCAGCAGCGGGCTCGAGCCGATCCCGCCGCCCAGCACCACCAGCTCGGGGTCGAGGATTGCACAGACCGTCGCGATCGCGGCGCCCAGACGCGCGGCCACGTTCTCGACCACTGCAGCCGCCTCGGGCTGGCCGTCGCGGGCCAGCTCGAAGACCTCCTGGGCCGAGGCCGCCGGCTGCTTGCGCTTGGCGGCCCGCGATTCGTAAGCGGCCAGCACGCCGGCCGCGCCGACCTCGTCCTCCAGTCCCCCGTGAAGCTTGTGGCGGGGATCGAACGGATCGCCGACCAGCGGCAGGTAGCCGATCTCGCCCGCGCCGCCCTGGGCGCCCCGGACGAGCTCGTCGTCCATGATGATCCCCATCCCGATTCCCGCACCGACGCCGATGAACACCATCGTCGAGACCCCCCGGGCCAGGCCGAACGACTTCTCGCCGAGCGCCGCCAGGTTGACGTTGTTGTCGAGCAGAACCGGGACGCCGAAGCGGTTGCCGATCGCGCTCAGCGGATCGAGCACGCCGTCGGGCGATACGTTGTAGGCGAGGCGGACCCGCCCGCTTTCGCGGTCGACCACGCCCGGCGTGGAGATCCCCAGCGCCAGCAGCCGCTCGTGGGTGCCGCGGGCGCGCTCCACGACGCGGGTGGCGACCTCGATCAACTGCGCCGCCACCGCCCGGCCCCCCCGCTCCGTGGTGGGCTGCTGCTCGTCGTGGATCGGCTCGCCGAAGATGTCGGCGGCGCCGGCGCGGACGTTGGTGCCGCCGATGTCGACTCCGACCACGAAGCCGGCGTTGTCGCGGACCACGTAAGCGATTGGGCTGCGGCCGCGGCGCCCGTGCTGGGGACCGATCGCGCGGATCATCCCCGCCTGCTCCAGGCGGCTGACCGCGGCGCCAACGGTCGGCTTGGACAGCCTGGTGGCGGCGGAGATCGCCGGGCGCGTGATCGGCCCCTCCCGGAAGATGACCTCCAGCACCGCCTGCTCGCCCAGCTCGCGCAGCAGACTCAGGCGTGAGTCCTGGTCGCCGTAGCCGTGGCCGGCGAATCCGTCGCCGCCGTTGCGATCTGCCATTGTTGTGGGCCTCTTACGAATGCATTAGTAGCTTGACGCCCAAGAATAGGGACTGTATGGTCGTTAGATCAAGATGCTTACAAAAGGCGACGCCATCTTGATGGAGGAGGAGACTGTGCGACCTGAGACCAAGCCAGAGCAATCGTCCTATACCCGACGGCGCTTTCTCACCACCACGGCCGGCACCGGCGCGGCGATGTTCCTCGCCGCATGCGGCAGCTCCAGCAGCTCCAGCTCGTCCAAGACCAGCTCCGCCTCGGCGGCCAGCGGCGGGAAGGTCACGCTCAACAACCTGTTCCAGCAGCAGGCCGGATACAGCGCCTCTGACCTGGCGGGGATGACCGCGGCGTTCGAAAAGGCCAATCCCAACATCAAGGTCAACAACACGCTGGTCGCCTACGAGGCGCTGCATGACAAGATCGTCGCCGCCGCACCGGCCGGAACCTATGACGTCGTCCTGGGGGATGTCATCTGGCCGGCCGAATTCGGCTCCAAGGGGATCGTCAAGGACATCTCCGGGAGTGTGAACTCGCTCCCCATCCACCAGATCTTCCCCGGCGCGCTGGTGATGGCCAACTACCGCAACAAGTACTACGGGATGCCGTGGATCCTCGACACCAAGTACTTGTACGCCAACGGTTCGATGCTCAAGAAAGCCGGCGTCGCCCCGTCGGACCTGAAGACCTGGCCGGGAGTGGTGGCGGCGCTCAAGAAGATCAAGGCCAAGGGGATCGTCAAGTACCCCTGGCTCGGCAGCTGGTCGCAGGCCGAGGCCGTGGTCTGTGACTACGCGCAGCTGCTCGGCGCGTTCGGAGGGAAGTTTCTCGACGCCAACGGCAAGCCGGCGTTCCAGTCCGGCGGCGGCCTGCAGGCGCTTCAGTTCATGCGGATGTTGATCACCGAGGGGCTGGCCGATCCGGCCTCCACCAGCTCGCTCGAGGCGGACGTGCTCAAGGCGTTCGCCCAGGGCAAGATCGCGATGAACCTCAACTGGACCTTCCAGCTCGCGGGCGCGCTCGACCCCAAGCAGAGCAACGTGTCCAAGGACGACGTGATGATTATGCACACTCCGGCGGGCAAGCCGGGGGGCCCGGCCCCGGGTTGCAACGGCGGTCAGCCGGTGATGCTCACGACCGGCACCAAGCATCCGAACGAAGCCTGGGAGTTCATCAAGTTCATCACCAGCCAGCCGGTGCAGAACGGATACGTCAAGGACTCGCTGCCGATCTGGTCCGCTTCGTATACCGACCCGGCAGTTATCAAAGCAGCCGGTTCGCAGCTTGTCTCGGTCGCCAAGACACAGCTTCCGAACATGATCCTGCGACCTCAGGTGACCAACTACAACGCCGCCTCGCAGGCGCTCCAGGTCCAGATCCAGGACGCCTTGCTGGGCAAGAAGTCGCCCCAGGACGCCCTCAACTCGGCCGCGTCTTCGTTCAGCTCAGGCGCGCCACCGGCCTGAGCGATGAGCGTCGTTCACCGGTGACGGGCCCGTGACCGACACCGCAGCGTCGCTCCCGCCGGCGAGCGGAACGAGTTGGCGCGCGCGCACGCGCGAGGGCCGGTTCGCGCTCGTCCTGCTGGCACCGAGCATCATCGTCGTGTTCGGGATCGTCGTCTACCCGATCCTGAAGACGCTGTACACGTCGCTGTTCGCGGTCGACACCCCGTTCTCAGGCCACTTCCCGTGGGTCGGTCTGGACAACTACAAGTTCGCTCTCTCCCAGAGTGAATTCTGGTCGGCGGTCGAGCGCACCGCGTATTTCACGCTGATCTCCACCGGTCTGGAGCTGGTCCTGGGCATGGGCATCGCGCTGCTGCTCAACGCCCCCCTCCGTGCCCGGTGGCTGTTTCGGACGATCGTGGTGCTCCCGTGGGCGCTACCCACGATTGTCAACGGCGCCATGTGGCGTTACTTCTTCAACGCGCAGTACGGCGTGGTCAACGCCGCGCTGACCCAGCTGGGCATCACCACCTCCTACCACGCGTTTCTCAGCTCGCCGTTCGGAGCCCTGAACATCGTGATCCTGGCCGACGTATGGAAGAACACCTCGCTGGTGGCGTTCTTCCTCCTCGCCGGGCTGACCACGATCCCGCGGGACCTCTACGAAGCCGCCCGCGTCGACGGCTACGGCCGCTGGGGGGCGTTCGTCCACATCACCCTGCCGCTGCTGCGCCCAGTGATCGTGGTGGTGCTGGTGCTGCGCACGATCGAGGCCTTCAAGGTGTTCGACATCATCTACGTGATGACCGGCGGGGGGCCGGCCAACGGCACCCAGAGCATCGCCTTCTACACCTACCAGCGGGCGTTCTCGGACGAGTTCTTCGGATACGGCTCGGCCCTGGCCTACCTGATCGTGATCTTCATCCTGGCGCTGGCGGTCCTCTACATCCGCCTGCTGCGTTCCGAGCAATACGGGATGGCGTGAGCGGCGATGCGTGAGTCCAGGCGCTACCGGATCCTGATCCACTGCGCGGCGCTGCTGGTATCGCTGATCATCCTGGCGCCGTTCGCGTGGCTGCTGATCGCCAGCCTGGCATCGCAGGCGGACCTGCTGAAGATCCCGCTGAGCTGGATCCCCAGCCATTTGTCGTTCAGCCGCTACTCGCAGATCTTCACCGCCCAGAGCGGGACGATCTTCGCCAACTTCCGCGCTTCGCTGGTCAACAGCCTGATCATCGCCTCGGCGACGGTCGCGATCTCGGTCACCGTGGGCGTGTTCGGCGCCTACGCCTTCGCCCGGCTGCGGTTCCGTGGACAGCGGGCCTCGCTGCTGCTGTTTCTGTCGACCTACATGGTGCCGCCGATCGCGCTGGTGATCCCGCTGTACCTGATCATGGTCAGGCTGCACCTGCTCAACACCCGGATCGGGCTGATCATCGTCTACTGCACGTTCGCGACTCCGTTCGTGCTGTGGATCATGGGCAACTACTTCCAGACGATCCCGCGCGACCTCGAGGACGCGGCGCGGATCGACGGCTGCTCGCGGATCGGCGCGCTGTTCCGCGTGATCCTGCCGCTGGCGCGGCCGGGGCTGCTGTCGACGATGCTGTTCGCGTTCTTGATCGCCTGGGACGAGTTCCTGTACGCGCTGATCTTCACCTCGACCACCGCAGCCAAGACGATCCCGGTGGCGATCGCCGAGTTCACCGGTCGGTTCACGACCGACTTCGGGTTGCAGGCGGCGGGCGGGATCCTGGCCGCGATCCCGCCGGTGCTGATCGCGGTGGTGTTCCAGCGCTACATCGTGGGCGGCCTGGCTTCGGGAGCGGTCAAGGGATGACCGCCTTCGGCGACGCGATCCGAGCCCAGCCGGAGAACCTGGCGGCGGCATCGGCGGCGTTCGCCGGCGCCGTCGCCGAGGTCGACCTCGAAGCGTTGCGTGACGGGACGATCGTGTTCGGAGGGATCGGCGCCAGCGCCCACGCGCTGATCCCGGCCGTGCTGGCGCTGCGGGCGGCCGGCCGGCGCGCCTTCGCCGTATCGGCGACCGAGCTCACCAAGCCCGGGGCCCGCCAGCTGGGAGACGCCTTCGTGCTCGTCTCGCAGTCGGGCGCCAGCGCGGAGACGGTGGCGGCCCTGGAGCGGATCGAGGGGGCGCCGGTGATCGCGATCAGCGCTCGCGGCGACAGTCCGCTGGCCAAGGCGGCTCAGGCCTGGTTGCCGCTCGGCCCGCTGCCCGACACGCCCGTGGCCACCCTCTCCTACACCGCAACGCTGCAGGCGCTGGGGATGCTGTGCCAGGCGCTGCTGGGCGAAGCGAAGCCCGATTCCGTGTGGGGCCGCCTGCCCGAGCTGGCCGGCGGCGTTATCGAGGCCGGCGGGCGGTTCGTCGAGGCGCTGGCCGATGGCTTTGCCGGCGCCTCGGCGCTCGATGCCGTCGGTGGCGGCCCCGGCCATGCCTCGGCCGGCGAGGCGGCGCTGCTGGGCCGCGAGGCTTTGCGGCTCCCGGCGACGGGGATGGAGACCCGCGAGTATCTGCACGGTCCGCTGGAGGCGGTGGCGCCGGGGTTCGGCGCGGTCGTCTTCGGGCGCCGGCGCGAGCACGAGCTGGCGCGAGCGCTGGCCTCGTTCGGCGCCACCGTCGCGCTGATCAGCGACCGCCCGGCCGAGGCCGCGGGGGTCCTGGAGCGCGCCGAGGCCGCGGGGGTCCTGGAGCTGCCCGAGGTCCCGACCGTGGCCGCCCCGATCCTCCAGATCCTGCCCGTGCAGCTGCTGGTGGATCGGGTCGCGGCGCTGCGCGGCCTGACCATCGGCGAGCTTCGCCGCCACCAGGGGGACACCAAGGTCGCCTGATGGGTGCCGGGGGCCGCAACGGGGGCAACGTGACCGTGGTCGGCTGCGTGCAGGCCGATGTGGTGATGAGCCCGGTCACCGAGCTGCCGCCGTCCGGCGCGACCCTGCTGACCGACCGGATGAGCATCCGGGTCGGCGGCGCCGGCGCCAACGCGGCGCTGGCGTTCGTGGAGACCGGGCTCGCGGTCCGCTTGATGGGGTGCGTGGGCGAGGATCAGCTCGGTGATTGGATGCGCCAGGAGCTGGCGGCGGCCGGCCTGGTCGACGAGCTGGGGGTGCTCGCGGGACAGCCCACCGGGCTGACCGTGGCGCTCGAATCCGACCAGCGCGATCGCACCTTCCTCACCTATCTCGGCGTCAACGCCCGCTGGGAGCCGGCGATGATCCCCGGCGACGCGCTGCGGTGCGAGAACCTGCTGCTGTGCGACTACTTCGTCGCCCCCCGCCTGCAGGGTAATGCGGCGCGTTCGCTGCTCGAGTCCACGCGCGCCGCCGGAGGGCGGACCTTCTTCGACACCGCCTGGGACCCGGAGGGGTTTCCCCCGCCCACCCGCGCCGTGGTCCGCGACCTGCTGAGCAGCGTCGACGTGTTCCTGCCCAACGAGGCCGAGGCCTGCGCGCTGACCGGCCTGCCGGCGGGCGAGGGGCGGGCAGCGGCCCGGGAGCTGCAGCGCGGCTGCGGCGGCTGGGTGGTGGTCAAGCTCGGCGCCCGCGGATGCCTGGCGGTGGGCCCCCAGGGCGCCGAGCTGTCGGCGGCCGCGCCCCAGATCGTCGCCGGGGACACCACCGGGGCCGGCGACGCCTTCAACGCCGGTCTGATCCACGCCCTCAGCGAGGACATGCCGTGGCCCGAGGCGCTGGAAGCGGCGACCCGGTTCGCGTCGGCGATCATCGCCCGCCCGTCACACGATCGCCACCGCGCTGGGCTGCCCGGTGGCGTGCGCCTGGAGTGAGGCCGGCGCGCCGCCTGGCTTGCGCCGGCGGCGGCGGTTTAGGGGGCGCTGACCCGGATAGAATTTCGCCCGACGTGGTGATCTGCTCGGCGTGCGGAACGGAGAACCGACCCGGACGCCGGTTCTGCGCACAGTGCGGGGCGGCGCTGTCGGTCAAATGCGGCACCTGCGGCGCTGACAACGAGCCGGGCGATCGCTTCTGCGGCGGTTGCGGTGCGCCTCTGGCAACAACTCAGACCGGGGCCGCGGTCGAGGAGCCGCTGACGACGGTCTCGGAGCGGCGGCTGGTGTCGGTGCTGTTCGCCGACCTCGTCGGCTTCACGATGCTGTCCGAGCACCGCGACCCCGAGGAGGTCCGCGACCTGCTGTCGGACTACTTCGAGCGCTGCCGGACGCTGATCGAGCGCTACGGCGGGACGGTGGAGAAGTTCATCGGTGACGCCGTGATGGCGGTCTGGGGCAGCCCGGTGGCCCGCGAGGACGACGCCGAGCGCGCGGTGAGAGCGGCGCTATCCATGACCCAGGCCGTGGCGCTGCTCGGCGAGGAGCTCGGAATGCCGGAGCTGCGGGTGAGGGCGGGCGTGCTGACCGGCAGTGCCGCCGTTGAGGTCGGCGCCGAGAGCGAGGGGATGGTGCTCGGCGACACCGTCAACACCGCTTCTCGGCTGCAGTCGCTCGCCGCCCCGGGCACGGTGCTGGTCGACGACGTGACCCGCCGGTCCTCCGAGGCCGCGATCGTCTACGAGGAGGCTGGGTCCCATCACGTCAAGGGCCGCGAGCAGCCACTCCGCGCGTGGACCGCCCTGCGAGTCGTCGCCGGCGCCGGAGGCGCGCGCCGCAGCGCCGGGCTGGAGGCGCCGTTCGTCGGCCGCGACCACGAGCTGCAGGCGATCATCGAAGCGTTCGAACTTGCCGCCGACCAGAAGCACGCTCGGCTGGTGACGGTCGTCGGCGAGGCGGGCGCGGGGAAGTCACGGCTGCTGTGGGAGTTCTTCAAGTACATGGACGGGGTCGAGCGGGTGGTGCGCTGGCACCAGGGCCGCTGCCTGTCCTACGGCGAGGGGGTCGCATACTGGGCGCTGGCGGAGATGGTCCGGGCGCGGGCCGGGATCGCGGAAGAGGAGCGGCCGGATTCGGCGCGAGCCAAGCTCAACGAGGCTGTCGCCCTGTACGTGTCCGATGAGCGCGAGCGCCGCCTCGTCGAGCCCCGGCTGGCCCACCTGCTGGCGCTCGAGCAGCGCACGGCATCAGACCGCGCCGACCTGTTCAGCGGCTGGCGGTTGTTCTTTGAGCGGATGTCCGAGCAGACACCCGTCGTGCTCGTGTTCGAGGATCTGCAATGGGCCGATTCGGGCTTGCTGGAGTTCATCGACTACCTGCTCGAGTGGTCGGTCGGCCGGCCCCTGTTCGTGCTGGCGCTCGGCCGGTCCGAGCTACTCGACGCCAGACCGGCCTGGGCTCATGGAGCGATCTCCCTGGGGCCGGTCACCGACGCGGCCATGCGCGAGATGCTGGAAGGGCTCGTTCCGGGTCTGCCCGACGAGCTGGCTACGCGGGTGCTGCTGCGCGCCGAGGGCGTGCCCCTGTATGCGGTCGAGACCGTACGGATGCTGCTCGACCGAGGATTGCTGAAGCTCGACGGCAGCCGGTACCGGGTCACCGGCAAGGTGGGCGAGCTGGACGTTCCCGAGACGCTCCACGCCCTCGCTGCCGCGCGCCTGGACGGCCTGCAGCCGAGCGAACGGGCGGTGCTGCAGGACGCCGCCGTTTACGGGCAGTCATTCACGTCCGCCGGCATCGCGGCCCTGTCGGAGCGCAGCGTCGAGCACGTCACGTCGATCCTGGACGCGCTGGTAGCAAAGCAGGTGCTCGGCTACAACAATGACCGACTGTCTTCCGAGCGAGGTCAGTACCACTTCCTGCAGGGGCTGTTACGAACGACCGCCTACGGCACGCTCCCGCGCCGGGATCGCAAGAGCCGGCATCTCGCCGCCGCACGGCATCTCCAGGAGACCTGGGGCGAGGAGGCGCCAGAGCTGGCTGAGGTCCTCGCCGCCCATTTCCTGGACGCCGCCGCCGCCGATCCGAACGCGGCCGACGCGCCGCGGATTCGCTCCGCGGCCTGCGAAACATTGGCGGACGCCGGGCAGCGCGCACTATCGCTGGCGCTGGGCGCCGAGGCCCAGCGTTCATTCGATCGCGCCGCCGAGCTGGCCGGAGATGACCAGACGCGGGCTGCGCTGATCGAGCAGGCGGGCCGCGCGGCGCTCATGAACGCGGACTACATGGCCGGGCACCAGCGCCTAGCCGAGGCCGTGCGGCTGTTCGAGGCCTCCGGCGACCGGGAGTCGGCGGCGCGGTCACTGGCCGCGATGGCCCGGACGCTGTTTTTGGAGGACCGTCTCGATGAGGCGATCGCGCTCAATCGCCGCGCGGTGGCGGGGCTGGCCGACGGAAGCGCCGAGCAGGCGGCGGCGATGGCCGCGCTGTCCCAGAACCTCGCCTTCCAGGGCCAGTTCGACGACGCGATCGAGATCGCCGACGGGGCGCTGGCGATCGCCGAGCCGCTGCAGGAATGGGAGACGGTGGTGCAAGCGTTCAACACGCTCGGCAACGTGCGCCAGAGGATGGGTCGGAGCGAGGAATCGATGGCGTTTCGCGAGCGATCACTGAAGCTCGCCCTGGCCCATGATCTGCCGCAGGAGGCGCTCAGGGCATACAACAACCTCGCCGACGGGTCGCTCCAGCTCGATCGGTTCGTGGATGCCCATGCCGTCGCCGAGACGGGGCTGGCCTTCGCACAGGCTCGCGGAGACCGAAGCTGGGAGCAGCTCCTGCTGCTGATGGTCTCCACGGCGCGGGTCGGACTGGGCCGCTGGGACGAGACGCTCGAGCTCGTCGAGCACGAGCTCGATACGACCAGCGACCTGCTGCGCCTGGCCTATCTTCCCCAGGTCGCGCGCATCCATGCCGGCCGCGGCGATCTGGTCTCGCTGCGGCGAACGCTCGAGCAGGCCGAGGCCGTCGCCGTGAGCACCAACAACGAGTTTGCCGGCGGACCGATCGTGGCCCGGGCGATCGCTTTCAACACACTCGGAAAACACCGTGAGGCGCTCGGTGTCGCGCTGCCCCTGGCGCTCACCGGCATCGAGATCGCCAACGAGGACCGGCGCGAGGCGTACGCGGAGGCGGGTGCCGCGGCGTTGGCGATCGACGATCAGGACGCCGTCTCGCGGCTGATCGATCACGTCGCGCAGCTTCCGCCGGCGATGCGCTCGCCGCTGTTGCTCGCGGGTGCGGCACGTTTCGCCGGGCTGCTGGCGGGGCGCCACGGCGATGCCCAGGCAGCCGACGAGCGGATGGCGGCCGCCAGGCGGGAGCTGCGGGGAATCGACGCGCCGTTCGTGCTTGGACAGGTGCTGGTCGAGCACGCCGAGCTGCTGCTCAACTGGGGACGGGAGGACGAGGCCGCACCGTTGCTCAGCGAAGCGGCGGAGATCTTCGCCGCCCTGCGGGCGACGCCGTGGCTGGAGCGCGCGCAGGCGTTGCGTACTCGGATCGTGGCATGAGCGCCGCGGGTCAGGTGCTGCGCCTATGGGGGCCAGTCCGGAGCCCGCTCGTCAACATCAGCCGCTGGACGGGCGGATAGGGTTTTTGGCCGTGCTCGGCCTTCCCGACGAAATCACCGCCTGCCTGTTCGACCTCGACGGCGTGCTTACCCAGACCGCCAAGGTCCACGCCGCGGCCTGGAAGCAGACGTTCGACGAGTACCTGCGCACGCGAGCCGACCGCGGCGACGAGGAGTTCAAGGAGTTCGACGAGGTCGCCGACTACGACGAGTACGTCGACGGCAAGCCGCGCTATGACGGGGTGCGCTCGTTCCTGGCGTCCCGCGGGATCAGGCTGCCCGAGGGAGACCCCAGCGACCCTCCGTCCGCGGAGACGATCTGCGGGATCGGCAACCGCAAGAACGACCTGGTGCTGAAGCTGATCAAGGAGCAGGGCGTGGAGGCCTATGAGGGATCGGTCGCCTACGTCAAGGCCGCGCGCGACGCCGGCCTGCGCCGCGCCGTGGTCTCCTCGAGCGCCAACTGCAAGGACGTGCTGATCGCCGCCGGGATCGAGGACCTGTTCGAGGCCCGGATCGACGGGATCGTCGCCGACGAGCAGCATCTGCGGGGCAAGCCGGCCCCGGACACGTTCCTGGCCGGCGCCCGGGCACTGGGGGTCGAGCCGGCCCGCGCGGTGGTGTTCGAGGACGCGCTGGCCGGGGTCCAAGCCGGCCGGGACGGTCATTTTGGGTTTGTGGTCGGTGTCGACCGCGTGGGGCAGGCCGACGCCCTGCGCCGCCACGGCGCCAGCGTGGTGGTCCAGGACCTGGACGAGCTGCTCGGGCAACCGTGATCGAGCATCCCGCCTATCCGGTCGAGCCGTGGGCGGTTCGCGAGACCGAGCTGCACCTCGACACGCTGGCCCAGTCGGAGTCGGTGTTCGCGCTCGCCAACGGCCACATCGGACTGCGCGGCAACCTCGACGAGGGTGAGCCCTACGGGATCCCCGGTACCTACCTCGGGGGCCTCTATGAGGTGCGTCCGCTTCCCTACGCCGAGGCCGGGTTCGGGTACCCCGAGGACGGCCAGACGGTGGTCAACGTGACCAACGGCAAGATCATCCGCCTGCTGGTCGAGGACGAACCGTTCGACGTTCGCTACGGCGTGGTGCGCAGGCACGAGCGGGTGCTCGATCTGCGCGACGGCGTCCTTCGCCGCACGGTGGAGTGGGTCTCCCCCACCGGTCGTAGGGTCCGGGTCTCCTCCACCCGTTTGGTGTCGTTCACCCAGCGTGCGGTCGCGCTGGTCGAGTACATCGTCGAAGCCGTGGAGGACGAGTTCCCGGTGGTGGTGCAGTCACAGCTGATCGCCAACGAGTCGATACCGACCGCCAGCAAGGATCCGCGCGCCGCGGCCGCGCTGGCGGCGCCGCTGGAGTCTGACTCGTTCGACTCGTCCGAGCACGCCGCGGTCCTCGTCCACCACACGCGCTCCAGCGGACTGACCCTGGCTGCCGCCATGGATCACCTGGTGGACGGGCCCGACGGCACCGAGGCGACCTGCGAAGCGTTCCCGGACATCGCGCGCCTGATCGTGACCTCCGACCTGGCGCCGGGTAAGCCGCTGCGAATCGTCAAGCTGCTGGCCTATGGGTGGTCGGCCGAGCGCTCCGCACCGGCGCTGCGCGACCAGGTCGGGGCCGCCCGTGCCGGCGCCAGGCACACGGGGTGGGACGGGCTGCTCGCCGACCAGCGCGCCTACCTGGACGGGTTCTGGGAGCGCTCCGACGTGGAGATCGACGGCGACGAGGAGCTCCAGCAGGCGATCCGCTTCGGCCTGTTCCATACGCTGCAGGCCGGGGCTCGCGGCGAGCAGCGCGCGATCGCGGCGAAGGGCCTGACCGGTCCCGGCTACGACGGACACACTTTCTGGGACACCGAGATGTTCGTGCTGCCGGTGCTGACCTATACCGCGCCCAGCGCCGCCGCCGACGCCATCCGCTGGCGCCATCAGACGCTCGACTTGGCCCGCGAGCGCGCCAAAACCCTCGGGCTGCGCGGAGCCTCGTTTCCGTGGCGGACGATCCGCGGCCAGGAGTGCTCGAGCTATTGGCCCGCCGGCACCGCGGCGTTCCACATCAACGCCGACATCGCCGACGCCGTGCTCCGCTATCAGTCGGCCCGCGACGACCCGGACTTCGAGCGCACCGTCGGGGTGGAGCTGCTGGTCGAGACGGCCCGGCTGTGGCGGTCGCTCGGTCATCACGATGGCCTGGGGAATTTTCGGATCGACGGGGTCACGGGACCTGACGAGTACAGCGCGGTCGCCGACAACAACGTCTACACCAACCTGCTGGCGCAGCGCAACCTGCGCGGCGCCGCCGATGCCGTCGAACGCCACCCCCGGCGCGCCGCCGCACTCGGCGTCGACGCCGAGGAGGCGGCCAGCTGGCGCGACGCCGCCGAGAAGATGGTGATCCCCTACGACTCGTCGCTCGAGGTTCACCCCCAGGCCGAGGGCTTCACCAAGCACCAGCTCTGGGAGTTCGAGAACTGCCGGCTCGAGCAATACCCGCTGCTGCTGAACTTCCCCTACTTCGACCTGTACCGCAAGCAGGTGGTCAAGCAGGCCGACCTTGTGCTGGCGCTGTTCGTGTGCGGTGACTCGTTCACCGACGAGCAGAAGCAGCGCGATTTCGACTACTACGAGGCGCTGACGGTCCGGGACTCGTCGCTGTCGGCCGGCTCGCAGGCGGTCATGGCCGCCGAGGTCGGCCACCTCGACCTGGCCTACGACTACTTTGCCGAAGCGGCCCTGATGGATCTCGACGACCTCGAGCACAACACTCGGGACGGGATCCACATCGCGTCGGTGGCCGGGACGTGGATCGCCGCCGTATGCGGCTTCGGCGGGATGCGCGACCACCGTGGCCGGCTGACCTTCAAGCCGCGGCTGCCGGCGGCGCTGTCGGGGCTGAAGTTCCGGCTGATGTTCCGCAGCCGGACGCTGATGGTGGAGGTCAACCACGAGCGGGCGCGCTACTCGCTGCTCGACGGCGACCCGCTCGAGATCGGCCACCACGGTGAGCAGGTGACGGTCAACGGAGACGCGCCCCTGGAGCTGGAGATCCCCGCGCTCAGGGCCCGCCCGGCACCTCGCCAGCCAGCCGGCCGCGAGCCGGCCAAGCGCCGTCCGCTGCGCTGAGCGGCTCCCGACGGCGTCGCGCTGCGCTGAGCGCCTCCCGACGGCCTCGCGCTGCGCTGAGCGCCTCCCGGCGGCCTCGGCTATGCGTGCGCGTACGCGCGGGAATCGGCTCTGCCCGAGGCCGCCGCGTCTTTTTGAGTCCCTGTCGCGTGGGTATTGGTTGCACCATGCCCCAAGAACTGAATGTCGCAGACCTCAAGCTCTCGAGCCCCGCGTTCAAGCACCACGAGAAGATTCCTGAGCGCCACACCGGCGACGGCGAGGACGTCTCGCCCGAGCTTCAGTGGTCAGGGGTGCCGGAGGGCACCGAGGCGTTCGCGATCGTCGTCCACGATCCCGACGCCCCACTCGTCGACGGCTTCACCCACTGGGTCGCCTACGGGATCGCCGGCGATCAGACCGGGCTGCCCGAGGGCGGCGGCGATGCCACCGCGGGCCAGAACTCGTTCGGCGACACGGGCTACGGCGGCCCCGCGCCGCCCCCCGACCACGGCACCCATCACTACTACTTCTGGGTCTACGCGCTCGACGAGGACCTCGATCTCGAGCCCGGTCTGGACCGGCGGGCGCTGCTGGACCGGATCGAGGATCACGTGGTCGAGCAGGCCCGGCTGGTCGGGACCTACAAGCATTAGCTGACGTTTGGGCGGGCGGCGCGCCGCCCCCGGCGCCCGAGCTAGAACTTGTCCGGCGTATCGAGCTCGCGCCAGAACTCCGGCTGGGGCTGTCCGGTTACCCCGGCCTGCCCCATCAGCTCGCCGACGTCGCTGCCGCTCTCAAAGAACTTCTGAAACGACTCTGCGTCGGGCCACTCGTCGACGATCAGGACCTCGCCTCCGGCCTGGTTGGCGTAGAAGCGATGGTGGATCGCCCCGGCCTGCTTTCCCCGTTCGGAGATCGCCATCGCGCGGTCGCGGTTGGCGTTCAACACCTCCTCGAACCGTGCTGGATCGACGACGAGGCGCATGCCCATCATGACCGACATATATGACTCCCCGGTAGTTGGTGGTTTGGCACCGAGATTCGATCAGGTTCGGTCGGCGCCCGTCAAGTCACCAGCCGCACGATCGCGACGATGCCCACGACCACGATCACGGCCTTCAGCGCCACCGGCGGCAGCCGACGCCCGGCGTGCGCCCCCACCAGGCCTCCGATCAGCGACCCCCCGGCGATCAGCCCCGCCGCGCCCCAGGCGACGTGCGCCGCGAATACGAACACGATCCCTGAGACCAGGTTCACCAGACCGGCCAGCACCACCTTCAGGGCGTTGATCCGCTGCAGATGGTCGTCGAGCGCCAGCGTCAGGATCGCCAGCAGCAGGATCCCCTGGGCGGCGCCGAAGTAGCCGCCGTAGACGCCGCTGGCGTACACCCCCACGGTCGCCGCTGCTCCCGCCCGGTGGCGAGACGGCGGGCGCAGCCTGGCCAGCAGCTTTGCCAGCTGCGGCTGGGCCACGATCAGGATCAGCGCGATTGCGATGAACACCGGGACGATCGCCTTGAACGCCGACGCCGGCAGGCTCAGCAGCAGCACCGCCCCGGTGATGCCGCCGGCCACCGAGGCAACCGCCAGCGGCAGTGTGCGCCTGCCCTGGCCGGCCAGCTCGCGCCGGTAGCCGACGGCACCGGTCACCGATCCGGGAACCAGGCCCACGGTGTTCGAGACGTTCGCGGTGACCGGCGCGTAGCCGAATCCCAGCAGGACCGGGAATGTGACCAGGGTCCCGGATCCGACGACCGTGTTGATCGTGCCGGCGACGATCCCGGCGGCGAAGATCGCCACCGCGTGCAGCGGGCTCATCCCAGTTCGTTTCCGCAGCGCATCCCCCTAACCCA
>DASXZB010000051.1:0-56330 GCA_036502145.1 Solirubrobacteraceae bacterium | reverse complement strand
TCCCTGCATGCGTGGTAGCACCGCCGCCACGGCATCCTCAACACGCTCGGCGGGGTGGGTGGCGACAAGCGCCGCGATGATCTCCGAATCCGACGTCGAGCCGAACTCGACGCCGTCAGCGCGCAACTCGGCGTGGAGCTCAACGGCGTTGATCAGGTTGCCGTTGTGGGCCAGGGCCAGCGTACGCCGGTCGTCGCGGACGATCGGCTGGGCGTTCTCCCATTCCGAGGAGCCGGTGGTCGAGTAGCGGACGTGGCCGATGGCCATGTCGCCGACCAGCGAGCGCAACGTGTGCTCGTCGAAAACCTGCGAAACCAGGCCCTGGTCGCGGATCGCCATGATGTTGGCGCCGCGGACAGCCGTGGCTATCCCGGCCGACTCCTGGCCGCGGTGCTGTAGGGCGAACAGCGCGAAGTACGCGAGGCGTGCGACATCGTGCTCGGGTGCGTAGATCCCGAACACGCCGCATTCGTCGCGGGGCCCATCACGATGGTCGAGAGGAAGAGCCATCTAGAGCGCCTGGATCCCAGGCTAGCAACGGGGTTTACAGGAACTCCAGAAGTCCATGCTCGTGGGCGTTTTGGAGCTCGGAAACTGCGACCTTCAAGCGGCCCTCCAGCTCGAGCTCGTCGCCCCCCACGCGGCCGATCACCTGCACCCCGTCCAGCGCCGCCGTGGACCCGCCGGCAACCCCCCGGCCCGGCCCCGGCCCGCCGGCCACCCCCCGGCTCGGCCCCGGCCCGCCGGCAACTCCCGGCCCGCCGGCAAACACCGACTCGGGGCCCGAGACCACGAACGCCCGGCCCGGCGCCTCCGCGAACGGGTCGAGCAAGCCATCGGGCAACCTCACCGTGGCGCCAAGGCCACCGGCGATGCAGCACTCGGCGATTGCGACCGCTATCCCTCCTTCGGCTATGTCGTGGGCATTGTGCAGCGCTCCTGATCGGACAAGCTCCCGGACCGTCTCGTGGGCACCACGGATGGCCCGCTCATCTATTGGAGGCAGCGGGCCGGCAAGTTCCTCCCCCCTCAGCTTGGCCAATTCCGACCCTGCGGGCGAGGGCGCGAACCAGCCGACGAGCGCGATCGCGTCACGTTCGTGGGCGAAGCCCAGGCGACCGGCCCGGGCCGGATCGGGCAGCCGCCCCACCATGCCGATCACCGGCGTGGGGAAGATCGGTCCCGCGGGCGCCTCGTTGTAGAGCGAGACGTTGCCGCCCACCACGGGCACGTCCAGCGCCTCACAGGCCGAGGCCAACCCCTCGACGGCCTCCACCAGCTGCCAGGCCACATGCGGCTTCTCCGGGTTGCCGAAATTCAGGCAGTTCGTGACCCCTAGTGGGATTGCGCCCACGCAGGCAAGGTTCGCCGCGCACTCGAAAACCGCCTCGGCAGCGCCCAGCCGCGGGTCACAAGCGACCCGCCGGCCGTTGCCATCGATCGATACCGCGATCGCCTCGCCCGTCGGCAGCGCCAGGACCGCGGCGTCGGCCTCGGCGGGGCGGCGCACGGTCCGCGACTGCACCACCGGGTCGTACTGCTCAAACACGGGACGGCGTGAAGCCAGGTTGGGCGAGCGCAGCAGCGCCAGCAGCGTGTCGGCCGGGGATTCCGCACCGCCCAGAACCGTCGCAGCCACACCCCCGGGATAGACCACCGACGGCGACTCCGGCGCCACCGGCTCAAGGTCATACAGCGGGCAGTCGTCGACCAGGATCCCCACCGGGAGGTCCGCAGCCGCCACCCCGTCGGCGTCGAGCACCCGCAGCCGGCCGCTGTCGTTGACGATCCCGATCACGCTGGCCAACGTCTCCCACCGCTCGCAGACGGCGATCACCTCGGCCACTCGCTCGGGCTCGACCACGCACAGCATCCGCTCCTGGGACTCGGAGACCATGATCTCGAACGGCTCCATCCCAGCCTCGCGCAGAGGGACCGCCGAGCAGTCGATGTCCAGCCCGACGCCCCCCTTGCTCGCCATCTCCGACGACGACGAGGTCAGCCCGGCGGCGCCGAGGTCCTGCAGTGAGACCAGCAGTTCGCGGTCGAGCAGCTCCAGGCAGCACTCGAGCAGCTTCTTCTCGGAGAACGGGTCACCGATCTGGACCGACGGTCGCTTGGCCTCGTCGCCCTCGCCAAGCTCGGCCGAGGCCAGCACCGAGGCGCCGCCGATCCCGTCGCGGCCGGTCAGGGCCCCCAGCAGGACCAGCACGTTGCCCGGCCCGGCGGCGGCGCTGCGGATCAGCCGCTCATGCGGGGCCAGCCCCAGACACATCGCGTTGACCAGGCAGTTCTGCTCATAGCTGGGCTCGAAGTAGATCTCGCCCCCGACGGTCGGCACGCCGATCGAGTTGCCGTAGTGGCCGATCCCGCCCACCGCCCGGTCGAGCAGGTAGCGGGACCTAGCCGACAATGCCGGCTCGCCGAAGCGCAGCGAGTCCAGCACCGCGATCGGCCGCGCGCCGACAGCGAACACGTCACGGAGGATCCCGCCGACGCCGGTGGCGGCCCCCTGAAACGGCTCCACGGCGCTGGGATGGTTGTGGGACTCGACCTTGAAGGCCACTCCGAGACCGCCGCCGACGTCGACCACGCCGGCGTTCTCGCCAGGCCCCATGAGCACGGAGGGTCCCTCGGTCGGCAGGCGGCGGAGCACCTTGCGCGAGTGCTTGTAGGCGCAGTGCTCAGACCACATCAGCGACAGCATCGCCAGCTCGGTGTCGCCGGGCTCGCGGCCCAGGCGCTGCAGGATCAGCTCGTACTCGGCGTCGGTGAGACCGAGTTCGCGGTGCTTATCCGCGGGACCGCTAGACGGGAGCGGGCTCGCCAACCTGGGCTCGGATCGACTCGAAGATCTTCAGGCCGTCCACCGAGCCGATCAGCGGGTCGACCGCGTGCTCGGGGTGGGGCATGAGGCCGAACACGTTGCCGGCCTGGTTGCGAACGCCGGCGATGTCGTTAAGCGAGCCGTTGGGGTTCTCGCCCGGGGCGTAGCGCAGCAGCACCTGACCCGCGGACTCCAGCCGGGCGAGCTCTTCGGACGGCGCGTAGAAGCGTCCGCTGGTGTGCTTGACCGGGATCGAGAGTCGCTCGCCTTCGACACACGCGCGCGTGAACGCCGAGTCGGCACTGACAACCTCCAGCTCCACCTGGCGAAAGACGAACCGCAGCGACGTGTTGGGCAACAGCGCGCCCGGCAGCAGCCCGGCCTCGCACAGGACCTGAAAGCCGTTGCAGATCCCCAGCACCAGCCCTCCGGCCCGGGCAAACGATGCCACCTCCTCCATGACCGGCGCAAAGCGGGCGATCGCGCCGACCCGCAGGTAGTCGCCGTAGGAGAAGCCGCCCGGGATGACCACCGCGTCGACGCCCTGCAGGTCGTGATCGGCGTGCCACAGGATCACCGCCTCCCCGACACGCTCGGCCGCGAGCTGGGCGTCGACCTCGTCGCAGGATCCCGGGAAGCGGATGACTCCGAACTTCATGCTGCCTCCACGATCTCGTAGTCCTCGATCAGCGGGTTGGTCAACAGCCGCTCGCACATCTCGGGAAGCCGCGCCGGATCCTCGACGTCGAGCTCGATCATCCGGCCCACATGGACGTTGCGCACGCCGGTGAAGCCGAGCGCCGGCAGAGCGCGTTCCACCGCCTGGCCCTGAGGATCGAGAATCCCGGCCTTGGGCTTGACGAGCACCCGCGCGCGCATCGCGCTAGCGCGCGCCGGTCCGGGTCAGCCAGGCCTCGAACGGCTCGCCGGTGATCCGCTCGTAGGCCTCGACGTACTTCTCGCGCGTGCGCGTGACCACGTCGTCGGGGATCGGCGGCGCGGGGGGAGTGCGGTCCCAGCCGGTGGACGAGGCCCAGTCGCGGACGTACTGCTTGTCGAAGCTCGGCTGGCCGCGTCCGGGCTCGTACTCGTCGGCGGGCCAGAAGCGCGACGAGTCAGGGGTGCAGATCTCGTCGCCGATCGTCAGCTTCCCGGCGCCGTCGAGCCCCAGCTCGAACTTGGTGTCAGCGAGGATGATGCCGCGCCCGCGGGCGTGCTCGGCGGCGTGCTCATACAGCGCGATCGAGACGTCGCGCACACGCTCGGCCAGCGCGCGGTCGCCGATCAGCTCCACCGCCCCTTCGAAGTCGATCGCCTCGTCGTGGCCCACGTCGGCCTTGGTGGAAGGGGTGAACAGGGGCTCGGGCAGACGGTCTGACTCCCGCAGCCCGACCGGGAGCGAGATCCCGGAGACGGCGCCGGTGGCCTGATAGTCCTTCCAGCCTGAGCCCGTGATGTAGCCGCGCACCACGCACTCGACGCTGAGCATCCGGAGCTTGCGGACCACCATGGCGCGGCCCCGAACCTCGTCGGGGACGCCCGTGCCGACCGAGATCAGGTGGTTGGGGACGATCTCCGAGGTGCGCTCGAACCAGAACGTGGACAGACCGGTGAGGACGTTGCCCTTGTCGGGGATCGGGGTGGGATGGACTACGTCGTAGGTCGAGATGCGATCCGAGGCGACGATCAGCAACTGGTCGTCGAGGTCATAGATCTCGCGTACCTTGCCCGACGCGAGCAGCGGGAGATCAGCCAGGGCGGTCACCGCGCCGATGCTAGCGATCGCAGGCGACGAACCCGAGACCCCCTGGCCATCCGATTGAAAGAACCAGCCCATCGCTTGAGCGGGCATCCCCGCACACCGAATGAATCCCTGGTGGCCCCAGAAAGTGACCGGATCTCGATCAGCCGCATGCAGAATGGCTGGCGTCTGACCAAGGAGAGCTGGGCGATCATCCGGCGTGACCGGACCCTGCTGGTGTTCCCGACCGTCGCTGGGGTCACCGGCCTGATCGTGGCCGCGATCTTCGTCGGGGGCGGTGTGGCGCTGCGGAGCTCGACCGGCAGCGAGCCGCTGATGATCGTCGCCTTCGTGATCGGCGCCTACCTGCTGGCGGTGGTGTCGAACTTCTGCAACGTCGCCCTCTGCGCCTGCGCCGCCCGCGCTCTGGAGGGCGAGAACACCACCGTGCAAGAGGGATTCACCGCGGCGCGGGCGCGCTTCGGCGTGATCGTCGGCTGGGCCGGGGTACAGCTGGTCGTGGGCGGCCTGACCACCCTGCTGGAGGCGGCGCTGCGCGAGGCCGGCGGCCAGATCCTGGCCGCGATCGTCGGCAGCCTGGCCAACCTGGCCTGGGCGGTGGCCAGCTTCTTCGTAATTCCGATCATCGCGCTTGAGGGCCTTGGCCCCAAGGCAGCACTCAAGCGATCGCTGTCGATCGTCCGCCAGCGCTGGGGCGAGGGCGTCACCGGGACCGCGGCGATCGGTGCGCTGACGGTGCTGTTCGTGTTTCTCCCCGGCGCGGCCCTGGTGGCGGTGGGGATCGCCGTGCGCAACTCCTCCTCGATCCTGGCCGGCGCGCTGATCGCGATCGGCGTGGTCACGATCGTCGTCGGGATCGTGGTGCAGACCGCGCTGTCGACCACCTTCAAGGTGGCGCTGTATCGCTTCGCGACCGAGGACAAGGTGCTGGGCGGCTTCGAGCGCGAGCCGCTGGAGAACGCCTTCAAGCCGCGCCGCCGCCGCGGGCTCGCCCGGACCTGACGCCCGGACCTGACGCCCGGACCTGACGCCCGGACCTGACGCCCGGACCTGACGCGCACACCTGACGCCCGGGCGACCCGACTACGCGATCGCGTCCAGGCGGCCCACGATCTCGTCGGCGTAGCGCACGAACTGCCCATAGTCGAACAGCGCCTCCAGGTCGAGCCCCGCTGCGGCCGAGTCGGAGGCCAGCAGCCGCCGCAACGGAACCCGGTCGTCGAGCGCGCGCTGGGCCAGCCGCTGGACGATCCGGTAGGCGTCGTCGCGAGTCCGCCCGCCGGCGACCAGCGCCAGCAGGACCCGCTGGGAGAACAGCGCCCCGTAGGTCAGCTCCAGGTTCTCGAGCATCCGCTCGGAGTCGACGACCATCCCGCGGACCAGCGCCAGCACGCGACGCTGGACGTGGTCGAGCAGGCTGGTGGAATCCGGCAGGATGATCCGCTCCACCGAGGAATGGGAGATGTCGCGCTCGTGCCACAGGGCCACGTCCTCGACCGCCGCGGAGGCGTTTCCGCGCAGTACCCGGGCCAGCCCCACAACCTGCTCTGACTTGATCGGATTGCGCTTGTGGGGCATCGAGCTGGATCCCTTCTGCCCGGCGCCGAAGGGCTCTCGCACCTCGCCGACCTCGGTCCGGGCGAGGTTGCGGATCTCGGTTGCGAAGCGCTCCAGGCCGGCGCCGGCGAGCGCAATCGCCTGCAGCAGCTCGGCGTGGCGGTCGCGAGCCACGACCTGGGTCGAGACCGGCTCCGCCGGCAGGCCCAAGCGGCCCAGCACCCGCGCCTCGAAATCGGGAGAGGTGGCCGAGTAGGTGCCCACCGCGCCACTGACCGCGCCCACCGACGCCTGGGCGAAGGCGCGCTCCAGCCGCACCCGGTTGCGCTCGGCCTCGAACGCGAACCCGGCCAGCTTGATTCCGAACGTGGTCGGCTCGGCGTGGATTCCGTGGGTCCGCCCCGCGCACAGCGTGTGGACGTGTTCACGCGCGCGCGAGGCCAGCGCGTGCACAAGCTGCCCGGCGTCTGCCAGCACCAGCTCTCCGGCGCGGCGGATCTGGAGCGCCAGACCGGTGTCGATGACGTCGCTCGAGGTGAGCCCGTGGTGGATCCAGCGACCCCCCGGACCGGCCGAGGCCGACAGGACGTCGACGAACGCGGCGGTGTCGTGGTCGGTGACCTTTTCGCGCTCCTCGATCTCGGCCACCGTGAAGGTCGCGGCGCGGATCGCGGCGAGCTCGTCGGCGCCCGGTCCCTGCATCTCCTCGCAGGCGGCGACCTCGACCTGTCGCATCGCCTCGAAGCGAGCGTGGTCAGACCAGACCTCGGCCAGCTCAGGTCGTGTGTAGCGGGCGATCACCGACCGCGATTGTCGGCTATACCGGCTGCGGCTGGAGCGGGGCCGTGTCTGCGGCCGCCTGGAGGATCGTGTCGAGCAGGCCCGGGAAGCGGGCCTCCAGGTCCTGGCGGCGAAGCGTGTTCAACCGTGTGGTGCCCTGCTGGCGCTGCTTGATCAGACCCGCCTCGCGCAGCACCTTGAAGTGGTGCGTGCAGGTGGACTTGGTCACCGGCAGCTCGAAGCTCCCGCAGGTGTACTCGCGCTCGCCCTTGGAGAGCTCGGCGACGATCATCAGCCGCACCGGATCGCTGAGTGCGTGCAACACCGCGCTGAGCTCGAGCTCGTCGCGCGCCGGGTGAGCGATCTGCTCGGTGGTTGGGGGTCCGGACATCACGTAGTCAGCATTGTACGACGCTCGTCGTACAAGTTGCTATGGTACGGCGCCCATCGTACAAGGGATTTGCGACCGAGGAAGCCACATGAATGAATCGCAACCAACCGCCGCCGTCGGGCAGCCGACCGGGAACCGCCGGGCCCGCACGGCTGCCGGCGTGATCGCGCAGTACATCCAGGACCTGTCCTCGCGCTCGCCCGCGGTTCGCGGGCGGCGGCACCTCGCTCGGGCCGCCGAGCCCGGGCAGGCGCCGCGCGTGCTTCCAGCGCGCGTGGTCCCGGCCGCCTGTTACTAGCTGATGGCCCGCTGAGCAGAGGCCCCGCGCCGGGCGCGGAGAGCCCAGCGGCAGCGGCCGTCGAAGCCCCCTTCAACTCCCCAGGATCCGTGCCGCCAGGACTGCCGCGTTGCGGGCGTTGTCAACACCGACGCATGCGACCGGCACACCGGGCGGCATCTGGGCGATCGCCAGCAGCGCGTCAAGACCGCCCGCCACCGAGGTCCGGCTGGTGAGCGGCACGCCGATCACCGGGAGCTCGGTGTGCGCCGCGACCACGCCCGGCAGCGCGGCCGCCAGGCCGGCCCCGGCGATGATCACTCGCAGTCCGCGGAGCTTGGCGTTGCGCGCATAGTCGGCGACCTCGTCGGGCTGACGGTGAGCCGACATCACCCGCGTCTCGGAGCTGATGCCGCGTTTGGTCAGCTCCTGCTCGGCCTTCTCCATCGTCGGCAGGTCGCTCTTGGAGCCCATTACGATCCCGACCAGCGGCGAGTCCGCCTCGAGCTCATCGATCTCGACTGCCGTCTCGGCCAGCGTCTCGGCCTGCTCCAGCGATGGCGTGGCGGGGGCCCGCTCGCCCTCCGGGGCCGGCACCGGCGGCTCCTCGGTCATCGGCTCCGGGGCGGGCGCGGGCGGTTCCTCACTCCCCGGGCCGGGCCCGGGCACCGGCGGCTGGTCGCTCACCGCACACCCACCGCGCGCAGCGCGATGTCGCGGCGCAGCTGCTTGCCGGGAAAGTCGATCATGTCGGCCGCAGCATAGGCGCGATCGCGGCCGTCGCGCGCGTCGGCGCCCAGCGCGGTGACACTCAGCACCCGCCCGCCGGCGGTGACGAACCCCCCCGTGGCCGACCGGGCGGTGCCGGCATGGGTCACGAAGACGTCGGCGGGCACCGCATCCAGCCCGGTGATCGGATCCCCGCTGGAAGCGCTGGCCGGGTAACCGGCGCTGGCCAGCACCACCGTCACCGCGGTCTCGGCGGCCCACTGAAGGCGCGCGCCCGTCAGTCCTCTGGGCTCGATCGCCGCCTCCAGCAGGTCGAGCAGATCGGTCCGCAGCCGCGGCAAGATCGCCTGGGTCTCAGGGTCGCCGAAGCGGACGTTGAACTCGAGCACCCGAGGGCCGTCGGCGGTCATCATCAGGCCGGCATACAGAACCCCGCAGAAGTCGATCCCCCGCCGTCGCAGCTCGTCCAGGACCGGCTGGTGCACGTCGGCGCAGATCTGCGCGGCGCGGTCAGAGTCCACGGCCGGGACCGGCGAGTAGGAGCCCATCCCGCCGGTGTTCGGACCCCGGTCGCCGTCGAAGATCCGCTTGTAGTCCTGCGCCGATGCCAGCGCCAGCGCCGTCCGCCCGTCGCAGACCGCCAGCAGCGACAGCTCCTCGCCGACCAGGAACTCCTCCACCACCACCCGCTCGGTGCCGAACCGGCGCGCCACCAGCAGCTCGTCAAGCGCCTCCCGGGCCTGGTCCTCGTCCTCGGCGATGATCACCCCCTTGCCGGCGGCCAACCCGTCGGCCTTGATCACGGTCGGGTAGCCGGTGATCGCCTCCAGTCCGGCTCGCGGGTCGGAAATCACCCGGTGAGCCGCGGTGGGGATGCCGGCGGCGGCCATGATCTCCTTGCAGAAGGCCTTTGATCCCTCCAGCTCCGCCCCCGCCGCGCCGGGTCCGAAGCAGCGGATCCCCGCCGCTGACAGCGCGTCGGCGACACCGGCCACCAGCGGCGCCTCGGGGCCGATCACGACCAGGTCGACGCCCGCGGCGCGGGTCGCGGCCACCACGCCTGCGACGTCCTCTGGCGCGACCTCCAGAATCTCGGCCTCGGCGGCGATGCCGGCGTTGCCGGGGGCGCACAGCACCTCGGGCCTCCGGGGCGACCGGCCCAGCGCCTGGACGATCGCGTGCTCCCGTGCGCCTGAGCCGAGAACGAGGACGCGATCGGGCAAAGCGGCGGCGGCGCGGAGCTAGAGCGAGCCGATGAAGTCGTCGATCGGGATCGCGGTCAGCGTCTCGTACTTGCCGGTCCCGCGGGAGCCGAGCTCCAGAGAGACCCGGGCGATCGTCTGCTCGTCGGGCGCCTCGATCACGTTGACGAAGTCGAAGTGCCCCAGCGTCGCCCACTGGGCCTTGACCGTGGCCCCGAGCTGCTCGACCTCGCGGTTGACCTCGCGGATCCGGGCCGGGTTGTTCTTGATCGTCTGCACCCCTTCCGGGGTCAGCGTCGTGAGCATGATGTAGGTCGGCATCTGGGCTCTCCTTCCCGTGGGTGGCGCAGTGCCCCACTTGTACCGGATCCACCCGCCCGGCGCGCGGCCGTGGCGTGGCCGCAGCCGGTCCACCCGCACGGAGGCCGCCAGCAGCCGTCGAGCGGCCGGCCCTACGAGACGGCCGCGATCCGTACGACGCGCTCGCCGCCGCGCGGGGAGCCGGCCAGGACCGTCCGGTCCCGCCCCGCCGCCTTGGCGGCATACAGCGCCTGGTCGGCGTGGCCGAAGAGGCGGTCGACCGGCTCACAACGGTCCCACTGGGCCACCCCGGCCGAGCAGGTCTGGCCGTCCGGCGTCGCCTCGCGCAGACGATCGACGATCGCCACCGCCTCGGCGGCCGGGCACTGCGGCAGGCACAACGAGAACTCCTCGCCGCCGTAGCGGGCCAGCACGTCCGAGGCCCGCAGCTTGGCGCGCCACACCACCGCGCAGCGCCGCAGGAGCTGGTCGCCCTGGTGGTGGCCGAACTCGTCGTTGAAGGCCTTGAAATGATCGAGGTCCAAAACCACGATGCACAGCGGAGCGCGCTCACGGGCGGCGCGGGCGACCTCCGTCTCCATGGCGTCGTCCCAGGCCCGCCGGTTGGCCAGCCCGGTCAGCGAGTCGGTGGCGGCGGTGGCCTCCAACAGCGCGATCGTCTGCGCCCGCTGGTCCTCGGCCTGCTTGATCGGGGTCAGGTCCCGGGTCAGCTTCCCAAAGCCCTCAATCTCGCCGTCCTCGCCATGGATCGCGGTGATCACGACGTCGGCCCAGAAGCTGCTGCCGTCCTTGCGCACCCGCCATCCCTCCTCGGCGTAGCGCCCCAACGCCGCCGCCGCCTCGAGCTCGCGCTGGGGATGGCCGACCTCGGCCGCTTTCATCCGGATAGAAGACCGAAAAGGGCCTGCCGATTATCTCCTCGGCCGAGTAGCCCTTGAGCTTCTCCGCCCCGCGGTTCCACGAGACCACGTGACCGGCTGAGTCGAGCAGGATGTCGCGACGTCCTCCACCGCGTCGGCGAGCCTCCGATAGGCGTCATCGCCGGGCTCCCACAGCGGCTGTGCTTCCAGGACCTCGTACATCCCTCTCGGCATCGGCACCTTCGACGGGGCCCTTTAGCAACTTTCGCCAGATTTGCGTAACTGGACGGATGTACGGCCGGGCGGGCGCCCGTGGTGGACGCCCACCCGCCCGCGGTCAGCAACCCGCGGTCGGCGTCAGACCGTCGTGGCGGCTTGCACGGCCGGCGCCCCGATCCGCTCCAGCACCAGCTCGCCCTCCACGGCCTCGACCCGCACGGTGTCCCCGGGCAGGAACTTGCCCTCGAGGATGGCCAGCGCCAGCGGATCAACCAGTCGCTTCTGGATCACCCGCTTGAGCGGTCGCGCTCCGTAGGTGGGGTCGTAGCCGAGGTTCCCGATCAGGGTCCGGGCGTCGTCTGACAGCGAGAGCTCCAGCTCACGCTCGCGCACCCGGCGCATCACATTGGCGACCTGCAGATCGACGATCGTGCCGATCTGGGCCCGGGTCAGTGACTCGAACTCGACGATGTCATCGAGCCGGTTGATGAACTCGGGCTTGAACTGCGCCTCGACGCCCGCCCGTCCCCCCGGGACGTTGGAGGTCATGATCAGCACGGTGTTCTTGAACGACACCGTGCGGCCCTGGCCATCGGTCAGCCGCCCGTCGTCCATCACCTGCAGCAGCGCGTTGAACACGTCCGGGTGGGCCTTCTCGATCTCGTCCAGCAGCACCACCGAGTAGGGACGGCGGCGGACCGCCTCGGTCAGCTGACCGCCCTCGTCGTAGCCGACGTAGCCCGGCGGAGCGCCGACCAGGCGCGAGACCGAGTGCTTCTCCATGTACTCGGACATGTCGATCCGGACCATCGCCTCCTGGGCGTCGAACATGAACTCGGCCAGGGCCCGCGCCAGCTCGGTCTTGCCGACGCCGGTGGGACCCAGGAACAGGAACGTCCCGATCGGCCGGTCGGGGTCCTGCAGGCCGGCCCGGGAGCGGCGCAGTGCGCTGGCCACGGCGGAGACGGCCTCGTCCTGTCCGATCACCCGCTGGTGCAGGCGATCCTCCATGTGCACCAGCTTCTCGATCTCGCCCTCCATCAGCCGCGCGACCGGCACACCGGTCCACTTGGCCACGATCTCGGCCACGTCCTCGGCGTCGACGACGTCCTTGAGGAAGCGCGGGCCGTGGGCGACAGAGGTGTCGGCGGCGGCCTCGGCCTCCGCCGACTCGGCGGCGGCGAGCTGCTTCTCCAGCTCGGGAATGGTTCCGTACTGCAGCTCGGCGGCGCGGCCCAGATCGGCCTCGCGCTGCGCGCGCTCGAGCTCGATCCGCGCTGACTCGAGCTTCTCCTGGATGTCGGCGACAGCTCCGAGCGACTCCTTCTCACGCTGCCACTCGGCGTGCATCGCGGACGACTTCTCACGCTCCTCGGCCAGCGCCCGCTCGAGCTGCTCGCGGCGCGACGCGGTCCCCGGGTCGTCGTCCTCGGCGCCCAGCGACTGCAGCTCGATCTCCAGCTGCATGATGTGCCGGTCGACCTCGTCGATCTCGGTCGGCTTGGAGTCGATCTCCATCCGGATCCGCGACGCCGCCTCGTCGACCAGGTCGATCGCCTTGTCAGGCAGGAAGCGGTCGGCGATGTAGCGGTGGCTGAGCGTTGCGGCGGCCACCAGCGCCGAGTCCTGGATCCGGACCTTGTGGTGAACCTGGTAGCGCTCCTTGAGTCCGCGCAGAATCGCGATCGTGTCCTCGACGCTGGGCTCCCCCACGTACACCGGCTGGAAGCGCCGCTCCAGCGCGGCGTCCTTCTCGATGTGCTTGCGGTACTCGTCCAGCGTGGTCGCGCCGACCGCGCGCAGCTCGCCGCGCGCCAGCATCGGCTTGAGGAGGTTGGCGGCGTCCACCGCGCCCTCGGCGGCGCCGGCGCCGACGATCGTGTGCAGCTCGTCGATGAACAGGATCACCGTGCCCTCGGCGTCGGCGATCTCCTTGAGCACCGCCTTGAGCCGGTCCTCGAATTCGCCGCGGTACTTGGAGCCGGCGATCAGCGCGCCGATGTCGAGCGCCACCACCCGGCGATCACGCAGCCCCTCCGGAACGTCCCCGGAGACGATCCGCTGAGCCAGGCCCTCGGCGATCGCCGTCTTGCCGACGCCGGGCTCCCCGATCAGGACCGGGTTGTTCTTGGTCCGGCGCGAAAGGACCTGGATCACGCGGCGGATCTCGTCGTCGCGCCCGATCACCGGGTCCAGCTTGCCCTGCGAGGCGGCGTCGGTCAGGTCGCGGCCGTACTTCTCCAGGGCCTGGAACTTCTCCTCGGGGTTCTGGTCGGTGACGCGGTGCGATCCTCGCACCTCGCCGAGCGCCTTGATCAGCTCGTCGCGGGTCGCCCCGTTGGAGCGCAGCGCGTCGCCGGCGCCGCCGGGGTGGGCGGCGAGGGCGAGCAGCAGGTGCTCGGTGGAGACGTACTCGTCGTGCAGGTCGCGCATCTCGGACTCGGCGGCCCGCAGCGTCTGCACGAGCTCGCCGGAGCCACCGGCGGGCTCCTCGCGGCCGCCGGAGGTGGCCAGCTTGGGCAGCGCCTCGAGCGCGGCGCCGAGTGACTGGCGCACCGCGCCCGGCTCGACGCCGAGCTTGCGCAGCACCGGGACGACCACGCCACCGTCCTGCTCCAGCAGCACCGCGAGCAGGTGCTCGGGCGTGGTCTGGGGATTGCGGCGCTCGTCGGCGAGCCCCTGGGCGGCCTGAAGCGCCTCCTGGGACTTGATCGTAAAGCGGTCTGGTTGCATAGGCAGTTTCCGTATTCAGAAGGTTTTTTGGTTGTAAATCTAAGTCTGTATGACTAAGATTATCGCAGGTCGGCCCGCCGATCGCAACTAATCCACGGAGCATTCGGGGCTGATGCAGCCCGTCCTCAGCCGCTGCGAGCGCGAGCAGCTGCCCGCCGCCGCTGTTGATGCGGCGTCCTCCTCGCGCCTGCCTTAGTGGCGGATCCGCAGGGTGCGCCCGAGACTGGTGCGCTCGACGTTGCCGCCGGAGTCCATGATCACCCCGAACACCCTCGCCACGACCTTCTTGTGGCCCCGCAGCCCGCGACGGATCCTGGCCAGGTTGGACTTGGAGAGCTTGAGCTTGACCGTCTTGTGGTTCTTTCGCTTGAACACGGACGCCGCCGAGCGGACCTTGAAGGGCCGCGCCCGTCCCACCGAGATGCGGGCGTAGGCGGCCACCACGCACCGCGTCGAGCACGACAGCTTGGCCAGCAGCCGCCGCTTGGCGACCGGGCGCTGTCTCGGCAGTGACACTCCGACCGACGCGATCGGCGGCTGCACCTGGCCGGCCAGGTTGACCAGCTGCGACAGGTTGACGCTGCCCAGTCCCGACGCGTAGTCAAATCCGGTGCCGGCGCTGCAGCATCCCAGTGCCGCGTGATCGCCGAGGTACGCAGAGAGGTCGTTGTCGTTGGCGACCACATCGGAGAAGACCGAGCCCGCGTCAGGCGAGTGGGCGATGAAGTACAGCAGTGAGTTGGCGACGCCGAGCTCCTGGCGCCGGTGGTGGCGCAGTACCTGATCGGTCAGCGCCAGCCCGCCGGCGAACAACGGGGCCGCGGCGCTGGTCCCGCCGACCGAGACCCAGTGGCTGGCGTGCCCGGGGTCGGCGCACTCCTTGACCGTGCAGTAGATGTCATATCCGGGCTGGACATCGGCGAGCATCGAGACGTCGGGGACGACGCGGCGGTTGACCGGCACAAACCCCCGCTGGTACTTGGGACGCTCGAACAGCCCGCTGAGCCCTCCGCCTGAGGCGGCGAGGTCGACGGGGGCGTCGTTCCAAACGATCTGGTTGGTGATCGCGTTGTTGGCATCGAGCGCCAGGTTGGTTCCGCCGACGCCGGTCACGAACGGCGACGACGCCGGATAGCTGACCGAGAGCAGATCGATCGGACCGTCACGGCCGATGCAGGCGGTCGAGCCGTCGTCACCGCTGGAGGCGAGGACCGAGATGCCGCTCGCCGCCGCCGCCGCCAGCGCACCCTCCACGGCCCTTACGCCGGAGTAGCCGATCGACTCCACCAGCGCCGGCTCGCAGGTCCCCAGCGAGGCCGAGATCACCTGTGGCGTCTTGCCGTGGTTCTGCAGCGGCGCCGTCAACGACCGCAGCACGTCGGCCGCCCGGGAATGTGACTCGTAGACGTCGATCTCCTTGAGCTTGGGCGCCGCGGCGTCCAGCACCTCCAGGTCCAGCGTGCTCTCGCCGCCGGGCGGCAGGGGCTTGGAGACGCCGACGCCGTAGCCCTGGATCCGCGGAACGCTCAACCCGTAGCAGGCGGCGAACGCCTTCAGATCCGAGAAGCGGAAGCCGTCGATCTCGATCAGCGCCACCCGCTCGCCCTGGCCCATGACTCCGAAGTCGTGCAGCGGGGAGTAGCCGTACGCGGTCAGATACTGGTTCGGGGTAAAGCCCGCGGAGGCCACCGCCGGGCCGCAGCCGGACGGCGTTCCCGAGCGCTCGGCGTATCCCGAGACCACGTTGTTGTGCGAAACCGTGGCCGGACTGGGCTGGAAGTGCCCATGGGAGACGACCGTCTGCGGGGCGGCGAACAGCGGACGCGTGTCCAGTCCCACCACGCCGCTGACCGCGCCACGCAACCCGGCCGGTATCCGGGCGCTGCCGGTGGGCGCGATGTAGCGCCCCTCGCGCGCCGAGTGATAACGCGCCAGCGAGGTGCCGAACAGCCGCCTGGCGGCGGAGGCGCTCATCGTCGCGTCGGCGAACAGGCCGGTGGCGTCGACCTTGACCCCGGTGGCCCCGGCTCGGCGCAGATAGCTGACCACCCGGGCGCGCACCGATGGCGAGGCGCCGAACCGCTGGGCCAGCGTCGACAGCGACTCGAACTGGCCGTACTGCGGCGAGCCGACGGTGTTCACCGCGCTGGCCAGGCGCTCCAAGCCGGCCTCGTCGGCAGTCAGCGGCAGCACCAGCTGCATCTGCCGGCCCGGCGCCACCGAACCGAGCTTGGTGGCGGCGGCATTGGGGCCGGCGGCAAGCGCCGCGGGAGCTGTCGCGCCGAGCAGGCACAGGGCCGTCGCCAGGCAGGTGCCACCGATCGAAGTAATACCCCGGCACTTCATTTGCTGTCTTTCCCCTATTCGGCGATGTACTAAGCGGGCCGGCCGAGCGGAGCGCAACCCGGCCGATGCGACTCCTCCGGCCTCCATCGTCGCACACCCCTGATCCGACCCGATCCGATGGGCGTCGGGCCGGTTTCTCAGACGGTGCCGGCGCGGCGCCCGGTCTGCGCCACGTCGGAGCGGCGGACCAGTTGGCCGCCACGCACATAGGGGACTATCTCGGCTCGGAGGTCGCGCCGAATGGCCTCTAGGCGCTTGACCTCGGCGTCCAGGTCCTGGGCGCGCTTCTCCAGCAACGCGACCTTGCGCTGCATCGTCTCGAGCTGCTGCTCGAGCTCGAACACCCGCTCCACGCCGGCCAGGTTCATCCCCAGCTCGGCGGTCATCTCCTGGATGCGACGCAGGCGGTCCACGTCCTTGTGCGAGTACAGCCGGGTCCCCTTCGGCGAGCGCTTGGGCTCGATCAGCCCCCGCGACTCGTACATGCGCAGCGTCTGCGGGTGCATGTCGGCCAGCTCGGCGGCGACTGAGATCATGAACACGCCACGGTCCGAGGAGACCTGGATCCGGGTCGACGTGCGCACCCGCCGGGCGGCCATCAGCTCTGACCTCCATCAGCCGCGAACAGTCGCTCCCGGGGGTTGCCGTTCATCACCTGAGACAGCCTGTCGACCGCCTCGGACTGCTCGCTGGAGAGCGTGGCCGGGACGTCGAGCACGAACCGGTAGTGGATGTCCCCGCGACCCTTGCCGTTGAGCTTCTGGGGCCCTTCGCCGCGCAGCCGCTGGACGGTGCCGTGCTTGGTTCCGTGCGGCACCCGCAGGCGCTTTGAGCCGTTGAGCGTGGGGACCTCGATCACCGCGCCCTGCAGCGCCTCGGGAATCGTCAGCGGCACCTCGACCTCGAGGTTGTCGCCGCTGCGCTTGAACACCGGCGAGTCCGACACTCGCGTGATCACGTACAGGTCACCGGGGTCGGCCCCCCGCAGTCCAGGCTCGCCCTTGCCGGCCAGCCGGATCCGGCTGCCGTCGCGCCCCCCGGCCGGGATGTTGACCTTCATCCGCCGCACCGAGCGCTGGGCGCCGGTGCCGCCGCAGGTGGGGCAGGGATCCTCGATCACGGTCCCGGAGCCGTGGCAGTTGGAGCACGGCTGGGACATCGAGAAGATGCCCTGGCTCTGTGACTCGAAGCCGCGGCCGTTGCAGACCGGGCAGATCTTCGGACTGGTGCCCGGCTTGGCGCCGGACCCCTGGCAGGTCGGACACGGCTGCGAGGTCGGAACCGCCAGCGGCACCTGGGCGCCGTTGACGGCCTGGTCGAAGCTCAGCGAGACCTCGGTCTCCAGATCGCGCCCGCGCGCCGCCCGCTGTCGGCCTCCGCGCACCGAACCGGCCCCACCGGTCCCCCGGCCACCGGCGCCACCGCCGGTGGCCCTGCCGAAAAGATCGGACAGCACGTCGCCGAAGCCACCGCTGAACGAGCTGGGGTCAAAGCCGCCGGGCATGCCGAAGCCGAACGGTCCGGTGCCCCGGTCGTAGTCCTTGCGCTTGTCGGCATCTGACAGCACGTCGTGCGCCTGTGAGACCTCCTTGAAGCGCTCCTCGGCCTTCTTGTCGCCCGGGTTGCGGTCCGGGTGATACTGCCGCGCCAGCTTGCGGTAGGCCTTCTTGATCTCGTCCTCGGAGGCGTTCTTGCCGACCCCGAGGATCTTGTAGTAGTCGGGTCTATCAGCCACCGGTTCCCACCTCCTCAGCCGGCGACGACCACGCGCGCGGGGCGCAGGACGTTGTCACCCAGCCGGTAGCCGCGCTGGAACACCTCGACGACGGTGCCCGGCTGGGCACCCTCGACCGGCTGCTGCGCGACCGCCTCGTGGAGCTGGGGGTCAAACGGCTGGCCCTCCGGAGAGAACGGCTCGATCCCCACACGCTCCAACGCCGAGATCACATCGGCGCGGACGTGCTTGACCCCCGACACGAAGTCGGCCGCGCCGTTTTCCGCCGTGTCGGCGTGCGCCAGGGCGCGATCGAGATTGTCGATCGCCGGCAGCAGCGCCAGCGCCAGCTTGATCGCACCGCGCTCCTGCGCGGCCGCGGCCTCCCGCATCGCACGCTTGCGGTAGTTCTCAAAATCGGCCTTCGTCCGCTGCGCCAAGCCCAGGTACTCATCAGCCTTCAGAGCCTTCTCGGCCAGCGCAGCGACATCGACCTCTGTGGTTTCGGGCTCTAGCTCTCCCCCAGCTGGGGCAGACGACTCGGCCCCGGGGGACTCGCCGTCCACCTCAGGCGCCGGGGTCGCCGACTCGGCAGGAGCCGGTCGCGTAGCGCCTCCGGGTCCTGACGTGTCGGCGTCCCCGGCGTCCGGAGCATCAACCGCGTCGGGGGCGTCCCCGGGGCCGAAACGAGGCCCCGGGGTCTTGGTCGGATCAAATGTCATCGCGGGCTACTTCCCCTCGTCAACAACCTCGGCGTCCACCACGTCCTCCTCCTCAGAGGTCGTGCCGGCACCGTTGGCCGACGCACCGTCACCGGCGCCGTCAGCGCCAGACGCGGCGGCCTGCTCCTGGGCGCGCTGGTACATCGCCTCGGAGACCTTGTGGAAGGCGGAGTTGAGCGCCTCGGTCTTGGCGGTGATGTCAGCCGCATCCTCGGAGGTCAGCGAGTCACGGACCGCCTTGATCGCCGCCTCGATCTCCTCCTTGGAGGAGGCGTCGACGGTGTCGCCCAGGTCCTTGAGCTGGCGATCGGCCTGGTAGGCGGCGTTCTCGCCGTTGTTGCGGGCCTCGGCCAGCTCGCGCTGGCGCTTGTCGTCCTCGGCGTGGGACTCGGCGTCGGTCACCATCCGCTTGATCTCGTCATCGGAGAGCCCGGAGCCGGAGCGGATCTCGATCTTCTGCTCCTTGCCGGTGCCCAGGTCCTTGGCCGACACGTTGAGGATGCCGTTGGCATCGATGTCGAACGCGACCTCGATCTGCGGGATCCCACGCGGCGCCGGCGGGATGCCGGTCAGCTGGAACTTCCCGAGCGACTTGTTGTAGGCCGCCATCTCCCGCTCGCCCTGCAGGACGTGGATCTCCACGCTCGGCTGGTTGTCCTCGGCGGTCGAGAAGACCTCGGACTTGCGGGTCGGGATGGTGGTGTTGCGCTCGATCAGCTTGGTCATCACGCCGCCCTTGGTCTCGATACCGAGCGTCAGCGGGGTGACGTCCAGCAGCAGGACGTCCTTGACGTCGCCGGCCAGCACGCCGGCCTGGATCGCGGCGCCGACGGCGACGACCTCATCGGGGTTCACGCCCCGGTGCGGCTCCTTGCCGGTCAGCTCCTTGACCTTCTCCTGCACGGCGGGCATCCGGGTCATACCGCCGACGAGGACCACGTGGTCGATCGTCGCGGCGCCCTTCTCCTTGGCGTCGTCGAGGGCCTGACGGACCGGCGCGACCGTGCGGTCGAGCAGGTCGGAGGTCAGCTCGTTGAGCTTGGCCCGGGTCAGGCGGGTGTCCAGATGCTTGGGCCCGGAGGCATCCGCGGTGATGAACGGCAGGTTGATCTGCGTCTCCTGGGTGGTCGACAGCTCGATCTTGGCCTTCTCGGCGGCCTCGTAGAGCCGCTGCAGCGCCATCGGGTCGGCACTCAGGTCGATGCCCTGCGCCTTCTTGAACTCGGCCACCAGCCAGTCGACCAGCGCCTTGTCGAAGTTGTCGCCGCCGAGGTGGTTGTCACCGGCGGTCGCCTTGACCTCGAACACGCCATCGCCGATCTCGAGCACCGACACGTCGAAGGTGCCGCCGCCGAGGTCGAAGATCAGGATCGTCTGGTCGGACTCCTTGTCCAGGCCGTAGGCCAGCGAAGCCGCGGTGGGCTCGTTGATGATCCGCTTGACGTCCAGTCCGGCGACCTTGCCGGCGTCCTTGGTGGCCTGGCGCTGGTCGTCGTTGAAGTACGCGGGAACGGTGATCACGGCGCTGTCGACGGTGTCACCGAGGTAGGCCTCGGCGTCGGCCTTCAGCTTGCCGAGGATCATCGCGGAGATCTCGGGCGGAGAGTACTGCTTGCCGCCGGCCTCGACGCGCGCGTCGCCGCCGGGACCCGAGGTCACCTTGTAAGGCACGATCGCCTCCTCCTCGTGCACCTCGGCCTCCTTGCGGCCCATGAAGCGCTTGATCGAGAAGATCGTGTTCTGCGGATTGGTCACCGCTTGGCGCTTGGCGACGGTTCCGACGAGCCGCTCACTGGATTGCGCGAACGCAACCACGGACGGAGTGGTCCGTCCGCCTTCGGCGTTCTCGATCACCGTCGGCTCGCCGCCCTCGAGCACGGCCATACAAGAGTTGGTCGTCCCGAGGTCGATTCCGATTGTCTTGCCCATACGTTGTCTACTCCTCTATGAGTCGAAAAATCTTAGTGAGAGCGTAGCAGATTTGGGGCGGCAGGCGCGGGCGTTGGGCCACCGTTTGTGGGGCCGCGTCCCGGCGTTGATCGTTGGGGGCGCGTGGCGGCGTGTCCGGGCGCGAAAAACCGGCTGGGGAAGGGGGCGGTTGGCCTTGAAACGTGCGGATTCGCGCCCAACCCATAGCCTAATTGGAGCCGTGTCGGATTCCGCTCACCCCCCGTGCCGTGGGCGACAACCCCCGTCCCAGACCTTAGGCCGGGCGCTGAAACCCACGCCGACCCACCCTCCCCAGCTGATTTTTCGCGCCCCCACCACCCCCGTCCCAGGGCCTAAGCCGGGCGATAAAAAACCGGCTGGGGAAGGGGGCAGAGGGTGCACAAGATCCACCGCTTGCCATGTTTTCGGAGGGTGTGGGGGTTTGTGCATCTATCCGATGCAGAAGTACGCGCGCCACGGCGGAAGCCGTCAGCCGGTGGAACTTGTGCACGGGGCAACCCGGCTCTCAAACCTAGCCCGCGCGCAGAGACAGACGCCACCCCACCCTTCCCCAGCCGGTTTTTCGCGCCCTCGCCACCCTTCGCAGCCGAAAGCTACGAGAACGTATCTGCACTCGGGCACATCCGCCGCAACGCACAAGCCCGGCACTCGGGCTTGCGGGCATGGCAGGTCCGCCGCCCATGGCGCAGCAGGTTCAGGTGCAGCTCCAGCTCCTGGCCCCGCGGAGTGATCGCCAGCATCGTGTCGTGGAGCTCCTCAAACGGCGCCCCCGGGCGCAGCAGCCGCAACCGCATCCCGACCCGCGACACGTGGGTGTCCACCGGGACGTCGTGCATCCCGAGCGCGAACAGCAGCACGCAGGCCGCCGTCTTTCGCCCCACCCCCGGAAGCGCGACCAGATACTCCTGGGCCTCGGGCACATCCATCTCCGACAGCCCGTCCAGCGATACCTCGCCGGTCGCCGAGATCGCCTTCAGGATCGACTTGATCCGCGCCGACTTGACCTTCGAGATCCCGCCGGGGCGGATCGCCTCCTCGATCTCGTCCACCGGCGCGTCGCGCACCTCCTCCCAGGACGGAAACCGCTCCCGCAGGCGCAGGAAGGCCACGTCGCGATTGCGGTCGTTGGTCGACTGCGACAGCACGGTCAGGATCAGCTCGGCGATCGGGTGCCCGTGCGGCTCGGCCCCGGGGATCCCGTAGACCAGCCGCAGCCGGTCGCGCACCGCGCGCACCCGGCTCGCCCGGGGTCGGCGCCACTCAGTCAAGCGCGCCCCACCGCCCGCACGCCGCCGCCGCTGCCGCCATCGCCTCCGGCAGCCCCGCCGCCACCGACGACGGGTAGAAGCCGCTCATGGCCAGCCGGGCCAAGAGCGTCCCGGTCAGGGCGTCGCCGGCCCCCACCGTGCTGCGCACCTCCGGGCTGACGACCGCGGGGATGGTGGCCCGCAGCACCCCGCGCAGGATCGCGCCGTCGGCGCCCAGCGTCAGGACCACCATCCGCGCTCCGGTCTTGAGCAGCGCGGTGGCGGCGCGCTCGGGGTGACGCTCGCCGGTCATGAGCTCCGCCTCGTCGAGGTTGGCTCGCACCAGCAGCGCCCCGCGGACGCAGGCGTTGGCGCTGGCCCGGGCATCGGTCTGAGAGCGCCAGCGATGCAGCCGCAGGTTGGCGTCGAAGATCACCGGCCGCCCCAGTTCCAGCGCCACCTCCCGCGCGCGCATCGTCACCTCGCGGTCGTCGGTCCCGACCAGGGTGTTGGTGGAGATGAACAGCGCCGCGCAGTCCCGCGTGACGTCGTCGATTCGCTCACCCAAGGTCCGGGCCACGGTCCCCGCGGGATCGCCGCGCAGCTCATAGGTCGGCTCGCCCGCCTCGTCTAACGAGATGAAGGCCAGCGTGGTCTCCGACCCCGCCTCGAGCTCGAACAGCGAGACGTCGACGCGCTCGCGGTGCAGCCGCTCCAGCAGCCACCGGCCCCACACGTCGTCGCCGGCCCCTCCCGCCAGCGCCACCCGGGCACCGAGCCGCGCGGCGAACACGGCCACGTTGGCGGTTACGCCGCCGAAATGCGGCGAGAACTGCTTCACCTCGGTCAGCGGTCGGCCCCGGGGCTGGCCCACGAAATCCACCAGCGCCTCCCCCAGGCACAGGGTCCGACCCGGAGCCGGAGTCTCGTGCGCGGCGGCGGCGCTCATCGCGGGGGACGTTATCCTCGGCGACGGGTGGGCGTCGACGAGCACACGATCGAGGTCGCCGGAGCTCCCGTCTTCTACCGCCACGCCCCGGCCACCGGCGCTACCGCGCTTTATCTCCACAGCGTCCCGACAAGCTCAGACGACTGGCGCGAGTTCCTGCCCCGAACCGGCGGCGTGGCCCCCGACCTGATCGGCTTCGGCCGCTCGGCCAAGGGTGGCCACCTCGACTACTCGCTCAACGGCTATGTGGGGTTCGTGGAGGAGCTGCTCGCCGCACTCGACCTCGACCGGGTTGCGGTGGTCGGTCACGGTTGGGGGGCGGCGATCGGCCTGGTGTTCGCCCAGCGCCACCCCGGCCGGATCGAGCGGATCGCGATCATCGACGCGGTTCCGCTGCTGGAAGGCTTCAGCTGGCCGCGGATGGTTCGCCACTGGCGCCGGCCGGCCCTCGGCGAGCTGCTGATGGGCTCGGTCAACAAGTGGCTGCTGGCCCGCACTCTGCGGGCCGGGAGCCCCCACCCGGAGACGGCTTGGCCCGACGAGCGTGTCGACGAGGTCTGGGCTCAGTTCGACCAGGGAACCCAGCGCGCGATCCTCCGCCTGCACCGATCGATCGACGAGGCCGGGCTGGCCCAGGTTGGCGACGGGCTGGCGAGCGTCGACGCCGCGGCGCTGGTGGTGTGGGGCGAGGCCGACCCGTGGCTGGACCCGGCGTTCGCCGAGGCCTACGCCGCCCGGATGCCCCATGCCGATGCCCAGCGGATCGCCGGCGCAGGCCACTGGCCGTGGCTCGATCAGCCGCAGGTGATCGACCGGATCGCCTCCTTCGTGGCCCCGGCGGAGGTCCCGTGAGCCACTCCAGGCCGGGTGGCCCGGTGGAGGTCTCGTGAGCGCCGCCACCGTGGCCGCGCCGGCCCGAGCGCGGCTGGCCCGCCACCAGCTCGCCGAGCGCCTGGCCCCCACGCTGGTGGCCGCGATCCTGGCCGCCGCCTACGTGATCGTCTCGCCGCCGAGCCTCGACCTGGCGGCCCATCTGTTCCGCGCCCACCTGTTCGGAGTCGAGGGGTTCGGAGTCTGGAACAACTACTGGTACTCGGGCCACCACATAGTCGGCTACAGCGTCCTGTTCCCGGCCGTGTCGGCGGCACTGACGCCGCAGCTCGCCGGGGCGCTGGCCGCCACCGGCACCGCGGCGCTGTTCGAGCCGCTGGCCCGCCGTCACTTCGGCCGCGACGCCTGGCTCGGCGCCGTCGTGTTCGGCGCCGCCACCGCCACCAACCTCTACACCGGCCGGCTGGCCTTTGCCTTCGGGGCGCTGCCCGCGCTCGGCGCGGTGCTGGCGCTCGACCGCGAGCGCACCTGGCTGGCCTCGGGGCTGGCCTTCCTGGCCGCGCTGTGCAGTCCGGTCGCGGCGCTGTTCGCGGCCCTGGCGGCCGGAGGCTACGCCCTGGGCTCGGTGATGCGCCGGCGCACGTTGCGCGCCGCCCTGGCCCCGGTCGCGGTCGCCGCCGCCGCGCTGGCCCCGGTGGTGGTGCTGGCGATCGCCTTCCCGGAGGGCGGCAGCGAGCCGTTCGGCTTTCCGACGATGTTCCCGATCGTGGTCCTGGCGGTGCTGGCGCTCACCACGGTGCCCTCAGAGGCGATCACCTTGCGGGCCGGCGTGATCGTCTACGCCGCCGCCACCCTGGCCGTGTACGCGGTGACGTCGCCGATCGGCTCGAACATCGCCCGGCTGGGGACGTTCCTGGCCGCACCGCTGGCCGCGCTGCTGTGGTGGCGACGGCGGATGGTGCTGCTGGCGGTCGCGGCGCTGCCGCTGCTGTACCTGGAGTGGGCCGCGCCGGTGCGCGACCTGGTCTCGGCCTCCAGCGACCAGTCGACCTCGACCCAGTACTACCAGCCGCTGCTGCGGTTCCTGGACCGGGAGTACCACCCGCCCGCCCAGCCGTTCCGGATCGAGATCCCGTTCACCCGGTTTCACTGGGAGGCCTACGTGGTGGCGACCCACTTCCCGCTGGCGCGGGGCTGGGAGCGCCAGCTCGACAGCGAGAACAACGAGATCTTCTACGGCGGGCGCCTGACCGCCGCCACCTACCGCAACTGGCTGCACCGCAACGCGGTCCGGTTCGTGGCCGCGCCCGACGCCCAGCTCGACTACTCGGCCAAGTCCGAGATGGCGCTGATCGACCGGGGGCTGCCGTATCTGCACCTGGTCATGCGTTCACGCCACTGGCGCGTCTACGAGGTCCAGGACGCGACTCCGATCGTCGACGGTCCCGCCACCCTGCGGGCGCTGGGGCCCGACTGGCTCTCGCTGCGCGCCAAGGCTCCCGGGAGCGTCCTCGTCCACGTGCGCTTCTCCCCCTACTGGAAGCTCGAGCAGGGATCGGGATGCGTGGCTCCAGACGGTCAGTACACGCGCGTGACGCTACGCCGAGCCGGTCCGGTCAAGCTGGTGACCGACTTCTCGCTGAGCCGGATCCGGGCCCGCTCGCCGCGCTGCAGCTGACCCCGGCGGGGCAGGCAAATGTGAAGCAAATACGCACGACGCTAGGATTTCGGATGCCGTGCGCCGTCGACTTGCCTGGATCGAGACGCGGGTACTTCCTCGCGGTTGGTCGGATGTATTCCGGCAGCTGCTGCTGTTCATCGGCGCCTATTTGCTCTACCAGCTGGTCCGCGGTCTGGTCGACGGCGGCAACGGCTACAAGCCGTTCGGCGACGCCACCCGGATCATCGATCTCGAGCGGTTGCTGCACGTGTTCGCCGAGCCCAACATCCAGGCCTGGGCCCAGAGCGTGCACTGGGTGATCGACGTCGCCGACTGGACCTACCTCAACGCTCATTACTTCATCACGATCGGCGCGCTGATCTTCATCTACCTGCGGCGCAACGACTCGTTCTACTTCGTGCGCAACATGTTCCTGATCGCGATGGCGATCGCGCTGGTGGGCTACGCGCTGTACCCAACGGCGCCGCCGCGGCTGATGCCCGAGTGGGGCTTCACCGACTCGATCGCCCAGTTCCTGGGCACCCCCCACGTGGAGAACGGCCCCGAGAAGGCGCTGCTGAACTTCTACGCTGCGGTTCCGTCGATGCACGTCTGCTTCGCGGTTATGATCGGCCTGCCGATGACCAAGCTCGTCAAGCGCTGGTGGGGACGCGTGCTCTGGGGGCTGTATCCGCTGCTGATCACCTTCGTGGTCGTCGCGACCGGCAACCACTACTTCACCGACGTGTTCCTGGGCGCGCTCACCGCCGCCGTCTCCGCCGTGGCGGCCAAGCAGCTGTTGGCCCGGGCCAGACCGGACGCGTGGGCGTTCGGTCAGGCGACGGCGTAGCCAGATGGCCGAGCCCGCGACACCGGTCCGCCCGCGGCCGCCCAGGCCGCGCCGGCCCCGGGGCCGCGGCGACGGTCCCACTACCCAGGAGCTGATGCGCGAGCGGCTGATCGAGTCGCGCCTGACCCCGAACACGATCTCGCTGACCGGGTTCTTTCTCAATCTCGTCGCCGCCGCCCTGATCGTCGACCGGCAGTTCTTTCTGGCCGGGGTGGCCTTCATCGTCGGCTCGGTGATGGACACTCTCGACGGGCGCTACTCGCGGATGTCGGGGAAGGGGACCCCGTTCGGCGCCTTCTTGGACTCGACGCTCGACCGGCTGGAGGAGGGCATCGTGCTGACCGCGGTGGCCGCCTACTTCGCCTCGCGCAACGACCAGTTCGCGGTGGCGGCCGTGGTGATCGCGGTCCTGGGGTCGCTGATGGTCTCCTACACCCGGGCCCGCGCGGAGGCGCTGGGCGTGGCCTGCAAGGTCGGGCTGGCCACGCGTCCGGTCAGAGTGGTGATCCTGTCGATCGGGCTGGTGTTCGCCAAGGGGGCCTCGATCGGGAACTTCGAGCTGCTGGCGCCGGCCGTCTACGTGCTGGCGGCGCTGACCGCGGTGACGATGATCCAGCGCATCGTCTACGTGCGCGGCCAGCTCAACGCGGCCGCCGACGCGAGCTGAGCTCGGCGCGCCCGGTGTAACAAACTGCCCGCTGAGGAATACCTAGATCGTCGCCCGCCTCGCTGATCCGCCGCGGCGGGCCTAATTTCGAGAAGGGAACTCTTCAAGTGAGTAAGACCAACGGCTCCTCCAACGGCGCCCCGCCCAAGCAGGAGGACAAGGTCCGCGTCGCGATCATCGGCGTCGGCAACTGCGCCAGCTCCTTCGTGCAGGGCGTTCAGTACTACCGTGACGCCGACCCGCGCGAGCGGGTCCCCGGCCTGATGCACGTCGATCTCGGCGGCTACCACGTGCGCGACATCGAGTTCAGCGCCGCCTTCGACATCGACGCCGACAAGGTCGGCAAGGATCTGTCGCAGGCGATCTTCGCCGGTCAGAACAACACCATCAAGCTCGGCGACGACGTCCCCAAGCTCGGCGTCGAGGTGATGCGCGGGATGACCCATGACGGGCTCGGCAAGTACCTCAAGGAGAAGATCACCAAGGCGCCGGGGCCGACGGCGGACATCGTCGACGTCCTCAGGGACACCCGTACCGACGTGGTCGTCTCCTACCTCCCGGTGGGCTCCGAGGAGGCCACCAAGTGGTATGTGGAGCAGATCCTCGACGCCGGCTGCGGGTTTGTGAACTGCATCCCGGTGTTCATCGCGCGCGAGCAGTACTGGAACAAGCGCTTCAACAAGGCCGGGCTGCCGATCATCGGCGACGACATCAAGTCCCAGGTCGGAGCGACCATCGTCCACCGCGCGCTGGCCCGGCTGTTTCACGACCGCGGCGTCAAGCTGCTGCGCACCTCGCAGCTCAACGTGGGGGGCAACATGGACTTCTACAACATGCTCGAGCGCGAGCGGCTGGAGTCAAAGAAGATCTCCAAGACCAACGCGGTCACCTCGATCATGGGCCACACGCTGCCCGCCGACGACGTTCACGTCGGGCCGTCGGACTACGTGCCGTGGCTGACCGACCGCAAGTGGGCCCACATCCGGCTGGAGGGTCAGGCGTTCGGAGACGTCCCGCTGACGGCCGAGCTCAAGCTCGAGGTCTGGGACTCGCCGAACTCGGCGGGGATCGTCACCGACGCGGTCCGCTGCTGCAAGCTGGCCCTCAACAACGGGCTCTCCGGGCAGTTGGACGGACCGAGCTCGTACCTGATGAAGTCGCCGATGAACCAGCGCCCGGACGCCGAGGCGCGCGACATGACAGAAGCCTTCATCGAGAAGTACGCCCGCAAGCCTCTGTCCGCCAAGCCCAAGGCGGGCACGACCGCGCGCAAGTAAACAGGGCCGCGCAAGCGGCCCCCTTAAAGTCGTCGCTCGTACACGCGAAAGCGCTTGACGACACGGCCGCCCAGCGACTCCATGGCGCGGTTCATGGAGTGGTTGGTCTCGAGGATCCAGCCCATCTCGCCGCCCTTCTGTGGGGTGCGCTCGCCTGACGCGTACGAGGCCATGTACAGCGCGGCGCCCACGCCGGTGTGCTCGTACTCGGGTATCACCCCCAGAAAGCCGACGCGCACGCGGTCGATGATCCGGCCCTTGTTGAGGTAGTGCCACCAGCCCAGCGGCAGCAGCCGGCCCTGCATCTTCTTGAGTACCTGGTTGACGTCGGGCACCGTGATCGCGATCCCCACCGTCTCGCCCTCGATCTCGGCGACCAGGAACCAGTTGCGGTCAAAGACGAGGTGCAGGTCGAGCGCGTAGGCATCGAGGTCTTCGGAGGAGTAGGGCACGAACCCCCAGTTGCGCGACCAGGCCGAGTTGTAGACGTGCGCGAAGTCATCGAGCTCGCGGCGCAGGTGGCGGCGGGACATCGGCCGGATCTGGACCCCGTAGCGGTCGTGGGCGCGCTGAGCGATCCGCCGCACCCGGGGATCGACCTGTTCACGATCGAACGTGAAGCGCTCCCACATGAGCAGGTCCATGGCCTTGGTCAGCCCGGCCGCTTCGCAGTGGCGCTGGTAGTACGGCGGGTGCCAGGGTTGCTTGATCAGGGGCTCCCGCTCGAACCCCTCGATCAGGATCCCGCTCTCGTCGTTCATCTGAAAGTCCATCGGGCCGACCATGCGCTCGCAGCCGCGGTTGCGCAGCCAGGCCGCCGCGACGTCGAGCAGCGCCGCTGGCACCGCCGGGTCGTCCTCGAACTCCAGGAATCCGAACATCCCCTGTCGGGTCCCGTGAAACTCGTTGAAGGCGTGGTCGACCTGCGCGCTGATCCGGCCAACCACGCGTCCGCCGGCCCGGGCCAGGAAGTACTCGGCGTTGCCATGCGTGAAGAACGCGTTGGCCTTTCGGCTCAGGAAGATGTAGCGCTCGAGCTTGAGCGGGGGGATCCACGGCGTGCCCGCGTGCAGCCGGAACGGCAGCGACACGAACGCGCGCAGATCGCCGAAGCTGGCGACACGGGAGACGTCCACCGGCACGACCGCGAACCTAACTGATCCGAGCGCGACGGTTACGCTTGCTGCCATGTCGATAGGGTCGGACGCGCCGCCGCCGGTCTCCGAGCGACGCCGGGCGCTGGCCGCCGCCCACCCGCAGTGGCGCGAGCTGACGCTGTCTCAGCGCCTCGACGACGCGGCCGGCCGCCACCCGGACCGCCCGCTGGTCATCACCTCCGAGCGCAGCTACAGCTACCGGGAGATCCGCGACTGGTCCCGGCGCCTGGCCGCTGGACTGATCGCCCTCGGTGTCGGGCCAGGGGAGCACGTGGCGCTGGTGATGGCCAACCATCCCGAGCTGGTGGCGCTGAAGTTCGCGGTCGCCCGCGCCGGCGCCGTAGCGGTGCCGATTAACTTCCTGCTGCGCCGCGACGAGCTGGCTTACGTGCTGGCCCAGTCAGACGCCGTGGCGGTGGTGACGATGGACCGCTTCCGCGACCTCGATTACCTGCGCGCGCTCGATCAGCTGGCCCCGGGCTGGGAGCGCAGCGGCGGCGGCGAGCGCTTCCCACGCCTGCGCCACGTCGTCGTTCACCAGACCGGCGATGCGTTACGCCCCGCCACCACGCTCGACGACCTGGAGGCCCTCGGGGACGGCGACGCCGCCGCGCTGGGCGAGCGCGAGCGGGCCAGCTCGGCGCGGGCCACCGCCGACGTGATCTACACCTCGGGGACCAGCGGGGCCCCCAAGGGCGTGATGCTGTCCCACGACGCGCTGCTGCGCAGCGCCTACGGTTCGACTTGGACGCGGGCCTTTCAGGACGGCCGCAGGATCCTGTTCGCGCTGCCGCTGCACCACGTGTTCGCCTACGTCGAGGGGCTGCTCGCGGCGCTGTTCGCCGGCGGGGCGATCATCCCGCAGACCGAGTTCGATCCGGTGGCCACGCTGCAAGCGGTGCAGGACCACCGCGCCGACGAGGCGCTGTTCGTCCCCACGATGACGATCGCCGTGCTGGAGGCGGCGAGAGCGGCCAGCTTTGACCTCAGTGCGCTGCGGGCGGTGATGTCCGCGGCCGCGCCGGCGCCGGTGCGCCTGTGGCAGGCGGTAGCGGACGAGCTCGGCGTGGCCGAGATCGTGACCGCCTACGGGATGACGGAGACCAGCGCCGCGGCCACCTATACCCAGCCCGATGGGCCCCTGGAGCTGGTCGCCGCGACGGTAGGGACACCCAAGCAGGGCGGCGTGGCCGGCGACCCCGAGCTCGACGGGCGGCTGGTCAGCTACAAGACCGTGGACCCGCTGACCGGCGCTGACCTCCCCGCCGGCGCGGAGGGCGAGCTGACCGCGCGCGGGTCGATCCTGACCCACGGTTACTACGGCAAGGCGCTCGAGACGGCGGCCGCACTGGACGACCGCGGCTGGCTGCGCTCCGGTGACCTGGGGTGGATCGGCGCCGACGGTGTCACGCTCACCGGCCGCAGCAAGGAGCTGTACAAGTGCGGCGGCGAGCTGGTCTCCCCCAAGGAGGTCGAGGACTGCCTGACCGCCCACCCCGCTGTCGCCCAGGCCTATGTCGTCGGCCTACCCGACGAGCGGATGGGCGAGGTGGGGTGCGCCTGGGTGGTGCCGACCGGGGCCGAGCCCCCCGGGGCCGACGAGCTGATCGCCCACTGCCACCGCAACCTGGCGCGGTTCAAGGTGCCGGTCCGGGTGGTGTTCGTGGCCGCCGGCGAGCTGCCGACGACCGCCACCGGGAAGGTGCAGAAGTACCGCCTGATCGAACGCTCGGCCGCGCTGGCCTGACGCCGGGCCATAAAATTCGCAGCGTGCCCGGCGAGCCACTCGCGATCGCGCAGGTCACGCCGTTCGCCTGGGAGGTCGGAGGCGAGGTCAACGATTACGTGGCCCGGGTCTCCGACGAGCTGGCGAGGCGTGGCCATCGGATCCTGATCGTCGCGCCGTCTGAGTCCAGCGCGCTGGTTCGCGACAGCCGGCGCGCGATCCGATCGGCGCCCGCGGAGCTGTTGAGCGGGTCCGGCGAGAACCCGCGGGTGCTCGGCGTCGGCGAAGTGCTTCCGTTCGCGCCCACCCGCCGCCGCACCGCCTCGCTGCCGGTCGATGTCGCGCGCACCATCGAGGGGGCGCTGAGCGTGCTGGGGCTCGACGTCGTCAACGTCCACGAGCCGTTCGCGCCCAGCGCGTCGAGCGTGGCGCTGCGCCACTCGCGGGCACTGAACGTCGGCAGCTTCCACGCGCCCACCGAGCGGATCCTCTCAACACAGCTGACCGGACCGCTGTCGCGACTGCTGTTCGCCCGGCTCGACGCTCGCACCGCCAGCTACGGGGCGACCCGCAACCTGCTGCAGCGCTACTTCCCCGGCGACTATGCGGTGATCGCGCCGGGCACGGATGCGCACGAAGAGCGCACTCGAGGTGACCGGCCGGAGCTGGTGATGATCGCCACCGAGGAGCGCGCGGCGCTACGGGTCTTCCTGCGGGCGCTGCGGGCGCTGCCCGACGAGCTGGAGTGGCACGCCACCGTGTGGTCGGACCGCCCGGCCACCCCGCCGGCAAGGCTGAGCCGGACGCTGCGCGAGCGCGTCTCGTTCGTCGACGAGCGCGATCGCAGCGAGGCCGAGACGCTGGCCGGCGCCGACATCGCGGTGTTCGCCTCCGAGGGAGTGCGGGCGAGGCCCGGGACGGTGATCCGCGCGCTGGGCGCCGGCGCGGTGGCGGTGGCATCGCGGCTGCCGGTGTACGAGGAGGTGCTCGCCGACGGCGATCGCGGCTTCATGTTCGAGCCCGGCGAGGTGCAGACGCTGACCGTGCACCTGGAGCAGCTGCTGGGCGACCGGCGCCTGCTGGCGCGCAGCAGCCTGCCGGCCGGAAAGCTGCGCTCGATCTTCGGCTGGCCACGGGTGGCCGCCGAGCTGGAGCAGATCTACTTCGAGCTCGCCGCCCGCCGCCACGACGAGGTCGGCGACAAGCCGCTGCGCACCCGCCTGGCCTCGCGGCCGCTGATCGACGTCGACCTGCACATGCACACCGATCACTCCTACGACTGCGCCACGCCGGTGGAGGTGCTGATCGCGGAGGCCCGGGCCCGGGGGCTGGGGGCGATCGCGATCACCGACCACAACGAGATCTCGGGGGCCAAGGAGGCGGTAGCCAAGTCCGACGGCGTCAAGGTGATCGTCGCCGAGGAGGTCAAGACCGCCGATCAGGGCGAGGTGATCGGGCTGTTCATCGACGAGAAGATCTCCCGCGGAATGACCCTCCAGGAGACGATTGCCGAGATCAAGCGCCAGGGCGGCCTGGTCTACGTCCCGCACCCCTTCGACCGGATGCACTCGGTTCCCGACTACGAGCATCTGCTGACCGTGATCGACGACGTCGACGCGATCGAGGTCTTCAATCCCCGGGTGGCGATCGCCGAGTTCAACGAGGAGGCGGTGCGCTTTGCGGCCAAGTACCGGATCCCGGCGGGGGCCGGATCGGACGCCCACGTGACCCAGGGCCTGGGCTCAGTGCGGATCCGGATGCGGGATTTCGACGGGCCGCACGAGTTCCTGGAGTCGCTGCGCGACGCCGACATCATCCGCAACCCGGCCAGCCTGCTCTACGTCCAGGCGCTCAAGTTCTTGCAGACGAAGGCGTTGCCGGAGGCGGCGCGAAGGGCCTCGCGCCAGCGCCGGCTGCGCCGTGCGGCCGGGCGCAAGTACTGATGCAGTCGCAAGGACAAGCACGCGAGCCGTCCAATCGGAGTGGCGTGCCGGCAACCGACGACGAGATCCGGGAGAAGTACCTCGAGCGCGCGATCCGCGAGCTCAACACGTTCGCGCGGCGGCTGTCGGAGTGCGAGCACTGCCCCCGCGGCCAGCTGATGCCGGTGCTCGGCTCCGGGCACCCCCAGGCCGACATCTTCATGATCAAGTACTCGGCCCGGCCCTCCGAGGTCGAGGAGGGCGTGGCGTTCTACGGGCGCACCGGCAACGCGCTGATGAAGTCGCTCAAGCGGCTGTCGATCGACCCCCTGGCGGTGTACGGAACGCTGTGCGTGAAGTGCCCGGTCGCCGATCCGGGAATGGCCGACCCGGCCTGCGTGGCCCGGCTGGTCGAGGAGCTGGCGATCGTCGCGCCCAAGATCGTGGTGGTGATGGGCGAGGAGGCGCTGGCCGTCGTCAACGACCTGGGGATTCCGCTGGCTCGCGAGCTGACCGCCACCCCGGGCGAGCTGCAGCGGCTGACCCCGGCGATCGAGGCCCTGTACGTGCCGAACATCGACGACGCGCTCGACGAGGAAAGCGCCAAGCGCGAGTTCTGGGCGTCGTTCCGGGTGCTGGGGCAGTGGTGGACCGACCTGCCGCCGTACTAGCCGTTGCTGCGCTGGACAGCTCTCCCCGGTTCCGAGTGGACCGCCCGCTCACGATGAGGGAGTTTGCGACAAACCCGCCAAGGTGAGTCGGATTTGTCACCAGGCGGGCCTGTGGCGGTGAGTTTGCGACAAACCCAACGCCGCCCTCCGGATTTGTCGCGTTCTCGCGCCGGGAACCGGGAACCGGGAACCGCGACCCGGGCGCGGTCGCGGTGCAGTGGCCGTGGCCGTGGCCCAGGACCGAGCGGGTTCGGCTAGCCGATCTCCAGGATGATCTTGCCGAGCTTGCCACCGGCGGCGAACCGCTCGTAGGCCTCCGCCGCCCGCTCTAGCGGGAAGGTCTCACAGATCAGCACCTTGACGGTGCCGTCGGCCAGCAGCGGCAGCACCGAGCGCTCCAGGGCCCGGGCGGTGTCCGCCTTGGCCTCCAGCGGCCGGGAGCGCAGCGTCGATCCGTGGATCCGCGCCCGCTTCATCATCACCATGCCGAGGTTTATCTCGCTCTTGGCCCCGGCACCGGTGCCGATCACCGTGATCCGGCCCCCGGTCTCCAGCGCCTTGAGGTTGTCGCCGAGATTGACCGCGCCCACCAGCTCGAGGATCACGTCGAACGGGCCGTGCTCGGCGAATCCCTCGGGCTCGATCACCTCGGCCCCCAGCTCGGCTACGGCCTCGCGGTGGTCTGGGTTGCGAACGGTGGCGGTCACCCGCGCCCCGGCCGCCCGCCCCAACTGGATCGCCGCTGTGCCGACGCCGCCGGCGCCGCCATGGACCAGCAGCCGCTCGCCGATCCGCAGGCCCGCCTGGGTGAAGACCGCGTCGTGCGCGGTGGTGAACACCTCGGGGACGCCGCCGGCCTCGGTCCACGACAGAGCCTCGGGGACCGGGACCAGCACCCGCTCGTGAACGGTGGCCAGTTCGGCCTGGCCGCCCCCGCCGACGATCCCCATGACGCGGTCGCCCTCGCTGAAGCGCTGAGCGCCGTCGCCGAGGGCGACCACCTCGCCGGCCAGCTCCAGACCGGGGATGTCCGGCGGTGAGCCCGGCGGCGCCGGGTACCCCCCGGCCAGCTGGTGCATGTCGGCCCCATTGAGCCCGGCGGCGCGCACTCGCACCAGCACCTCGCCGGCCCCGGGGGTCGGATCCGGATGGTCCTGCACCGTGAGCCGCTTGTCGGTGATGGTCGCCGCGCGCACGGCAACGCACCCTACCGATCGACGACCCCACCGGCCTGCCACGCCCTGGGCTCGCCCCCGCCCCCGTCCCCCGCCCCAAGGAGGAACGGGGGCGGGACGGTTGCGCGTTGCCTAGGTGCTGGTGACTGGAGTCGTCACGCCGTTGAATGCATTGGAGGAGACGGCGGTCGCCGGCACGTTCTTGGTCCACACGCCGTAGAAGACGTTGGAGATCGTGTTGTTGGCGACCACGGTGCCCTGCAGCGTGGAAACGGCGCTGCCCACCAGGATGCCGACGGTATTGGTGACACCGAAGTCCGAGTCACCGGGCTTCCCGATGCCATTGCCAGCGATCCCGTCGTGGCTCACTCGGTTGTTGGTGATCACGTTGCCGTTGAGGTATTGACCCGGTGCGTGACTGTGCAGCGTGATCCCGGCGAGACCGTTGTTGTTGGCGGTGTTGCCGTTGATCACGTTGTTGTAGGCGCCGGTTCCGGGACCGGGAGCGGCAATCAGGATGCCGCCGCCTTGTCCCCGGGTTCCGTTCCTGTTGGCGGTGTTGTTGGAGATGTAGTTGTCATACACCCCCGCCACAGGCGGCTGCGGGACGCCGCCGGCCGATACGGCCTTGGAGTTGTGACCGGCCAAGGTGATACCGCAGTCCAGCACGTTGTTCAGTGCCCGGTTGCGGGCGATGACATTAAACGCGGTGGGCCCGAGCTCGTCAGTGATGAGGATGCCACCGGCGTTGTTCTTGACGGTGTTGTCGAGCACCTGGGACTGCATGACCGACATCAGGTGAAGCCCCTCGCCGCAGTCACCGGGCACATTGCCCGCCACCGCGCACTCCCCGGTGGGATGCGCTGACTTCCCGCCCCGGTCGTTGTTCTCCACGGTGTTTTTGGCGATCGTCACGTTGGCGGTGCGCATGGCCAGGATCCCCTCGAAGGTGGCGTTCTTGACCACGAAGCCCTTCACCATCGCCCCCGCGGCTCCGGATCCGCTGATCAGGACTCCGTTGTCTTTGCCTTTGGCATCGATCACCGGGTTTTTGGTTCCCACCAGCGAGAGGGGCTCGCTGATCTTGACCTCAGCGTGGTACGTGCCGCGGCCCACCGACACCGTGTCATTGCGGTGGGCCTTCTGGATCCCGCGGCCGATCGTCCTGCACGGCTTCGTCTTCGTACAGGGGTTCTTGTCCTTGCCGCGTGTAGACACGTACAACGTGCTGGCCGAAGCCCCGGCCACAGCCGCCAGCCCGACCACGAGCACGACAGTGCTCGCGAGCGCCACCTTCAGGGGGCGTCTGAACATGGTTGTACTCCTCCTCTTGGATTGTGATGTCCCCGGCCCCGGGCGGAATCGTAGTCAGATCGGCTCGCCCGCGCGCTCCAGCAGCGCCACGCACTCGATGTGCGGCGTCTGCGGGAACATGTCAACCGGTCGCACGCGGCGCAGCCGATAGCCGGCCTCGACGAGCTGGGCGGCGTTCGGTGCCAGCGTGGTCGGGTTACAGGAGACGTAGACCAACCGCCGCGGGGCCGCCTCGACGATCCGCCGCACCACCTTCTGCGACAGGCCGGCCCGGGGCGGGTCGACGATCATCAGGTCGGGGCGGCCGGCCTTGCCGACCAGTTCGTTGAGCGCCAGGCGCACATCGCCGGCGAACAAGTGCGCGTTGTCGACCTCGTTGATCCGCGCGTTGGCGATCGCGTCGGAGATCGCCTCCTCGATCAGCTCCAGCCCCCACACCTCGGCCACCCTGGGAGACAGCAGCATCGCGATCGTCCCGATCCCGCAATACAGGTCATAGACGCGGTCAAAGCCGCTCGGGGCGGCGTACTCGATTGCCAGCTCGTAGAGGCGTTCGGCCATCTCGGTGTTGGTCTGAAAGAACGCCTGGGCCGAGATCTCAAAGCGCATCCCGCCGAGCTCCTCCTCGAACCGGTCCGAGCCCGCCAGCAGCTCGGTCTCGCCGCCCTGGGTGGTCTCGGCGACGCCGCCCTGGCGAGTCCACAGCAGCCCGTCGAGGCCCTCGCCGGCGCCGATCAGCGAGTCGCGGTCCAGCCGGCCGTCGCTGGTCACCAGGCGGACCTGGATCGCGCCGGTGCGCCGGCCCTCGCGGACCACCAGGTTGCGCAGCAGTCCCTCCCCGGTGCGCCGGTCATAGACCGACAGCCGCTGCTGACGACACCAGCTCACGATCTGCTCGCGGGCCTGGTTGGCGGGCTCGGAGGCCAGCAGGCAATCGGTCACCGGGACGATCTCGTACCACCGCCCGGGGGCGTGAAAGCCGCACACCATCCTGCCGTCGGCGTCGGTCCCGAACGAGTACTCGAGCTTGTTGCGATAGCGCCACTGCTGCTCGGCCGCCAGGATCGGCTCGAGCTCGAACGAGTCCAGTTTGCCGATCCGCCGCAGCGCGTCGTCGACCTGGGCCTGCTTGACCTCGAGCTGGCGCACGTAGGGCAGGACCTGCCACGGCGCTCCGGGGTGGTCGGCCGCCGGCGCGATCCGATCCGGGCTGGGCTCCACGATCTCCACGACCCGGGCCTCGGCATAGGCGCGCTTGCGCTTGCCGATCACCGCCCGGACGCGGTCGCCGGGCACGGTGCCGGCGACGAACACCACGTACCCATCGGTGCGCGCCACACCGGCGCCACCGAAGGCGAGCGAGTCGATCGTCAGCTCCAGCTCGTCGCCGCGCTTGGGACGCGGAGGTCTGGTCTCGGTACTGTCCACGCGCTCAATGTTGGCAGCCGCTCTCTGGTTTGGCCCTCGGGGCCGCCGAGGCATCCCCCACTGCCGTCAGAGCGCTGGGTTGGCTGGGGTCCGGTTTGCTTGCTGAGGTGCCACGCGATTACGGCATTGGGGGATGCCTCAGCCGCCCCCGGTGGGCGTTACGCGACGCGCGCTCGAGCGCGAGTTCAGACACGAGACGTTGGAGCGGATACATGACACACCGCATTCGATTTCGCAGTGCCGAGCGACGACGAGCGGCGGACGGACGGGCGGGGCGAGGGCGCCCCCTCCTCGCTCACTCGCGTAGTCGACAGCCAGCACTCCGGATCTAGCCCTACGAGCGCGTGAGCGAGGACGGGGCACCCTCGCCCCGGCCCAAGGCCCGGCCCAGGCTCAGCCGAGCGCCTTTTCGACAGCGCCGACAACCGACTTGCGGTTGGCGTGCTTGCGCTCGTAGTTGAGCACCTTGCGGAGCTCGGGCTTGCCGAGCTGCTTGATCCGGGTCTGCACCTGGTTGGCGTTCAGGTCGTCGTAGCCGAGGATCGGGAACGACGGACCGACGCCGGCGGCGCGGCGGGCCCGGTCGGCGCTGCGGACCACGCGGTCGACCGAGTCGACTTTGCGGGCGCGCTTGGTGGCCGACTCGATCTGATCGCGGCCGCTGCCGACGAGGTCCTCGATCCGGCCCCGGAGCTCCTCGCCCTGGGCGCGACCGTGGCGGACCAGCTCCGCGACCAGCTCGTTGGCGTCCTTACGCGTGACACGCCCTCGCGAGGCGGCGTCGTCGAGCGTCTCCTGGATGCGGTCGCGGGTCAGCATCAACACGTCACGGGACTTCGAGCGCCCCTTGAAGACCTGGTCGACGAGCGTCGCGATGCTGTCCGACGCGCCGCTGGCGCGGCTGGTGGTGGTGGCCCCGCGCTTGGCGGTCGACTTGACGTTCTTGGCTCCGCCCCGGGCCGCCGTGGCCGTGCCCTTGGCGCCTGACCGCGCGGCCTTGGCTCCAGCACCGGCACCGCCGGACCTGGCGGCGCGGCTCGTCTTGGTGGCGCCGGACTTGGCCTGGGTCGCGGTCCGGCTGCCCGCTTTGCGCGCGCTGGTGCCGGTGGCCTTCGCACCGCTGGCCGCGGCGCGCGATCCGGCCTTGGCCGACGAGGAAGAGCGCTTGGGGGACGACGAACTTCTAGAGCTTGACGACGACGACCGTTTTGGGGCAGGCATTGGGCTCCTCGTTGACTTGACGACCGCGCGAGCCTACCCGATCAGCAGCTCTAGCAGCGCCTTCTGCGCATGGCGTCGATTCTCGGCCTGATCCCAGATCCGCTGGCGCGTTCCGTACAGGACCGACGCGGTGATCTCCTCGCCGGGATGGGCCGGCAGGCAGTGCAGCGCGATCGCATGCGGCGCGGCCAGGTCGAGCAGCTCGTCGTTGAGCTGGTAGGGGGCCAGAGCGCGGCGTCGCTCAGTCGCCGACGCGGGGTCGTCGCTCATGCTGACCCAGACGTCTGCATAGAGCGCGTCGGCACCGTCGGCGGCCGCCCGCGGGTCGTCGGTCAGGACCGCGCCGGCCACCGGATCGAGCTGATGGCCCGGGGGAGCGGCGATGCGAACCTCCAGCCCGGCGAGTCCGCCGACGATCGCCAGCGACCGCGCGACGTTGTTGCCGTCGCCGACATAGGCCAGCTTCAAGCCGGCCAGCTCTCCGAACGTCTCGCGCAGCGTGAGCAGGTCGGCCAGCGCCTGACACGGGTGGTGTCCGGCGGTGAGCATGTTGAACACCGGCACGCTGGCGTGCTCGGCCAGCTCGGCGACGAGCGCGTCGGGTCCGGTGCGAACTCCGATCGCGGCCACGTGTCGCGAGAACACGTAGGCGCTGTCACGAATCGACTCGCCGCGGCTGATCTGCAGCTCGTCGCTGCGCAGCACCATGGGATGGCCGCCCAGCTCGTGGACACCGGCCTCGAAGGAGACCCGGGTGCGCGTCGACGCGGCCTGGAAGATCAGCGCGACGGTCCGTCCGGCCAGCGCCTCGGACCCAAGCGGGTTGGTCTTGAGCTCGGCCGCGCGCGCCAGCAGCGCATCGAGCTCGGCGGGGGCGAGCTCCTCGCCGGTGAGGAAGTGGCGTGGCAAGCGCAGCAGTGTACGTTGGGCCCACGTGATGCGGTTGCGGGTGCTGACGTGGAACCTGATGCACGGTCGTGCTCAGCCCCCGGCGGGGCGCGACCTGCTTAACGACTTCAGCGCCGCTCTGGCGGGCTGGGAGTGGGACGTGGCGGTGCTGCAGGAGGTGCCGCCGTGGTGGCCCGAGCGGCTGGCCACGGCGCTCGACTGCGAGTTCCGCTCGGTGCTGACCTCGCGCAACGGGGTGCTGTGGCTGCGCCGGGCGATCGCCGTGCGCCGCCCTGACCTGATCAGGTCACACGGCGGCGGCGCCAACGCGATCCTGGCCCGCCGCGACCGCATCGTCGCCCACCGCGCCCACCGCCTCAGGCGGTTTCCCGAGCGGCGCTGGATGCACGCCGTCCGGCTGGGCTGCGGAGTGTGGATCGCCAACGTCCACGCCGCCGCCCGCGAGGCCGCGGCCGCCGACGATGGCCGCCTGACCGCGGCCACCGCTCGCCAGTGGGCCGGCGATGAGCCGCTCGCCGTGGCCGGCGACTTCAACCTGCGCGCTCCCTCCTTCGACGGGCTGACCCACGTCTGCCGCCGCGACGTGGACCACATCTTCGTCACCGCCTCCTTGCGGTCGTCGGGCGAGTGCGACGTGCTGGACCGCGGCGCGCTCTCTGATCACCCACCGCTGGCGGTGACGCTGCTGTTGCCCTGATCAGCCGCGGGCGGCGCGCAGGCCGAAGCCGCGCAACATGAGCAGGGCCTTCTCGCCGAGCGTGCCGCGCCCCGGCAGTACCCCCAGCTGGGTGGCCGCGCCGTAGACGTCGTAGAAGCCGCGGATCCGCAGCAGCAGCTCGTGCTGGAGCTCGCAGTAGAAGACGCAGTGCACGACCACGAAGCGATTGGTGGCCGGCAAGCCCTCCAGTGGCTCGCGGTGGGTCCCGAGCGCCTTGCAGGGCGCGGCCACAAACGCGCCGTCGTGCAGCCGCGGCCCGGTTCGCTCCAGCCGGGCGTCCGGGAAGCCCGCCCACAGCCGCGACGCATGACGGCCCAGCTGCTCCAGCCCCGACAGCGGTTCCCCGGTCAGCGGGTCCTCGTACTGGATCCCGGCGGCGCAGACCTCGGCGAAGGCCGCCGTGTCCTTGCCGCTCCAGGCCGCCTCCCAGCCGTCGATCAGCTCATCGGCGTCCATGCCCCGGTCAGGCGCCGAGGGGAGCGTCGAGATCGGCCAGGCCGTGCTCCGGAGTGGAGGCCTGGGCGTAGCGCCGGCGCGGAATCCGGCCGGCTCCCCGCGCCAGCCGTCCCGCCTCGACGGCGAGCCTGATGGCGCGGGCCATCGCCACCGGGTCGTGAGCGCGCGAGATCGCGCTGGCGCACAGGACCGCGTCGCAGCCGAGCTCCATCGCCAGGGCCGCATCGGAGGCCGTGCCCACGCCGGCGTCGAGGATCACCGGCACGCCGGCGTTCTCGAGGATGATCGAGACGTTGTAGGGGTTGCGGATCCCCATCCCGCTGCCGATCGGCGAGCCCAGCGGCATCACGGCCACGCAGCCGACGTCCTCGAGCCGGCGGGCCAGGACCGGGTCGTCGGTGGTGTACGGCAGGACCACGAACCCATCGTCGACCAGCTCCTCGGCGGCGGCGACCAACTCGACCGCGTCGGGCAGCAGGGTGCGATCGTCGCCGATCACCTCGAGCTTTATCCAGTCGGTCTCGAAGGCCTCGCGGGCGAGATGCGCCGTCACCACCGCGTCGCGCGCGGTGAAGCAGCCGGCGGTGTTCGGCAGCACCTCGAGACCGGCGGTCTCCAGGACGTCGAGGATCGAACCGCGGGCGGCGGGATCCAGGCGACGCAGCGCGACCGTGCAGATCTCCGCCCCGGACTCCTGGCAGGCCCGAGCCAGCAGCTCGTGGTTGGCGAACCCGCCGCTGCCGAGGATCAGACGCGAGCCGAACACCCGGTCGGCGATACGGAGGTGGTCGTCGATGTTCATCTGCAAGTTCATCCTCCCTGAATGGCGGCGACGACTTCGATCAGCGCGCCGTCGCGAAGTTCGGTGGCCGGCCAGCGCGAGCGCGTGACGACCTCGCCGTCGAGGGCGACCGCCACGCCACGGGCGCCGGGGGTGACATCGAGCAGCTCGACCACATCGGCGACGGTAGCGCCGGCGGGCAGCTCGCGGGGCTGGCCGTTGACGGTCACGTTCACGCCGGGCTCCCGGTGGCGGCGGGTGCGAAGCGCTCCGGGGCAAACACGGCGGCCGGCGTGCCGAGCGGCTCGCCGAGCAGCGAGCGGCAGACCAGCTCCGCGGTCAGCGGGGCCAGGAGGATGCCGCCGCGCCGGTGTCCGACGGCCCAGTGCAGCCCCTTGACCGTGCTGGGGCCGATCGCCGGCAGGTTGTCAGGCGTGCCCGGTCGCAGGCCGGCCGTGAACTCGTCGATCACGAGCTCCGACACGCCGGGAACCAGCTCGGAGGCGTCGCGCAGGAGCTCGAATGCGGCCCCGGCCGTGACCGTGGTGTCAAAGCCCCGCTCCTCCTGGGTGGCACCGATCACGTAGCGGCCGTCGCCCCGGGGCACGATGTAGGACGGCCCCATGCGGATGACCCGCGTCAGCAGCCCGGGTCCCGATGGATCGTGCAGGCGCATGATCTGCCCCTTGACCGGCCGCAGTGGAACCCGGGCGCCCGGCGGGACGCCCTCGAGCATCTCTGACCAGACGCCGGCCGCGATGACCACGTTGCGCACGGGCAGGGGCTCGCCGCCGTGCAGGCGGACTCCGGTGACCCGCTCGTCGGTCAGCTCGAGGCCTGCCACCGCGGTCTGCTCACGGACCTCCCCGCCGCACGTGCGCACCGCAGCGGCCAGCGCGGCGGTCAACGCGCGCGGGTCGATAGCGTGATCGTCGGGGACGTCGAGCGCCAGGCGCAGCGCCGGAGCCAGCCCGGGCTCGAGCCGCCGCGCCTCGCTGGCGCGCAGCCGCTCCACCGCCAGCCCATAGCGGCGCCGCAGCTCGAGCCCCCGCTCGAGCGCCTCGGCCTCGTCGCCGTCACGGGCGACCAGCAGTGTGCCGCAGGTCAGGTAGCCGACGCCGGCGAGCCCGGCGGCGGCCGCGAGCTCGCGGGTGAAGCGTTCGTATTCGCGCGCACTGGTCAGCCCCAGCTCCAGCAGCGACTCCTCCGTCGCAGCGGTCTCGGCGATCGGGGCGATCATTCCAGCGGCGTGAAACGAGGTACCGCCACCGACGCGGTCTCGCTCCAGCACGAGAGTGCTCAAGCCGCGCCGGCACGCCTGCCAGGCGACGGCCAGACCGATCACGCCGCCGCCGACCACGGCGACATCGACTGCTGTTTTATTGCGCTGCGACAAAGAACCTCCCTGCGCCGGCATTACCCGGTCAGGTCGTGACGGTCGGCGGCTCGGCGTCCGCCCTCTCAGCCCAACGGTGGGGCTCCCGTACCGGTCAATGCTAGCGCCCCACTCCTGGCAGACTTGGGGCGTGAGCGATCGTCATCAGCGCCTGCGCGGCGCGCGCCTGTATCTGGTCTGCGACGAGCAGTCCGATGAGTTCCTGGAGCGTGCGCTCAGCGGCGGCGTCGACATCGTGCAGCTGCGGATCAAGCAGGGAGCCGACGACGACCGGCTCGTCGCCGTGGCCCGGCGGTACGCGTGCGCGACGGCTCGCCACCGGGCGCTGCTGATCCTCAACGACCGTCCCGACCTGGTTGCCGCGGCCGGTGCCGACGGCGTCCACGTCGGCCAGGACGACGTGCCGGTGAGCGAGGCCCGTGCCGCCGTGGGCAGCGACCGGCTGGTGGGGCTCTCGACGCACACGCCGGAGCAGATCGAGGCGGCAAACCGGTCCGGCGCCGACGTGGATTACATCGGGGTCGGTCCGGTGCACACCACGCCGACCAAGCCCGGCCGCGCCGCGGTCGGCCTGGAGCTCGTGCGCTACGCGGCCGCGAACGCAGCGATGCCGTTCTTCGCGATCGGGGGGATCGACGCGACCTGCGTGGACGCTGTCCGCGACGCCGGCGGGCTACGGGTCGCCGTGGTGCGCGCGCTGACCCAGTCCGAGGACCCCGAGCGCGCGGCGCGGACCCTGTGCGAGAGCCTGAAAGAGGTCCCCGTTGGCGCAGCGTAGGCGCAAGCGCGGCCGGCACCGACCCCGGCCCGCGTCCTCCCCGGCGAGACCGGCCGAGCCCGCCGCTGCCACCCCGGCCGAGCCCACCACCACCCCGGCCGAGCCCAGCACCACTCCCGCCGAGCCCAGCACCACTCCCGCCGAGCCCACCGCCACCGGCTCGCGCGCCGGCTGGCGGATCGAGCCCCAGATGACCCGTTCTCAGCGTCGCGACGCCCAGGTCCGCGCCGGCCTGACCCCGATCGAGGCCGGCCAGCGCCCTGGCGCGATCGTGGTCGGCGCGCTGATCGCGGGACTGGTGGGGCTGGGGAACCTGATCGCGTTCGCGGCCGGAGTCAAGGTCGGGGGCAAACACCCCGCGGCCGGCGGAGTGGTGGTCTTCTCGGTCCTGATGATCGCCTGCGCCGTCGGCATGTGGAGGCTCTGGTACGGCGCGGTGCTCGGTTTCATGGCCCTGCTGGCGATCATCGTGACGATCTTCGCGCTGCTCCTGATCGAGGCCAGCAACATACTCGGGTTCTTGGTGGCGCTGGCGGTGATCGGGGGGGCCGGCTACCTGTTCTACAAGCTCGTCAGGGTGCTGAGCAGAATTCAGATGCCCCGCTACCCGGGACGCTGACGTTGGAGCGAGAGTGTCCCGGGTGGCGGAGGCCTGACTCAGCTACCGGGGACGCTGACGTCGAACCGAAAGCGCCCTGGGTAGCTGAAATCCATCAGCACACGAGCTGACAGCCGAATTCAGCGGACGGGCACCGGCCGCGCGGAACGCGCCGGACGACGCGTGCGCTCGACGGCTCTGGCCGGCTCCGGGCGCGACCTGACAATCGCCCACAGGCAAGCCCCGCCGACCGTAACCAGCACAAATGCGCTGAAAACCAGGTTGAGGATGATGTTGATTGCACTCATTGCCGTAAGGCTTCCCACGAACGGTTAAGGAACGGAAAGCTCATGGCAGCGAGTTCGGAAAGCCTGTGCCAGAATCGCGTCGTCTTGGATCGCCGAGCCCGCGTTCTCGTGGTCGATGACGAGCGCAGCCTGCGGAGCCTGCTGCGGCTCTACCTCGAGCAGGAGGGCTATACCGTGGTCGAGGCCGGCAACGGCCTCGATGGACTGTCGTTGCTGCGCCGGGGCGACATCGACCTCGCCGTGATCGACGTGATGCTGCCCGGGCTCGACGGCTTCGAGCTCGTGCGCCGGATCCGTGCCGAGTCAAGCGTGCCGATCATCCTGCTGACCGCGCGCGGCGAGGAGGCCCACCGGGTCACCGGGCTTGAGCTTGGGGCCGACGACTACGTGGTCAAGCCCTTCTCGGCTCCCGAGGTCGTGGCCCGGGTCCGGGCCAACCTGCGACGGGCCAGCGCGCCGGTGCTGGAGCGCCCGGCGCTGCGGCGCGGGCGGGTGGAGCTCGACGAGCAGACGCGGCGCGTCAGCGTCGACGCGCGCGAGGTGGAGCTGACGCGACGGGAGTTCGACCTCCTCGCCGCCCTGCTGCGCGACCCCGAGCGCGCCCACACACGCGAGGCACTGCTGGAGGCTGTGTGGGGGACGCCCTACCTGCAGGCCAAGACTGTCGACGTCCACATCGCTGGGTTGCGGCGCAAGCTCGGCGACGCGGTCCGGATCCGGGCCCTGCGCGGGGTCGGCTACCGCCTGGAGCACTGATGCTCTGGCGCATCGCCTCGCTGCGAGTTTGGCTGCTGGGGGCGATGGTGGTCAGTGCGGCGATCGGACTGGGCGGTGCGGCTCTGGTCTACCACGCCCTGGAGCGATCCAGGGAGCAGTCCGAGGACCGCGCCAAGGCGCTCGGGGAGGCGCGCACGATCGCCGCCCAAGTCCAGGCGGGCGCCGATCAGCGGCGGCTCGCCAACCTCCAGGCGCTGCTGGCCGGCGACCGCGTAACCGTGCGGCGCGACGGCCGCGTCATCTTCCGGGGTCCTCCCCGAACCGGAGATCGGTTTGAGCTCCAGGTCTCGGCCCCCTTCCCCGGCGGCGTCGTGACTCTGGACGACTACTCGGTGTTGGATTCACGGTCCACACTCGACCTGGTGCTGATCACCGGCGGCGTGCTGGTCCTGGTGATCGTCGCCGCGGCGGTGACCGCGACCGTCGTGGCCCGAGCGGTGCGTGTCCCGGTGGGTCGCGCGATCGCGGCCGCGGAGCAGGTCTCCAATGGGGAATTTGGCGCGCGGATGGGCACCTCGGGGCCCGACGAGCTCGTCAAGCTGGGGCGGGCGTTCGACGGGATGGCCGCGCGCCTGGAGCGTGCCGACCGCGATCAGCGCCAGTTCCTGGCCGATGTCGCCCACGAGATCGCCACGCCCGTCAACAGCGTCTCCGGTTTTGCGCTGGCGCTCGGGGATGGGACGATCACCGGCGAGGCCCAGCGGGCTGAGGCGCGCACGTTGATCGAGGCCGAGACGGCTCGCCTGCAGCTCCTGCTCGAGGACCTGCGCGAGCTGACCCAGCTGGACTTCGCCGAGGGGGTTCGGATGACCGCTGTGCCGCTCGATCCGTTCGTGCGCGGACTCGCGGCGCGCTTCACCCCCACAGCCGAGCGGGCCGGAGTCACACTGACGGTCAAGGTTCGGGACGGCGAGGCGACCACCGACGCCCGGCTGCTGGAGACGATCGCCTCGAATCTGCTCTCCAACGCGATCCGCTACACCCCGCGGGGAGGGCACGTGGAGCTGGGGGTACGCCAGCACCACGGCGGGCTCGTGCTGTGGGTGCGCGACACCGGAATCGGCATCGCGCCCGAGCACCGGGAGCGGATCTTCGAACGCCTGTACCGTGTCGACGCCGCGCGAGATCGCGCCACCGGGGGGACGGGGCTGGGACTGGCGATCGCGTCGCGCGCCGCCCACACTCTGGGCGGCCACATCGAGGTCGAGAGCACGCTCGGCCAGGGCAGCGAGTTTCGCCTCGTGCTACCGAGCTTGTCCGCCCGCCGCGATCCGCGCAGCCCTGACGAGCCAGCGCCGTCTCATCCCAGCACGGCGTCGACCGCCACCGCCACGAACAGCAGCGCCAGGTAGAGCAGCGAGTAGTGGAACATGACGCTCGCCCTCGCCGCCGTGGGCTGGCGCCAGATCCGCCAGGCCAGCAACAGCAGCGTCGCGTCGAGCCCAGCCGCCGACACCAGATAGGCGGCCCCAAAGGTCCCGGTCAGCGCCGGGACCAAGGTGACCGCCGACAGCGCAACCGTGTAGAGCAGCACCTGACGTGCGGTGACGGCCGAACCACGCACGACCGGCAGCATCGGAACGCGGGCGGCCTCGTAATGGCGTCTCAACAGCAGCGCCAGGGCCCAGAAGTGGGGCGGCGTCCACAGCAGCACGATCACGAACAGAAACAGCGCTCCCGGCCCAAGCTGCCCGTGGGCGGCGGCCCAGCCGGCCAGCGCCGGGATCGCTCCGGCCGCTCCGCCGATGACGATGTTGTGAGCGGTGCGGCGCTTGAGCAGCAGGGTGTAGACGACCACGTAGAACAGCCCGCCGCTGACGGCCAGGGCGGCGGCCAGGAGGTTGGCAAAGCACGCCAGGACGGCAAACGAGAGCGCCGACAGGCCGAGGCCGAAGAGGACGGCGTGCCGGGGGCTGATGCGTCCTGCGGCGACCGGGCGCGCGGCGGTGCGGGGCCCCATCAGACGGTCGATGTCGCGGTCGAGCACGTGGTTGAGCGCGCTGGCGCCACCGCAGGCGAGCGCGCCACCGACCACGAGCGCCAGCAGCGCGCCCATGGCGGGCTTGCCCTGGGCGCCGGCGACCATCGCGCAGACGGCCGTCAGGACCAGCAACGACATGATCCGCGGCTTGGTCAGTGTCACGTAATCGCGGACCTTGGCTGGCGAGACGGCGCCGATCACCCGGCGGCGCGGCGCGACCTTCGGCGCGACCGCCGGCGTGGGCGCCGGTGCGACCGCCGCCGCGACCGTCGGCGCGGGCGCCGGAGCGGCGGCGATCTCAGGCACGCGTCGTCCTCGGCGTCCCGGGCGCGGCGATCTCAGGCACGACCGGCCCTCGGCGGCGGTGCGGCTAGGACCCGCAGGTCGTGGGCGACGCGACCGGGCAGGTAGGGGTACAGATAGCCCGAGCGCTCATCCCCGTGGCGATCGATCACGTACAGGGCCTCGGTGTGGCTGATGTCACCCTTGGTCGGCTGGACGAAGATGTGGTACGCCGCCCACACCGGCGCCAGCCGGGCGTGGGTACCCATCAGCCAGTGCCAGGGGGCCACCCGCGACAGCCCCCAGGCGCGCACCGCCGCGCGCGCGCTGGCGGGCGTATCGACCGGGTTCACGCTGACCACCACCAGCACGGGCCGCCGGGCCCGCGGCAACAAGCGCTCGGCAGCGGCCAGCGCCCGTCCGGCCAATGGGCACTCCTGACGGCAGTGGGAGTCAAAGAACTCCATCACCACCGTGCGACCGCGCAGCGACGCGAGCGAGAACGACCGGCCGCTCTGGTCGCGCAGCGTGGTGATCGCCGGGGCCGGCTGCGCTCCCGCCGCCCAGGTGGCCTGACCGTCCAACCCATGCCTGGACAGCGTCGGCTGGGCGGGGGCGGGGGCGGGTCCGGAGGCGAGCAGCGCGTGCAGGCCGACCACGGCGCCGACGCCGATCACCGCCGCGGCGACGGCGACGAGGATCTGCGCCGTGCGGCCGCGGCGAGCCCACGCCGTGGCCGTCTGCATCAGCCCTCCCCCGGGGGCGGATCGGTCGGGCTGGCCTCGCGGACCTCCGCCCCCGCCGCGGCGACCACCTCGGACGCGGGGAGTGCGGCCGAGGACTCAGGCGTGTCCTCGGGCACGCGGCGGACGATGACCACGTACCAGATCGCGATCGCGATCAGCAACAGAGTCGGGAGCAGCAATGACAGCAGTGAGCCGGCGAGAAAGTTGTCGGCGAACGGGATTGACATGGTGCTCGGTCTCCTCAGGTCGTGAGCGCCGGATGGCGGGCCGGAGCGCTGCTGTCGGGCTCGAGCCAGCGGTAGAAGCCGAAGATCATCGCGATCCCGAAGGCGAGCGAGCCCGGGACCCACATCACGCCGGCGGCGATCTGCTGATCGGTCAGTGCGGTGATCCCGCCTGGCCGGCTCGCCAGCTGGGCGTAGTGGGAGTAGATCGGCTCGGGAACGATCACCAGGGTGATGGCGATGACCCAGCCCACGATCATCGCTCCCAGCACATAGGCGATCCGAGCCGGCCAGGGCAGCCGTGGCCGGAGCGGGCCGGGATCGATCACGCGGGCCCAGAACAGCAGCCCGGAGAAGAAGAACATGGCGTGCTCGAGATCGTGGATCGTGCTCGAGGTCAGGGTCGCGTTGTAGGCAGCCGGGATGTGCCAGCCGATGATCGTCGCGTTGAACAGGATCCACGCCGGAAGCGGGCGCGCCAGCATCCGCAGCGGCGCGGTCCACCGTGCCCGCGCCAGCGAGCGCCCTAACCGGGCTCTGGTGTCTCGAGGGATCGCGCGCCACATCCGTGGCCAGGGGCGGCCCAGGAGGATCAGCGGCGGCGCCACAGTGAGCAGCAGCACGTGCTGGAACATGTGCGCCCAGAAGAGAGTGTCCGCGTAGCCGTCAAGCGGCGATTCCAGCGCGACCACGATCGTCGCCAGGCCGGCGAAGAACGACGCGGAGTGCAGCCAGCTCTGCCCGCCGCGCCGAAAGCCACGGCCCCCCACCCAGTACAGCATCGCTGCCACCGCCACGTAGGCGAGCGGCGGTTGGATCGACCAGCCTCCCCAGCTCATGGGACCGGGGTGGAACCCACCACCGCCACCGCTAGAGGAGGTAGAGCAGCACGAAGGCCACCAGGCCGAGGAAGACGTAGAACGTCCAGAAGAACGAGCAGGCCTCCAGCCCCGCGGCGACGACCTCGGTGTCGGTCAGCACCTGAGCCGGCGTAGCCGCGACCCCCTCCTTGCGACGCCGCCACACCGTCGCGACCTGGGTCTCGATCCAGTAGGCGCACGGGAGCGCGAACACGGCGTAGAAAGCCGTCCAGCCGATGTACACGCTGGCGTAGCCGCCACTGGCCGGACCGAAGCCCAACGTGGTCCACTCGATCACCTGCAGCACCACCGCCAGCAGCACCAGCGCCAACGCCGCAGCTCCCGCCCTCACCGCCAGCTCGTGCCGTGTGGCCGCCGCCCGCATCGCCACCGCACTGGCGATCAGCACCACCAGGATCGCGATCCCCAGGCCCAGCGACGGGTTGACGGCGCCGATCTTCCAGTCCCTGTTGGTGTCGAGCGAGCGCAGGTAGAAGTAGGCGAACACGAACGAGATGAAGAAGAATGCGGCGGCGCCGCACAACAGGCGAGCGGCGACCCACAGAGCCCGTGGCTGCCACTCGGGCGGCTCGAGCTCGATGCCGGGATGGGTCGGTGCGGAGGCGGAGCCTTCCATGCTCAGGCCCCCGAGCCGGTCGGAGCGAGTGCCGGCCCGCCGGCCGGTTCCACCCCGTAGGGGTAGGGATCGGCGTCGAACACCGGGATCCGGTCGAAGTCGTGGACCGGCACCGGCGTGGGCAGCTGGAACTCGGCGGACTTCGAGTGCCACGGGTTGTCCTCGGCGGGCTCACGCTTGATGAACTGAGACCAGATCAGGTTGACGATGAACACCAGCATCGAGAGCCCGATCACAAACGCCGAGGCCGACACCCAGTCGTTGAGAGCCTGCAGGTGGCTGGGATAGGTGACGACCCGGCGCGGCTGGCCGAGCAGGCCGAGCGCGAACAGCGGGCCGAAGGTCGAGTTGAAGGCGATGAACAGCGACCAGAAGTGGATCTTGGCCAGCCGCTCGTCGAACTTGAACCCGGTCATCTTCGGGCCCCAGTAATAGACCGCGGCGAACACGGTGAAGATCAGGCCGCCCATGATCGTGTAGTGGAAGTGGGCCATCGAGAAGAAGCTGCCGTGGGTGCTCACGTCGGACGGGACGTCGGACAAAAAGACCCCGGAGATGCCGCCGAACAAGAAGTTGAACGCCCACGCCAGGCAGAACAGCATCGGCACCGTAAGTCGTATTCGCCCCCGCCACAGCGTGCCCATCGCACACAGGAAGATGAACCCCGTCGGCAGCGAGATCAGCTCGGTGGAGAACATGTAGAACGGCCGCAGGTCGGCGTTGATGCCGCTGACGAACAGGTGGTGCTGCCAGACGAAGAAGCTCAGCAGGGCCACGCCGAGCATCCCCGCCACCGCCAGCCGGTAGCCCCACAGCGGCTTGCGGGCGAACACCGGCAGCAGCTCGAGCACGATCCCAAAGCCGGGGAGGGCCACGATGTAGACCTCCGGATGGCCGAAGACCCAGAACAGGTTCTGAAACAGGTACGAGCTGCCTCCGTTGCCGGCGACGTAGAAGGCGGTCTGGACGGTGCGATCGAAGGCCCCCATCGACAGCGCCGCGATCAGCATCGGCGCCGCGAGCATCATCAGGATCGCTGTCGCCAGCACCGCCCAGACGAAGATCGGCAGCCGCGACCAGGTCATTCCGGGAGCGCGCATGGCGATGATCGTGGCCAACAGGTTGAAGCCGAGCAGGCACATCGAGATGCCCACCAGCGCGAAGAACCCGATGTAGGCGTCGTAGCCCGCGGTCCCCTGATCGCCGAGCGGCTGGTAGCCGGTCCAGCCGGTCTGAAAGCCGCCGAAGAAGATCGTCGTGATCAGCACCACCCCGGCGGCCATCAGCAGCCAGAAGGTGAACGACTCGATCCGCGGGAAGGCCATCCGCCGCGTGCCCAGCATCAGCGGCACGACCCAGTTGGCGAACGGGCCGAGCACGCCCGAGGTCATCATTCCCATCATCATCGCGCCGTGCATGCCGACCAGCGTCAGGTACTGGTTGGCCCCGAACACGTGGACATTGGGCTGCAGCAGCTCGGTGCGAATCAGCATCGCGTTGAGCCCGCCAACCAGGAAGAACACGCCGATCCCGCCCAGGTACTGGATCGCCACCACCTTGTGGTCGGTGCAGAGCGTGAAGTAGCGGCCCACACCCTCGCCCTCTGACTCGTGCTCGGCGAGCGTCGCGGGGTGACCGAGGAGCCGGCGCACCGGGTAGTTGGCGAAGCCGAGCCCGACCAGGAAGCCGATCACTCCGAACAGGTAGCCCAACAGGACCGCGATGTCGTTCTCGCCCGCCTCCTCTGAGAAGAACGCGAGGCTGGGAGCGTGGATCGCGTTGCCGATGACGTTGCCGAGCAGCCAGCCGACAATGGCCAGCACGATGCCGGTCAGCAGGTTGAAGCCGAGCAGGCGCCGCCACGCGGGCTGCCTGTGGGCCGGAATCGCGATCGCTGTCATCCACCTAGCCTCTGCGGTTGCGGGAAGTACTGCTTCGAATAAGGCGGCAATGCCTTGGTCCCCGGTGCGTACTGCCGCCGCTGCTGGGCGATCCAAACGGCGAACTGGCTCTGGGGTACCACCTTCCCGGTCTCGAACATGTAGCCGTGGAAGACCCCGCACAGCTCGGCGCAGTGGATGTTGAACGTCTGCGGCCCCTTGGTGGTGACGTAGGCGATGTTGTCGTAGCCGGGGTTGGCGTCGGCCTTGACCCCCAGCTGATAGGCCCAGAAGGAATGGATCACGTCGAGCGAGGTCACGTGGAACTCGATCAGGCGGCTGGCCGGCAGCTCCAGGCGCGGAGTCTCCATCCCGCCGTAGCCTGGCCAGCGGTAGGTGAACTTCCACTGCTGGGCGATCACCTGGACCTGAAGCGCGCTGTTGGCGTGCACGGGGGTGGCGATCGGGCTCGGTCCCTGGCCGCCGCCGGCGCCGTCGGCGAGCAGCCGGATCGTGCCGTACCCGGCCAGGAACAGCACCGTCCCGGTCGTCACCACCAGCCACCAGGTCTGAATCGTCGAATGACCGCGGATCGGGGGGCCGTCGACGACCGCGGTGGGGTCGCGTTCGCGGAACACGATCAGCGCGTAGATGAAGTACACGAGCACCGCCGTCGCGACGGGCGTGGAGACGCCGAGCAGCACGGTGTTGTCGACGACCTGTCCGGAAGCCTCGACCGAGCCGTTGCCGGGTGGCAGGATCGGAGCCAGCAGCAGCACGACGAGCAGCGTCGCGATCACGCTGACGAAGAACCAGATGATCGCCAGGCGGCGGAAGTGGTTGACGTTGTCCATCGTGGTTTAAGCGACCTTGATGAAGCCGTCCATGTACCCGACCGTCTGCATGGGGCCGCCCCAGCCATAGATGTAGCCCGCCGCGCAGGGGACGAAGCACTGCCACCGGTAGAGCCCGGGGTTGCCCGTGCGGAACGTGAACGTGGTCGTCGAGTGGGAGTAGCTCAGCGAGCACGGGGCGTTGCTGCACGGGTTCTTGGCGTCGTCGGGGACGCCGTAGACCGGGACCAGCACGCCCATCTGCGGGATCGAGAAGATGTGCGAGGCGGTGTCAGGGCCGATTGACTGCACCGGCTTGCCGTTGAGCGTGAAGCCGCCTCCGATTGTGCCCTGGGACTGTGAGATGAACGGGTTGCGCAGGCCCGACTGCCCGTCGTAGTTGTAGATCGTCACGTGCACGAGCGTGTGGGCCGGCAGGTTGAAGGTGGTGACATGACGCCAGCTGGTGCTGGTGGGACTGACGGAGTAGTAGGAGACCCAGGTGTTGTGGGGATCGTTGAGCTCCGCCGCGGGCACCGTGCCCAGGTACAGCTGGGCGCCCGCCGAGGTCTGCGCGGCGGTGGCCGAGCCTGGGGCACTGGTCAGGTACAGCCCGACGTACAGCCCGATCAGGACGCACACGACCAGCGTGGCGACCCCGATTCCGAGCAATCTCTTTGCGGTCGCGCTCACACCCTTCTCCTCATCGTCGCGCCGCCGCGCAACCTACCGCCCGGGGATCGAAAGGCAAGCAGATGACCGCGATGTCATCTGCCGGTCATCCGCAAGTCATCTGCCGGTCAGGTATCGTCAGCTTTGGAGCGAGAGCCATGCGCATACTTGTCGTCGAGGACGAGGCACGGATCCGAGCCTTCCTTGCCCGCGCGTTTGAAGCGGAGGGGTTCCAGGTCGATGTCATCGACGACGGCGACCAGGGTCTCGCACGCGCGCTCGCGGGCAGCTACGAGTTCGTCATCCTCGATCTGCTCCTGCCTGGCCTCGACGGGCTGGAGGTGCTGTCCGAGCTGCACCGCCGCCGGCCGGCGCTGCCGGTGCTGATCCTCTCGGCGCGCACCGACATGGCGACCAAGCTGCGGGGCTTCGAGCTCGGCGCCGTCGACTTCCTCGACAAGCCGTTCTCGCTCGACGAGCTGCTGGCCCGCGCCCGGGTGCAGCTGCGCCGCCAGCACGGGGGCGACGGGACCACTCTGCGCGCAGGGTTGCTGGCGCTGGATCTGGCGCGCCGTCAGGCCCGCTACGGCGAGGTCGTCGCCGACCTCTCCGACCGCGAGTTCCGGCTGCTGCACTTCCTGATGCTGCACGTGGGCGAAGTGGTCAGCCGCCAGCGCCTGCTCTCGGAGGTGTGGGGCTTTGATTTCGACCCGCGCTCCAACGTTGTCGACGTCTGCGTACGGCGCCTGCGCCGCCAGCTGGGCCCGGACGCCCCGATCGAAACCGTCCGCAACGCGGGCTGTCGCGCCATCGCCGCATGACCGGCGGGGTGCCGGAGCGCTCGATCGCGAAGCTCCGATCGTGGCCGGCGCGGCCCGATTTCGGCTGGCGTCGGATCGGTCCGCTGGCGCGGCGCTACCGCGTCGAGCTGATCTGGCTCGCCTTCGCCGCCCTGAACTACGCGGCGATGATCGCCTGGCCGGCGTGGGAGACGATCCCGTTTCACTTCGTCTGGATCAGTCTCACGCTGCTGTACGGCTTTCGCGTCTGGGCGCTGCGCCCGACGCTGATCGTGCTCGCCGGCGTGATGGCGATGACCGGCGCCTCGATCGGGCTCGACGCGTTCCGGGGCATCCAGCTGTGGGGCGAGCTGTTCGAGGTCCCGCTGATGGCGGCGATGTTCCTGGCCATGGTCTGGCACGCCCGTCGCCGCATCGACGCGCTGGCGATCGCCGAAGAGCGAGCCGAGGAGCGGCGCTCGCTGCTCGAGCGACAGGAGCGCTTCCTCCACGACGCCTCGCACGAGCTGCGCACGCCGATGACGATCGCGCGCGGCCATCTAGACCTGCTGCGTTCGCACGGCCTGGAGGCGCCCGAGGTCGATGTCGCGCTCGATGAGCTACAGCGGATCGACGCCATCCTCGACCGGCTGCTGCTGCTGGCGACCGCCGACCAGCCTGACTTCGTGCGGACCGCGGAGATCGAGCTCGAGCCGCTGCTCGAGGACGTCTTCATGCGCTGGACAGAGATGGCCCCGCGGTCCTGGCGCCTGGGTGCATTGGTGCCTGGCCGGTTGTCGGTCGATGTCCAGCGGCTGCGGTCGGCGCTCGATGCGCTGCTCGAGAACGCGGTCAAGTACTCCCCGCCCCAGGCGGCGATCGAGCTGCGGGCCCGTCGCGACGTTCCCGGATATGTCGTGATTGAGGTCGAGGACGGGGGCTGCGGGGTCCCCGAAGAGGCGCTGGGCCGGATCTTCGACCGCTTCGCGCGTGCCGACTCGGCCCGGACCCGCTCCGCCGGCGGCGTCGGCCTGGGGTTGGCGACCGTCGACGCGATCGCCAAGGCGCACGGTGGCGAGTGCACCGTCACCAGCACCGGACTGGGGTCGGTCTTCGCGCTGCGCCTGCCGAACTTCGCCCCCCGCGACAGCACCGGATCCGTCGCCGTCGTAGAGCCTTTTGCAGACCAGTAGCGGGAGGCGTTTCACGGGCGCCAAGCGCTCCCTCCGAAGGCCACCGGCGAGCTTCATATAGGCTGGGCTCGATGCCTGATTCAAGTTATGACTGCGTCGTTGTCGGCTCCGGACCGGGCGGTTACGTGGCCGCGATCCGCGCTGCTCAGCTCGGCTCAAAGACGGCCGTGGTGGAGAAAGACCGGGTGGGCGGCCGGTGCCTGAACTACGCGTGCATCCCGGCCAAGGCGGTGCTTCGCGTCGCCGATGTGCTGCTCGAGGTGCGCGAGGCCGACGAGTACGGAATCAAGATCGACCACGCCGAGGTCGACTACGCGGGCGTCACCGCCCGCCGCGCCAAGGTCATCTCGACCCTGACCGGCGGTGTGGCCGGCCTGTTCAAGAAGAACTCGATCGACCTGATCGAGGGCAGCGCGGCGCTGATCGGCGACGGCAAGCTGAGCGTTGGCGATCAGACGATCACCGCCAAGACGATCGTGCTGGCCACCGGCTCGGTCAAGCGACCGATTCCGGGCGCCCAGTTCGGCGGTCGGGTGATCGGAACCGAGGAGGCCTGGGCGCTCGACGAGCTTCCCAAGTCGATGGCGGTGGTCGGGGCCGGCGCCTCGGGCACGGAGATCGCATCGGCCTACGCGCGGCTCGGCGTCGACGTCACCCTCCTGGAGGCGCTCGAGCGGGTGCTCCCGACCGAGGACGTCGACATCTCCAAGGTCGCCGAGCGCGGGTTCAAGCGCCAGGGAATCGAGATCCACACCGGGACCCTGGTCAAGGACATCGAGTCGGGCGATTCGAGCGTCAAGTTCACCTACGGCGAGCAGCACGGCGAGGCGGACTGGCTGGTGATCGCCGCCGGACGGGGACCGGACATCGAGGGACTCGGGCTGGACGCCGCCAAGGTCAACCTCGCCGACAGCGGCCTGATCGAAGTCGACGGCGCGATGCGCACCAGCGCCGCCGGGATCTACGCGATCGGCGACCTGGTGCTCGGCCCCGCCCTGGCCCACAAGGCCTCTGACGAGGGCGTGATCGCCGTCGAG
>DASXZB010000050.1:0-30033 GCA_036502145.1 Solirubrobacteraceae bacterium | reverse complement strand
GAGCGGTTCAGACCCAGGCGTCCCAGCGCCGTTCGAATCGGCCATTGCCGGCTCACGCCGCCGCCAGCCGGGTGAGGGTCTCGCGCAGCCGTGCCGCGGTCTGCTCGTAGTCGTAGTGGGCCAGGCGGCGCTCGCCGCGACTGGCCAGCTCGCCCCGCAGCTCGCCGTCGCTGACCACGATCCGCAGCAGCTCGGCGACCGTGGCCGGCCCATCGCGCTCATCGACCAGCACGCCCGCATCGCCGACGACCTCGCCGACCGCTCCGGCATCGCGGGCGATCACCGGCAGTCCGAAGTGGAACGCCTCCAGCAGGGGGATGCAGAACCCCTCGTGCTCGGACAGGCACAGGAAGGCGTGCGCGGCGCGGTAGCGCCGCCACAGCTCGGCCGCCGTCAGTTCGGCCTCGAAGGTCACCGCGCCGGGCGCCAGGCGGTCGGCCAGAGCCGCCAGCGTGGCCGCGTAGCCGGGCGACAGCGGCACCCCGACGAGCATCAGCCGAGCGTCCGGGGCCGACTGGCGAAAGCGTGCGAAGGCCCGGATCACAAGGTCCTGGCGCTTGTGCGGCACCAGCCGGCCGACGAACAGGATCGTGGGCGGCGCACCGTCCGCCGGCCCATCCCGCCCACCGAGCGCACGGCGATCGAACAGCACCGGAATCACCTCGGCATCCCGGCCGCCGGCGCCACGCAGCTCGGCGGCGTTGAACTCCGACACCCCGGCCAGAGCTCCCGCCGCCTGCGCCAGCTCGGCGAGCTGGCCGCGGGCCAGCTGGCAGCGCACCGCCTCCACCGGGTCGCTTGACCAGAAGTACTCCGGCGGGGTGATGTTGTGCGAGACGACCAGGCTTCGCCGGCACCCGGACAGGACCCGCTCGATCCCGGCCGCATAGCCCGAGTAGTGCAGTACCAGCAACTCGTCGCGGCGGGGTCGCAGCTCGTGCAGCGGGCGGATCGCTCCGCGTCCGATGCCCTGTGCCTGGACCGGCGCGTAGTCCTCGCCGGTCCACCCCCAGCGCTGAAACAGCGCGCGATAGGCCAGTGCCTGGTTGGTGACCGCGTCCACCGGCCCGGCGGCGCAGAGGACCTGGACCACCCTCATCCCGGCGGAGGATCACTGTCGCGACCCCGGCGAGCCGCCTCCTCCAGCTCCGCGACCCGCTCCTCGAGCCGCATCACGTGCGCCGCGACGTGGGCGTTGAAGCGGCTCTGCTGGGCGCTCATCTGTCCGATGTACTGGCGCAGCAGCCGGACCAGCAGGAGCTTGACCGCGGTGAGCGGCCCTCCCCAGCGCCGGGTCGACCGCACGCGCGTCTCGTCGGGCTCGATGATCGCCCACTCGGCGAGCCGGCGCGTCGAGACCGCCCGTCCCTCGAGGCTCCACGGCGCCTCCTCGCCGACCTCCTCGGCGCCGTCGCCGGGGTCGGCGCGGGCGGCCGCACGCCGGGCTGCGGCCAGCGCCTCCTCCGGATCCTTCACGGCGCCACCTTATCCCGGGCCAGCGACTGCCAGCTGCCTCCGAGATCGATCACGCCCTGAGCCGCCGACTCCGACACCACCGAGAAGCGCACGGTCCGGTCCAGCGCGGCGGGCTCGCCTTCGCACATCGCCCCCAGCGCCACGTCGTAGTCGCCGCCGAGCAGCGCGAGCGCCGGGATCTCGTAGGCCAGCGTCGCGGCGCCGCCGCGGTGCAGCGATACCTCGGCGTCCGTGCGGCACAGGCGGGCGCCGTCATCGGCTCGCAGCTCGAGCGCCAGGGTCGCGCTCGGGACCTGGTCGCGGGCGCGCAGGCCGGCCACGATTCGCAGCGGGTCGCCGCTGCGAAACACCGTCGCGGGGCGCCCCGCCCCGTCGAGCAGCTCGACCTCGTGGACGTCGACGGCACGGTCGTGGTGGGGCCGGACCGAGACCCCGGCTCCGTGCTCGGCTCCGATCAGACGGTGGTAGAACAGCAGCCCCTCCGCCGTGGGCCCGTCGAACATGACCTGCCCGGCGTCGAGCACCACCACGCGCTCGCAGACGCGCTCGATTGCGGCGGCCTCGTGCGACACCAGCACGACCGTGGTGCCGGCCGCGATCTGCTCGGAGATCCGGCGCAGGCACTTGCGCTGAAACGCCTCGTCGCCGACCGCCAGCACCTCGTCGATCAGCAGCACGTCGGCGTCGAGGTGGGCGGCGATCGAGAACCCCAGCCGGACGAACATCCCCGACGAGTAGGTCCTGACCGGGATGTCGACGAATCCGCCCAGCTCCGAGAAGGCGATGATCCGCTCGATTCGCTCCTGCACCTCGGCCTTGCTCATCCCGTACAGGGCGCCCTGCAGGTAGATGTTCTCGCGCCCTGAGAAGTCGCGGCTGAAGCCCGCGGCGAGCTCCAGCAGCGACACCACGCGCCCACCGCAGGCCGCTCGGCCCGAGTGCAGCGGCACGATCCCGGCCAGCACGCGCAGGGTCGATGTCTTGCCGGCGCCGTTGCGGCCGACCATCCCCACGGTCTCGCCGGGCTCGATGTGGAGGCTGACGCCCTGCATCGCCGGCACCGCGGCCGGGCCCGCCGCACGCCGGCCGAGCAGCAGGCCCTTGAGCGTCCGGGCCGGATCGGCGCGGACGTTGAACGAACGGGTGGCGTCGCGCAGCACGATCTCTCCCGGCCGCAGCTCCGGGACGCTCACACCACCACCGCCAGCTCGCCCTCCATCCGCTTGAAGACGGCGCTGCCGGCCAGCAGCGCCAGCGCCGCGGCGGCGAACACGTACACCATCCGGCCCGGGTCCGGGGCTGTCCCGTAGTAGAGGATCGCGCGGAACGAGTCGACGAACGGAGCCACCGGGTTGACCCAATCGAGCAGCGTCTCGACGGCGGGGTGTTGTTGCACGAACGGGATCGTGGCGGGTTCGAAGAAGATCGGCGTCAGGAAGAACCACGGCAGCAGCGCTGCGGTCAGGATCGGGGCCACGTCGCGGAAGTAGGCGTGCAGCACGCTGACGATCAGCGCGCAGCCCAGCACGAAGCCAAACATGACAACCACCAGTACCGGCAACAACAGCAGCGAGGCCGGCGAGCTGGTGCCGCGGAGGGCCAGGCTGAGCGGGGTCACGATCACCAGGATGGCCACGAACGTCACCAGCTGGACCGTGACCGCCGCGGCCGGGATCGTCGCCCGCGGAAACCGCGCCCGGCGCACGATGCTCCCCTGCTCGATCAGCGAATCGGCCGCCGCCAGCAGCGACTGGGCGAAGAACGTCCAGGGCATCAATCCCACCATCACGAAGATCGGGAAGTCCGAGAAGTGCTGGAGCTTGAACACGTGGCCGAACATCAGCGTGTAGGCGCCCAGCAGCACCAGCGGGTTGATCAGATACCAGAGAACCCCCAGCGAGGAGCCCTTGTACTTCCGGCGCAGCTCACGCCGGACCAGCTGCGAGAACAGGTACCGGTGGCCGGCCACGCCGCAATTATCGGCTCTCGAGCAGCACCGTCACCGGGCCGTCGTTCACCAGCTCCACGCACATGTGGGCGCCGAACCGTCCCCGCTTGGCTCCCAGCCGCTCACAGAAGCGCTCGTACAGCGGTTGGGCCAGCTCCGGCGGAGCGGCCGCCACGTAGCTGGGACGGTTGCCGCGTCGGACGTCGCCGTACAGCGTGAACTGGCTTATGCACAGGACCTCCCGCTGGCCCAGCGGCTCGTTCATCCGCCCTTCGGCGTCCGGGAACACCCGCAGCGCGCGCACCTTGTCGGCCAGCCAATCGGCCGCGGCCTCCGAATCGGTGCCGCCCACCCCCAGCAGCACCATCAGCCCAGGTCCGATCTCGGCCACGCGGTGCCCCTCCACCTCGACTGACGCCCGGCTCACCCGCTGGACCAGCGCGCGCATTGAGTGGTCTACGCGTCGCGCAGCTCGGCTGCGGCCCGTTCCGGAGCGACGATGTTCAGGTTCACTCCGGCGCCTAGCTCGAGCCCGGCGAGATGGGTCAGCCGCGGCAGGATGTCGATCCGCCAGCAGAAGTGCTCGGCGCCCCGCGGAGCGGTTCTCACCCACAGGTTCAGCGGCGGGCTGGCGCCGAGCCGGCGGGCCAAACGGCCCAGCGCGCCGTGCAGCATCACCGCGCCGGTGGGACCGTCGTCCTCGAAGCGCATCCGCGGCGTGCGGGGTGCGATCAGCAGCTGATACGGGACCCGGGCGCCATAGGGCGCCATCAGCACCACCTCATCGTCGATCGCGACGATCCGCTCGCGCCGGCGGACCTCCTGCTGGACGAGATCGGCGAGCAGGTTGCCGCCCATGGTCCGGGTGGCGTAGGCGCCGAAGCGCTCCCGCTCGCGGGCGATCGCGGCGGGAACGAAGTCGAGCGCGTAGAGCTGCGCGTGGGTGTGGGGCAGCGAGGCGCCCGCCTCGCGCCGCTCGTTGACGATCAGATGCAGGCAGGCCGCGTCGGCGTGCGCGCGCATCCGTTCCCGCCACGCCTCCATGGCCGCCGCCACCTGCTCGCCTTCCAGCTGGCCCAGCGAGATCACCGACTGTGGAGCGTTGACGATCACCTCGTGGGCGCCACGAGCGGCTCCGGCCCAAAAGAGATCGGGATCGGCCTGCGGCGGCGGGTCGGGCGAGTCGGGGTCGAGCGCCGGATACAGATTCGGCACCACCCGGACGCTCCAGCCCGGGGTGTCGGGCCCCGACCCGTTGGTCCTGACCGCGTAGACCTCCGGGGGCGTACGGTCCTCGTGGCCGTCGGCGAACGGGTCGCTGTCGGGATCGAGCGCGGGCGCCGGATCGGCCCGGAGCTCGCCGCCGGGGCGGTCGGCCCTGGCTCCGGCGACGATCGCGCGCTGGCCAGTCAGCGGGTCGATCCGAAGCTCGGGGCTAAACGTACTTCTCCATCGCGACGTGCTCGATTCCCGCCTCCATGAAGATCTTCCCCCGCGGCTCGTAGCCGGCGCTCTCGTACAACGATCGGGCGTAGGTCTGGGCGTGGAGGACCAGCCGCCGGGCGCCGGCGGCCCGGGACTCGGCGTCGGCCAGCTCCAGCAGCGCCGTGGCGATCCCGTGACGGCGAGCGCTGGGGCGCACCGCCAGGCGGCTGAACTGGACGGTCGGCCCCACGAACAGCAGCCGGCAGGTGGCCACGACCTGGTCGTCGGCGACGGCGACCAGGTGCATCCCCTCGCGGTCGCGGCCGTCGAGCTCCTCGCGCTCGGGGACCCCCTGCTCCTCGCAGAACACCGCGTGGCGCAGCTCGAGCACCGCCGCCATCTCGTCTTCGCCGCGGACGCGGCGCACCTCGTAGGTCAGGGTCTCGGTCATTGGATTGCGTACTGCTTGATGTCTCGCTCCAGTGCGCCCGCGGTCTGATATGGCCCGGCGTGATCGAACACCATCTTGCCGCGGCTGTCGAAGTAAAGGGTCTGCGGGTAGTAGGTGGCGGCCTCGATCGCCCGCGCGATCGACTCGTGGGGGTCGACGTAACTGGGATAGCTCACCGGGAAGCGATGCAGGAACGCCGCCGCCGAGGAGCTGCCGTCCTTGCCGTCGACCCCCAGGAACGCGACCGTGCGACCGTACTTGACGGCCGCGCGCTGGAAGGCCGGAAACTCCGTCTGGCAGGGGCCACACCACGAGGCCCACTTGTTGACCACCACCGGGTATCCCTTCAGCCCCGCCAGGCGGGCCTTGAAGGCGGCCGGCCCGCCGGCCAGCAAACGGTTGGCCTGAGCGTGCAGCGATGCCAGCGGCGGAGGCGATCCCTGGAAGGCCGCGGTTTCGATCGAGCGCGACGGAGCGGCATTGTGGGGCTGCGATCCACCGCACGCGGTCATGACCGCGCAGGCCAGCATGAGCGCCGTGGACCGAGCGAGCAAGCGCACCCAAACAGCTTGACAGACGGCCGATCGCCAGCATCTGCTTAAATGATGGGTGGTCCTCTTGCCGAGTAGGCCCGGGGAACGCTTCTGAGGAATCTCGCTGTAGTCGGCGCCAAGCCGACGTGCCTGAGCCGCTACGAGTTACCGCCGCGGTTCGTCCACCTGACGCAACCAGCAAATCACTGATGGGTGTCATCACCCCCTTTCCGAGTCCAGACGCGATCGCGCGCGCCGAGGCGCTCACCCGTGAGCGCTTCGTCTACGGCGGCGAGACGTTCGAGGACGCCCTGGCGCCCGGCTCCGCGCGCCGGCGCGCTCTGGACGCGGCGCTGGCCGAGGTGGAGGCGGGCCTCAAACAGCCGTCGATCGAATGGCGGCGCGAGTTCTCGCTGCTGCTGGGCCTGGAGCGGCTGCTGTCCGACGAGGAGCCGCATCTCGCCGACGGCACCGTACTCTCGGCCCACCAGGTCGATGCCCTGTCCGGGACGCTGACGGCGCTTCTGGCCGAGGCCCAGCGCAGCGCTGCGGGCAACGGCTACGCCCTCGCCAACGGGATCAGCCCGGTCAACGGCAACGGCCGCCCCAACGGCCACTCCGGCTCCACCGCGATCGTCGACGAGGACTCCGACCTCGAGCTCGATGAAGACGACGAAGAGCCCGAGGACGAGGAGCCCCAGGACTGGCGCGAGGACGAGGACGACGACACCCAGCTCGACGAGCAGCCCGAGGATCCCAACGCCGCCAAGCGCTTCTGGTTCGAGCACGCCACCGGCGCCGGCAAGACCGTGGCCGCGCTCGGCTTCGTGGAGGCGTCGCGGACCGGCGGCGTGCTGATCCTGACCCACCGCCGCAACCTGGTCGACCAGTTCAACGGCGAGCTGCGCGACCGTGGCTATCGCGACCGGATCAGCGCCCCGCTGCTCGACGGCCACGACGCCGCCAACGGTCCGGTCACGGTCGAGACCTATCAGTGGTTCGTGCGCAACGCCGGCCGGGTCTCCGATGCCTACACGATCGTCATCTGCGACGAGGCGCACACCGCGCTGGGCGAGAAGACCTCGGCAGCGATTCGCAGCTGGTCGGGCCCGATCTTCATCGGCATGACCGCCACCGGCGCGCTGATCGCGCGCCACGTAACGGATCTGTTCCCCACGCAGACCAGCCGCTTCGATCTCGCCCAGGCCGCCCGGCGCGGGGTGATCGCGCCGCTTCGCTGTATCCGGATCCCGCCCGGCCCGGGGGTGCGCACGATCGCCAAGGTGCCGCTGCGCAGGGGTGAGGTGGATACCGAGTTCGACCAGGAGATGCTGGCCGAAATCCTCGACCAGACGCCGTTCAACCTGGCCATCGCCGACCTCTACAAGACTCGCTTCAACGGCGTGCCCGGGGTGGTCTACGCCGCCGGCGTCAAGCACGCCTACAACGTCGCCCAGGCCTTCCGGGAGATCGGCATCAAGGCCAAGGGCGTTTCCGGCGAGACGCCCAAGCGCGAGCTGGCCCGGGTGCTGGCCGATTACGAATCCGGCAAGGTCGACGTGCTCGTCAACGCCCAGCTGCTCGCCGAAGGCTGGAACAGCCCCCGGGCCACCATCTGCATGCACCTGGCCCCGACCGCTTCAAAGCGCATCTACCAGCAGCGCGTGGGCCGCGTCACCCGTCGCCACCAGGGCAAGGAGGCCGGGATCGTGGTCGATTTCGTCCACCCCGCGACCAAGCACGACGATCCGGTGGTCACCCTGCACTCGCTGCTGGACCGCGACGTCTACCGGGGCGGCGCGATCGTCGTCGGTCCGGTGCGACGGGGCCGCGGGCGCCGAGTCCGGGTCGAGCGCCGGGTGCTGCCGGTGACCCCGGACCCCGATCGCCGCGCCGAGGTCTTCGAGCGCGAGCTGTGGCGGATCGCCGTCGAGCACCTCGACTACGGCGAGCAGCACGTCTGGGCGGCCCTGGCCGGGGCCCGAGTGGCCCCCAACGGCTGGCGCCGCGCCAAGGCGATGCTCCACTTCGATCGCGCCGGCGAGCTCAAGCGGCGCTTTCTGCTGACCGCCGTCCAGCGCAACCGCAACCCTCAGCTGCGGCTGCGGGCGATGCAGGAGATCGCCGCCAGCCGTGACCCCGAGGCGTTCGACACCGCCATCGACATCATGGGCGGCTGGCCCCGGGACGAGCGCCGCGAGGGCGTAAAGATCATGCTCCAGGCACTCGCCGAGCGGCGCATCGGCCGCCGCGACCAGGCCAACGCCTGGATCTGGCGGATGGCCGAGTACACCCGCGAGGTGCACGAGGAGTACGCGGTGCAGCGCTGGCCCGAGACCAAGCGGCTGCTGGGGCTGCTGGTCAACTCCAGCGGCTCCGCCCACGCCCGCAACGCCCGCCGGCTCGTGCACGCGTCGCGCAAGGAGGACCGTCGGCTGTCGGCGGCGCTGCTGGCCGCGGCGCTGGCGCACACCCCCGAGGCCGAGGAGGCGCTGCGCGGGGCGCGTACGCGGATGGCCCGTAAGCCCGCGGCACTCGCCCGCGAGCTGCTCCGCAACTTCCCCAAGGGCCGGCGCGGCTCAAAGCGCCGCCGCCGCAAGGCCACAGCCGGCGAGCCGGCCGCCGATGCCAACGGCAAGGCACCGGCCGAGACACTTGAGAGCAGCCAGGAGGATCTGGCAGAATCCGGTCCCGCTGACGAAGGGGGATCGCCGGCGTCCGAAGAAGGCGGCAGCATCGAGGAGCTGGGACCCGATGACGAGGGTGCCGAGTCCGACTCCGAGCCGGATGCCGAAGCCGCCGCCTGAGGGGACCGGACCAACAAAAAGGAGGGGTCGTCCTATGAAGTCCTGTTTCGCCAAGCTCGCGATCGCGACGGTGGGAATGGCAGCAGTGTTCGCACCGGCCGCGGGCGCGGCGCCGCTCTCGAAGACCGTGTCCTTCACCAACCGCTCCCGGAAGGTGATGTGCGGCATCGAGATCCACGCGCCCAACCGGCGCGCCACCAACGTCTTGTGCTCAGCGCCCGGGATTCCGCGTCCCAAGAACTTCGGCCCGGTCGGCGATCCCTTCGTCCAGATCAGCGTGCTCGGCCAGCCGAAGATCGTGCCGATCAGCCAGCTGTCGTTCATTTCCGGCCGGACGGCTCGGCTGGGCCGCGGTCGCCTCTGGAACCAGCTCGGCGTCACGTGCCACGTGGCCCGGGTCACCGTCATGTGCTTTAACGGCGACAACCACGGGTTCGTGATCGGCAACGGCCGCTACCGGTCGTTCTGAGCCACCAGGTGAACCTCGCCGGAGTCGAGCACCGCGGTTTCGCCTCCGGCGAGGCGCACCAGTAGTCGCCCCTCGTCGTCGATCCCCTCCGCGATCCCTTCGCGGTCGCTCCACCTGATCGGGCGGCCGCGGAGGGCGTCGCGCTGGCGCACAGCCTCCAGGACGGCCGCCTCGGGTGCGCCCAGCGATTGCGACAGCGCCTCGAGCAGCCGGCCCAGGATCGGCTCGATCGCCGCCGGCTCCAGGCCCAGCGTCGTCGCCCGCGCCCGCTGCTCCGGGGGGAAGTCGTGCTCTCGCAGCGCCACGTTAACGCCGATCCCCAGCACCGCCCAGCGCTCCTGGGGCCGGCCTTCGACCAGGATTCCGGCCAGCTTTCTTCCCTGCACCAGCACGTCGTTGGGCCACTTGACGCGCGCCCGGGGCCCCGCGGTCCGGGCCACGGCGACCCCGGCGGCGAGCGGCAGCAGCCGCGACGGCTCCCGGATCACCAGCGAGCAGAGGAGCGCCCGCCCCGCCGGCGCGGTCCAGGTCCGCCCCTGGCGCCCCCGGCCCGAGGTCTGCTCGGCGGCGGTGACCAGCGTCCCGTGCGGAGCTCCCCCCGCGGCCAGTTCTTGGGCCCGGGAGTTGGTGGAGTCGGTCCGCCGCAGGTGAAGCCGCGGGTAGCCGAGCTCGTTCGGCGCTCCGGTCGCGCTGGCGAGTCCGAGCTCTTGCGGCGACCCTCCGCGCTCGCTCACGCCGGCCGGATCCGGAGCTCGTCGTCGATCGCGACTCCGAGCCAGGCCGCGGCATCGCCGTGGTTCACCGCAACCGAGAGCCGGCGCGCGGCGTCCTCGTAGAGCAGCGGCTGCTGGGGCGTGACGTCGGCGAAGGTCCGCACGTAGGTCAGCACCCGCGCCTCGCCGCCAGCCGGCTGAACGATCGCGTCGCGGCCCAGGCGCAGCCCCGTGTCCGCGAGATTCTCGTGGCTGGCGTCGAGCTGCAGATTGCCGAAGCGGTCGATGTAGCGAACGTGCGTCACCAGCGCCCCGTCAACGTGCCGAGGCTCCTGCAGCTCGATCCGCACCAGCTCCGCCGGGTCCACCGGCTCGCCGACCGACGCCGGCGGCACCCCGCAGGCCAACTGGGCGGCGATCGGCGCGAAGATGTCGCGGCCGTGAAACGTGGCCGACACGGGCTCGAGCCGAAACCGCGAGCGCGCGATGTCGACCGCCTGCACGATCCCCCCGGCGGCCTGGGCCGCCAGCCACAGCAGGCCGTTGTCGGGGCCGACGAGGCAGCGACCGTCGGCCGCCTCCAGCGCCACCGCCCGCCGCTGCGCGCCGACGTCAGGGTCGACCACCGCCAGATGCACGCCCCGCGGCACGTAGCGAAGCGACTGCGACAGGATCACCGCCCCGGCCCGGATGTCGTGACGGCGGACGCCGTGAGTCAGATCGATGACTCGCGCCTGCGGGCAGATCTGTGCGATCACCCCGTGGCAGGTGCCGACGAAGTCGTCCTCGAGCCCGTAGTCCGAGAGGAACGTGATCACCGGGTCTTCTGCCATCCGATTACCCCACCCCGCGGCCGGCGGCGTCGGCGATCAGCGCCTCGATCAGCCCGTCGATGTCGTGGCGGTCGGCCTCCACGTCGGGTTCGTGCCCCCGCTCGCGCAGCGCTTGGCTGGTGACCGGCCCGATGCTGGCCAGCCGCGTATCGCCGCTCAGCCCGTCTCCGACCGCCTCGAAGAAGAAGCGCACCGTGGAGGAGGAAGTGAAGGTGACGTAGTCGGCGGCGCTGACCGCCTGGCGCTGCTCCAGAGCGACGGGCTCGGCGACGGTCTCATACAGCGCGACCACGTCCACCTCCGCTCCGCGCCCGCGCAGCGCGTCCACCAGCACATCGCGCGCCTCGGCAGCACGGGCCACCAGCGCCCGCGAGACCGGCCGGCCGGCGAGCGCCTCGACCAGGCCCTCGGCGATGAAGCGCTCCGGCACCACGTCGGCGATCAGGCCGTGGTCGCCCAGCGCGGCGGCGGTGCCGGGCCCGATCGCCGCCACCGTCACTCCGGCGAACGCGCGGGCGTCGCGCCCGGCCGCCTGGAGCCGCTCGAACAGCAACCGGACGCCGTTGGGGCTGGTCAGGCAGACCAGGTCGTAGCGATCGAGCTCGGGGGCGGCGCCGGCGGTGGGCACGATCCTGATCGCCGGCGCCTCGAGCGCCTCGGCACCCAGCCGGCGCAGCCTCGAGGCCAGCCCGCTCGCCTGGGCGCGCGCCCGGGTCACCGCGATCGTCAGGCCGGCCAGCGGCCGCGACTCGAACCAGGCCAGCCGGCTGCGCAATGCCGCCGCGGGGCCGAACACGGCGATCGCGGGGGCCTTGATGTCCTGCGCACCCGCGACCGCCGGTATCGAGCCCAGGGTTCCGATTGCGACCCGCTGGCCGGGAAGCGTTCCGCGCTCGATCACCGCCGCGGGCTCGGCCTCGGGCCGCCCGGCGGCGATCAGGCGCTCGGCGATGGAGCCCAGGCGACGGACGCCCATGTATACGACCAGGGTGCCGGGAAACGCCGCCAGCGCGGGCCAGTCCAGCGCGGACTCCGGTTTGGACGGGTCCTCGTGGCCGGTCACGAACGCCACCGCACTGGCCGCATCGCGGTGCGTGACCGGGATCCCGGCGTACGCCGGCGCCGCCACGCCGGCGGTGATCCCGGGCACGATCTCGAACGCGATCCCGGCCGCCCGCAGCGCCTCGGCCTCCTCGCCACCGCGCCCGAACACGAACGGGTCTCCGCCCTTGAGCCGCACCACCTCGCGCCCGGCCGCCCCGCGCTCCAGCAGCACCCGCTCGATCTCGTCCTGTCCGACCGAAGGACCTCCGCCCTCCTTGCCGGCGTACAGCAGCTCGGCGTCGGCGCGCGCGCCGTCCAGCGCGGTGGCCGGGATCAGCCGGTCGTGGACGATCACGTCGGCGCCGGCGATCAGCTCGAGCGCCCGCGCGGTCATCAGCCCGGGGTCGCCCGGGCCGGCGCCGACCAGGTAGACGGTCACGGCGCCAGCACCCGCTCGGCCTCGCGCAACAGCTCCGCGGCGCCTGCCGCCAGCATCCGCTCCGCACAGGCCGGACCGGCGCGATCGGGCGCCTCGCGCACGCGGTCCTGAAGCCACTCCGACCCGTCCGGCAGACCGACCCAGGCGGTGAGCTCCACCTGCTCGCCGGAGAGCGTGCGGGCGTAGGCGCCCACCGGCGTGTTGCACGACGCGCCCAGCGCGTGAACCAGCGCCCGCTCAGCCAGTACGCAGGCCATCGCTTCGCGGTCGGTCACCCGAGCCATCGCGCCCGGGTCGATCGCCGGCTGCGACCGCGCTTCCAACGCCAGCGCGCCCTGACCGGCCGCCGGGACGAACTCGTCAAGCGTGCCCCCCGCCTCGCGCTCGCGCCCCAACCGCTGCAGTCCCGCCAGCGCCAGCACCAGCACATCCACCTCATCATCGGCGAGCTTGCGCAGACGAGTGTCCACGTTGCCTCGCAGCTCGACCACCTCCAGGTCGTCCCGGGCGGCCGCGATCTGCGCCGCGCGGCGCACGCTGCTGGTGCCGACGCGGGCGCCCGGCGCCAGATCGTGCAGCGCCTTGGCGCCACAGATGGCGTCGCGGGGATCGGCCCGCGACGGCACCGCCACCAGCTCGAGCCCTGGCGGCAGCTCGGTGGGCACGTCCTTGGCCGAGTGCACGGCGACGTCGATCCGACCACCTAGCAGCGCGGCCTCCAGCGCCGACACCCAGCGCGACTTGTCGAGGGTCGCCGCGCCGCGATCGCCGAGCGTGGTGATGGTGACGATCTCCGCCTCGCCGCCCAGCAGCCCCGCCACCCACTCCGCCTGAGCGAGGGCGAGCGCGCTGCCGCGGGTCCCGATCCGCATCAGGTCGGGCCGCGGTTACCGGCGCGCCCGGGCGCCCGGAGCTCGCGCACCTCGGCGAGCTCCTCCCCGAGCTCGTCCCCAGGCGCGTCGGCACCGAGGGCTCCCTGCTGCACCGAGATGCCGAACAGATCGCGTATCAGCGCCATGCGCGCGTGCACCCGGTCGTCGCGCATCTCCTTCATCCGCAGCGTGGGCTCGTGCAGCAGCCGGTTGACGACGGCCCGCGCCACGGCATCGACGCGCTCGCGGTCACGGGGCGAGGCTGTCTCCCATTTGCCCGCGTTCTCGCTGACCACCTGCTCGGCGATCTGGGTGGCATGGGACCGCAGCGCGGCCAGCGTCGGCAGCACCTCGAGCGACCCCAACCAGGCCGCGAACTGCTGGATCTCCTCCTCGATGATTCCCTCGGCCTTGCGGGCCTCGGCCTGGCGCACCTGGCGATTGCGCGCGGCAACCGCCTGCAGGTCGTCGATGTCAGACAGCGAGACGCCGTCGAGGCTCGCGCAGGCGGAGTCGATGTCTCGCGGGACGGCCAGATCGATCAGCAGCATCGGCCTTCCTTCCCGCGCGCGCATCACCGCCGCCACCTCGCGCACCTCCAGCAGCAGATGCGGGGAGGCGGTGGCGGCGACCACGATGTCGGCCCGCAGCAGCGCCTCCGGCAGCTCGTCGAAGCTGAGGCTCTCGCCGCCGTAGCGCCGGGCCAGGCTGAGCGCGCGGTCGCGCCGGCGGTTGGCCACGAACACCACGCGGGCGCCGCTGTTGGCCAGGGCGCGTGCGGTCAGCTCGCTGGTCTCTCCGGTGCCGAGGATCACCACCTGCCGTCCGTCGATCTCGCCGAGCTCCTCGCGGGCCAGAGCCACCGCGACGCCCGGGAGGCTGAGCTGGCGCTCGCCGATCGCGGTCTCTGAGCGCACCCGCTTGCCGGTCGCCAGCGCGGCCGTGAACAGGCGGTTGGTGAGCGGACCGACGGTCTCCTTGGCCAGCGCTGTCTCATAGGCCCGCTTGACCTGTCCCTGGATCTCGGCTTCGCCGACGATCATCGACTCCAGGCCGGCCACCACGCGATACAGGTGACGCGCGGCGTCGCAGTTGCGATGCGCGTAGATCGCGGTGGCCAGTCCGGTGGGGCGGATTCCGGCCTGCCGGGCGAACATCGTCAGCGCGGTGCTCTCGGCCTCCACCGGATCGCCCACGACCAGGTAGAGCTCGGTCCGGTTGCAGGTCGAGATCGCGACCGCTTCGTGCACCTCGGCGGCGCCGCGCAGGTCGCGCAGGAAGCCGGCGGCCTGGGCCTCGGGCAGCGCCAGGCGCTCGCGCACCTCGACCGGCGCGGTCTTGTGGGAGACCCCGATCGCCAACAGCTCACTCACAGCACACCCTCCGTCTCGCGCTCGGGATCACGGGCGGCGCGGGCCGCCTCTACGTCGCGGCGCAGCTCATCGAGCTCGCGCTCGAGCCGCTGGGCCCGGATGGCCATGATCGCGACGTAGATCAGGATCAGCGCCACGAACACGATGTAGGCGCCGGCGACAAATTTCCCGGACTTGCCCAGCGGCAGCGCCGGGGCGATCGCAAACACCGCGCTCACGACGGCGCCGCGCTCCGTCCCGCCGGTCTGATGTTGTCGTCGCCGAGCAGCGTGCGGCGCAGCCGACGTACCTGCGAGCGGGCGTTCTTGGCCGCCATCTCGTACTTCCACAGGGTCACGTAAAGCAGGGCGATGCCCACCAGCGAGATCAGGAACGTGAGCCGCATGGAGCCCGGGAGGTTGCCGCCGCCGAGCGTCAGTACCCGCGGATGGACGAACTCCTGGGCCAGGCGCACCGCGATGAAGTTCAACGGCACGAACGCCCCGGCCACGATCGCGAACACGCTGGCGTAGCGCGACTGGCGCTCCGGGTCCTCGATCGAGAAGCGCAGCGGCTGGTAGGTGGCGAACAGCAGCAGGACGATTAGAAACGAGACCAGCGTGGGCTCGTTCCACACCCACCAGTGCCCCCAGGATGCCTTGGCCCAGATCGAGCCGGTGATCAGGCCGCCGATCCCGAAGATCAGCGCCATGTGGATCGCCACGTAGGAGCGCATGTCCCACTTGCGCTCGCCGGTCCGCAGGTAGCCGGCGGCGAGGACCGCGCCGAAGATGAACCCGCACAGCGACACGATCGCCAGCGGCACGTGGATGTAGAAGATCTTCTGCACGAACCCCTGATCGGCATCCAGCGGCGCGTAGAAGAAGACCAGGGCCAGCGCCAGGGCGATGATGGCGAGGGTGGCGAGCGAGAGGCCGCGAAGCCCCTTGCCGTAGGTGGTGGAAGGCAATGGTGGGCTAATCCTCGAGGAGGAAGTCGAACACTGCGTAGGCGAGCAGTGCGAACACCAAATCATAAAGAGCCAGGATGGCCAGCCACTTACCCGGAGGTGCGCTCGACGCGTGCACGGTCCGAAGTAGCGGCCCGGCGCCGCGGGCGGTGGCGATCAGCGCCGGGATCAGCAGCGGCAGCCCCATCATCGGCCCGATCAGGTCCCGGGCCCGGGTCTGGACGGCGATCCCGGAGACCAAGGTCCCGATCACGGCCAGGCCGAGATCGGCCAGCGCCAGGACCGCGATCAGGCCGGGCAGCGGCGGTCCCAGCGATGGGCCGAGCAGGAACAGGCCGAAGGCCGGCACGGCGATCACCTCGAGCGCGGCCAGGAACAAGAACAGCGCCGCCGCTTTGGCCAGGAGCATCGCCGAGCGGTCCACCGGAGCCAGCAGGAAGGCGTCGAAGCCGCCCTGCTCGCGCTCGGCCACGAACAGCCGGTTGATCCCCAGCATCGCCGCGAACAGCAGCGTCGCCGTGAGCACGCCGGCGGCCAGCTGGCCGTCGATCGTGGCCCGGTTCAGGCCGAAGTGGAAGATCACGAACGTGACCAGGGCGAACAGGATCATCGCCGGGACGGTCTCCATCGTGCGCAGCTCGAGCCGCAGGTCCTTGCGCAGCAGGATCAGGGCCGTCCTCACGCGTACAGGTCCCGCAGCTTGGCGTCGCCGAGCTCGGTGGGAGCGCCGACGAACGCCGCCCGGCCGTCCTTGAGAGCCAGCACCAGGTCGGCCTCGGCCAGGGCGGCCCGGGGGTCGTGGCTGGTCAGCACCCGGGTACGGCCGGACTCGCGCCCGATCAGCGGCTCCACCAGCTCGCTGGCCACCGGGTCCAGGTTCGCGCGGGGCTCGTCGAGCAGCAGCAGCTGGGGCTCGTGCAGCACCGCCCGGCAGACGGCGAGGCGCTGCACCATTCCCCGGGACAGCAACCGGATCGGCTCCTCGGCGCGGCGCTCCATCTCCACCGCCTCCAGCACCCGCTGCACCCGCCCCAGCGCCACGCCGTGCAACCGGGCGTGGTATTCGAGGTTCTCGCGCCCGGTCAGCTCGCGGTACAGCAGCGGCTCGTGGGCCAGCAGTCCCAGCCTGGCGCGAACGGCAAAGCCCCGCCGGGGCAGCGCCTCGCCGAACACCGCAACCTCCCCGGCGTGGGGGCGCAGCAGCGTGGCCAGGATCCGCAGCAGGGTCGACTTGCCAGCCCCGTTGCGGCCCAGCACCGCCAGCGTCGCCCCTGGCCGAACGCGCACCGATACTCCGCTCAGCGCGACCCGCTCGCCGAAGTAGCGCGCGAGCCCGCGGAGCTCAATGGCCGGGGGTTCTTCTACCACCCTCGCGCTGAAGCGTCGCCACGGCGTGCTCGAGCGTCGGCGCGACAATCGGGAACAGCTCGCCGATCGACTTCGGGTTGCCGGGGAAGTTGATGATCAGCGTCCGTCCGGCGATCCCCGAGACGCCGCGGGTGAGGATCCCCATCGGCGTGTGCTTCAGCGCCTCGGCTCGCATCGCCTCGGCGAAGCCCGGAGCCGACCGGTCGATCACGGCCTCGGTCGCCTCGGGGGTGACGTCATCGTCGGTCAGCCCCGTCCCCCCGGTGGTGAAGATCAGCGGCACGCCGGTGGCGGCCTGGCGGCGCAGCCAGTCCTCGATCGCTGTGCGATCGTCGGCGAGCACGTCGCGGGTCACGATCTCGGCGCCGGCGTTCTCGGCGTGCTCGGCCAGCGCGGCCCCCGAGCGGTCCTCGGTCTCGCCGGCGGCGACGGATGTGGAGACGGTCAGGATGGCGGCTCTCATGGCCGCCAGCATAGGGCCGGGGGCCCGATCGAGCTCTTACGAAGGTTTGTCAACGGCTGCGCGCTGCCACCGGCCCGAGCGTCCCCCGGACTTCTCGAGCAGCGCCACCGAGGCGATCTCGGCCCCCCGCTCCAGCCCCTTGACCATGTCGTAGACGGTCAGCGCCGCCACCGAGGCCGCGGTCAGAGCCTCCATCTCGACCCCGGTCGGGCCGCTGGTCCGCGCTTCGGCGGTCAGCTCGATCTCGCCGGTCTCGGGGTGGACTTCGCCCTCGACGCCGACGAACGACAGCGCCAGCGGGTGACACAGTGGGATCAGCTCGGAGGTCCGCTTGGCGGCCTGGATCCCGGCGATCCGGGCGACACCGATCACGTCGCCCTTGGGGGCGTCGCCCTGCTGAACCCGGCGGGCGGTGTCAGGGCTGACCCGGACCAGCGCCCGGGCCACGGCGCGTCGCTCCGTGGCCGGCTTGTCGCCGACGTCGACCATGCTGGCGCGCCCCGCGGCGTCGAGATGGGTCAGCTCATTCACGCCGGGGCGTACTGGAGCTGGGCCGATTCGATCAGCTGCTTGACCCGGCCGACCTGGCCCTCGCGCAGCAACGCCACCGGATCGGGCTCGCCGTTGACGATCGACTCGAAGAACTCCTTGCGATCCTGGTAGGTCGGCAGCGTCGCCTTGGCCCAGCCCCGGGCGTCGTTGAGCAGCACGGCCAGGGTGGCGTACGGCTCGCCGAACAGCTCGCCGATCTCCCGCTTCATCCGCTTGGCCAGCGCGGGCGAGGCCCCCGCGGTCGAGATCGCCACCGCCAGCGGCCCGGTGCGGACGATCGCCGGCAGGATGAAGTTGCACAGTGGCGGCACGTCGACGACGTTGACCAGCATCGCGCGGCGCTCGGCGTCGTCGAACACCCGGATGTTGACGTCGGTGTCCGCCGTCGCCGCGATCGCGATCAGGCAGCCCTCCAGATCGCCCGCCTCGTACTCCCGCCGGGCCCAGGTGATCGAACCCTCCAGCGCCAGCTCTACCAGCGCCGGGTGGGCCTCGGGCGCCACCAGGGTCACGTCGGCGTCGCAGGCCAGCAGCCCCTCCACCTTCTCGAGCCCGACTTCCCCTCCGCCCACCACCAGGCAGCGGCGGCCCTTCAGGCGCAGGCAGGCGATGTAGAACGGGGTCTCGAGCATGTCCCGCACGCAGGACTGATCGCAGATCCCCTTGCGGAGCTGGCAGACACATTCCTTGCCTGCGTAGGCCTGGGCGGGCATACGTCTAAGCGTAGCCCGTGGCCGGCGGTCGTTCTCCTACCGGTGGATGGCGTCGCGGGCGAGCCGCGAGCCCAGCTTCAGCAGCGGCGATGCCCCGGCTCGCAACGCCGCCGCCCTGATCGACGGGCGGCCGTAGAGGATCGCCGCGGTCTGCTTGAGCGCTTTGCCGAGCGTCTCGTCGTAGGGGTGCCACCAGGCGTTGCGGATCGCCGAGGACTCCCACACCCGGAGCTTTACGTTGACGCACTCGTAGAGCCCAAATTTCGAATGGGTGCGGCCCAGTCCGGACTCCTTGACGCCGCCCCAGGAGCACTGGCAGGCGCCGTGGCTGAACATGTGGTCGTTGATCCACACCATGCCCGACTCGAGCTCGCGGGCGATCCGCTCGCCCTTGCTGCGGTCCGAGGTCCAGACCGACGCGCCGAGGCCGAAGACGCTGTCGTTGGCGAGCCTGAGCGCCTCGTCCTCGGAGTCGACGACGACGATCGGCAGCACCGGTCCGAAGATCTCCTCGCGCATGATCCGCATCTCGTGGGTGACGCCGGTGAGCACCGTGGGGGCGTAGAAGTCGCCGTTTGACGGCGGGTTTTCGAGCGGCCCGCCGGATTCCAGCCTGGCGCCGGAGGCGACGGCGTCTTCGACGAGCTCGCGCACCAGCTCGAACTGCTCGTGGGAGACCATCGGCCCGATCTCGGTGTCCCACTTCATCGGGTCGCCGACCGACAGCCGCTGGGCGCCCGCGACGACGCCGGCGATGAAGCGCTCGGAGACCTCGCGCATCACATACACCCGCTCGATGCCCGAGCAGGTCTGGCCGGCGTTGGCAAACCCACCCCACAGCGCCCCGGCGATGGCGTGGTCGAGGTTGGCGTCGGGCAGCACGATCATCGGGTCCTTGCCGCCGAGCTCGAGCACCGAGCCCTTCAGCTGCCGCGCGCAGGCCTCGCCCACGCCGCGGCCCGTCTCCACCGAGCCGGTGAAGAACACCTTGGCGACCGTGGAATCGACCAGCGCCGAGCCGGTGCCGGGCCCGTGCACCACCCGTACGAGCCCCTCGGGCACGCCCGCGCGCTCGAATATCTTGCGTATCCGCTCACCGATCAGCGGCGTCAGCGACGCCGGCTTGAGCACGACGCCGTTGCCGGCCATCAGCGCCAGCGCCACCTCGCCGAACGGGATCGACCACGGGTAGTTCCACGGCGCGATCACCGCGACCACCCCCAGCGGCTCGTAGGTGAACGCCGAGTGCTTGGTCTTGAGGAACAGCTGCGGCATCGGGATCTTCTCGTCGGCCAGGACCTTCTGGCCCTCTCCGGCGATCCACTGCAGCGCGTCGATCGTGGGCAGGATCTCCATCGAGAAGGCCTCGTTGCGCGGCTTGCCCTGCTCGCTGACGATCAGGTCGCGGATCTGATCTGACTCGTCGAGCAGCACCTGGGCGGCGCGCTCCAGATAGCGGGCGCGGTCGCCGAGCGTGAGCTGCGCCCAGAACGGCTGCACCTTGGCGACCTCGTCGACGATGCCCTGGACGTCCTCGCGGGCCGTGGTCGGGACCGAGCCCACCGGGTCCCCGGTGGTGGGGTTCAATGACTCGAGCGTCGCCGTTGCGGTGGCCGCGGAGGTCACGCTGGAGAGACTAACCGGATCGCGGTCCGTCAGCATCTAAGCCGCCCGGCCGCGGGTCAGCACGCCGGCCCGGCCCACCAGGGCGTCGCTGAGGAGCTGCTCCAGGCCCTCGGTCAGGTGCTCGTCGACCAGCACGAAGCTGGGGCTGTCGGTGGAGCCGTCGTCGAGGTCGATCGCGCCGACCCCGACCACCCGTTCGACGGAGTCGAGCAGCGCCGTGGCCGCGATCACGATCCGGCGGCGCGGATCGAACCGCACCAACCTGGCCAGCTCGAGCTCATCCGGCTCGTGGCCGTGGCTCCAGTACAGATCCGCGATGCCGGCGGCGTCGCGCGGGCGCGCCAGGCGCAGGCACACCCGCGGGCCGCGGGGAAGCGAGTAGGAGCGCGCGAGCAGCGCACCGGGGTCGAAACCTGAACCGATCACTTCCTACAGGGTAGTAGCTTCGTTTGGCGGGCCCGTGAACGTCCGGTTAGGTTGAGCCCACAACCAACCGGGCAATCCTCCTGCAAATCGGTTATATGTCGACCGGTCCGGTTGCTTCTAAACGCCGACCCAGAGCGTGGATGCCCGGCTCCAATCCCGCCGCCCCTACGGGCCCCGACCTCTGGCTCGCCGCCCCTCCGGGCCCCATCCTCTCGGCTCCCCTCCGGGCCCCCATCCTCTCGGCGCGCGCGACAAATCCACCGTCCCGCTTCGGATTTGTCACCAGGTGGCCCCAGAGCAGTCATTCTGCGACAAAGCCACGGACGCCGGTCGGATTTGTCGCAGGAAGGGTCGGGGCCGGTCCGGGCACGAACCCCCGCTCAGGTCCGGGCACGAACCCGGGGCTGGCGCGGACAGGAACTCCGCTCAGGCCCGGGCACGAACCCCGCTCAGGCCTGCCCGCGGGCCCGCCGGATCTCCGCCAGCCGCTCGCGCAACGCCGCCTCTGCTTCGTCGGGCGAATAGAACTGGGCCCCGACCGCCGGGTCGGGGAGCAGCTCCTGGGGCGAGAAGTGGCCGGGACGGCGGTGCGGATTGTCGTAGCCACCGTCAGAGCGCGTCGAGGAGCGCAGGTGCGCCGGCGGGAGCGCCGCGCCCTGCTCGCGGATGTGCGAACGAGCCGCGAACACCGCCCGCTTGGCGGCATCGGACTTGGGCGCCAGACTCAGATAGATCGCCGCCTGGGCCAGCGCGAACTGGCACTCCGGCAACCCCACGTGCTCGACCGCACTGGCCGCCGCGGTGGCCACGACCAGCGCCTGGGGGTCGGCGTTGCCGACGTCCTCGGAGGCCAGCACGACCATCCGGCGCACGATGAACCGGGGGTCCTCGCCCCCTTCCAGCATCACCGCCAGGTAGTACAGAGACGCATCGGGGTCCGAGCCGCGGGTGGCCTTGATCCAGGCCGAGATCGTGTCGTAGTGGCGGTCGGCCTGGCGGTCGTACAGAAGCGCCCGGCGCTGCAGCGCGTCCTCGGCGTGCGCCAGCGTCACCGGCGCCGAGTCGCCCACCGACTCGCAGGCCAGCTGCAGCGCGTTCAGCGCGGTGCGAGCGTCCCCGCCGGAGCGCTCGGCCAGGAACTCCAGCGCCTCCGCGCTGACCCGGTCCGGCGGGCCGCAGTACCCGCGCGCCACCGCCCGGTCCAGGAGCTTGCGGACGTCGCCCGGGCCCAGCGCGTGCAGCTCGTACAGGTGGGTGCGCGAGATCAGCGCCGAGTTGACCTCGAAGTACGGGTTCTCGGTGGTGGCCCCGATCAGCGTGATCAGCCCGTCCTCAACCGCCGGCAGCAGCGCGTCCTGCTGGGCCTTGTTGAAGCGATGGATCTCGTCGAGGAAGAACACGGTCCGCCGGCCCCCGCCGCGCAACCGCTCGCGGGCGCGCTCGATCACTGCCCTGACCTCGGCCCGGCCGGCGGCCACCGCGCTCTCCTCCTCGAACGCCGCTCCCGAAGTGTGCGCCACCAGCCGGGCCAGCGTCGTCTTGCCGCTCCCCGGCGGGCCGTGGAGGATCATCGAGTGCGGGTGCCCCTCTTCGATCGCGCGCCGCAGCGCCGAGCCCGCCGCCAGCAGGTGCTCCTGCCCGACGATCTCATCCAGGGTCTGCGGCCGCATCCGGGTGGCCAGCGGTACCCCCTGCTCGCCCAGTCCCTCGGAGACGACAGCCTCGGCGCCACCGCCGGTACCACCACCGCCCTCGGCGCCGCCGCCGGACCCCTCCTGGTTGCCGAACAGGCGCTCCACGAAACCCACTCAGCGCGACAGGAACGCCCGCGCCACCTCATGCAGGACGCCGTTGGTGGCCAGCGCTTCGCCGCCGTCGGGGGTCGCCTGGCCGCTCAGATCGGTGAACCGGCCGCCGGCCTCCTGGACGACCACCATCGGCGCCGCCACATCCCAGAGCGAGACGTCGGGATCCGTGCCGATCTCCAGCGCGCCCTCGGCGACCAGCATGTACTGCCAGAAGTCGCCGTACCCGCGGGTCCGCCAGCAGCGGGCGCTCAGCGCAACCAGGCCCTCGAGCCGACCGGCGTCACGCCAGTCCTCAAATCCGCCGAAGCACAGCTGCGCGTCCTCGAGCTCGTGAACCGCGGAGACCCGCAGCCGGCGAGGCTGCCCACCGTCGAAACTGTCTGAGACGAACGCTCCCGACCCCTGCACGGCCCACCAGCGCCGGCCGAGCGCGGGTGCCGAGACCACACCGAGTGCCAGCTCGCCACGCTCCTCGAGCGCCAGCAGCGTGGCCCACACCGGGACGCCGCGGACGTAGCTCTTGGTGCCGTCGATTGGATCGACGATCCAGCGCCGGCCGTTCCCCCCAACGGCCGCCGAATCGTCTCCGTACTCCTCGCCCAGCACCGAGTCCCCCGGCCTCGCCGAGGCCAGCCGCGAGCGCATCGCCCGCTCCACCTCCCGGTCGGCCTCGCTGACCGGGGTCAGGTCGGGCTTCGTCTCCACCACCAGGTCGTCGGCGCGGAACCGGGCCGTGGTGATGGCGTCGGCGGCGTCGGCGAGCTCGAAGGCGAGGGCCAGGTCATCGGCTGGGGCGGCCACGGCGCGGATGCTACGCCGATAGGCTCCGCGCCAATGACCGCCGAGCAGCTGCAGAACGAGACGACCGAAGTGCTGCAGCGCCTGGTCCAGTTCAACACCGTCAACCCGCCCGGCCAGGAACGACCGGCGATCGAGTACCTCGACGGCTACCTCCGCGACGCGGGCTTCCACACCGAGCAGCTGGCGGCCACCGAGGAGCGCCCCAACCTGGTGGCCGATCTCGAGGGCGAGCGGGACGGCCCCACGCTCTGCCTTTTGTCTCACGTCGACACGGTGCTCGCCGACCCCTCGGAGTGGACCCATGACCCGTGGTCGGGCGACGTCGCCGACGGCTACCTGTGGGGCCGGGGCGCGATCGACATGAAGTCCCAGGCGGCGGCCGAGGCGGTGGCGGCGGCCACGCTGGCCAAGCAGGGGTGGCGCCCGGCCCGCGGGAATCTGAAGGTCGTCTTCACCGCCGACGAGGAGACCGGCGGCGAGGTGGGCGCGAGCTGGATCACCAGCACCCATCCGGACCGAGTGCGCTGCGACATGCTGCTCAACGAGGGTGCCGGCGAGAGCTTCGAGTACCGCGGCAAGCGTCACTACGGCGTCTGCTGCGCCGAGAAGGGCATCTTCCGCTTCAGCATCACAGCGGTCGGAGCCGCCGGCCACGCCTCGCTTCCCCGCACCGGCGACAACGCCCTGCTCAAGCTGGGGCCGGTGCTGCACAAGCTCGCCGGCCAACCCGAGTCGTTCGAGGTAACCGAGGCACCGGCCGCGCTGCTCACCGGCATCGGCGAGGACCCCGAGGACCCCGGGGCCGCGATGCAGCGGATCGACGACTACGACCCCCGTCTACGGACGCTGGTGGAGCCGATGTTCCACGTCACCCTGACCCCGACCATGGCCGCCGCGTCCGAGCAGATGAACGTGATCCCCTCGCGGGCCAAGATCATGGTCGACTGCCGGGTGCCTCCCGGACTGGGCGAGGAGGCGGCGCGACGGCGGATCCGGCACGTGCTGGGCGAGGAGAGCGACGAGCTGCGGATCGAGTTCACCGAGCAGATCCCCGGCAACGCGTCGGCCGTCGACACCGAGATGATGAGCGCGATCGACGCCTGGGTGCAGGCCAACGACCCCGGCGCGACCGCGCTGCCCGTGATCCTGCCGGGGTTCTCGGACTCGCGCTGGTGGCGCCACCAGTTCCCGGACGTGGTCGCCTACGGCTTCTTCCCGCAGCGCTACCAGGGACTGCTAGAGGCGGCTCCGCTCGTGCACAACGCCGACGAGCGGATCGACGTCCGCGACCTCGGCTTCGCGGCCAAGTTCTACGCCGACATCGCGCGCGAGCTGCTCGGCTGACGGCGCCGGCAGGCGCTCGCCGCCCAGCGAGCGCGTCGAGCGCGGCACCAGCGCCAGCGCCAGCAGCACGAACGCGGCCACGCTCCCTACGCCGAGCACCGCCCGCTCGCCGAACGCCGCGGCCAGCGGACCGGCCAGCACAAAGCCCAGCGGCAGCAGTGCCAGCGAGCCCATCCAGTCATAGGCGCTCACGCGCGAGAGAGCGTGGGGCGGTATGTAGCGGGCCAGCGCGGTCTCCCACCACACTCCGAACAGCGAGAAGCCGAACCCGGCGGCAAAGGAGAGCGCGATCACGCCGGCCAACGGCGCCCCGAGTGCGAAGCACAACGCCTGCAGCGGCCACGCCAGCGCCAGCAGCAGCCCGGCGACCAGAGGGCGCCGGGGCCGCCAGCGAATCCCGATCAGCGCGCCCGCCACCGCGCCGCCGCCGGCCACGCTCTCGAACACTCCGAACAACCCGGCGCTCCCGTAGAGGTCGCGGGCGATGGTCGGAGCCAGTGCGTAGTACTGGGCGTAGCAGGACAGGACAGCGCCGGTGAAGGCGGCGATCGTGACCCAGACCCACGGCCGCACGCGAACCTCGCTGAACCCCGCGCGCAGCTCGTGGCGGATCGGCGCGCGCTGGGCCGCCCGCCGCGACCCGCGCGCCCGCGGGCGCACCCTCATCAGCAACAGCGCGCTGATTACAAACGTGATCGCGTCGAACGCGAACGCCTCGCCGGCTCCAATCCCCAGCACCAGGGCGGCGCCCAGCGCGGGCCCGGCCAGGATCGCCAGGTTGGCCGTCGTCTCGGACAGCGCGCGGGCGTCCTGACTGAGATCCTCAGGGATCGTCTGCGGCATCAGGCCCGTATAGGCGGGCTGAAAGAACGCTCGCGCGGCGCCGAACAGAGCCTCGATCACGACCATCTCGGCGACCGACGCCCCGCCGGTCAGGATCAGTGCCGCCAGGACCGCGTGCAGCACCGCGCGGACGAGATCGGTCACCACCATGATCCGGTGGCGCGCCAGCCGGTCGGCCCACACGCCCCCGAACAGGATCAGCGCCACCAGCGGCACCGACTGCGCCGCCAGCACCAGCCCCAGATCGGACGGCGATCCAGTCCGCTGCGTGATGTAAAGCGCCAGCGCAACGATCACGACCTGGTCGCCGACGGCGCTGGCCGATTGACCGAGGAACAGATATCGGAAATCTTGGTGGCGCAGGACGCGCAGATACGTACTCATCACACTCTCGACAGACGACGGGGACAGCAGCGGCCGCCGGCGCGGTCAGACTGGCCGGCGGCGGGTAAACGCGATTAGTGTCGAGGTATGGCGAGCATCGCCGTCCGAGCGTACCACCGACCCTGGGCGAGCGGACTAAATAGACTCGGCGCCCATGTCGACTACGGTCTCCAACCGCCTCGATCCGGCGATCTTCCGGCTTCCCGTCGACAGGATCCGCGCCGGCTACTACTCCGACGCGTACTTCGTCCTCACCAAGTCACTGCTCGAAGCAGAGGGCGAGCATCCTCGCGTGACGCTGCAGGTCTTCCAGAAGCACGACTCGATCCTCGGCGGCATCGATAAGGCGATCGCGGTCCTCAAGACCTGTTCCGGGCACGCCGAGAACGGGGGCTGGATCAACGGCTGGGATCAGCTCGACGTGCACGCGCTGCACGAAGGAGACCGCATCGCCCCTCGCGAGTCGGTGATGACGATCGAAGGCGACTACACGCTGTTCGCCCACCTCGAGACCGTCTATCTGGGCTCGCTGGCGCGCCGGTCGCTGATCATGCGCAACGTCAGAGAGGTGGTGGAGGCGGCCCAGGGAAAGCAGATCCTGTACTTCCCGGCTCGCCACGACCACTGGCTGGTACAGACCGGCGATGGCTGGAGCGCCCACGTCGCCGGCTCCGTCGGCGTCTCGACCGACGCCCAGGCCTCGTGGTGGGGCGGACGCGGGGTCGGGACCGTGCCCCACGGACTGATCGCAGCCTACGGCGGCGACACCGTCAAGGCCGCGCAGCGGTTCGCGGACCGCTTCCACCAGGAGATGAACATCACCGTCCTGGTCGACTTCGAGAACGACTCGGTCAAGACAGCGCTCGAGGTCTCCGAGGCGCTCGGCCCGAAGCTGTGGGGAGTACGGCTCGACACCTCCGAGCAGCTCGTGGATCGCTCCCTGTTCGATGAGATGGGCGGATACACGCCGACCGGCGTCAACCCGCGCCTGGTGGAGAAGGTGCGCGGCGCGCTGGATGCGGCCGGCTTCACCGATGTGCGGATCGTCGTCAGCGGTGGATTCAACGCCCCGCGGATCCGAGCCTTCGAGGCCGCCGGCGTCCCGGTCGACGCCTACGGCGTGGGCTCGTCCCTGATACGTGGCGAGAACGACTTCACCGCCGACGTCGTCCTGCTCGACGGGCGGCCCACCGCCAAGGTCGGAAGGGGCTTTCAGCCGAACCCTCGGCTGCAGAAGGTCCAGTGACCGCCACGGTCGACCGGGCCGGCACCCGAATCGGTCGCGGGGCGGACGCACCCCCTCGGTATCCTCCCGCCGCGATGCTGTCCGCGATCGACCACGTCGGCGTCGCCGTGCCGAGTATCGACTCGGCGCTGGCGATCTACTGTGACGCCCTCGGGATGCCGCTCGTTCACCGTGAGACCGTGTCCGAGCAGGGCGTGGATGCCGCGCTGCTCGACGTCGGCGACGGCCACGTGGAGCTGCTCGAGCCGCTGGGGCCCGATACGGCGGTGGCGAAGTTCTTGGATCGCCGGGGACCGGGACTGCACCACGTCGCCTACCGGGTCGCTTCGGTGCAGGACGCTCTGACCGCCTGCGCGGCGGCGGGGATGCGCCTGATCGACGAGACTCCGCGCGTCGGCATCCGCGGCTCGCGGGTCGCCTTCCTGCACCCCGCCGCCACCGGCGGGGTGCTCACCGAGATCGTTCAGCCTGCTGCGGAGGAACACTGAGATGACCGACGACAAACCTCAAAAGATCAACATCGGCTTCCTCGGGGGGCCCGTGCTGAGCGCCCGGGTGGCGCCCAGCGAGCTCACGAGCCTGCGCCAGGCCCTGGGCACCACCGGCTGGCACGACCTCACGGCCGAGGATGGGACGGTCGCGCTCGACCTCGAGAAGGTGGTCTACGTGCTCGTCGACACCGAGGGACACCGGGTCGGGTTCGGCACCTGACGGCCCAGCGTCCGCCAGCTTCCGGGGGCATCCGGGGACCGCTGTTTGAGGCCGAGCGGGCTCGCGGCCGTCGGGGTAGGACGCCTCACCGCTGAAACAGGGTCGACAGCACAACCTCGGTAACGGTCCGCGTGACTCCTTCGGTGGCCCGGATCCGCTCCAGCGCGAGCTCGAGATCCTTGGTGTCGTGGGCCATCACGTGCAGCAGAGCACTGGCCTCGCCGGCCACGGTGTGGGCCGACACCACGCCGGGCTCGCGCTCGACCGCTCGCTTGATCGCGCCCGCCGCCATGGTTCCCTCGCAGTAGAGATCGACGAACGCCTCGGCATGCCAGCCGAACGCCTGCGGGTCCACCACGGCTGCATAGCCGACGACGACGCCGTCGCGCTCGAGCCGGTCGACACGCCGCTTGACGGCAGGCGCGGACAGGTGAACGTGGGCGCCGATGTCCTGAAACGAACGGCGAGCATTTTCGCGCAGCAGCGCAACGATTGTCTGATCAGTGCGGTCCATAGGACGGTGAAAGGGGGTCGAAACGCAATGTACCGGCCTTGAGTTGGTCCGCGGACATCCAGATCATTGCCAGGTGACGTCGCGAGAGCTTTCCATTCCCGAGTAATGGAGCCGTTTTGACTGAGGAGGTGATGGGGTTCGAGGGATTCTCAGGTATCGAATCGATCCTCTATCACGTGCAGACGCCGTGCCGGGTGAACGAACTGGGGTCGTTCAGGGCGATCGAATACGAGGAGTGGGTCCCGGCCGCCCACGCTCACAGGCTGTTCGAGCTCGCGATGCCGGCGCGCGCCTGAGGGAGGGGACTGAGGTAGGGGACTGAGGGAGGGGACTGAGGTAGGGCATCGGTAGACGGTGACCGTGCGCTCGGGGGCGCGCGGTCACCGCGCCGTTTACAAGCGCCGCGTCGTCTTACAGCGGCCGCGTCGTACAGTCTCCCGCCGTGCCACCGCCGGCCCTACTAGATCACCGCGTCACCGGCGCTGCCGGTGCGGGAGGCGCGCCGTGGCGATGAAGGTCGGGATCGTCGGCATGCCCAATGCCGGCAAGTCGTCGCTGTTCACGGCCCTGACCGGGGTCGCGGCCGAGGCCGCCAACTACCCCTTTACGACGATCGAGCCAAACGTGGCTATCGTCCCGGTCACCGACCCCCGCCTGAACGTCGTCGCGCAGACCGTCCGCGCCTCCAAGGTGGTACCCGACACGATCGCCTTCCACGACATCGCCGGGTTGGTGGCCGGCGCCCATCGCGGAGAGGGCCTGGGCAACCAGTTTCTGGCCAACATCCGCGAGACCGACGCGATCGTGCACGTGGTGCGCGCCCACCACGACCCCAACGTGGTCCATCCCGACGGCCGCGTGGATCCGCTGGCCGACATCGAGACGATCGAGACCGAGCTCATCTACGCCGACCTCGAGCAGACCGAGCGCCGGCTCGAACGGGTGGCCAAGACCGCCAAGAGCGGCGATCGCCGCGCGGCCGCCGAGGCGGCCTGGCTGACCGAGCTGATCGAGGCGCTCCGCGCGGGCCGCCCGGCCCGGACCGTTCCGGCGCCCAGCGACGCTCCGGACGCGATTACCTTGCTGTCGCCGCTGACCGCGAAACCGGTGCTGTTCGTGGTCAACGTCGAGGAGGGCAGCGACGAGGTGCCCCCCGCGATCATCGACCACGCCGCCGCCCAGGGGGCCGGAGTGGTCGCCGTCTCGGCCCGGCTGGAGGCCGAGCTGGCCGAGCTGAGCGCCGAAGATGCCGCGGCTATGCGCGACGACCTGGGCGTCGCCGAATCCAGTCTCCAGACCGTGGTCCAGGGAGCGTTCGCGCTGCTCGATCTGGTGGCGTTCTTCACCGCCGGTGAGGACAAGCCAGCCCAGTCGTGGCACCTGCGCCGCGGACGCTCGGTGTGGGATGCGGCTGGCCTGATCCATTCCGACATCCAGCGGGGCTTCGTGCGCGCGGAGGTGATCTCCTGGGATCGGCTGCGCGATGCGGGAGGCTACGCGGCGGCCCGGGACCGGGGAACGCTGCGGATCGAAGGTCGCAGCTACGTGATCGCCGATGGTGACGTGATCACCGTGCGCTTCACCCCGTAGGGGCGCTTGCGCCCGCGCGCCGTGGCCCTGGCGCCGTGGCCCCGCGGGCCGTGGCCCCGCGCCTTGGCCCCCGCGTGGCCGCCGCGTGGCCGTGGCGCCACGTCGCCGTGGCCCCACGTCGCCGTGCCCCCGCGTGGCCGTGGCCCCACGTCGCCGTGGCCCCGAGGCCCCTGCCCGCCGATCTGCCGATCTGCGACAAAGCCGCCGGCGCGCTTTGGATTTGGCGCCATCCGCACGTGAGAGAAGCGTCTGGTGACAAATCCGCCCGCCCGTTTTGGATTTGTCGCACGCGAACCGTCGCCCGCGAGCCGT
>DASXZB010000049.1:0-43346 GCA_036502145.1 Solirubrobacteraceae bacterium | reverse complement strand
GTAGAGCGCCTGCGTTTGAGCACCCCGCTCTCGCGCAGCGCGACGATCGTGATCACGAGGTTCACGAACGACACGGCGACGACTCCGAGCGTTGAGATACCCGGGACATAAAAGGTCGAGTTCTTGATCGGAGTCCCGTTCACGTGCGTAGTGTGGTTGCCGAACAGCGATGTCAGCAGGACCAGGAAGATCACCGGCAGCACGATCGTGAAGAAGCGACTCTGCGGATTGCGCCAGTTGACCAGCAGGTCGTAGCGCAACTGGTGAGCGACTAGCGACGTGTCGTTCACTTGGGCGGCTCCGTCAGTCCGAGATAGACGTCTTCCAACCTGGGACGGTGTACCTGCAGATCGGGGACCTCGAGCGTGCGAGCGACCGCCCACCCCGACAAGGCGTGCAGCGTCGCCATCACTTCTCCGGTTTCGATCAGGACCCGCCCCGACTCATCGTGCGCACCCACCAACGCCGCAGGGACCGGGAGCTCGTCGACCGCGACTCCGTCGGGTAGCGTGAACGAGATCTGATACGCGGCCCGGTCTCGGCCCCCGAGCGTGCCCGGAGTTCCCTCGGCGACGATCCGCCCCGCGCTCAACACCGCGATCCGGTCGGCCAGCGCCTCCGCCTCGTCCATGTAATGCGTGGTCAAGAAGATCGTCTTGCCGAGCTCGCGCAGACCGTCGATCATCGCCCACGCGGCTCGCCGCGCCGAGGGATCAAAGCCGGTTGTCGGCTCATCCATGAACACCAGCTCCGGGTCGCCGATCAATGCCAGCGCGACGTCCATCCGCCGCTGCTGACCACCCGACAGCTGTTTGCCGCGAGCGTTGACCTTGTTCTCGAGCCCAACGAGCTTGATCACCTCCGACACCGACCGTGGCGCCGGGTAGTAACCGGCGTAGAGCTCGAGGCACTCGCGCACCGTCAGGTCCTGCTCGACACGTGAGCTCTGCAGCACCACGCCAACCCGCGCGCGCCAACGACGGTCGGCATGCTCCGGATCGACCCCGAGCACCTGGACCTCGCCGCCGGTTCGCCGGCGATGGCCCTCAAGGATCTCAACCGTCGTCGTCTTCCCTGCCCCGTTGGGCCCGAGGAACGTGAAAATCTCGCCACGGCGCACGCGGAGGTCGATACCCCGCACAGCCTCCAAGCCGTCGTAGGACATCCGCAGACCCGAAACCTCGATCACCGAGTCAGACCAATCCACCTCCCGCTTCTCGTCAGCCGCGACTGCCGCGGGCAACCCGGCCCCAGTGGCCTTTTCACCCGACACGCCCACCAAGCCACACTCGCCTCGCGCAACCATCTCGAGGTGAGACTACATCTGCGCGGGGGGCGTGTACAGGAGAGCCTTCCCGGCTCCGACCTGAACCACGAAACAGGGCTCGTCCACAGGAACGGCTGCGCACCCGCTGCTCGCCAACAGCAGGACCACGGCGCCTGCTTCTAATGCGCGAGCGGTAGCTATGCTCGTCAGCGGTCGGTAGCGGTCTTCTGCCGTCGGGCGAAACCCCACCGAACTCCCTGCAAACGACACTTTTTTCCTACCACTTCAGCGATGCCGGAGGAGGGACTCGAACCCCCGACACGCGGATTATGATTCCGCTGCTCTAACCGACTGAGCTACTCCGGCGCCGACCGCTGTTCGCTCCGGGACCCAGGGGCTCCGTGGGGCGACACCGGCGGGGCCCGAGCCTAGCAATCGCGCGAGCGCCGAGCCCCGGGCGGCCCCTCTGCCGTCAAACCAAAACGCAGGCGATCGGGACGCCGAAGCCGAGCCCTCCGAGCCGGCGGCCGTCCCCGGCCCGACGGACATATCATCCGGCCGATGCCCGACCTCGATCTCGCCGTCGCCACGGTGATCCGCAAGTGTCTCGCGGTCAAGGCCAACGAGGACGTGCTGGTGATCGCCGATCCCGCCAGCCGCCGGATCGGCGAGGCGTTCAAACAGGGCGCCACCGAGGCGGGGGCCGACGCGACCATCGCGATCATGGACGAGCGCGCCACCGACGGCACCGAGCCGACGCGTCCGATCGCGGCGGCGATGAGCGAGTGCGACGTGTTCATCGCTCCGACCACCCGCTCGCTGAGTCACACGCGTGCGCGCAAGCGCGCGAGCGATTCCGGCGCCCGCGGCGCCACGCTCCCGGGTGTGACCGAGGACACGCTGGCCCGCACCATGGTCGTCGACTTCGAGCAGATGGCGGCCCGTTCACGTGCCGTCGCCCAGCTGCTTGACCAGGCCGAGACCGCGCACGTGACCTGTCCGCTCGGTACCGATCTGCGGCTGGAGCTCACCGGCCGCGGGGGGGTGGCCGACGACGGCGACCTGACTGCACGGGGCGCGTTCGGCAACCTTCCGGCGGGTGAGGGTTTCATCTCGCCCAGCAGCGGCGAGGGCACGCTGATCGCGTCCAGCCTGGCTTCGCTCGGTCTGACCAGCGAGCCGGCCAGGCTCACCGTCTCCGACGGCCAGCTCGTGGCCGCGGAGGACGGCCTCGGTCCCGAGTACTACAGGCGTCTGGACGCCCACGGCGACCTCGGGCGCAACCTCGCCGAGCTCGGAGTCGGAACCAACGACGCGGCGCGCCTGACCGGAAGCGTGCTCGAGGACGAGAAGATCCTCGGCACCGTGCATGTCGCATTCGGGTCCAGCGCCGGGATCGGCGGCATGGTCTCGGCCCCGATCCACCTCGACGTGGTCGTGCTCGACGCCTCGCTTCACGTCGGCTCCACCCAGGTGCTCGACGCCGGCCGGTACGTGCTGGCCGCCTGAGCTGAGCCGCACGCATGACGACGCTGCTGGCCGTCCCCAACGTCTCGGAGGGCCGGGACAGAACCGCGATCGCCCAGATCGGCGAGGCCTTCGGAGCCCGGCTGCTCAACGTCCACGCCGACCCCGACCACCACCGCAGCGTGTTCACGCTCGCCGGCACCCCCGGCGAGCTCGCCCACCGGGTCGCGAGCGGGGCCGCCAGGGCGGTTGAGCTGATCCGGATCGACACCCACGACGGAATCCACCCCCGGGTCGGCGCCGTCGACGTGGCGCCGATCGTGTACCGCAGCGACGAGGACCGCGGGGCCGCCATGGCCGAGGCGCTGACGCTCGCCGACATCTTGGCGCAGCAGCTTGAGCTGCCGGTCTTCCTGTACGGGATCCTGGCCGGCGGCCGCACCCGCGCTGAGCTCCGCAAAGGCGGCCCAGCGACCCTGCAGCGGAGAATCGAGAACAACGAGCTGACGCCGGACTTCGGTCCGCCACGGCTTCACCGGACCGCGGGCGCGGTCCTGGTGGCCGCCCGCCCGCCGTTGGTCGCCTTCAACGTGGAGCTCGAGCCGCCGGCGACGATCGAAGACGCCAAGCGGATCGCGGCCGCAATCAGGGAGGGCGGCAGTGAGGGCCTTCCTGGCCTGAGAGCGATCGGCCTGTGGCTCGAGCACATCGACAGGGCCCAGGTGTCGACCAACGTCGAGGACCATCGCCAGACCAAGCTGGCCGACGTCGTCGCCGCGGTGGCTCGCCACGCCAAACCGGCCGCGGCCGAGCTGGTCGGCCTGGCGCCAGAGCAGGCCTTCGACGGCTTTCCAACCGAAATTCCGCTGCGCGGGTACGCAACGATTGAAGACACACTGGCCACCACGTCGTAAGCTCCGTACTGAAATGGCACAGACCAAGCGCAAGCGCAGGACCAAGCATCGCGGCACCGCCGCCGGCACGGTGACCAACCGCGGTCGCACCGGTCGGCCCCCGACCCCCGACGAACGCAAGAAGCAGACTCGCGAAGAGGCCCGTCAGGCGAGGCTGAACAAGCCCCCAACGTGGCGGGGCGCGATCAATCGCGCGCTCCTCGCCGCCGGCTTCATGTTCATCTTCCTGCTGCTGACGTCCAAGGGCAACGTCCTCGCCGCGGTGATCTTCGGCGTGTTCGCGTTCGGGCTCTACGTGCCGTCCGGCTATTACCTAGAGCAGTACCTGTTCCGCCGCCGGCAGCGAAAGAAGGACGCGTCGGCGTGATCGACGTCCGCATGTTCACCGTCGGCCCGGTGCAGGAGAACTGCTACGTCGCGCGCCGCCCGGACGCCTCGAGCGCGGTGATCTTCGACCCCGGCGAGGAGGCGGACCGCATCCTGGCGGCGCTGCAAGCCCTGAACATCGACACGGTCGACGCGATCCTCCTGACCCACACCCACTTCGACCACATCGGAGCTGTCGCGCCGGTCGCCCGCGCCACGGGCGCGCCTGTGTACTGCCCCGAGCTCGAGACCCAGGTGCTGGCCAACATCATGGACTACGTGCCGTGGCCTGGGTTCGGCCCGTTCGAGAGCTACGACGCCGACCACACCGTCAAGGGCGGCGAGACGCTCGAGCTGGCCGGCCTCAAATTCGAGGTCAGCTTCACTCCGGGCCACAGCCCCGGCCACGTCAGCTACGCCGCCGCGGAGGACAACGCGCTGTTCTCCGGCGACGTCCTGTTCCAGGGATCGGTCGGACGCGTCGACCTGCCCGGCGGCGACTGGCCCACTCTGCTGGCCTCGATCGAGTCGCTGATCGACGCTTATCCGGGTGAGACAACCGTCTACCCGGGCCACATGGGGCTGACCACGCTCGCCGCCGAGCGCGAGTCCAATCCGTTCCTGCGCGAGCTCGCGCATCAAGACCGCTAAACCGAGCTCAACCATCGTGAGCTCGTTCCAGGCCCCCCGTGGCACGTTCGATGTGCTTCCCGCCGACGCGGCGCGGCGCGAGGTGCTGGAGTCGCACGTGCACCGGATCTTCGGCGCCGCCGGCTATCGCCGGATCGAGACGCCGGCCTTCGAGTCCACCGAGCTGTTCTCGCGCGCGGTGGGGGAGGCGACCGACATCGTCCAGAAGGAGATGTACACGTTCGACGACGGCGGCGGGCGCTCGCTGACGCTGCGCCCGGAGGGCACGGCGCCGGTCTGCCGCGCCTACCTCGAGCACGGCATGCACAAGCTCCCCCAGCCGGTCAAGCTCTGGTACCTGTCGAGCTTCTTCCGGGCCGAGGCGCCACAGCGGGGCCGCTACCGCCAGTTCTGGCAGGTCGGGGCCGAGGTGATCGGATCAGAATCATCAGAGACCGATGCCGAGCTGATCCTCCTCCTGAGCGACCTGCTGGAGACCCTCGGTGCCAAGGGCGTGCGGCTGCGTCTCTCCAGCCTCGGCACGCCGGCCACGCGCGCCGAGTATCGCGAGGAGCTGACCGCCTACCTCCGCGCCCACGAGGACGGCCTCGCGCCCGAGGTCGTGGCGCGGATCGATCTCAACCCGATGCGGGCGTTCGACTCCAGTGACCCCACCACCCAAAAGACCATGCGCAACGCCCCAATCCTGCTCGACCGGCTGGCCCCCGACGACGCCGAGCACTTCGCACGCGTGAGACAGATGCTGGACGACGCCGACCAACGCTACGAGCTCGACCCCACCCTGGTCAGGGGGATCGACTACTACACGCGGACCCTGTTCGAGTTCACCTCGGACGCCCTCGGCGCCCAGTCGGGCGTCGCCGGCGGCGGCCGCTACGACGGCCTGATCGAGCAGCTGGGGGGGCCGCCGACGCCGGCTTCCGGATTCGCGGCCGGCGTGGAGCGGATGCTGATGGCCGCCGGCGAGCTGCCGACACCGCCGGAGCTGGTCGATCTGTTCGTCGCCCGGGCAGCGCCGCAGGCGGGCGCCAGCGCATTTGCCCTGGCCTCCGAGGCGCGGCGGGCCGGACTCAGCGCCCAGCTGGAGCTGACCGGCCGCTCGCTCAAGGGACAGCTGCGCCACGCCGACCGGATCGGGGCGCGCCACGTCGCGATCGTCGGCGACGAGCGCACCGCCAGCCTCCGGAACATGGAGACCGGGGAGCAGGTCGAGATCGAACAGGTGGCCGTTATCCCCACCATCTTGAGAGGCAGCCGTCTGGCATGAGCGAGATGCGCCACGCCCCGCGGCCCAACTCCTACCGCGACAGCTGGGCCGGCCAGCTCGACGCCGCCCGCGCCGGGACCCCGGCCCGGGTCTCGGGCTGGGTGCACCGACGCCGCGACCACGGCGGGCTGATCTTCATCGACCTGCGCGAGCGCTCGGGGATCGTCCAGCTGGTGTTCAACCCGGAGACCGCGCCGGAGGCCCACGCCGCCGCCCACTCGCTGCGCTCCGAGGACGTGATCACGGCCGCCGGCACGGTGACCCGGCGCGCGCCTGAGAACGTCAACCCGAGGCTCGCGACGGGCGAGATCGAGGTCGCGGTGAGCGAGCTGGAGATCCTCGCCGATGCCGACACGCCGCCGTTCCCGCTCGACGAGGACATCCCGATCGACGAGAACCTGCGTCTGCGCCACCGCTCGCTCGACCTGCGCCGGGCCCCCATGCTCCAGGCGCTGACGCTCCGCCACAAGGCGATCGCCACGATCCGCGAGATCCTCGACGAGCGCGACTTCCTGGAGATCGAGACGCCGTTTCTCACCCGCTCCACCCCGGAGGGCGCCCGTGACTTCCTGGTTCCGGCGCGCATCCAACCGGGCTCCTTCTACGCGCTGCCGCAGTCACCGCAGCTGTTCAAGCAGCTGCTGATGGTCGGCGGGCTGGAGCGCTACTACCAGATCGTGCGCTGCTTTCGCGACGAGGACGCCCGCGCCGACCGTCTACCCGAGTTCACCCAGCTCGACATCGAGATGGCCTTCGTCCAGGAGGACGACGTCCTGGAGACGACCGAGGCGGCGATGGCCCCGGTGTTCGAGCGCGCCGGATTCGAGGTGGCGCCGCCGCCGTGGCCGCGGATGACCTACGCCGAGGCGGTGGCGCGGTTCGGCTCAGACCGCCCGGACACTCGCTTCGGCCTCGAGCTCGAGGATCTCGGAGACGACCTGACACAGACCGAGTTCAAGGTCTTCGCCGGCGCGCTGCAGACGGGCGGGGTGGTCCGCGGGATCAACGCCGGCGCGCGGGAGATCCCGCGCTCGGAGCTCGACGCGCTGACCGAGTTGGCCAAGCAGCACCGCGCCAAGGGCCTGGTCTGGGCGTTCGTGCAAGAGGGGGAAGGCCAATGGCGTTCGCCGGTGGCCAAGTTCCTCACTCCCGTGGAGATCGCGGCGATCAATCGCCGGCTCGAGGCCGCCCCCGGCGACCTGCTGCTGATCGTCGCCGACACGGCGGCCACCGCGGCCCAGGCGCTCGGCGCGCTGCGCCTCGAGCTCGCGCGACGCTTCGATCTGATCCCCTCCGGGAAGCACGACATCCGCTGGATCGTGCAGTTCCCGATGTTCGCCTGGCACCCCGAGGAGCAGCGCTGGGACGCCGAGCACCACCCGTTCACCGCCCCGGCGACGCCGTCGGGAGCCCCCGCCACCGCCGCCGACCTCGACGACCCGGCCACGCTGCTGTCCCGTTCCTACGACCTGGTGCTCGACGGGAACGAGATCGGCGGCGGCTCGATCCGCAACCACCGCAGCGATGTGCAGCAGCGGGTGTTCGAGCTGATCGGGATCGGCGCCGAGGAGGCGCAGGCGCGCTTCGGCTTCCTGCTCGACGCGTTCCGCTTCGGAGCGCCCCCGCACGGCGGGATCGCGATGGGCATCGATCGCATCATTGCGCTGCTGGCCGGGCGCGACAACATCCGCGAGGTGATCGCGTTTCCCAAGGCCACCAGCGGCGGCGACCCGCTGACCGGAGCGCCAGCGCCCGTCGAGCCCGCCCAGCTGCGCGAGCTCGGGCTGCGACTAACGTAGGGCGGACCATGGACGCGCTCGCTTTCGAGCACCACCTGACCTCGCCCCAGGGTCTGGGGGTGATCCCGGCAAGAGCCTGCACCGTCACCGCGGGCGGCTGGTCCTGCTGCGACGAGATCGCGGTCTCGGTCGCTGTAAACGGCGACCGGGTCACCGACGCCGGCTTTCAGGCCCGCGGCTGCGGGGCGGCGACGGCCGCGGCCAGCGCCGCCGTGACGCTCGTCCGCGGCGTTCACGTCCTCGATGCTGCCCGCGTCGGGCCGAGCCAGGTGGCCGAGGAGCTGGGCGGCCTCAGCCCGGCCAAGCTGCACGCCGCCGAGCTCGCCGCCGACGCCCTGGCCCGCGCGCTCGGTGGCGCGGTCCGCGCCGGTGCCCGGCTGGCCAGTCCGGAGCATGGCCGCACCCTGGTGGCGATGAGCGGCGGCGTCGACAGCGCCGTGGCCGCCCACCTGATCGCCGCCGCCGGCGAGGACACCGCCGCGGTCACGCTCGAGCTCTGGTCGGACCCCGAGAACGACGGCGAGCGCAGCTGCTGCTCGGCCACCGCCGTGGCTCAGGCCCGCTCGCTGGCTCACTCCATGGGGCTGCCCCACTTCACGATCGACCTACGCGAGGACTTCCGAGCCGGGGTGGTGGAGCCGTTCATCGCCGGCTACGCCGGCGGTGAGACGCCCAATCCATGCGTCGGCTGTAACGGCCACGTGCGCCTGGACGCGATGCTGGAGCTCGCTGGCCGCCTCGGCGCCGGACGGCTGGCCACCGGGCACTACGCGCGCTTGGCGGAGGCCCAGGACCAGCGCGGACCGCTGCTGCGCGCCGCCACCGATCCGGCCAAGGATCAGACCTACATGCTGGCCGGGCTGACGCCGTCCTCGCTGGCGCGGATGCGGTTTCCGCTGGGCGGGCTGCGCAAGCCCGCGGTCCGGGATCTCGCGGCCAGAGCGGGTCTGCCGGTGGCCGGCAAGGCCGACTCGCAGGACCTGTGCTTCTTGGCCGGCACCGACCGCCCGCGCTTTTTGGCCCGCCATGGCGGCATCGGCGATCGTCCGGGCGCGATCGTCGACCTCGACGGCAATGTGCTGGGGAGCCACCTCGGCCAGCACCGCTTCACGGTCGGCCAGCGGCGCGGCATCGGCCTCGACCACAGCGGCGGTCCCCTGTACGTGCTGGACAAGGACCCGGTCGGCAACCGGGTGACGGTGGGACCCAAGGCGGCGCTGCGGACCCGGCGGGTGGCCGTGCGCAGCGCCAACCTGCACCGGCCCGGAGCCCGGGTCGACCGGGTCAAGCTGCGCTACCGCTCGCGCCCGCTGAGCGCCAGGCTGCCCGGCAATCCGCCCGCGGGGCGTCACCGGACGCTCTCGATCGAGCTCGAGGACGCGGTCGACGGCGCCGCCCCGGGCCAGCTGGCCTGCCTGATGGACGGCGAGCTCGTCGTGGGATGGGGGACCATTGACCGTGGGACGCCGGTGGCGTCCTGACGCCCGCTACCGGACCGCGAAATCGGCGCGGCGCACCAGCCCGAGCGCCATCGCGGGCCAGTAGTCGCCACCTGGCGGGTCCCCGGAACCGCACGTACCGCCGGACTTCCCGGGAGTGGCGATCCAGGCGAACGCATCCACGTTCGGGTAGCCGGTGTCAAACGTAGGCTTGGGTCCGAGACCGCGCCCCCGCGGATTGCAGTGCAACTCGTTGCCGTACTTGACGCGATTGCGGGGAACCAGCGGCCCGTGACCGTTCTCGGACGTATTGACGACAAAGTGCTTGCCGCCGGTCATCCGTGAGATCTCCTCGCCATACCTGATCTCGCGCGAGGTCCAGTCGAAGTGCGTCGAGTTCAGAAAGAAGCCCTGGATCTCGGACACGCCGGCACGTCGCAGAAGGCGCGCGGTCTCCCGGGCCGGGACGGCGTCGGCAGCGCCCGCGTCCAAGTAGACGACCACCCGGGGAAGGTGCGAGAGGATGTTGATCGCGTCGCGTAGCTCGGCCATGCGGACCTCGACTCCATGACGGCTCAGGCAGCCGACAGTTATAAGTGAGTCCATCTCCAGGAACATGATCGCCCGGTAGTTGCCGATCCCCTGGGCCAGGCTCTGCATCCACCGGTGGAACGCGGCCTGGCGCCAGCCCGCGTCGGAGTAGTGGCGGCATTGGGGATGGATGCGCTTGGCTTCGACGAGGTAGTACGTCGCGAGCTCGGGCACCGTCCCCGGCTGCTCCACCGCAGCGCGATCGAGGAATTGGGCAACCTGGAGGCCCGGATCGCGGCCGCTCCAGTTGCCGAAGCGCTGCACGCCGGGCTGGCTCGCGATCACCCCGAGCATCCCCGCCGCGCGAGGGTGGCTGTGGCGCCAGCGGCGCTGCTGGATCGCGGACAGGCCGTACTTCCAGTCGACGAACGGCTGCGCGCCGGAGAGCGGGTTGGTGGTTGGCGGGGTGGCGCTCAGATCGAGGGGGTTGACCGGATTGCGCAGGACGGGCGGCAACGTGCCGCCGGTGATCGTCAGGACCGCTGCGGACGGCGATCCCATGCCCAGCAAGTACGGGCTGAACAGCGCGATTCCCAGCGTCTTGGGCGGCTCAGGCGTCTGGTGGTCGACAATCGGGATCGAGAAGCTGGCGCTCGATTGACCTTGGGCGAAGTCGAGCATTCCCTTCACCGGCTGGTAGTCCTGTCCCCGCACGGCGCTGCCGGGCAGCGTCTCGTAACGGATCTGGGCTTCGCTCGAAGTGTCGTTGCGCTCGATCGTGACCACCGCCGAGCCGGCGCTCTGGGCCACGGTCATCGACGAGCTCTGAAGGCGAAACCCGTCGGGATCCAACGTCAAGGCAGATGCGCCGGCCGGGACGATCGCCGCGGCCACGGCGCACAGAATCAGCGTGATCGCGAGCTTGATCATGCGACCTATGTCGGATGACCAGGGTGCGAGCTTGATCGTCACGCCGGGGATCTGGACCGGCATCGCGCCTACACTCCTGTCCTCAATGACCTCTGACGAGATCCGGCGCACTTTTATCGAGTTCTTCGAGCAGCGCGACCACTTGCGGTTGCCGTCTTCGTCGCTGATTCCGGCCGAATTCGATCCCTCGGTCCTGTTCACGATCGCGGGCATGGTTCCCCTCAAGCCGTACTTCCAAGCCGTCGAGAAGCCGCCGCGCCCGCGGGCGACCACCTGCCAGAAGACGTTCCGCACATCCGACATCGAGATCATCGGCACCACCACCAGGCACCTGACCTTCTTCGAGATGCTCGGGAACTTCTCGTTTGGCGACTATTTCAAACGGGGTGCGGTCGAATTCGCCTGGGAGCTCTCCAGGGAGGGGTTCGGGTTCGCGGCCGACGACATCTGGATCACCGTCTTCGCCGGCGACGACGAACTGGGTCTGGGACCCGACGAGGAGGCCATCGAGGCCTGGCTGGAGGTCGGAGTCCCGCGAGAGCGAATCGTGGAATGCCCGCGCTCTGAGAACTTCTGGCAGATGGGTGCGACGGGACCGTGCGGCCCCTGTTCGGAGCTGTACCTGGATCGCGGTATTGAACACGGTCGGCCCGATGACTTGCCCGGCGGCGACAACGAGCGCTTTTTGGAGTACTGGAACCTGGTCTTCATGGAGCTCGACCAGAACCCCGAGGGCGTTCTCACCCCGCTTCCGGCCAAGAACATCGACACGGGCCTCGGCCTGAACCGGCTGGCGTCGATCCTGCAGCAGAAGGACACGGTTTTCGAAACTGATCAGTTCGCCCCCCTGATCGCCCTCGGCGAGGAACTTTCAGGCAGAACCTATGGTACCGATTTTCAGACCGACAGGGCGCTGCGCGTGCTTGCCGACCATGCCCGGGCGATGTCGTTCCTGATCGCCGACGGAGTGGTGCCATCCAACGAGGACCGCGGGTATGTGCTGCGCCGGGTCATGCGCCGCTCGATCCAGCACGGTCGGGGCCTCGGCCTGGAGCCCGGGTTCCTGCAGCACTACGCGGATGTGGTGGCCGAGCTGATGGGCGCCGAGTACACCGAGCTGCACGAGCGCGGGGACCTGATCCGCAGATGGCTCGCCGCCGAGGAGGAGAGCTTCGGCCGGACACTCGAGCAGGGGCTGAAGCGGCTGGACGAGCTGATCGAGCGGACTCGCGACCTGGGCTCGGAGGGGATCTCGGGCGCTGACGCGTTCCTGCTGCACGACACGTATGGTTTTCCGATCGATCTGACGCTGGAGATCGTCGCCGAGCACGGACTCGGCGTCGATGAGGAAGGTTTCGAGTCGCTGATGGAGGGTCAGCGTTCGCGCGCCCGCGCGGGCGCGAGCCGGACGCGCGCCGACGAGGGGTTGCGCGAGCGGGCGCTGGCCCTGGCCGGCAGCGCCGGTTTCGAGACCGAGTTCGTCGGCTACCAGACGACCGACACCGAGACCACGATCGGTGCCGCCGTCGGCGATGGAGGACACGTGCTGGTAAAGCTCGTGGAGTCGCCGTTCTATCCCACCGGTGGCGGCCAGGTTGCCGATTCCGGCGCGATCGAATGTGTCGGCGGGGGCTGCCGGGCCCAGGTGGCCGACGTCCTGCGCGTCGGCCAGGACCAGGTCCTGGAGCTGACTGCCGAGCGCGGCACGTTCGAGCCCGGCGAACGGGTCGTGGCCCACGTCGACCACGCCACGCGCCACGCCACCGAGTGCAACCACACCGCGACGCATCTGCTCCACGCCGCGTTGCGCCGCCGGCTGGGCTCGCACGTGCACCAGGCCGGGTCCTACGTGGGTCCTGACAAGCTGAGATTCGATTTCACCCACGGCAGCGCCCTGACCGCCGACGAGCTGCGGGCGGTCGAGGACGATGTCAACCGCTGGATCGTCGAGAGCCATCCCGTCCGGGCGCTCACGACCACGCTCGACGAGGCCAAGCGGCTCGGCGCGATGGCGCTGTTCAACGAGAAGTACGGCGAGCTCGTGCGCATGGTCGAGGTCGGCGACGGATCGTTCTCGCGCGAGCTGTGCGGCGGCACCCACGCCCGCGGCACCGCCGAGCTGGGTCTGTTCCGCGTCCTGGCCGAGACGTCGAGCGCCGCCAACGTGCGGCGGATCGAGGCGATCACCGGTCCCGAGGCGATCGCGTTCGTGCGCGCGCGTGACCGAGCGCTGGAGCAGACTGCCGAGACGCTGCGCGTCCCCGGCGATCGGGTGCCCGAGTCCGTGGCGCAGCTGAGCGCGCGGGTGCGCGAGCTCGAGCGCGCGGCGCGGCGTCCTGCCGGCGGCAACGGCTCGGTCGACATCGACGAGCTGGTGGCGGGGGCGGCGCAGCTGGCCGGGGCCGATGTGGTCGTGGCCGCGGTGACCGCGCCTGACAGCCAGGCGCTGCTGCAGATCGTCGACCGGCTGAAGGGAAAGCTTGGTGACGCGGCGATCGTGCTCGGCAGCCCGGGCGACGGGCGGGTGGATCTTGTCGCCAGCGTGGCTCCGGCGCTGGTGCAGCGAGGGCTGCGAGCCGGAGACATCGTCAGGGTCGCGGCCCAGCAGGTCGGCGGCGGGGGCGGGGGGCGCGACACGCTGGCGCGGGCCGGCGGGCGCCACCCCGAAAAGCTCCCGGCCGCGATCGACGCCGCCCGGGAGGTGATCGAAGCGGCCCTGGCCGCGTAGGTGTCGATGCGGGTGCTAGCACTCGACTACGGCAGCGCCCGGTGTGGATGCGCCGTGAGCGACCCGACCGGCGTGCTCGCGACCCCGCTTGCGCCGGTGCTGGCGCCGGCGTCCCGCCGTGGCCTGGCCCGGTTGCGGGGGCTGGTGGCGGAGCTGGAGGCGGAGCTCGTCGTGGTCGGGCTACCGCTCTCACTGTCGGGCGGCGATTCGGCTCAGACCGAGGAGACCCGCGCGTTCGCGGCGCTGCTGGAGCGGTCGCTGCCGGTGCCGGTGCAGCTGCATGACGAGCGCTTCACCACCAGGCTGGCCGAGCGCTCGGGCGGCCACGCCAATGAGGACTCGCGCGCCGCCGCTCACCTGCTGGCGGACTGGCTGGAAAGTCGCTCCCGGGCCGGGGTGGCCGATGGCTGAGCGGCGCCAGCGCACGCCCCAGGAGCGCGAGGCCGCTCGGCTCGAGCGGGAGCGCAAGCGGGCGGCCCGGAGGGGCAAGCCGGCTCCCCGCCAACCGGCCAAGCAGCCCGCGCCGGTCGTACGCGAGCCGGAGCCGGTCGTGCACGAGCCTGAGCCGGTCGAGCGCGAGCCGGAGCCGGTCCAGCGCGAGCCCGAGTCGGTGGTACGCGAACCTCCGCCGATCGTGAGCGAACCCTCGCCGGTCGCACGCGAGCCCGAGCCGGTCATGCGCGAGCCCGAGCCGGTCGTGCGCGAGCCCGAGCCGGTGGTACGAGAGCCCGCGCCGGTCGTACGCGAGCACGAGTCATTCGCGCCCGCGCCTGCGCCCGCAACCGAGGTCGAGGCCCACCGTGACGGCGCCGGCGCCGTCCAGACCGAGGAGCACGAACCGGCGCCGGGGCCCGATCACGACCCAGACGGCGACGGGGCGTTCGAGACCGGCGAGCTCGAGCTCGAGCTGCCGTCGGGCACCCGGCGGGTCAGCGCCCGCCAGAAGCCGCCGTCGCCACCGCGCAAGCCGCCCAAGTCCCGGCCCAAGCGGCTGCCCGGGCAGCCCGGGCGCCGGCGCCTGTGGATCGGACGCGCCGGGGCGGTCGTGGCGCTGGGGCTGGCCGGCGTACTGATCTGGTTCTTGATCGAGCTGTTCCAGCCGTTCGCGGGCTCGCCGCACGGGCACGTGACGGTGACGATCCCGGCCCGGTCGAGCTCGAGCCAGATCGCCACGACGTTGCAACGTGACGGCGTGATCTCGTCGAGCTTCTTCTTCAAGCTCCGCGCAACGTTGGCCGGCGAGCGCGACAAGATGCGGGCCGGCGTCTACCACCTGCAGCTGGGGATGAGCTACGGGTCGGTGCTGACGGCTCTTACCAAGGCGCCGCCGGCGGCGAAGGTGACCGAGCTGACGATCACCGAGGGACGCCGCCGCCAGCAGATCAACCAGCTGCTGCGCCAGCAGCACGTCCGCGGCAGCTACCTGGCGGCCACCCGCTCCACCAAGCTGCTGAACCTGCGCGCCTACGGCCTGCGCCACAAGCCGCGCTCGCTAGAGGGATTCCTGTTCCCGGACACCTACCAGCTGGTGGAGCCGGTCCGTATCTCCACGCTCGTCGCCGACCAGCTCAAGACGTTCAAGGCGCAGTTCGCCAAGGTCAACCTCAGCTACGCGCGCCGCAAGCACCTGACGCCGTACGACGTGCTGATCGTGGCCTCGTTGATCGAGGCCGAGACGCCCACCGTCCACGACCGGCCGCTGGTGTCGTCGGTGATCTACAACCGCCTGGCCAACGGGATGGCGCTGCAGCTCGACTCCACCACCCAGTACGCGACCGGAAACTTCACACGGCCGCTGACGGTGTCCCAGCTGCACTCGCGCTCGCCTTACAACACGCGCACGCACGTCGGCCTTCCCCCGACTCCGATCGGCAATCCCGGCATGGCGTCGATCCAGGCCGCGGCGCATCCGGCCCGGACGAAGTACCTGTTCTTCTTCGCCAGGCCATGCGCGCGGGGGAGCGTGTTCGCCAACAACTACGCGCAGTTCCTGGGCCAGAACCGCCGTTACCAGTCCAAGCATTGCTAAGTCGCAGCGACGCGCCGGTGCGCGGCGATCGGCCGGTGCGCCTCGGCGTGATCGGCTGGCCGGTGGCTCACAGCCGGTCGCCGGCGATCCACAACGCCGCGCTGGCGGCTGCCGGTCTCGAGCACTGGCGCTACCAGCTGCTCCCGGTGGCGCCGGGGCTGCTGGGAGAGCTGGTCGGGGCACTGCCCGCCGCCGGGTTTAGGGGCGTCAACGTGACGATCCCCCACAAGCCGGCGGCTCTGTCACTGGCCAACGCGCCGAGTCCGCGGGCCAGCGCCATCGGCGCCGCCAACACGCTGGTGTTCGAAGCTGACGGCGCCGTGACCGCCGACAACACCGACGCGCCGGCGCTCATCGACGCGCTTCCGTTTGCGGTCGCTGGTCGTAGCGCGCTGGTGCTCGGGGCTGGAGGCAGCGCCCGGGCCGCGGTGTGGGCGCTGCGCCACGGTGGCGCCGAGGTCCGGATCTGGAACCGCAGCCGGGAGCGGGCCGGTCGTCTGGCGGCGCAGCTCGGCGGCACGGTGGCCGGGTCGGTGCGCCCGGCGGACCTGTTGGTCAACTGCACCGCCGTTGGCCTCGACCGCGGGCTGTCGCTGCAGGGCCTGCCCGTGGACGCCGATCAGCTGGCAGATTTCGGCTGCGTGGTCGATCTCGTCTACGCCGCCGGGGGCACGGCGCTGATCCGGGCCGCTCGCGCGCGGGGGGTGCTCGCGATCGATGGGCTGGAGCTGCTGGTGCTCCAGGGCGCGCTGAGCTTTGAGCTGTTCACCGGGCGCCCAGCGTCGCGGGAGGCGATGCGGACGGCCGCGGGGATCGGCTAGCGGGGGCGTAGCAGCGCCAGCGTCCCAGCCGCCAGGTGCATGAGATCCACCGGTCGCGTCACAGCGGCCAGGGTGTGCTCGATCGTGCACGCATGCGGTGCATAAGATCCCGCGCTCCCCGGACAGTGGCCCGTCGGTGGATGTTGTGCACCGACCGCGATCCGAAAGCCCGCGATCGGCCCCGACCGCAGGCACGTCTCAAAGGCTTGCCCAGCAGAGCAACCGTTCGCCGCCCTCCAGGGTGGATGCAGAATGTCCGTCGCCGCTATGGTGAGGCGCCGTTATGAGCGCGAACCGACAGGCCGATCAGGGAGGCCCCGGGACCTGCATGGCCTGCCGCGGCACCGGCCGGCTGACCTCGGGCCTGGGCGGCGAGCCGCACCAGGTCACCTGTCCGTGGTGCCGCGGAACCGGAGTGCGGATCCCGGGCATCGACGCCCAGGAGCATCCGGCCGAGACGGCGCCGCCGCCCCCCGAGAAGTAGCCGGATGTCGCTTCGCCTGACCACGGCCGGGGAGTCGCACGGTCCCGGCCTGACCTGCATCATCGAGGGGCTGCCAGCTGGGCTGAAGCTCGACCGCGGGATCATCGATCGCGATCTGGCGCGCCGCCAGCTCGGCCATGGCCGGGGCGGGCGAATGAAGATCGAGCGCGACAAGGTCGAGGTGACCGGCGGGGTCAGACACGGCCGCACGCTCGGCGGCCCGGTCGCCTTGCAGATCGTCAACCGCGACTACGCCAACTGGGAGGAGCGGATGAACCCCTGGCCGGTCCAGGAGCCGGCCGCCGAGGTCCACCTGCCCCGCCCCGGGCACGCCGACCTGGTCGGCACCCAGAAGTACGGCGTCACTGACGTGCGCGACATCCTGGAGCGGGCCAGCGCCCGGGAGACGGCGGCCCGGGTCGCCGGCGGCGCCATCGCCAAGGCATTTCTGAAAGCGCTCGGGGTCTCCGTCTTCTCGCACGTGATCCAGATCACCTCCGTGACCGCCCCCCGCCCTGCCGACCTGCAACCCCAGGACTTTGCGCAGGTCGACGAGTCCCCGGTGCGGTGCCTGGACGACCAGGCCGGCCGGGCCATGGTGGCCGAGATCAACCGGCTGCGCAAGGCCAACGAATCGCTTGGCGGGGTGTTCGAGGTGCGAGCCTTCGGCCTGCACCCGGGGCTGGGATCGCACGTCTCCTGGCAGGAGCGTCTCGACGGCGTCCTGGGGCAGGCGATCCTCTCGATCCAGGCCATCAAGGCAGTCGCGATCGGGGACGGCCTCGAGGTCGCCGGCCTGCCGGGCTCAGAGGCCCACGACGAGATCTTCTACGACGAGCAGCGGGGCTTCTGGCGCCAGACCAACCGGGCCGGTGGCCTGGAAGGGGGGATGACGACGGGCGAGCCGCTGGTCGTTCGCGGCGCCATGAAGCCGCTGCCCACCCTCACCAAGCCGCTGCGCTCGGTCGATATCGAGACCCACCAGCCCGCCGAGGCGCTGCGCGAGCGAACCGACTCCTGCACCGTGCCCGCGGCCGGCGTCGTCGGCGAGGCGATGGTGGCGTTCGTGCTCGCCGACGCCTACCGCAAGAAGTTCGGCGGCGACCACATCGACGACGTCGCCCAGACCATCGCAGCCTACGAGGAGCGGATCGGATGGCGGCGCCGGTAAGCGGCGACCCAGGCCGGGCGGTGGTGATGATCGGCTTCATGGGGGCTGGGAAGTCGACCGCCGCCCGGGCTGCGGCCAAGGCGCTCGCCACGGAGGCGGTCGATGTCGATCAGGTCATCGAGGAGCGGCTCGGCAGGCCGATCCCGCGACTGTTCGTGGAGGACGGTGAGGCGGCGTTCCGGGCGGCCGAGGAGCGGATCACGCTGGAGCTGCTCGACGCCGCGCGGGCGGGAACCGGCCCCCGGGTGCTGGCCCTGGGCGGCGGAGCGGTCGGCTCGGCCGCCGTCCGCGAGGCGCTCGCCGAGCCCCTGGTGGTGTGGATCGACGTCGACGTCGAGCTCGCCTGGACGCGCTGCCAGGGGACGGGACGGCCGCTGGCGGCCCGGCGCGAGGACTTCGCGGCGCTGTACGCCGCGCGCGAGCCGGTCTACGCGGCGCTGGCCGACGTGATCGTGCCGCAGCAGAGCGCCCCCGGAATTGATCGAATACTGGCCGCCGTCGCCACCGTTCCGACCACCACGAAGACGCTGTGGGCGGCCAGCGCCTCGGGCTCGTACCCGGCCTACATCGGCCCTGGGTTGCTGGAGCCGGCCCGCTTCTGGCCTCCCACGGTCAGCGGCCGGCGCTTTTTGGTCACCGATGGCAACGCCGGCCGGCTGTACGGGGCTGCCCTGGAGCCGCTGGACGGCCGCGTCGCGATCATGCCCGGCGAGCAGTCCAAGACCATCGCCCACGCCGAGATCGTGTGGTCGGAGCTGGCTCGCGCCGGAATGACCCGCGCCGACGTGGTGGTTGCCCTGGGCGGCGGCGTGGTTGGCGACCTGGCCGGATTCTGCGCCGCCACCTATCAGCGCGGGGTGCGCTACGTGCAGGTCCCGACCACGCTGGTCGCCCAGGTCGACTCCGCCTACGGCGGCAAGACCGGGGTCGACCTGGAGGAGGCCAAGAACTACGTCGGCGCCTACCACCAGCCTCAGGCGGTGATCGCCGACACCGACGCCTTGAAGACGCTGGCGCCGGCCGAGCTGTCGGCCGGCTACGCCGAGCTCGTGAAGACTGCGCTGATCGCCGGCGGCGGGTTCTGGGAGCAGGTCCGCGGCGGCGCCGATCCGGTCGACCCGGCGATGATCGCCGCCTGCGCGCGCACCAAGCTGCGGATCGTGGCCCGCGACGAGCGCGACGGCGGTCTGCGCCAGACGCTCAACCTCGGCCATACCGTCGGCCACGCGATCGAGACGGTGACCGGCTACGCCACCTACCGTCACGGCGAAGCGGTGGCGCTTGGACTGCTGGCCGCCCTGCGCCTTTCGGGCAATGACGAGCTGCGGGCCGAGGTCGCGGACCTGCTGCGGGCCCGCGACCTGCCCACGGCGCTGGCGGGAGTCGACCCGGACGCCGTGGTGATGGCCACCGCCCGCGACAAGAAGCGCGTGGGGGAGGGGCCGGTGCCGTTCGTCCTGCTGGCCGCGCCCGGCGACCCCCGACCGGGCAGCGCCGTGCCTGCCCGGGAGCTGATCGCCGCCGTCAGAGAGCTGGCCGGATAGTGGCGAGCCATCGTCCGCGCAACCGAGTCGAGGTGATGCACGGCGTCAACCTCGACCAGCTGGGACGGCGGGATCCCGCCCACTACGGCTCGCTGACGCTGACCGCGCTGGAGCTGGGGATCTCGGAGGCGGCCGACGAGCTGGGCCTCCACACGCGGTTCTTCCAGTCCAACCACGAAGGGGATTTCGTCGAGCACCTCCACGGCCTGGAGGGTCTGGCCGACGGAATCGTGCTCAACCCCGGGGCCTGGACGCACTACTCCTACGCGATCCGCGACGCGCTCGAGCTGACCCGTCTGCCCGCGGTCGAGGTCCACCTGTCAGACGTCGCTTCGCGTGAGCCGTGGCGTCGCCAGTCGGTCATCACCGAGCTCTGCGTGGGGCGGGTCGCGGGCAAGGGACCCGACGGCTACCGTGAGGCGCTGGAACGCCTACGAAAGGAATTCTCTAGATGAGCGATCGCGCGGAGCGACTGATCGAGCTGCTGGACGGCGAGGGCGTCGATGTCCTGCTGGTCACCTCACTGGTGAACGTGCGCTACATGACCGGTTACACGGGCTCGAACGGCCTGGCCCTGGTGGGGCGGGTGGGCTCCGAGATACGGGTGTTCATCACCGACTTTCGCTACGTGGAGCAGGCCAAGGCGGAGGTCAATGGCTCCTACGACCGCCGCCGCGCCCAGCACGAGCTGTTGGACGCCGTCGGCGAGGCGCTGCCCGGACACGAGCTGAGGCTCGGCTTCGACGACGCCAACCTGACCGTGCGCCAGCACGCCAGGCTCAGAGAGCTGCTGCCCGAGCGGGTGGAGCTGGTCAAGGCGGGCGGGCTGGTGGAGCAGCTGCGGGCGGTCAAGGAGCCCGAGGAGATCGAGCGCATCCGGGTCGCCACCGGAATCGCCGACGCCGCCCTGGCCGAGCTGCTGGAGCAGGGTCTGGTGGGGCGGACCGAGCGCGATCTGGCCGCCGCCCTGGAGCAGGCGATGGTCGTGCACGGCGCGTCGCGGCCCTCGTTTGACTCGATCGTCGCCGTCGGGCCCCACGGCGCGCTGCCCCACGCCACGCCCCGCGACGTCGAGGTCCCGGCGGGTGAGCTGGTCGTGATCGACTGGGGGGCCGAGGTCGACGGGTACTGCTCGGACTGCACCCGCACGATCGCCACCGGCGAGCCCGGCACCGAGGCCCGTGATATCTACCAGCTGGTGCTCGAGGCCCAGATCGCCGGCGTCGAGGCCGTCAAGGCCGGCGCCGGGGGGCGCGAGGTCGACGCCGTCGCCCGGGAGGTGATCGACGCCGCCGGCCACGGCGAGCACTTCGGCCATGGGCTGGGGCACGGCGTCGGCAGCGAGGTCCACGAGGCCCCTCGGCTCTCGAAGCGCTCCGAGGACCAGCTGCGCAGCGGCAACGTCGTCACCGTCGAGCCCGGGGTGTACCTCCCCGGGCGGCTCGGGGTGCGGATCGAGGACCTGGTGGTCGTCGGCGACGACGGCTGCGAGATCCTCACCTCGCTCGACAAGCAGCTGCTGGTCAGCGACTGACCCTGGGCCGCCGTCTAGACTGGCCCGCTGGCCATGCTGAGCACCAATCAATTCCGCAACGGCAACCACATCGAGGTCGACGGCACGATCTTCAAGATCGTCGAGTTCCAGCACGTCAAGCCCGGCAAGGGCGGGGCGTTCGTGCGCACCAAGCTGCGGCGGGTCAGCGACGGCGCCGCGATCGACCGCACCTTCCGGGCCGGGGAGAAGTTTCGCTCCGTGCGGACCGAGGTCCGGCGGATGCAGTTCCTCTACCGCGACGGGACTGACGCCCATTTCATGGACTCAGAGAGCTACGAGCAGCTGACGATTCCTGAGTCCACGCTGGCCGATGCGCTGCGGTGGATGAAGGACTCAGAGGAGGTGGAGCTGCTCTACATCGACGACCGCCCCACCGACGTCCAGCTGCCGAGCGCCATCGACCTGGAGGTCTCCGAGACCGAGCCGGGGCTGCGCGGAGACACCGCGTCCGGCGGGGGCACCAAGCCGGCGGTGCTGGAGACCGGCGCCCGGATCCAGGTGCCGCTGTTCGTCAACATCGGCGATTACGTGCGCGTCGACACCCGGTCGGGCGAGTACGTCTCGCGTGCCTGACGTCCAGCAGGGTGCGTAGGACCGAGCAGCGCCGGGCCGCGGTCTGGGCGCTCTACCAGAGCGATCTGCTGGGTCGCCCGCTGGAGGAGACGTTTCCGCGTGACGTACCCGCGTTCACGCGTTCGCTGGCCTACGCGGTGCGCGAGCGCCAGCCCGAGCTCGACGAGCTGATCCGCGCCTACTCCAGTGGCTGGTCGCTGGAGCGGATCGCCCCGCTGGAGCGTTCGATCCTCCGCGTCGGGCTGGTCGAGCTACTGCACCCGGACGCGGTGCCCGGCGAACAGGCGATTCCCCCGGAAGGCGCGATCGACGAAGCCGTCGAGACCGCCAAGCGCTTCTGCGGCTCGAACGCGCCGGCGTTCGTCAACGGGATCCTCGGCGCCGTGCTCCGCGAGCGGATAAGGGAAACGTAGGAAGTTCCAGCTCCGGCCAGCGGAGCGGACACAATCTGATGCATGAGGCTGCTCGTGGTCGACGACGATCGCCGGTTGCGCGACGTGCTGCGGCGTGCGCTGACGCTGTCGGGCTACGAGGTCCGGCTGGCCGACACTGGCGCGGAGGCGCTGGCCGAGGTTTCCGGCGGAGTTCCCGACGCGGTTGTGCTCGACGTTGGCCTGCCCGACATCGACGGGCTGGAGGTCTGCCGGCTGCTGCGGCGCGAGCGAAACCGGGTGCCGGTGCTGATGCTGACCGCCCGTGACGCCGTAGCGGACCGGATCGACGGGCTCGACGCGGGCGCCGACGACTACCTGGTCAAGCCGTTCGACATCGATGAGCTCAAGGCGCGGCTCCGGGCCCTGCTGCGCCGTGCCGGAGGCGAGGGCGACGTCGACGGAGGACTCTCGTTCGGCGAGCTGAAGCTCGATCCCGCCCGCCACGGGGTGATGGTGGCCGAGAAGTTCATCGAACTGACGCGAACCGAGTACCAGCTGCTCGAGCTGCTGATGCTCAACCCGCGCCGGGTCCTGCCGCACACGCTGATCTACGACCGGGTGTGGGGATACGACTTCGGCCCAACGTCCAACGCCTTGCGGGTGTACGTCGGCTACCTGCGCCGCAAGCTCGAGGACGCCGGCTCGCGTCCGCTCATCCACACCGTGCGGGGCGTGGGCTACGCGCTGAGGGAACCGCCGGAATGAGCCTCCGGGTCCGCATGGGCGTGGCGGCGGGAGTCGCGGTGGCCCTGGCGGTGATCGCGGTGGCCGTCACGTCGTACGCGGGCACGCGCTCCGAGCTCGAAGGGCAGCTCGATCACTCGCTGCAGAGCCTGACCGCCGGCATCATCGCCCGCGGGGGGCACCCGCCGGGCACCGGGCCCGGCGGCGGAGGTCACGGCGGTGCCCCGCTCGGGAGTGGGACGCGACCTGGGGATCGCGACGAGGGGCTCGGTCTCGGTGATCGGGGAGGCCCGGCCTTCGGTGGCGCGCCCGGGACCCTGACGCTGGTCCGGCGCGACGGCAGCACGTTCGTCCCGCCCGGGCAACGGCAGCGGATCCCCGCGGACGCGCGCGCGAAGGCGCTGGCCGCCCGCGGCAGCGGCCAGTACTTCACCGACATGACCGTCAACGGGACCCGCATCCGCGTGCTGGCGAGCGGGATCGGATGGCGCGGTGCGCTGCTGGCGGCGCTGCCGCTCAAGGACGTCGATCACGCGCTCGACAGCCAGCTGCTGCTGCTGGTGCTGATCGCCGCCGGCGGAATCCTGCTGGCGGGGCTGCTCGGGCTGCTGGTGGCCCGGACCGCGCTATCTCCGATCGCTCGCTTCACCCGCCAGACCGAGTCAATAGCCGCGCATCCGGAGCGGATCGACCAGGAGCGACTGGACGTCCAGGGCGGCGACGAGCTGGCGCGCCTGGCCCAGACCTTCAACCGCACCCTGGACGCGCTCGAGAGCTCGGTGCAGGCCCAGCGCAACCTGGTCGCCGACGCCTCGCACGAGTTGCGAACCCCGATCGCGACGATCCGGGCCAACCTGCAGTTGATGCGCGACGAGCAGCTGCTCTCGCCCCAGGACCGCGAGGCGCTCCGTGCCGACGTGATCGACGAGCTCGACGAGCTAACCGCGCTGGTTGCCGACGTCGTGGAGCTGGCGCGAGGGACCAAGCAGACCGGCGAGCTCGGCGATGTCCGCCTCGACGAGATCGTGGCCGCCGCGGTGGAGCGGGCGCGGCGGCGGGCTCCGCGGCTGACCGTCGAGGCGAGCCTCGAGTCGACACTGGTGCACGGTGAAGGCGATCGCATCGGCCGCGCCGTGGCCAACCTGCTCGACAACGCGGTGAAGTGGAGCCCCGCCGGTGCCACGATCGAGGTGGCGCTGCGAGGCGGGACCCTGACCGTCCGCGACCACGGCCCGGGCTTTCACGCCGAGGACCTGCCGTTCGTCTTCGATCGCTTTCACCGGGCTCGCGACGCGCGCTCCAAGTCCGGCTCGGGGTTGGGGCTGGCGATCGTCCGCCAGGCCGCCGAGGCGCACGGCGGCTACGTGGTGGCCGACAACGCGGAGGGGGGTGGGGCGCTGATGCGGATCGGCTTCGGGCCGACTCTCGAGCTGGCGGAGCCCGGCGAGGAGCCGGTCAGTCCGGCACCCCGCTGAACGGGCCCAAGCGACGGCGAGGAGCCGCTCAGCCCGGCACGCCGGTGAACAGGCCCGAGCCGGTGGCGACAGCGATCGGTCGCCGATCCGCGTCGAGGACCTCGGCGCCGGCCACCCCGATCCTCCGGCCGGAATGCACCGAGCTCGCCTGGGCGCAGGCCTCGCGGCCATCGCTGGCGAGTGGACGCAGGTAGTTGACCTTTAGATCCACGGGCCCGAACCCCACCCCCGGGGGCGCCGTGGTTTCCAGCGCCCCAGCGATCGCCGCGTCGGCCAGCAGCGCGACCACTCCGCCCTGGACCCGACCGGGCGGCGGGGCGCAGAACCAGGGACTGGCCGGCAGCGTGAACACCGCCTCGCCAGGGCTGGCGGCGGCCGGGGCGAGCCCGGTCAGAACCTCGATCGGACTGGGGGGAACTTCACCACGGAGCCGGGCGGTCACGATCTCCAGCCCGCCGGCGTGCGCCCAGGTGGACCGGTCCAGCGCCGTCCCGGCTGCCGCTCGCTCCCACGGATCCGGACCATCGCCTTCGAACACCTCGGGAGCGCCGGGCGGCGCCATCCGGGGCGCGCCGGCGGGCAGGGTCACACACAAAGAGCTGCCGTGGGCGATCAGCTGATCGCGGTCGTCGCGAACCTCGACCTCGGCCAGCGCGACGGGGTCGCCGACGTCGACCACCCGGCCGCGGGCCAGGACCCAGCCTCCCGGCCGCGGCTTCCGCAGCAGCCGCAGCGACAGCTCGGAAGTCGTGAACGGGGTGCGGGCCGGAAGCCCGGTCATGACCGCGCAGGCCATCGCCGCGTCGGCGGGGATGGTCAGCGGACCCAGCGGGATCTGTTCGTAGGGTCCCACCAGCCATCCCGAGAGCGGCATCCGGAACGTGGCGGCACCGGGCCCGAATTCCTCGAGCGTCATCCCGATGAGCCGTGACAGCGGCGGCTGGGGCGTCTGGCCGCTGACCATCGCCTGCAGCTGCTCGGTTCCGGACAGGGTCAGGGTGCCGGGAGCGGGGTGACCGCCGCGGACCGGCTCGCGCCAGGGGCCAGAGCGCTGTCGGCGGGCTTCGGGGGGTGGGGAGTCGCGAGACGGTTGCGGGTCGGCCACGCTCTCAACGTAGCGTCTGGCCCGGCTCAACAGCGCGCGCGACGTGCGCGGCAATCCTGCAAGCTCCCTTCACCAGTTGACCGGGGTTGCGGTTCGAACTTGAGTCCGGCGACCGCGCAGTCCAAGATTTCGGTAGGGGAGTGTCGGTGCGTTCCCTGGAGAGGCGGCGTCGCTTGCTTCCCCGCCGGCACCCCCTTTTTTCTGTCCGTGGCGGGCGGCTACAGAAGCAGCCTCCCCAGCCACTCGCCGACCGCCGCGCCGACCGTCGCCAGGTCGCTGCGCAGGCTGTGGTTGCCGGCGACCTCGACCACGGCTCGGCGACGAGCCGGCGGGGGCATTCCGAACGGGTCGCCACGGCCCTGGACGACCAGGACGGGGACCGCAACGGCGTCGAGCTCATCGAGGCGACTGCGGGGTGCCTTGGCCGAGCCGGCCCGTCCCGGAGGCAGCAGCGGAAAGGCCAGGCAGAGGACGCCGGCGGCTTCGGTCGCGGCGGCGGTCCGGCAGGCCACGCGGGCGCCCGCCGAGCGACCCCCGGACACCAGCGACAGCCCGGCGAGATCGTGTTGGCGCAGCCACTCGATGACTTCGATCCAGGCGGCGTCGAGCCGCGGCGCGGGCGCGGGGGCACGGCGCCCTGCCACCCGGTAGGGCTGCTCGATCAGCGCCACGGTCAGGCTCTGGGCGAGCGCCGCGGCGGCGGCGGCGCGAAGGTCTCCAGCGGCGACACCGCCTCCGGCGCCGTGACCGAGCACCAGCGCCCCGCGGGCACGTGGGGCCGGATCGAGGTGCGCGCGGGCCGGTCCCTGGCTGGTTTTGATCTCGATTTCGTCCATCGCGGCCAAAGACTAAGGGCGCAGACCGCGAGTGGGCTTCGCCGGAACACCCTGGGACCGGAGCGTGCTGGAAAAGGTACGTATAACGGAGAAGATTCATTCCCTTGGGGGTCCCCCAAGCTGGTCCGGCGACACACCAGCTAGCTGCACCCCCTGACGCCCGTGCCCCTCATTGGCGGGGGCACCGCCGCGGGCGACCCTTCCACACGTGTTGCAAGCGAACGAAAGGAAGGGTCCGATGAACATCGCAGCTCGTGCTGGGCGCTGGAGTGCAGCGCATTGGAAGACGGCGACATTCGGGTGGCTGGCGATTGTCATCTGCGCCGTCGCGGTCGGCAATCTGGCCGGCACCGTCTCGCTGACGGACTCCGAGCAGTCGACCGGGGAGGCGGCACGAGCCCAGGCGATGCTCACCGCCGCCGGCTTTCACGACCACGCCGGCGAGAGCGTGCTCGTGCAGAGCCGCAGCCACGTCGCCACCAGCCCTGAGTTTCGCACCGAGATCAAGAGTGTCGTGGCAAGACTCAAGACCCTGGGTCAGATCCAGGGGCTACGCTCGCCGCTGGCGGCCGCAAACCAGGGCCAGATCGCCAAAGACGGCCACTCGGCCCTGATCCAGTTCGACATGAAGGGCAGCACCGACAGCTCCGGTGATCGTGTCCAGCCGGTGCTCGACGCGGTGGGCGGTCTTCAGCGAGCCGCACCGCAGTTCACGGTGGCCGAATTCGGCGACGCCAGCTCCCACCACGAGCTCAACAAGACGATCAATGGTGGCCTGTCGAAAGCCGAGCGCCTCTCGGTCCCGATCACCTTCCTGGTCCTGCTGTTGGCCTTCGGGGCGTTCGTTGCCGCCGGAATCCCCGTGCTGCTGGCGTTCTCGGCCGTACTGGGCTCCGGCGGGCTGGCCGCGCTGGCCAGCCATTTCGTCCACGCCGCCGACGCCACCAGCTCGGTGATGCTGCTGATGGGAATGGCCGTGGGTGTCGACTACTCGCTGTTCTACCTCAAGCGCGAGCGTGAGGAGCGCCGTCTCGGCCATCGCGACGCGCTGCAGCGCGCGGCGGCGACATCGGGGCGCGCCGTGCTGGCTTCCGGTATCACCGTGTTGATCGCGATGGCCGGGATGCTGCTCACCGGCAGCAAGACGTTTGACTCGATCGGGATCGGCGCGATGCTGGTCGTGTTCATGGCCATGGTGGGCTCGCTGACCGTGCTCCCGGCGCTGCTCGGGCGCCTGGGCGACAAGGTGGACAAGGGACGGATCCGCAAGGGCCGCGCCAACTCGCGGGTCTGGGACGCCGTGCTGCGACCGGTGCTGCGCTTCCCGGTCCCCGCGGCCGTGGCCTCCGCCGCGGTGCTGGTGGTCCTGGCGCTGCCGACATTCGGTCTGCACACCACACTGGTCGGCGTCAGCGACCTGCCGAAGAGCATCCCGGTGGTCCAGACCTACGACAAGATCCAGCAGGCATTCCCCGGGGCCCAGACGCCCGCCGACGTGGTCGTGCGCGGCCGCGACGTGACGTCCCCGCAGGTCCAGGCGGCGATCGCCCGCCTGACTCGGCTCGCGCTGGCCAGCGGCCAGGCCAAGCAGCCGATCCAGACCACGGTCAACGGCCGGCACACCGCGGTGCGGATCTCAGTCCCGCTGGTGGGCAACGGCGAGAACGCCAGGTCGATGGCGGCGCTGCATACCCTGCGCGACCGGGTGCTGCCGGCCAGCATCGGGCGCCTGCCCGGTGTGGCCTACGCGGTCACCGGCGAGACCGCCGGAACGCACGACTTCAACAGCCAGCTCAAGCACAGCTTCCCGCTGGTGTTCACGTTCGTGCTCGGGCTCGCGTTCCTGTTGCTGCTGGTGACGTTCCGCTCGCTGGTGATCCCGCTGACCTCGATCGCACTGAACCTGCTCTCGGTCGGTGCGGCCTACGGAGTTCTGGCATGGATCTTCCAGCAGGGCCATCTGCAGGGGCTGCTCGGATATCACTCCAACGGTGCGGTTGTCACCTGGCTGCCGCTGTTTCTGTTCGCCGTCCTGTTCGGCCTGTCGATGGATTACCACGTGTTCATAATCAGCCGGATCAAGGAGCTGCACGACGACGGGCTCAGCACCTCCGACGCCGTCTCGCGCGGGATCAGGACCACGGCCAGCACGGTCACCGCGGCGGCCGCGGTGATGGTGGCGGTGTTTGCGATCTTCGCCTCGCTGCCTACACTGGACATCAAGCAGCTCGGCGTCGGGCTCGCTATCGCGGTGCTGCTGGACGCCACCCTGGTCCGGGGTGTGTTGCTGCCGGCAACCATGAAAATGCTTGGCGAATGGAACTGGTACCTGCCGAGGTGGCTCGAGTGGCTGCCTCGCGTCGGGCTCGGGGCCGACCGGCCGACGCCGGCCGCTCTCGAGGGCAGCCAGCCGCCGGCCGCCAACGTCGAGGCCGGACGGGCGACCCCGGCCGCGGAGCTGGTCTGACATGGATGCCCTGAGGCGCATCGCAACCGACCCGGCCACCTACCGGCGGCTGGCCTACCTGCTCTCGGCACTGCCGCTCGGCACCGCGTGGTTCGTGGCCCTGGTCACGGTCTGGAGCCTGTGCCTGGGGCTGGTCGCCACCCCGCTGGTGATCCCGCTGCTGTTCGGAATGGCGTTCATGACCCGGGGCTTTGCTGCAGTCGAGGCGGAGATCGCCCGCTCGCTGCTCCGGGTCAACGCCCAGGCCCCGAGGCTGCCGGCTCCTGTCGCCGGCTTCTGGGCCCGGCTGCGGTCGCTGTTCGGACCCGCGTTCTGGCGCGCGCAGGCCTACCTGATGATCAGGTGGTTCGTGGGGTTCCCGGTCTCCGTCGCCGTCCTCGCCGTGCTGGGAGTGGTGGGGGGACTGATCTCCGCCCCCATCTGGGTGCCGTTCAATCACGACGGCGCGCAGCTGGGGATCTGGAACCCCCATACGTTCGTGCAGGCGTTGGCCCTGGTACCGGTCGGAGTCATCCTGGCGCCGTTGACCCTGATGGCGATCAAGCCGCTGGCGGAGCTGTTCGTCCCGCTCGCCTCGGGTCTGCTGAGACCCGAGCCCGGAGCTGGGGTCGCTGGAGCCGGCCGGCTCGGACTGGGAGCGCAGCCGCTGTACGGTGGGGCCGGTCCGATGGCATCGCAGACGCTCCAGCCCCAGCCAGACCGGAGGCGGGGCCTGGCGGCTCACGCCGCGGTGGACGGGGTCGTGGTCTCGGTCCTGGTCCTGATCTGGGCGCTGACCTCGCTTGGCTACTTCTGGCCGATCTGGGCCGTGCTGCCGCTGGCCACCGCGCTCGGCATCCACGGCTGGATGGTGTCGCTCGGCGAGCGCCCGGAGATCGTTCGCCGCTTCGCCGGCAGCCGGGCCCTGGCCGGCACCGCCGGAGTCGCCGCCGCCATCGAGCTGTTCTGCATCGCGGTCTGGGCGGTCACCAGCCGGGGCTACTTCTGGCCCGTCTGGCCCCTGCTGGGTCTGGCGATCGTCGTCGCCGCCGTGGCGGTGACGGTGCTCGTCGGGTCCCCGCGCCAGGCCGAGATGGCGGAGCGAATCGAGACCCTCGAGACCACCCGGGCGGGGGCGGTGGACGTCCAGGACAACGAGCTTCGCCGGATCGAGCGCGATCTCCACGATGGCGCCCAGGCCCGGCTGGTGGCCCTGGGGATGAGCCTGGGGATGGCCGAGCAGAAGCTCGCGGAGGACCCCGAGCGCGTCGGCCAGCTGCTCGCCGAGGCGCGAGCCGGCGCCGAGCAGGCGCTCCGCGAGCTGCGCGATCTGGCGCGCGGGATCCATCCGCCGGTGCTGGCCGACCGCGGCCTGGAGGCGGCCGTGGCCGCACTGGCCAACTCCACCCCGCTGCACGTGTCGCTGTCGGTCGATGTCCCGCAGCGCCCGGCTGCGCCGGTCGAGAGCGCGGCCTACTTCGTCGCTGCCGAAGCGCTGGCCAACGCCGCCAAGCACGCCCGCGCCGACTGGCTCGACATCCGGATCGCGCGGATCGGAAATACGCTCGAGTTGGAGGTCAAAGACGACGGCGTCGGCGGAGCCGACCCCAACGGCAGCGGCCTGATCGGCCTGAGACGCCGGGTCGAGGCGCTCGACGGCACGCTGCAGATCACCAGTCCGCAAGGAGGCCCGACCACGGTCTACGCCGAGCTGCCGTGCGCGTAGTCATCGCCGAGGACCTGGCGCTTCTACGGGATGGCCTCACGCGACTGTTGCGAGACAACGAGATCTCGGTGGTGGCGGCCGTGCCCGACGGCGACTCGCTGGTGCGTGAGGTCGAGGCCCACAAGCCTGACCTGGCGGTCGTCGACATCCGCCTGCCGCCGGGCTACCGCGACGAGGGGCTGCGCGCCGCCCTGGAGGCCCGCCGGCGCGTCCCGGGCACAGCGGTGCTGGTGGTCTCGCAGTACGTGGAGCAGACCTACGCCCAGGAGCTGATGGCCGACCGTGCGGGTGGCATCGGCTACCTGCTCAAGGACCGCATCATGCACGTCGCCGACTTCCTGGAGGCGGTTCGCCGCGTCGCCGCCGGGGGCACCGCGCTCGATCCCGACGTGGTGGCGCAGCTGTTTGCCCGCCGGCGCCGGGACGGGCCACTGGAGCGACTGACACCGCGCGAGCGCGAGGTGCTCGGGCTGATGGCGGAGGGCAGATCCAACGCCGGGATCGCCGAGGCGCTCGTGCTCACGGTCGGCGCGGTCGAGAAGCATGTGCAGAGCATTCTGTCCAAGCTGGATCTGCCGCAGTCCGCCACCGATCACCGGCGCGTGCTGGCCGTTCTGGCCTATCTCCAGCGCGAGGACTGATCGGCCTCTTTCCCACAAGCCGCGGGCCCTGTGACACGATGCCTACGGTGGCGGCGGACGCGAATGATCGGTCCAGGGCACCTCAGAGCGCTCCCGACCAGCGCGAGGTCGAGCCTCGCGCACCGGAGAGCCGGACCGACGAGCACGCGCAGCGCGCCGACCAGCGCGACCAGCGCGTCGACCAGCGCGACCAGCGCGTCGACCAGCGCGAGCGGCGCGTCGACCAGCGCGAGCAGCGCGCCGACGACCGTGACCGGCAGAGCAAAGCCCGCGAGCTGCACGCCGACCATCGGGATCAGCTTGCCGAGGAGCGAGACCGAGAGGCCGACGAGCGCGAGCGCAGAGCCGATCTACGCGAGGGGGACGCCGACCGGCGGGAGGGCACAGCGCAAGCACGCGAACTCGAGCGCCTAGAGCGCGAACGGCAGGCCGAAGCCCGGTCGCTCGAATCCGATCGTCGCCAGCAGGCCGCCGTGGACCGTGAGGCCGCGGCCTCACGACGCTCCCCCCGCGTTCCGGACTAGCCGCCGCCCCAGGTTTGCGTCACCCTCGTCTCAGGGTGAGAACTCCGAGATCGAGTAGGCGTTGCAGCCCAGCACCTCACAGGATTGCTGTTGTGGGTTGCCGGCGTGCTGGCGGTAGATGATGAACGGCTGGTGAGGGCCCATATCGAAGATCGCGGTCACGGTGTCGCCCCACACCGGGTCCGGTGCTCCCACCTTGGTGATGCAGTCGAGGTTGCCGCGCCGGGTCCAGATCTCCATGATCCGGCGCGGGCTGGGCGCGCGGCCCATTTGCAGCTCGGTCTGCTTGCGCAACTGCTGGTAAGCGTCCTCGCCGGCCCTTCCCTGACCGACCGGAATGAAAAAGGGGGTCATCGGTGCCTAGATGCCGCGTTCACGGGCGTCCTTGCTCAGCGCGGCGGCAAGCGCCGCAGGATCGATCCGCTCCTCGAGCTCTGTGATCCGCTTGTCGTGGCGCTGCGATTCGCGATAAACGGAGTCCTGCAACCCCTGGACCAGCTGCTCGAGGTGCGCAACCCGCGCACGCAAGGCCTCCACTCGGTCGACGTCCAGCTCGGTTGCCGGCGCCGGCGCAGCCGGCCGTCCGACCGCCTCCGGCGTCACGGCCCGCCGGATCTGCCGGATCCGAGCCCGGAATCCCTCAGGCTCGCGGCTCATCGAGCGCGCGGACGTTTGAGCACGGGTGGGCGAGGCGGGTAGCGGCGGCGCTCCTCATCGGTCATCGGCCGGATGACCAGCGACCCGCACTCCACCATCTCGCGGACGTGTGCGAGCTTGGCTTCGCGCTTCTCCGCAGCTCTCTCGCGAGCTGTTTTCAAGCCGCCGCCGCCAAATCGCCGCCGAGGACGAGGTCCACCGGCAAACAGGATCGCCAATCGCACGCACGATATGACCGCCCTGGCCCTGCGAACATCCGGCTCCTTCGTTGCCGGCGCGAGTGAAGGGGAAAGAGGTCAGACTACGTCGGCAAGCACGAACCTCCCGGACGCGATACGTCCGTTCGCTGACCGTAGCACCCCGTGCGGCGGTCAACAAACGGGACCGGCAATCGCACGATCGTTGGACCGGAGACGAGGATGTGCGCTATCGTCGCTGCGGGTCGAGCATCCGCTCGGCCGTTACCGAAGTGCCACGCGTTTCGCTAGTTCGTTGCTTGTCAGCGCCCTCCGTGTTTCGCTGTGCACATAACCGGAGGAAGGCAAATACATGCCAACAGGAACCGTGAAGTGGTTCAGCGACGACAAGGGCTTTGGGTTCATCACTCCCGATGATTCCGGCAAGGACCTGTTCGTGCACCACTCAGCGATCCAGGGCGACGGCTACAAGTCGCTCGCCGAAGGCGCGAAGGTCAGCTACGACGCCGAGCAGGGCCCCAAGGGTCCCGCCGCCGCAAACGTAGTAACCGTCTGAGCCTGCAGTCTGACAAGCGATGGGGGCACACGCCCCCGTCGCTTTCTTACGGTCGGGACTGACCACGCAGGTGCGGGCATCACCACGCTTCAATCCAAGGAGACGTCTATGTCCCCACGTGGTAAGAAGAAGACCACGATGGCAAAGCTCACCCGCGAGAGCCGGCTGCGCGAGCGCCGCCGGGAGAAGGAAGCACGCAAGGAGGCCCGGCGACACGCCGCTGCCGTCGAGGCGGCTCACCCGAGCACCGAGCCCATCCAAGAACCGGACAGCCCCCAGCCCGACGCCTGAAACCGTGCGCCGGTTCGCTCAGGCGCGCTAACCCACACGCCAGAGGCGCAAGCGCAATTTCCTTCGTGGCTGGGTTGGCGATCGGGAGCTCGACAGCAGCGTGTTGAGGATGACGGCGGCGATGACCGTCACCCCGCCGGCGACGGTGGCGGGGCTTGGGGTCTCGTCGTACGCGATCCAGACCCAGACTGGCGCCAGTGGCACGTCGAGCCCGCCGATCAGGGCCACGCGTGATGCTGAGAGTCGTTTGGCGCCGGCAGTGAGCAGCAGTAGCCCGAGCCCGAGTTGGGTGATCCCAAACAGCGCGAGCTCGGCGAGCTGGACCAGGTGGGGTTGGGCGGGGTGCGCGAGGGGCGCGCCGACGATGCTCGAGGCCAGCGAGGAGATCGCGGCGATCGGCAGCGATGACGCGCTCTGGGATCGGCGGGCGGCGATGATCATCAGGGCCATCAGCACGGTCATTGCGAGCGCCAGCAGGTCACCGTCGATCGCGTGCGAGACGCTCGAGCCGCCGAACATCAGCGCGACGCCGGTGAGCGCCACTGCGCTGCACCAGAACGTCACCGAGGTGGTGCGTTCGCCGAGCACGATCCGCGCGACCGCCGCGGTCACGAACGGGGCGGTGCCGTAGATGATTGCGACGTCGGCGACGCTGGTGTTGCGTAGCGCGGCGAGGTAACAGAACATCGCCGCGGTCGAGAACCCGGCGGCGACCCATCCCCAACGATCCAGCTCCCGAAACGGCCGGAGCGCCTGGCGGCCGTGCTTGACGTGCGCTACTCCCAGGAGGAACGCGGTGCTGAACAACCCGCGCCATAAGATCAGGGTCCACAGGTCGAGCTGGATCAGGCGTGTGAAGAACCCGGCGGTGCTGTAAGCGACCGCCGAGCCGGCGATCAAGGCGACCCCCAGGCCACTGTCGCCGCGCGCTGAAGTGTCCTCAGAGCTCACCGGCCCGGCACGCTAAGTCCGAATCGGTTCGGGTTTTCCCGAACAATCTAGAGGTACGGTTCAGGATCGATGAGCAGCGACGTGGACACCGCCGCAGCGGCGGCGTTGATCGCCAACCGCGCCCGGTGCGCGATGCTCGACGCTCTTTTTGATGGTGGCAACCGGACCGCAGGGTCGCTGGCCCGGCTCGCCGGGATCGCACCATCGACCGCCTCAGGTCATCTGCGGATGCTCGCCGACGGCGGGCTGATCGTGCTCGAGCAGCGCGGCCGCCGGCAGTTTGCGCGGCTCGCCTCCCCCGAGGTCGCCCACGCATTGGAGGCACTCTCGACGATCGCACCCACGATCGCCTCACGGACCCTGCGCGCGAGCAGCCGGGCGCGGGCCTTGCGCGAAGCCCGCACCTGCTATGACCACCTCGCCGGCGCGCTCGGCGTCGCACTCACCGACGCGCTGTGCGCCGCCGGCATTCTCGCGGGCGACGAGCTCGCGCTCACCGGACACGGCGCCGAGCAGCTGCAGCGATTCGGGATCGACCTGCCGATCCTCCGAGCACGCCGCCGGCCCCTGACCCGGGCGTGCCTGGACTGGTCAGAGCAGCGCCCGCACCTCGCCGGCGCGCTCGGCGCCGCGCTCTGTCAACAACTGATCGATCGAGCGTGGATCACCCGGATGCCCGAACCCCGCATCGTGCGCCTCACTCCAGCCGGCCGACACGGGCTCGCGCACACCTTCCGGCTCATCGACATCCCAGGACCAGCCGCCTAAGCGAAACTGCCCCATCCACGAGCCGGACCTGGGTCAGCATCCGGATCCGGCCGTTCGCTTCGCGAGGCCGGGCCAGCTTTCGATCGGGTCAGTCGACCGGACAACATGCATGCCCGCTGCCGCGTAGCGCTCGAACGCGGCATCCGCCGCATCGGTGTAATCGACGACGCCGGGCACGACGACAGGAGACGTACAGTCCTCCAGCAGGTAAGTGCGCTCGGCAAGGTGCCGGCCCGCAACCTCGTCCTCCAGGAGATCATCGATGGTCCACGCCATACAGTGGCTCTTCGCCTGCCCGGCCACGACCACCGCATCAAACGTGAGCAGCTTTTGGACCAGCTCGGTGTTCTTGGCCGCCAGGCGGTCGCCATCCGGTCCATCGGTCACCTCAGGGCCGAGCATCGAGTAATGCTCGGTGAGCGGGTTGTCTCCCTTGACCTGGAAGTCGGGCTGGCTGCCCCGGGCGACACCATGGAAGAAGAATGCTTCCTCGACGGCGGAAACCAGCGCATGGCCGAGCCCTCCAAGCATCGCGTGGTAGGGCCAGACGGTCAGGGCGTATTTCCCGCCCTCGCCGAGCCGCCGCGTGTAGCAGGCGAGATGGCGTTCGGCATAGCCGACATCGATCCCAAGCGCCTCCGGGACCGCCTTGTTCATTCTCCACCGGCCGGCCGCTACGTCCTCGGCCGAGACGAGCGTGTATGGCGCCGGGTGGTTGCCATCCTCGTCGACAAGCCAGATCGGATGGAAGATCTGCATCGCATGGTGCGTATCGAGGCTTGGGAAGATCTGCGTGAGCGTCCCGAGGTTGCGATACACGAACTCGCATAGCCGACGGTTGTCATCGACTGCGCCCGTGCCCGACCGTCCGGCCACGAACAGCTCGAAGCCCGGTATACAGAACGTGTTCTGGACATCGACGGCGAGCAGACAGACGCGAACCTCGTCCTGGACCGCCGGCCCCAGATCATGCTTCACCGCCCACGCCTCGGCCTCACGCGACCGCATCTCATATGGAACCCGCCAAACTTCGCTTACGCGGTCCGGCTCGAAGTGGTCCGGGCACGGCAGTTCACGCATCGTGGCATGCCGAGCATGAGCTCGATCGTCCGAACGCCTTCGTCGGGCTTGCGGGTCCGGAGGGCATGCCGCGGCTACTCGGCCTGCGCGCCGATGCCCTGCTCGGCTTCTCGCTGCACGCCCGGTCCAGAGTGCTCATGTGGGGCGGCGTCGGTGCCTTCGCCGGCGTTCTCCGAGGCTGTGCGTCCGCCCGGCTCCGGCGAGCCGGCACTGGCCGCATTGGTCACGCCATCGGCTTCGTGACCCTGCTCGCCATCAGCGCTCTGCCGGCGCAGAAACGAGAGCAGGCCGCCGCAAACGATGATCTCGCGCTCGCCCGCCGTGAGGTCGTGAGAGAGCTTCAGCTCATCCCCGCAATCCTCGATGCGGGCGGTGATGGTCTCCGCACCGCTGATCAGATCCTGCTTGAGGTGAGGTAGTTCCCAGGTCTGTCCGACTTCGGCCTTGTCGTAGTCGGCGTCGTCGGCGAACATCAGCGCGACGATCCCCTGCGCCACGAGATTGCGCCGGTGGATGCGGGCGAATGACTTGGCGATCACCGCTTTCACGCCCAGGTGCAGCGGCGCCAGTGCGGCGTGCTCACGCGATGACCCCTGCCCGTAGTTATGCCCGGCCACGATCAGCCCCCCGCCCCACTCCTTGAGGCGCTTGCGGAAGCCGGGGTCGCGGTGGCGCAGCGTGAACTCGGCGATCGCTGGGACGTTTGAGCGGTACGCCATGACCTCGACCCCATCGGGAGCGAGATCGCCAGTTGAGATGTCATCGCCCTGAACCGTGGCCACGCGTGCCTTCAGCGTCTCGTCGATCGGCTCGTGTTTCGGGGGTCGTTTTATGTTCGGACCCCGCGGAATCTCGATCCGCTCGGCCTCGACCTCGTCAGCGGGCGCGAAGATGTGCACGTCGTCGACGTAAGGTCGGAGCTCGGGCATAGGCAGGATCTCCGGCGGCTCACCGTACTCGCGCGGGTCAGAGATCCTGCCGGTCAGGAGCGACACCGCCGCCACGGCCGGGGAGCATAGGAACACGCAGTCTTCCGGCGTCCCGGATCGCCCGGGGAAGTTGCGGTTGAACGTCCGCAGGGAATTCGCTCCGGACGCCGGCGCTTGGCCCATGCCGACGCACGGGCCGCAGACCGGCTCGAGCATCCGCACGCCGCCCTCGGAGAGCTGCCGGTAGACGCCTGACTCCGTGATCGCCATCAGGATCTGGCGAGAGCCTGGAGTGGCCGTCGCGGCGAGCTGAGGATGAACGATGTGCCCGCCGCCGTCAGCCAGCACCGCGCCCGGCAGGGCCAGATCGCTGTAGCCCGAGTTGACCGAGCTGCCGATGCAGACCTGCCCTAGGTCGGTCCCGGCGACCTCCTCCACCGGCACGACGTTGTCGGGGTTGTGCGGCTTTGCCACCAGCGGCCCAAGGTCGTCGAGATCGATCGCCACCCGTTCGTCGTACTCCGCGCCATCGCCGGGGCCGACTTCGATGAAGTCCTCTGCGCGATCTTGGAGCTCCAGCCACCTGCGCGTCTGGTCATCCGGTGGGAAGACGGCCGCAGTTGCACCGAGCTCGGCGATCATGTTGGCCACCGTCGCCCGCTCCGGGACGCTGAGATCGGCAGTGCCCGGTCCGGTGAACTCGAAGACCTTGTTCTTGCCGCCGCTGGCACTCAGGCGGCGCAGGAGCTCGAGAATGATGTCCTTGCTCTGCACCCACGGGCGCGACAGCCGGCCCTCCAAATGCACCTCGACGACCTCGGGGCAGGCGATCTCATAGGGGTAGCCGCCGAGAACGACAGCGACATCGAGACCGCCGGCGCCGATCGCGACCATCCCCAGACAGCCGGCCTGAACGGTGTGCGAGTCGGCCCCGAGCAAGATGTCGCCGGGTTTTGCGAACCGCTCCATGTGGATGTAATGGCTGATGCCATTGCCGGGGCGCGAGAAGTACAGCCCATGCCTGCTCGCCAGCGCCTGCAGCATCCGGTGATCATCGGGGTTCTTGAAATCCAGTTGCACCACGTTGTGGTCGACGTACTGGACCGCGCACGCCGTCTTCACCCGCGGGATGTTCAGCTCTTCGAACTGCATCAACGCCATCGTGCCGGTGGCGTCCTGCAGCAGCGCCTGGTCAACCCGGATAGAGATCGCCGACCCCGGACGCAAATCGCCGCCGGCTAGATGCTCTCGCAAGATCTGACGGGTGAGGTTTTCAGACATGCAGCCGTCACCGACAAACTGCCCGGTGACCGCTCCAACTACTCACGCAGTCAGCGGATTCGAGCTCGTTGGTCCGCGCGCAAACTCCGATCGAGGCTTCCCTCGCCGTCCCGCCCGGAGAGCAATGTTGCGGCAATGCGCAAGCCCATAGCTGCCTGGCGCCTTGCTTTCGGCAGCGTTCGCGGCGACGTTTGAAACCGACATCTACGGGCTTCGCCGCTTCGATCCTCGGTAAAGTCAAGGAACTCAGCCGGGGAACTGCGCCCCCACTTCCCTGGCTATACCCGGGGAGCCCAGAAGGAATCTGGGCTCCCCGGAACTATTTAAGGCCCTTCGGCCCACGAGCGGACCATCCCGAAGGGCCCGCGGCGACCTGTGGTCGCTAACACGTCCGACGCGCTTTTCGCCGCTGGCGCGCAGGTGTGCTGGCCTGACCGATCGGGTAGTGCTTGGCCGTGGCTCAACCGCTGACACTGATATTGGCTCGCAACCTTGCCGAGAACATGCTGTTGGCGGCTTTCCTGCTCGACGCCGACGGAACGTTGGTCTTCTTCAACGAACCGGCTGGGGTGCTGGTCGGCTCGCCGTTTGAGGAGATTGGACCGCTTCCGCAGGAGGCGTGGGCAGCGCGGTTCGGGCCCTTTGAGGATGACGGCGAGGCAGCCGCGCTGGATTCCCTTCCGCTGGCGATCACAGTTCGCGAGGGACGGCCGGCCCAGGGACGCTTTCACTTCCGCAGCGCGTCGCAGGACGCGCGCCAGGTCGACGTCAGCGCGATCCCGCTGCTCGCTGCCGACGGCTTCCACGGTGCCCTGATCCTGTTCTGGCCCGCTGAGCAGTCCGCTCACCGACCGGCCTGAGATGCGCGTCCGGTTCTGGGGCGTGCGTGGATCGGTCCCCATGGCCGAGCGATCGATGCTTCGCTACGGAGGCAATACCTCGTGCGCCGAGGTGACGCTCTCAGACGGGACCGAGCTGGTCCTCGACGCGGGCACGGGAATCATTGGTCTGGGTGGAGCTCGGTCGCCTTCGGGCGACCGAGTGCATCTGCTGCTGACCCACCTACATCTGGACCACATCCAAGGCCTGCTGTTCTTCTCTCCGTTTCATGATTCTGGCGCGCGGATCGACGTATGGGGTCCGCCGGGCCCGAGGGCCGGCCTGCGGGAGCGTCTGGGGCGGTATCTCTCGACGCCGTTGTCGCCGATCGAGATCCGCGAGCTGTCCGCTCAGGTCACCTTCCACGACATGCCTGGCGGCACATGGCAGATCGGACCGGCGAGCGTTACCGCCGGCCTGGTCTCACACCGGGGCCCGACACTCGGCTACCGGATCGTCGAGGGCCACGCGACATTGTGTTACCTACCAGATCACGAGCCCGGACTCGGGACCGGACTGGCGGCACGAGACGCTCAGTGGATCTCTGGCCACGCTCTCGCCGAGCGAGCGTCGCTTCTCATCCATGACGGCCAATACACCGACGAGCAATACGTCAAGCGGCGAGGTTGGGGACACAGCAGCCTGGCCGACGCACTCGCGTTCGCGCACCGTGCTGAGACAGGTCAACTCATCCTCTTTCACCACGATCCGACTCACACCGACGACCAGCTAGACGTGGTGGCAGATCTCGCCGAGGACCAGTGGCGGTCACTCGGTCATCCGACCGGCTCCGTCGGCCTCGCAACCGAAGGTACGACGATCGAAATCCCCGTCGCGTAGACCACCGAGCAACCTCGGCTCCATCGGCAGAACGCGAGCGGTAGTTCAACGTCAGGCGTTGCATCAGGCCGCGGGACGCCGTATAACCCAATCCCGCAGCGACGTTGTGAGCAGAGGAGGCTGGGGTGGACCATCCGACGAGGACCGACGAGCTGCGAGAGCTCGGCCGACTGACGTTCGCCGAGCTGGCCCGGGGGGTGTCAGGGATTGGAGACATCCACGGCGCGATCGCCACGCGCGTGTTCGATCGCGCCAGCTCTCAGCGATCTCCCTCCCGGCTGATGCACGACGCCATCGCCGGCGCTGTGTACCGGGGCATCAGCTCGGGCACGGCATCGGTCGGCCTCGCTGCGGCTGGCGCGCTCGCGCTGCGCGGGACGCGCGAGCAGCGGCCGCTGTCGCCGACACCGATCGGCGGCGGCCTGATCGGAGTGATCAATGGCCTCGTCGGCGACGAGCTCGAGCGTCAGAAGAGTGTCCTGCAAGAGCCGATCTCGATCCGGGTCAACGGACGCATCGTGCCCTGCGAGCCGGCGGCGATTGCACAGAGCTTCCCTCGCGCCAGCCGACGGATCGTCATCTTCGTGCACGGATTGATGGGCACGGAGTTCCCCTGGAGCTGGTTCGCCACCGAACCAGGGGAGACCTACGGCTCACGACTGGAGCGCGACCTCGGACTGACGCCCGTGTACATCCGCTATAACACTGGCCGCCACATCTCCGAGAACGGACGCTCGCTCGCCGAGCTGCTCGAAGAGCTCGTCAGGGCGTGGCCGGTCGAAGTAGACGAGGTGGCGATGATCGGCCATTCGATGGGCGGACTCGTCGCCCGCAGCGCCTGCTACCAGGCCAGCGAAGACGGCCTGGCCTGGGTGCGTCAGGTGGCGCATTCGATCTCGCTCGGGACTCCCCACATGGGGGCGCCGCTAGCCCAGGCTGTCCACTACGCGGCGGCCAGCCTGTACGCGCTCCCCGAGACCCGCCCGGTCGCCGGGCTGCTGCGACGACGCAGCGCCGGCATCCGGGACCTACGGTACGGATCGCTCGTCGACGCAGACTGGCGCGACTGCGGCCCCGACGCCCTGCGCGCACGGGCGTGCCAGGAGGTACCGCTGCTGGAGGGAGCCACGCATTGCTTCGTCGCAGCCACGCTGATGCGCTCCGAGCACCATCCCGTCAGTCGTCTCCTCGGCGATGTGCTCGTGTTGTCGCCCAGCGCCTCCGGTCGCAGCCGCTCACGACGCATCCCGTTCGAGGCCGAGTACGGCATGCACCTAGGGCCGGCCAACCACCTGGCGCTGCTCAACCACCCCATCGTGTACGAGAGCCTGCGCGGCTGGCTGAGCACGTCGCCGGCGCGGCCCGGTCGCTCGTCGGGCAGCCGCTGACGCCAGCAGCGCGGCGGTGACGGGCCAGTCGGGTCGTCGGGTGCGTGTTCCGCGCGCGTCGTCGCTGAGCAACGCCTATTTGCGTCGGGCGATCAGTTCCACGTGGAGGACCGCGAAGAACCCGTCGTCTTGTTCTGCCCACCTCAGCCACGATCTGGAGATTGCCTGGAGCTCGTGTTCGGTGCTCAGCGCGTAGTTGACGGCTTGATCGGCCAGCGAGGACCGGATCACCCGCTCGGCCCAGAGCCCACCCCACCATCGACGTGTCGTCGCGTCCGCGAACGTCCATGTGGAGCTCGTAGGAACGATCTCATCAAAGCCAGCGGCCCGGGCCCAGGCCAACAGGTGCCGGCCCGCGTCGGCGTCAGCCCCATTGTGGCGGCAGACGTCGTGGTAGAGCTGCATCCAGCGGTCCAACAGAGGATCAGCGGGCGCCCACACGAAGCCGCCGTAATCGCTATCGCGGACCGCAAGGATCCCGCCTTGGCGCAGCACGCGACGCATCTCAACCAAGGCAGCGACCGGATCAGTCAGATGCTGCAGCAGCTGGTGGGCATGCACCATGTCAAAGGACTGATCGTCGAACTCAAGCGAGTACACATCGGCTTGCTTGAACTGGACGTTGCCCAGGCTGCTCTCGTCAAGCGACCGCGTGGCCTCGGCTATCACAGCTGATTCCCGGTCGACGCCGATCACGGTGCCCGGCGCCACCCTCGCGGCCAGGTCGGACGTGATTGTCCCGGGGCCGCACCCGACGTCCAGCAAGGTCAAGCCTGACCGCAAGTGAGGCAACAGGTGTCCGGCTGAGTTCTCCGCCGTCCGCCAGCGGTGGCTTCTCAGTACCGAGTCGTGATGACCATGGGTGTACGTATCGCTCATCGCCGCGGCGTCGGACACATCAACAACGTGTCGCTCGCGATCTGCCTCGGCACCACGATCGCTATGTTCTTCCCGCCGATTCGCCGGGGGTTACGAGCCCGGCTTCGTAGGCGAGCACCACCGCTTGGACCCGGTCGCGTAGCCCGAGCTTGCTCAGGACTCGCTTGACGTGCGTCTTGACCGTGGCTTGGCTGAGAACGAACTCGTCGGCGATCTCGCTGTTCGATAGCCCCCGCGCGACCAGGGTGAGGGTCTCCAGTTCGCGTGGGGTGAGCTCTCCGAGCGCCGAAGGGGGGACGCGGGGCGGGGCGGTGCGCGCGAATTGTTCGATCAGGCGCTTGGTGATCGTGGGAGCGATCAGCGCGTCGCCCGCGGCCACGACTCTGACTGCGGCGATCAGCTGCTCGGGCAGTACGTCCTTGAGTAGGAATCCGCTCGCCCCGGCGCGGAGCGCGTCGTAGACGTACTCGTTGAGGTCGAAGGTGGTGAGCATCAGGATCGCCACTGGATGATCGTCGTCGGCGTCGGCGAGGATTCGGCGGGCGGCTTCGAGTCCGTCGATGTCGGGCATCTGAATGTCCATCAGCACGACATCTGGGTGGCGGCGGCGGACGAGGTCGATCGCGTCGCGACCGTCCCCGGCCTCGCCGACGACACGGATCCCTGGCTGCTCGTCGAGTATCGCTCGGAAGCCCGCCCTGACGAGGGCCTGATCATCGGCGATCAGGACTGCCACGGAGCCGCTGGGCTGGTCCTCGGTTTCGGCCATGAGCGGACCGTATCTGCTGGTGATTGCGGGCGCATCATCCCCGAGGGTCACAGCGAGATCATCCCCAAGGGTGATGGCGCAGACCACCAGCTGACTTACGGTGCGCCGGTGTACACGGTTTGGATTCGGGGTTACGATCGACGCGTGACCGGGCGCAGACGGAGGGCGGTGTCGGGATGGGATCTCCTGATCTGCATCGGCCTGCTGGCGTTTGGAGTAAGCGTCACCACTCGGTCTGATCTTGCCAACGGCACGATCCTGGACACCCTCCTGCTGCCCGCGGTGGTGCTGCCGATCCTGCTGCGGCGCCGGTGGCCGTTCGCTGCGGCGCTCGCACTGCTCGCGGGGACGGTCATCAGCGGTGTGCCCACCTTCGATCAGTTCCGCCTCGGGCTGGCGATCCCCGCGGGGATGCTGATTCTGTTCCCGCTGGCCGCCCGATGCACCCTGCGACGCGCGCTCGTCGGTCTTGGG
>DASXZB010000048.1:0-8542 GCA_036502145.1 Solirubrobacteraceae bacterium | reverse complement strand
CGGCCGCCGGTTCTCGTTCACCGCGCTGGTGGTGGTCGGCGACGAGCGCGACGTGGTGGGGATCGGCTACGGCAAGGCCAACGAGGTGCCGGTGGCGATCCAGAAGGGCGTCGAGCGGGCCAAGAAGAACCTCTACCGGGTCCCCAAGCACGGCTCGACGATCACCCATCAGACCACCGGCGTGTTCGGCTCCGGACGCGTGTTCCTCAAACCGGCCTCGCCGGGTACCGGCGTGATCGCCGGGGGCGGAGTCCGCGCGGTGCTGGAGCTGGCCGGGATCCACGACATTTTGTCCAAGAGCCTGGGCTCGCAGAATCCCATCAACCTGGTCAAGGCGACGATGGCCGGCCTGGAGTCGCTGCGCACCCCCGACGAGGTCGCTGAGCTTCGCGGGCTGACCATCAACCAGGTCCTGGGCTTGACCGACGAGGCCTCGGATGGCGCGCCCGATGCATCCGCCAACGGCGCGCCCGAAGCGCCCATCGCCTCGGCGGAGGCGTGATGGCAACCGTCCGGGTCACGCAGCGACGGTCGCGCAACGGCTCCGACAAGCGCCAGGTGGCGACGCTGCGCTCGCTGGGCCTGCGGCGGATCGGCCACACCGTCGAGGTGACCGACTCGCCCCAGATCCGTGGCATGATCCACAAGGTCCGCCACCTCGTGGAGGTCGAGGAATCGTGAGCGCCGACGACGAGCGCATCGGGTTGCACAACCTGAGTCCGGCTCCCGGCTCCCGCCGGCCGCGCAAGCGCGTCGGCCGCGGTGAGGGCTCGGGCACCGGCAAGACCGCCGGACGCGGCCAGAAGGGCTGGGGCTCGCGGTCGGGCGCCAAGCGGCGGGCTCGCTTCGAGGGCGGCCAGAACCCGATCCACATGCGGATGCGCAAGCTGCGCGGCCCGCACATGAAGAAGTCAATGCCGTTCGAGCCGTTTCGGACCCGCACCCAGGCGATCAACCTGGTGGACCTCGAGGCGCGGTTCGAATCCGGCGCCGCGGTGACCCTGGAGGAGCTCATCGCCAAGCGTCTGGCCAGCCGCAAGGGCGTTCCGGTGAAGATCCTCGCCAAGGGCGAGATCTCAAAGCCGCTCACGGTCCACGCCCACGGCTTCAGCCGCGCCGCGCGCGAGCAGATCGAGGCCGCCGGCGGCACCTGCCAGCTGATCGAGGATTGAGCAGCCGATGATCGCGACGATCCTCGGAGCGTTCAGGGTCGGCGAGATCCGCAACAAGATCCTGTTCACGGCGCTGATCCTGCTCCTGTACCGGGTGGGAACGCATATCCCCGCCCCGGGCATCAACTCGGCCGCCGTCAACTCGATCCAGAAGAACTTCGGCGGCAACAGCATCCTCGGCCTGCTGAACCTCTTCTCAGGCGGGGGGCTGGGCCGGATCGCGATCTTCGCGCTGGGGATCATGCCCTACATCACGGCCTCGATCATCCTCCAGCTGCTGACCGTGGTGGTCCCGTCCCTGGAGAAGCTCCAGAAGGAGGGCGAGGTCGGTCAGGCGCGGATCACGCAGTACACGCGCTATCTGACCGTCGGCCTGGCATTCGCCCAGTCGATCGGTTACGTGTTCCTGTTCCGCAGCTTCGAGAAGCAGGCCGGCACCACGCTGATCAGCGACTTCACCCTGTTCAAGGTGTTCCTGATCGTCCTCTCGCTGACCGCCGGAACCGTGCTCTTGATGTGGATGGGCGAGCTGATCACCCAGCGGGGGATCGGGAACGGGATCTCGCTGCTGATCTTCGCCAGCATCGTCGCCCGGATCCCCAGCGGCGTGAACTCGTGGTGGAACAACCCCGATCAGGTCTTCAAGGTGATCATGCCGTTCATCGCGATCGGCGTGGTGGCGGCGATCGTGTTCGTCCAGGAGGGACAGCGGCGGATTCCGATCCAGTACGCCAAGCGTGTGGTGGGGCGCAGAATGACCCAGGGCGGCCAGACCTATCTCCCGCTGCGGGTCAACATGGCCGGAGTGATCCCGGTCATCTTCGCCGCCAGCGTGATGGCCATCCCGCCGACGCTGGGCCAGCTGTTCGGCCAGAACCGCAAGGGCTTCGCCACCGACCTGGCCACGTTCTTCAGCCCTCAGGGGTGGCACTACGTGCTCGGCGAAAGTGTCTTCATCATCCTGTTCACTTACTTCTACACGGCGGTGACGTTCAACCCCGTCGACCAGGCCGACAACCTGCGCAAGTACGGCGGCTTCATCCCGGGGGTGAGGCCAGGCAGACCGACGGCCGAATTCCTGGATCGGATCCTGGCTCGGCTGACGTTCCCGGGAGCCTTGTTCCTGGCCGCGATCGCTGCGCTGCCGACGATCCTGATCAACCAGACAAATGCGAACTTCTTCTTCGGCGGAACCTCGATCCTGATCGTGATCGGAGTCGCGCTGGACACGATGAAGCAGCTCGAAGCGCAGCTGATGATGCGCAACTACGAGGGATTCTTAAAGTAGCCCGGCGCGAGACCGGGCCGCCCACCGCTGTGACCATCGAGCCGGCCGCCCGATCGATACAGTGGCACCCTCATGCCACAGCAGCTCAATCTGATCCTGTTCGGCCCGCCCGGCGCGGGTAAGGGAACGCAGGCCGAGCGTCTTCAGAGCGACTTCCAACTGCCGTTCATCTCCACCGGCGACATGCTGCGCAAGAACGTCAAGGAGGAGACCGAGCTGGGCAAGAAGGCCAAGGGGTTCATGGACGCCGGCGACCTGGTACCCGACGACCTGATCGTGGCCATGGCCGCCGAGCGCCTGCAGGAGGAGGACGCCCAGGACGGCTTCATCCTGGACGGCTTCCCGCGGACCCTGGCCCAGGCGAAGGCGCTGGAGGACCAGCTGTCCAAGCTGGGCCGCCGCATCACCGCCGCGCTGCTGATCGACGTCCCCGCCGAGGAGCTGATCCGCAGGCTGTCGGGCCGCCGGGTGTGTACGAAGTCAGGCCACAACTACCACGTGGAGTTCGATCCCCCCAAGCACGAAGGGGTCTGTGATCAGGACGGATCGCGGCTGATCCAGCGCGACGACGACAAGCCCGAGGTGATCGAGAATCGCCTGCGCGTGTACCACGAGCAGACCGAGCCGCTGGTCGAGTACTACGACGAGCAGGGTCTGATGCGCCGGATCGACGGCACCCGGCCGGCCACCGAGGTCCACGACCACATCCGCGCGGTGATCGCGACGCTTCGCCTCGAGGAGGACGTCTAGCCTGAACAGGGAGGACGCCTGACGATGATCATCAAGAAGACCCCCGAGGAGATCGAGCGCATGGCCGCCGCCGGCGACATCCTGGTGCGGACCATGAACCTGCTGGCCGGCAAGGTGCGCCCGGGAGTGACGACCAAAGAGCTCGACGAGGCCGCCGAGCGGTTCATCCGCTCGCAACGGGCGACACCCGCGTTCAAGGGCTACCGCGGCTTCCCAGGCTCGATCTGCGCGTCGCCGAACTCGATGATCGTGCACGGCATTCCGGGCCCCTACAAGCTGGCCCGCGGAGACATCCTGTCGATCGACATCGGGGTCGTGCTCGACGGCTGGGTGGCCGACGCGGCGCGGACGTTCCCGGTCGGCCCGGTGTCGCCGGTCGCCCAGAAGCTGCTGCGCGTCACCGAGGAATCGCTGCAGATGGCGGTCCCGCAGTGCCGAATCGGCAACCGTCTCGGCGACGTGTCCCACGCCATCCAGGAGCATGTCGAGGCCGCCGGTCTGTCGGTGGTGCGCTCACTGGTCGGCCACGGGATCGGCCGCGACATGCACGAGGAGCCCCAGATCCCCAACTACGGCCCGCCCCGCACCGGGGTGATGCTCGAGGAGGGCATGGTGCTGGCGGTGGAGCCGATGGTCACCGCGGGGCGCCACGGGGTGCGGGTCGCCGACGACCACTGGTCGATCTTCTCCCAGGATGGCTCGCTGGCCGCGCATTTCGAGTTCACGATCGCGATCACCGCGGACGGGCCGCGGATCCTGACGCCCTGGCACGAGGCCAGCGGCGGCCGCGCGGCGGCCTGAACGAGCGGCCGCGACCGCGCGCCGCGGGGCCCGCGCGGGCTACCCGAACGCGCGGCGGCGACCGGCCCACGGGGCCCGCGCGGCTGCCCGCACGCGCGGCGGCGACCGCCCCACGGGGCCCGCGCGGCTACCTGAGCCCCTGCTAACATCCCCCGGTGCGCCTGTAGCGAGGTCGGTCCCCGCTGCGTGGCGCTCCTCGGCGAGGTAGCGGCGGCCGTAACGGTCTCCAGAGCCTCACCGAAGGAACCACTTGAGATTTCCCAATAGCGAATAGCGAGAGCGAAGCCAGCGTGAAAGTACGACCGTCGGTCAAGCCGATGTGCGAGAAGTGCAAGATCATCCGCCGCAACGGGCGGGTTCTCGTCATCTGCTCAAATCCGCGACACAAGCAGCGACAAGGGTAGGCAGATGGCGCGAATTTCAGGAGTCAACATTCCCCTCAACAAGCGGGTCGAGATCGGCCTCACATACATCTACGGGATCGGGCGGTCGACCTCGAACGAGCTGCTCGCCAAGGTCGGCGTGGAGCCCGATCGCAAGGTCCGCGACCTGACCGAGGAGGAGGTCGTCCGGCTGCGTGAGCTGATCGACGGCTCGCTGATGGTGGAGGGTGACCTGCGCCGCGAGCGCTCCCAGAACGTCAAGCGCCTGCAGGAGATCGGCTGCTACCGGGGCCTTCGCCACCGCCGCGGGCTACCCGTGCACGGTCAGAACACCAAGACCAACGCGCGGACCCGCAAGGGCCCCAAGCGCATGCAGGTCGCCGGCAAGAAGAGGGCCACCAAGAAGTGAGTCCAGCTCCCCGGAGACCCCAGCGCGGCCGTCGCCGCGTGCGCAAGAACATCCCCATTGGGCAGGCGCATATCAAGACTTCGTTCAACAACACGATCGTCTCGCTGACCGACCGCGAGGGCAACGTGATCGCCTGGGAGTCGGCCGGCGGTGCGGGCTTCAAGGGCTCGCGCAAGTCGACCCCGTTCGCGGCCCAGGTGACCGCCGACGCCGCGGCCCGCAAGGGCATCGAGCATGGCCTGCAGAAGGTCGAGGTGTTCGTCAAGGGCCCCGGATCGGGCCGTGAGACGGCGATCCGCTCGCTGCAGGCCGCGGGCCTGGAGGTAAGCGGCGTCAAGGACGTCACGCCTCAGGCCCACAACGGCTGCCGGCCCCGCAAGCGCAGGAGGGTATAGCGATGGCTCGCGACACCGGCCCGCAGTGCAAGCAGTGCCGCCGCGAGGGGCAGAAGCTGTTCCTCAAGGGCGAGCGGTGCTTGACCGACAAGTGCGGTGTGGAGCGGCGCTCCTATCCGCCCGGCGACCATGGCCGCGGGCGCCAGAAGCAGAGCGAATACCGGGTCCAGCTGCGCGAGAAGCAGAAGGCCCGGCGCTACTACGGTGTGCTCGAGAAGCAGTTTCAGATCTACTACGACAAGGCCTCGCGCCAGCAGGGCGTGACCGGCGAGAACCTGCTGCGGATGCTCGAGTGCCGGTTCGACAATGTTCTGGTCCGCCTCGGCTTCGCCGCCTCCCGCCGGCAGGCCCGCCAGTTGATCCTGCACGGCCACTGGACCGTCAACGGTCGCCGGGTGAACATCCCCAGCTACCAGCTCCGGGACAACGATGTGATTGCGATTCACGCCAAGTCGAGCGCCACTCAGGTGATTCGCGACGCCACCGAGCTGACCGGTCAGGTGCCCGCGTGGCTGCAGGCCGACCACGATTCGCTGACGGCGAAGGTGCTGCGCAAGCCCGAGCGGCGGGAGATCGCCGCACCGGTGCAGGAGCAGCTGATCGTCGAGCTGTACTCCAAGTAGACCAACTTTCAGTCGCGCGCGGCCGTTCGGCTCTGCGCGGCGCGACCCGCCGCTCCCGGGCGGCCAGGAACCCACGACGTTAGGACCCCGATGCTTGACTTCCAAGTCCCCCGAATCTCCAGCGAGTCTGTAGACGACACCCGCGGCTCGTTCACGATCGAGCCACTCGATCGCGGGTTCGGATACACATTCGGAAACTCATTGCGGCGCGTGCTGCTCTCCTCGCTGGCCGGCGCCGCCGTGACCAGCGTCCGGATCGAGGGCGTCGCGCACGAGTTCTCGACGATCCGGGGCGTCAAGGAGGACGTCACCGACATCGTCCTGAACCTCAAGGGCGTCGTCTGCCGCATGCATTCCGACGCGACCGAAATCGAGGCGCCGCTGGTCGTCACGGGTCCGGGCGACATCACCGCCAAGGACATCGACCTGCCCTCCGGCGTCGAGATCCTCAACCCCGACGCCCACATCGCCACGCTCGAGAAGAAGACCAAGCTCGAGGTCTATCTGACCATCGGCCGGGGCCGCGGCTACCGGCCGGCGGAGGAGAACAAGTCGCCCGACCAGCCGATCGGCGTGATCCCGATCGACTCGATCTTCTCGCCGGTGCGCCGGGTGGCCTACAACGTCGAGCAGGCTCGCGTGGGTCAGAAGACCGACTTCGACAAGCTGACCCTCGACATCGAGACCGACGGCTCGATCGATCCCCACGCCGCGCTGCGCGAGGCGGCCGAGATCCTGATCTCGCAGCTGGCGATCTTCACCGACGCCGACCGCGTGGTCGAGCTCAGGGAAGTGGGCACCCCGGGCGCGCTCGACGCCGGGCTGGTCGGCGCCGGTCAGGTCGGAGGCAACTCCCGGCCGCCCAACGCCATGGACGACATCCTGATCGAGGAACTCGAGCTCGGCGTGCGGTCCTACAACTGCCTCAAGCGGGCGGGCATCCAGACCGTCGGCGATCTGGTCTCCAAGACCGAGGGCGAGCTCAACGCGATCCCCAACTTCGGCAAGAAGTCGATCGACGAGGTGATCGAGACCCTTCACGCCCGGGGCCTCGCGCTCCGCGACGACTAGGCTCCAGGGAGCGGCACGATGCGTCACCAGCGCCAGCGATATCAGCTCAGCCGCAGCGCCTCGCACCGCAAGGCGCTGTTGATGAACCTCTCAAAAGAGGTAATCGAGCACGAGCGGATCCAGACCACCGAGGCCAAGGCCAAGGCCGTCAAGCCCGAGGTCGAGAAGCTGATCACGCTCGCCAAGCGGGGCGACCTGCACGCTCGGCGCCAGGCCCTCTCTGCGTTGGGGCAGGACAAGTTCACGGTCTACAAGCTGTTCGACGAGATCGCGCCGCGCTATACGGCGCGTTCGGGCGGCTACACCCGGATCCTGAAGCTGGGGCCACGGCGGTCTGACTCGACCGAGATGGTGCTGCTCGAACTGGTGTGAGGCTTGGCCTGGAACTGACGTGAGGCAAGTTGGTTCCGGTAGGCCCACCTAACTTGCATCACGTCCCCCTCGGGCGCCTGGTGTGGTCACTCGCTCCTTGGCTGAACCCACGACGCGGCTGCTGATCGAGTACGTCGGCACCGGTTTCTCCGGCTGGGCGCGGCAGGAGGGGCTGCGCACGGTCCAGGGTGAGCTCGAGCGCGCGCTGGCGGTGGTGCTGCGCCGCGAAGCGGTGGCGCTGACCGTCGCCGGGCGCACCGACGCCGGAGTCCACGCCTGGGGCCAGGTGGCCAGCTACGACGGGGCGCCGGCCCGGATCGAGTCGGTCAATGCGCTGCTTGCAAACGACGTGGCGGTGGTGCAATCGGCCGCGGCGCCCCCCCGGTTCGATGCCCGGCGCGACGCCACCAGCCGCGCCTACTGCTACCGGGTGCTGGCCCGCCCCGCCCGCAGCGCCCATGAACACGGCCGAGCGCTGCACTGGCCCTACGCCGTCGATCTGGGTGCGCTGGAGCGATGCGCCGCGGCGCTGGTGGGGACCCACAATTTCACCGCGTTTACGCCGACCGAGACCGACCACATCCGCTTTTCACGCGACGTGCGTGCGGCCGTCTGGCGCCGGGTGGGTGGCGAGCTGCTCGAATTCTGGATCGAGGCCGACGCGTTCATGCGCCACATGAACCGCGCGCTGGTGGGGACGATGCTCGAGGTGGGCGGGGGGAAACGGTCGCTGGAGGCGTTCACGGAGCTCCTGGAGGGGCGCCAGCGCTCGCAAGCGGGGCCCACCGCGCCGTCCCACGGCTTGTATCTGGCGGGCGTCGGGTACGACGGCCGCGGGGCTGTTCCCCAAATCTTTTCGTTCTAACGCAATCTGGACGAATGTTCTATACCGGAATCTTTGATCAAACCGTACTATCCGCGTCAGCTAGGGGCGCAGGCGCATTTTGGGGGCGACGGCGGCCCGAGTGGTGAACGATTCACCACTTGGGCCGCCGTTTATGCGTCCTGGCCGCGACCCTGAGCGCGACGCCGGGCTCGCCCGGCGTACGCCATAGCATTCACTGCGGTGCGAGTGCTGCTCACCAACGACGATGGGATCGAGGCTGCCGGGCTGCAGGAGCTGCGGCGCGCGCTGGTCCGGCTCCCGTCGGTGGAGCTGGCGGTGATCGCCCCGGACGGCAACCGCTCGGCGATGGCGCGCTCGATCACCACCCGCCGCCCGCTGTGGGTGCAGGAGGTCGACTTCGACGACGGCACCGTGGGCTACGCCACCGACGG
>DASXZB010000047.1:0-73886 GCA_036502145.1 Solirubrobacteraceae bacterium | reverse complement strand
ACCTGGGCCGCGAACGCCTCGTGGATCTCATAGAAGTCGAAGTCCTGCAGCTTGGCTCCGGCGCGCTCGAGCATCTTCGGCATCGCGTAGGCGGGCGCCATCAGCAGTCCCTCACGCTTGTGGACGTGGTCGACGGCGGCGGTCTGCGCCTCGACGAGGTAGGCCTGGACGGGGATGTCGTGCGCGGCCGCCCACTCCTCGCTGGCCAGCAGCACGGCCGAGGCGCCGTCGCTGAGCGGGGTCGAGTTGCCGGCGGTCATGGTGCCGTCGGGGCCGCCGAACACCGGCTGGAGCTTGGCCAGCTTCTCGAGCGAGGAGTCGGGGCGCAGGTTCTGGTCGCGTTCGAGGCCCAGGAACGGGATCACCTGATCGTCGAGCCAGCCGGTGTCGTAGGCGGCAGCCAGGTGGTGGTGGCTGCGCACCGCCAGCTCGTCCTGCTCCTGGCGGCCGATCGCCCAGTCGCGGGCCATGATCGCGCAATGCTCGCCCATCGAGAGCCCGGTGCGGGGCTCGGCGTTGCGGGGAATCTCGGGCACGATCTGCTGCGGGCGCAGCTTGGTCAGGGCGCGGAGGCGGGCAGCGTTGGACTTGGTCCGGCTCAGCTCCAGCAGCACCTCGCGCAGATCCTCGTTGATCGCCAGCGGGGCGTCGGAGGTGGTGTCGACGCCGCCGGCGATCCCGGACTCGATCTGACCGAGCGCGATCTTGTTGGCCACCAGGACCGTCGCCTCGAGCCCGGTCCCGCACGCCTGCTGCACGTCGTAGGCCGGAGTCTCCGGGGCCAGCTTGGAGCCGAGTACCGACTCCCGCGCCAGGTTGAAGTCACGGCTGTGCTTGAGCACCGCCCCGGCGGCCACCTCCCCCACGGCCTCGCCTTCGAGCCCGAACTTCTCCGCCACCGAGTCGAGCGTCGCGGTCAGCATGTCCTGGTTGGAAGCCCTGGCGTAGGGACCGTTCTGACGGGCGAACGGGATCCGGCGACCGCCGAGGACGGCCACCCGCCGCACGTTTGGGTTCATCTGTTTGCGCGCTCCTGATCTCGTGACGTAACTACAGCACCGTAGTTTATTATTTACGCTGCTGTAGGAAGCTAATCGTCGTCGCCTTTGGTGGCCGTGGCCAGCCCGCCGCCGGCGACGGCCCGGCGGAGCAGCCCCGGGGCCAGGATCCGCAGCGCGGCCGGGATCCAGTAGTACCGCGGAACGTAGCGCTCGGCCTTGCCGCCGAGTCCGGCCGCGACGATCGCCTCGGCGACGACGTCGGGAGTGGAGACGATGAGCCGCGTCGCCGCGCTCGCCAGCAGCTCACGAGCCGGGAAGCCCTCGGTCTTGACAAAGCCAGGCAGGACCAGCCCGACGTGGACGCCGTGCTCGAGCTCCTCGGCGTACAGGCCGTCACTCCAGCCGATCAGCGCGAACTTGCTGGCCGAGTAGGCGGCCGACCGCGGGCGCGACACCCGGCCCGCAGTGCTCGCGACGTTGACGATGCAGACTCGCCGGTCGCCCGCCCCGGCGGCGGTCTCCCGGATGAGCGCCAGCAGCGCCTCGGTCAGCCGCACGGGCGCCTCGAAGTTCAGCTTCATGTGGCGCTCCACGTTCGCCCAGCCGGTCTCGGCAAACCCACCGCGCCAGGCGGCGCCCGCGTTGTTGACGAGCATGTGCAGCTGCCCGTGGTCGCGCCGCAGCGCCTCCAGCACCCGGCCCGGCGCTCCCTCCTCGGTCAGGTCGACGGCGATCGTCGTGGCGCGGCTTGGACCGCCGAGCTCGGCGGCCAGCGCGTCGAGCCGGTCCTGGCGGCGGGCCACCAGCACGAGGTGGATGTCAGGCTCGCGCGCCAACCGGCGCGCGGTCGCTTCGCCGATTCCGCTGGAGGCGCCAGTGACCAGGGCGACGTAGGCCATCGGCGGGCAAGCCTACGGGACCTCGCCGCCGCGGGAGCGGCGGGCACGCCTACGGGACCTCGTCGCCGCGGGAGCGACGGGCACGCCTACGGGACCTCTCCGCCGTGGGAGCGACGGCGGACCAGACCGGAATCCAGCCTGCTGGGTGGCAGGTCACCCATACGGGGTAGCTTTGCCCGGTCGTGAGCAAGAGCACGCTGGCCCTGATCACCGTCCCGTTCGTCACGGGCGTGATCGGCTACGTCACGAACTGGACCGGGGTGCTGATGCTCTTCTACCCCGTTCACTTCAAGGGGATCCAAGCCCGCTGGCTGCAGGCGGCGTCGCGGCTCTTGCCCTACAAGGTGCGCCAGATCCCGGGGGTGATGGTGGGCGGGATCGGCTGGCAGGGCATCGTCCCCTCCCGGGCGGCCAAGATGGGCAGCCTGGCCGTCGACAGCGGGATCGCCAAGATCGGCACTCCGCGGGAGTTCTTCAAGGAGCTGGACCCCGAGCAGATCGCCCAGCAGATCGTCTCCTCCACGCAGGGGGACATCCGCGAGATCGTCGACCGGGTGATGGAACGGGAGCAGCCGCGGCTGTGGCACGAGCTGCCCACCCAGGTCAAGGAGCTGGTGCAGCGCCGCGTCCAGGAGCAGCTGCCCGACATCGTCCACGAGCTCACCGAGGCGATCGGCGACCACATGGACCAGCTCGTCGACGTCAAGCTGATGGTGATCAACCGCTTCGATCCCGAGCTGGCCAACCGCGTGTTCCTGGACATGGGCAAGCGCGAGCTCAAGTTCATCCAGAACTTCGGCTTCTTCTTCGGATTCGCCCTCGGGATCCCGGTCGCGCTCCTGACCCACTTCGTCCCCTTCTGGTGGCTGCTGCCGATCCTGGGCGTGCTGGTCGGCTACGTCACCAACTGGGTGGCGCTGTGGATGATCTACGAGCCTCCCGAGCCCCGGAAGTACGGGCCGTTCACGGTCCACGGGCTGTTCATCCGCCGCCAGCACGACGTCGCCGCGGTCTATGCCCGGATCGTCGCCGACGAGATCCTCACCGTGTCGGAGTTCGGCAACGAGCTGCTGCACGGACCGCAGTCCGATCGCACTCGGGCCCTGATCGAGGACTCGATGAAGCCGGCGATCGATCGCGCCACCGGCCGGGCGCGCCTCGCCGTCGAGGTCGCGATCGGCCCGCGAGAATACGAGTCGATCCGGCAATCGTTCGCCACCGAGCCGGTGGAGCGGATGATGGAGCCGCTCACTGACCCCGAGTTCAGCCGCACCCAGAGCGCCGCGATGCGTAAGCTGATCACCGACCGGATCCGAGAAATGGCGCCCAGCGAATTCGCCGAACTGCTGCGCACGGCCACCAAAGAGGACGAGTGGCTGCTGTTGCTGCACGGCGCGGTCCTCGGCCTCGCCGGCGGCCTGATCCACCTGGCGATCTTCGGATGACCAACGGCGACTCACGGCGACTCGAGCTACAGGACGCACCGGCCGTCGCCCGCACCGCCGCCGGCATCTGGTGGCGGGCGGTCCGGTGGGGCGCCGGCGCGTCGGTGAGGACCGGCGGGCGACTGGCCCGCGCCGCCGCGGATCCGGTCCTGGCGGTGGAGGTCGTCAACGAGCTCGGCGACGAGCTGCGCAGCTACGCGCGCGACCTGCTTGGGATCACCGAGCTCGACGACCGGGTCCGTCAGCTGATGGGACCCGAGGACGGCGCTTACTCCCAGAACGGGAGCGGTCCCGACGATGCGGGATTGCGTGTCCAGGGAGCGCTGCTGCTGCGCGCCGCCGCCCGGGTCGACGCTCCCGACCACGCCCACCCCGCGTACGCCCGGATCCTGACCGAGCTCGCCCCCGACGAAGCGCGGATCCTCAGGCTGCTGGCCAGCGACGGCGCCCAGCCGTCGGTCGACGTGCGCGCCACCAACCTGCTCGGCGTGGCCAGCGACCTGATCGAGCCCGGCCTGAACATGATCGGCGCCCAGGCGGGATGCCGCTACCGAGACCGCGTCCCGGCCTACCTCAACAACCTCGAGCGGCTCGGCCTGATCTGGTTCTCACGCGAGCCGATCGAGAACCCGATCTCCTACCAGGTGCTCGAGGCCCAACCGGAGGTCATGAACGCGATCAAGAACGCCACCCGCGCCAAGACGATCCAGCGCAGCATCAAGCTGACGCCGTTCGGCGAGGATTTCTGCTCGGTCTGCCTGCCGCTGGACACCGAGGAGTTGGAAACCCTCTCGGTCGACTCCGCCGACGGTGCCTAGGCTCGAGCGCAGCCCCGAAACCCGATCAGGAAGGCCACAGCGGATGGATTATGTGAACCTCGGCGCCACCGGCCTGCGCGTCTCGCGCGTGTGCCTGGGAATGATGAGCTACGGCAAGCACGAGAGCCGCGAGTGGACCCTCGACGAAGCCGGGGCCGAGCCGATCCTGCGGCGCGCCGTCGACGGCGGGATCAACTTCTACGACACTGCCGACGTCTACAACGGCGGCCAGAGCGAGATCCTCACCGGACGGCTGCTGCGCAAGCTGTTCGGGATGCGCGAGGAGTACGTGGTCGCCACCAAGGTCCACGGCCGCACGATGCCGGGCGAGAACGGCCAGGGCCTTTCCCGCAAGCACATCATGGCGTCGATCGACGCATCGCTGCGGCGCCTCGAGCTCGACTACGTCGACCTCTACCAGATCCACCGCTGGGATCCCCGGACGCCGATCGAGGAGACCATGGCCGCGCTGCACGACGTGGTCAAGGCCGGAAAGGCGCGCTACATGGGGGCCAGCAGCATGTTCGCCTGGCAGTTCGCCAAGGCCCAGGCGGTGGCGCCGACGCGGTTCGTGTCGATGCAGAACCACTACAACCTGGTCTACCGCGAGGAGGAGCGGGAGATGATCCCGCAGTGCCTCGACCAGGGAGTCGGCGTGATCCCGTGGAGCCCGCTGGCCCGCGGGATGCTGACCGGCAACCGAACACGATCGGGCGAGAAGCTGACCAAGCGCGCCCAGACCGACGCGTTCGGCGACATGCTGTACAAGCCCGAGGTCGACTTCGACGTGGTGGAGCGGGCCACCGAGGTGGCGCAGGCGCGCGGCGTTCGGACTGCCCAGGTGGCGCTCGCCTGGCTGATGGCCAAGCCCGGCGTGACCGCTCCGATCGTCGGCGCCACCAAGCTCGAGCACCTCGAGGACGCGCTGTCAGCCGAGCAGCTCTCGCTCAGTGGCGAGGAGATCGAGCGCCTGGAGGAGCTGTACGTGCCGCACGCGGTCGCCGGCCACCAGTAATGAGCCGGGGGGCGATCACGTCGTCTCGTCGTCGCCGAGGAACACGCCGGCGCGCTCGCGCTGCGCCCGGGCCAGGCGGCCGCCCCCGGCCGACAGCAGCATGCCGATGATCGCGGTCAGCACCGCCAGCAGCGGCGGGAAGCTGCCCAGCGACACCAGCGCGTCGGTCCCCACCAGCCCGTGCACCAGCAGCAGCGCGACGCCGTAGAACAGGCCGCCGAAGAAGCCGCGATCGGCCCCGCCCCAGCCGTCGCGATGCTCGAAGCCGGCCACGAACGCACCCACCGCGGCCAGCACGGCGACCACCCAGTAGGCCGCGGCGGAGGCGCCGATCAGAACCCCCTGCAGCGCCCCGATCGCCGCCGGGATCACCCCTCCGGAGATGATCTGGACCGGGCGAGGGCGGTCGCGGAACAGCACCGGGTCGTACATCGTCCTCCCTTGATTCTCAATCGGCCGGGCACTGCGCGGAGGGTGACACCCCCCGCGCGGTGCGGTAACTGACTACTTCGAGCAGGAGGGCTTGCCCGAGACCGTCGAAACCTGTGACGGTCCGTGCTTCCCCTGGGACATCGGGGCGGTCAAAACCGTCAGAGTCCACGGCCGCTTGCCGTGCTTGCATCCGGTGACTGCCTGTGAGATGTACTTCTTGCCCTTCACCGTCCTTGTCTGCGAGGTGAAGTTCAGATGCTCGTGGTAGAGCAGCCCGGTTTGCATGGCCACCGGATAGTTGATCTGGTCCGGGACCTTGACGTCGGATATGTAGTAGCCACCCTGCATCTTGTACGTCCCCGCGTACGGAGGCGTGTTACCCGTCTGCAGCCCGTTGCACTGATGAGTCCCGCCGATGCGGAAGAAGTAGGTCAGCTTGCCCTGACCGCTGTTCCAGACGTCGAGGAATGGCTGGCAGGGCGCGGGGGTACCAGACCCGTTCAGCGTGGCCACGATGGCGCCCCCGGCGACCTGTGCCTTCTTGGGACAAACATTGTCGTTCTTGTTCGCCAGGATCTTGCTGAGACTGCAGGTGGGGAAATGCTTGCCGTCGACCTTCATGCCGTAGATCTTGGTCTTGACCTCACGCGTGACCTGGGGCAGCGTGCTGCCGGTGGCCGTGGTGTCGATCAACAGCTTGTAGTTGATGGCGTGCGGCTTCTTGGAAGTGCCCGCCTTCGTTGAGTTGAAGTTGACGCTGCCGGTGTCCGCCTGGGTACCGGCTGCGGTCGCGATTGCCGCCAGGGCGAGCAGGCTCACCATGGTGGCCATGATTACTTTTCGCAAGTGACTCCTCCTTGTGGGGTCATTGGTTGGTGAGTGTGAGGTCGCCCATTTCGATCTGGGTCAGACCTCACGGAAGCGCTTGTAGATGAGGGAAGGACTGAAGTTGTCCAGTGGTCTGCGTGCCCAACGAGGTTTGCCCCCTGCACGGCGGACCCGAGGGGTCGGCAGTGTAGTAGTACTTCTGGACCAGCTGCGCCAGTGTCAGCACGGTCCCGGCGACCGTCGTGGTCGCGCTGGACAGCGACGGCGCCAACCCCGGGAGTGGATGCTTGGTGCACAGGTAGGTCCCGAACACCGGAAGCCCCTTGACGAGTTGAGCGAAGCCCCCGGGTTGCAGATAGGGGTTGCTGCGGTTGGTCTCCGGTCGGGTCTGGCTCGGGGTCAGCAGCTCGGGATTGATCGGGGCCGCGACGTTGAGGTAGTGCAGGAGGCCGTTCCCCGAGCTTGCCGCCAGGGTGCCCTGACTGACCGCCGTGGCGTTGCCGAAGAAGGCCGCGATCTCGCGGCGGTAGTCGTTGAGGTAGTCCAGGACGGGCACCACCCCACCCAGGTACGGCTTCAGGCGCGTCAGCCAGGGCACGCTTTCGTCGAGAAAGCGCTCGAAGGCCGGGAACCCGGCTTTGGAGGCCGCGGTTAGGGGGCCGATATTCACCAGCAGGTCTCGCAGCTCCGGAGCGAATGTGACCAGCGACTTCAGGACGGGGTTCAGCGCAATGGCCGCCGGCCGGAGCTCGTCCACCAATGGCTGAGTGGCCCGGGAGAAGCTCGTCAGCCGGTTGATGGCCAAGCGTGACTCGGTGAGGAAACCCGGAAAGGCGCGGAAAGTTGCGGCGAGCTCAGCGTCCCGAGCCGCGGTGGAGGCAAACAGCGCGTTGTTGTTGCGCACGAAGGACTGAAGCTCGGCCGGCGAGCGAGACAGGGCGCCGAACACCTGACCGCCCTCGCGCAGCAGAGCGCTGGTGGCGGCGCTCTGGCGGTTGAGAACCGCCAGCACGGCATCGACGTTGGTGGCGAACGGATACAGGTCGGCGAACGCGGCGTTGAACTGCTCGCCGCGATCGGTGAGCGCGATCCCCGACTGCTGCATCCAGGTCTCAAACGCCCGCCGGGTGGTGGGGTCAAAGGTCGAGAAGATCTGGTCCAGGGCCACCGTCGGGGCCACCTGGGCGTGCGGGAGCATTCCACCGTCGGGGAGCTTGGGGCCATCGGGATTGCCCGGCGACAGCTCGACGTAGGTCTCGCCCAGCAGCGTCTTGGTGCGCAGGATGGCCCTTGTGTTGGCCGGCCGCGGAGCGTATTGAGGCTTGATCTCGATCACCGCCCTGGTCAGAGAGGTACGGCGGTCCGGGCCGACGCTGACGACCCGCCCCACGGTGACGCCGGAGATGCTCACCTGGGCCTGGGCTCCCAGCTCCACGGCCTGATCGAACTCGACGCTGAAGCGATACCCCTGGGCGGCCAGCGGCACGGTGCCCCCGAACGAGATCCACAGGTACAGCAGCAGCCCCACGCACGATCCCGCGAAGGCGACCATCGTGAGCAGCTTGGCGGCGTTTGGTCTGGTGGTTTGCATCAGTGGATGGGGCAGTTGACGGCGCTGGTACCGGGGATCGGGGTGACCCCGGGAAGCTGCGCCGCGGGCGGCGGGTTGAGCAGGTCGATGATGACCCCCAGGGCCGCGTTGCTCGGCCCCAACGTCCCCTCGAAGTAGTTCAGCTGGGCGCAGGTGCCCGTGAAGATCCCCTGCAGCAGCTGCCCGTTGGCGTCCTGGGCACTGGTCAGGCTGTTGGCGATGTGCGACAGCCAGGACCCCCAGTACAGGTAGCTCTTCTGTCCGGCCGGCGGTTGGTAGGCGAGCGTGTTGAAGAGGGTGTTGAGGACCCCGATCGACCGCACCAGCGGCGGCGTCGCCTTGGCGAGGCTGGTGGCGGCCGGAGCCAGCGTCCGCGCCAGCGGCTGCACGGCGACCGAGAACGGACGCAGCTGGTTGGCGATCACCGGGGTGGTGTCCCGGAACAGGGGCCGCGAGGCCTTCAGCGCCGGTCCCAGGTTCCGAGCGAAGGGCTGCAGCTCGGTCAAGGTGGTGGCGCTGGCGCTCGAGAATGCCCTGACCTTGTTGAGCGTCTCCGTGGTCTGCTGCAGCGTCCCCGGGAACAGCGAGAGCGTCGACTCCAACTGATTGTCCTCGGCGGCGATCGCCGAGAAGTTGGTGTCCGACGAGCTGACCAGCGAGGCGAGCTGGGTGTCGACGCCACCCAGCGCGCCCACCACGAGGTTCAGGTTGTGGATCGAGCGGCGGATGTTGCGCCGCCGCGTGGCCAGCAGGCTGGCAAACGTGCGAGTGTCGCGATTGAGCGGCTCAAAGCGCTTGAATGTGCCGCGCAGGTCGGACACCGCGTCGGCGCTCGGCGCGGTCTTGGTGGCCCCGGGATCGTGAAACGCCTGGGCCCCTCCGGACAGCAGCAGGATCAGGTAGTTGCGCGTGTCGGCGTCGAGCGAGGACAGGATCTCCGACAAATCGACGTCGGGCGTGGTGTTGGCGGGCCCCAGCGTCCCCCCGGCGGGAACCGCGCCGGCGCTCTTGCTGCCTGGATCCAGCGACAGGTACATGTCCTTGAGCGGGGTGCGGGGCCGCAGCAGGACGGTGGCGTTGCGGTAGATGGGGGCGTACTGCTTGTAGAGGTTCATCGTCACCACCGCCCGTCCATCCTGGACCGAGACCCCGCCCACCTGGCCAACCTGCACCCCGGCGATCGTCACCGCCTGTCCCTGCCCGCCGGTCACCGCCGCCGCGGTGGCGAACTGGGCCTTGACGGTGTAGTAACTCTGGCCGAACTGAAACGCCGGCTGGTGCTCGAGGATGTAGACGCTGACCGCGATCGCGGCCAGCACCAGGAAGACGATCGCGCCCAGGTCGACGCGGTGGGTGGCGATGGCCCGTTTCACGGACCGCCTCCGGTGGACACCGAGTTCAGATCCGGCGGCGCGTTCTTGAAGCACGAGACGTCTTCCCGGATCGGCGGCGCCTTGCCGGGCGAGGCGGGCCGCGTGCCCAGCGACGGCAGCACCGCGTTTCCGAACAGCGGCCCCTGCGCGCCGATCGGACCGGTCTGGACGCGGTCCGATCCACCGCCCGTGGAGGACCGCACGTAGCGGCCGTTGCCGTCGAAGTTCTGGGCGATGCCGGCCAGACCCACCGCCGACTGAAACAGCTCCTGATAGTCCCGCAGCCCGGTGGTCAACGGCGGGTCCTGGATGCGCTGGTTGCCGGTCGGGATGACCGTGTGGGTGAGGCACCGGGCCAGCGAGCCCGAGGCCTGAAGCAGCGCCTTGGTCGACTTCAGGCTGGCCGCGGTCTCATCCACGGCGGTGCTGAGCGGGGGCAGCAGGGCACCGAGCTCCTGGTCTGAGAAGAGCGCCGTGGACTGGGCCAGCCACGGCAGCCCGGCCGTGATCGTCGGCGCCAGCTGCCTGATGCTGGGGGTCAGCTCGCGGGCGAAGGTCCGGGTCGGACCGAACGAGGCCTGGATCGGGCCGAGCGCACTGTCGGCGCTTCGCAGGAACGGCGGCAGCAGCGCGATCGTCTGGCTGAGGTCGTCCTGGCGAGCGGCCAGGGCAGCCATGGTGTCATCGAACGATCCCACCAGATGGGCGAGATGGCCCGACTGGGAGGAGAGGGCACCGAAGACGTGCGCGCCGCCCGACACCACCCCGGACAGATCATGGGGCTGCTGACCGAGCAGCGCGGCATTGACGATCGTCGAGGCCTTGAAGGCGCCGGCCGCGTAGTTCAGCGACTGGTTGAGCGACTGGCCGGCGGTCAGCCCCCTTTGGGTCGGGTCCTGGGAGGCGTCCTGCGTCGCGGTGGGCTGCCCGTTGAGCGCCGAGCCGAACCCCTGCAGCAGCGTCTGGAGGTTGGCGCGGGTGTTCGATCGCAGCGCGGCGAGGACGCGATCGAGCTGGACCGGACCGGTGGTGTTGGCGGCCGGCAGCATCCCTCCTGACCCCAGCGTCGGGGCGGACGGGGTGCCTGGCCGCAGGTCGACGTAGTAGTTGCCTTCCAGAAACAGGCGCGGGCGCACGTTGATGGTGGCGTTTGAGTGGATCGGCAGTGCGCTGCGATCGACCGTCATCGTGACCACCGCCGCGTTGCCCGAACCCGCGACGTGCTTCACCGAGGTCACGGTGCCCACGTTGACTCCGGCGATCCGCACCGGTGAGGCGAGGTGAAGCTGGGTCTGAGCGGTGAACGTGGCCTTGAGGACGTACGGAGAGGAGCCGAAGGGCGTCGGGAGGCCGAACACCAGCCAGCACACGGCGCCGACCAGCACCGCGCCGATCACGCCGGCGGTGAGGTTGGACACTCGGGAGCGGTGGCGCCTCATCAGCCCCCGGCCTTTGCCTGAACCGGCTGCTTGGTCTGCTCGGTGGCCAACCCCAGGTTCCCGGGCGGGTTGCCGATCACGGGGCCGCTGCGGGAGTAGGGCTCGTTGCCGGCCGCGCATTCCGCCGGCTGACCGGGCGAGTCGGTGTTCGGATACGGGTTGGAGTGCAGGGGGCCGATCTCGCTTCCGGCCGGCCCGGTGTAGGGACGAGACGACGGCCCCGACTCGGCGCCCGGGGCGTTGGCGATCGCCACCTGAACGAAGCGCAGCAGGCCACCCTGCTTGACGCGGTCGCCGAGCACGCTCGCGGTGTTGCGCAAGAACAGGGTCACGTAGTTGCACGAGGCCTGGACCGGGGTCAGGAAGGCCAGCGGCGGCTGCAGGCGCGAGACGGTGAGCGTCAGGCGATCGAGACCCTGCTGGACCGCCGGCGTGGCGCCGTAGCTCTCGAGCTTGCGAGCCAGGGCGACCGTGCGCTGATCCAGCGCGGCGGTCCCGGGAAGGGTTCGCGTTCCGACCGCGAACGCGTCGGCCAGTACCGGCGCGCTCTGCGGCAGCGTGGCCGCCCCGGGCCGCAGGTCCTTGAACAGCGCCGTGGCGTCGATCAGGAACGGGCGGATCACCGGGCTTCCGTTGATCGTGGCCTCGAAGCTCGGCGGGGTGTCGGAGATCGTCTGCTGCAGAGAGGGAACGGCGATCCCGGCCAGCGCGCGGAAGGTCGTGTTGAGGTTGCGAAAGAGGGTGGCCTGGGTCTCGGCCACCGGCACCAGCGCCGAGTTGTAGCTCTCCAGGCCGCGGAAGAAGCCGGCCAGATCGGAGCGCGGGGAGGCCAGGTTGCGCGCCACCGGGCCGAGGTCGCGCAGCAGCGGGACGAAGGCACCGATCGCATTGTTGATGTCGCTGCCCCGCCCGGCCAGCGCCTCGCCGAAGCCGATCGTCGAGCGCTGCACACCGATCCGCGTCGGGGGGTTGAACATCGACAGCACCTGATCGAAATCGACCTCGGACCCCGACTGGCTGATCGGCACCGTGGCCCCGTTGGGGAACCCCTGCCTGGAGTGGCCAGGCGTGATCTGCAGGTACTTGAGCCCGATGCTCCCCTTCAGCCGGACGGTGAACCTGGTGTCGACGGCGAGCGGCTTGACACTCTCGTACAGCTTCAGGTTCAGCAGCGCGATCGGGCGCCCCGACGCATCGCGCGTGGCGCTCACGCTGGAGACGGTGCCCACCAGCGCTCCGCCGATGCTGGCCTGGTCGCCTTTCTGCAGCTCGCTGGCGTTGGTGGCCTGGACGTGTAGCGAGTAGGTGGGCACGAAGGGAAGCCCGGCGGTGGCGTTGTAGGCCAGCGTGACGGCGACGATCGTCACCAGGACCGTGAGCGCTCCGATCAGGATCGGGTTGCCGGCCAGGCTCTGCTCGCGCCGCCGTGGGGTCATCGCCCGCCCCCCACCAGGTAGCCGACCAGGCCCTTCAGCGCGGTTGCCCGCCGCGCGGTCGGCTGCGCCTTGTGCACGGCCTGGGTGACTACCTCGTCGCCGGCTTGACCGGCGGCGCCCGCCCCCGGGCTTGAACCGCCCGTAGCGGACCCGCCGCCCGACGCGCTCGAGCTGCCGGCCGCCGTGGCCTGGGCCGCCGCCGCGCTGCCGTGCTGGAAGTTGGCCGAGCAGCCAAGCTGCGGACGGGTCACGTAGTCGGTGCAGTCGGAGACCAACGGCTCGGCGCGGATGTAGTGGCTGAGGCTGTTGAAGCCGTTGCCGCCCACGGCCCCCGCGAACAGGAGCTTCATCAGCTGCTCGATCCCGCCGGTCTTCTCGATGCTGGCGGTGAGCCGGTCGAGCAGCGCCGCGGTGGGGACGGCGGCGGACCCCAGCCTGCCCAGCCGCTGAGCAAGCGGCAGCGTGGCCACCAGGGCCGGCTGGGACTTCTGCGCCGATGCCCCGAGGTCGATCAGCGCCGTGCGCGCTTTGGCGGCGAACGGGGTCAGGTTGGCGAACTGCCGGCCGACCGCCGACGCGCTCTGTCCCAGACTGGTCATCAGCGGAGTCCCCTGGTCGGTGAGCGAGCCCAGGTCGGCCATCAGCGGGCGAAGCTGGCGCAGGAACGACGGGAACTCGGCGAACGTGCGTGAGATGTCGGCGGCCCGCTGGGCGCTGGCCACCGAGGTCGTGTTGGCGTTGGCGACGAAGCCGGACAGCTGGTGGCGCTCGCGGGCCAGCGGGCTGAGCACGGTGTCGGAGTCGGTGGCCAGCTGGGCCAGCGTGTGGTTCTGGCGGGCCAGGATCTTGAGCACCCGGTCGGTGTCCCCGAGGGCCGGGTTGGCGCGATGGATGACCGCGTTGAGATCCGAGCCGCGCGCGGCCAGGCCGGTTCCGAACTCGTCGATGATCACCGCCAGCGACTGTCTGACCGGCTGGGTCGAGATGTTCTGGACGATGTCGGACTCGATCGGCGAGCTGGTCTGAGCGACCGGCAGCAGGTGGCTGCCCGTCCCGGGCCCCTGGGTGATCTTCGGCAGCTGCGGAGCGCTGGCGGTGCCGGGGCTGCAGTCGACGTACTGCTCGCCGATCAGCGACTGAGGACGGATCGCGCAGGTGGCATTGGCGTGGAAGGGGGCGAACCGCAGGTCGTCGATCGCCACGGTCACCGCCGCCCGCTTGCGATCGGTGACCCCGAGCGACTGGATGGAGCCGACGTTGGCGCCGGCGACCCGGACGTCCTCGCCGGCCACGGCGAACGATGCGTCGTCGAAGATCGCCCGGACGAGATACGCCGGCCGCTTGTGCTTGGTCGCCGCGGTGGTGACGGTCAGGAAGGCGCCGGCGGCGATCAGCACGACGGCGATGGCGGCTACGCGCCTCATGGACCGGGCGGAACCGAGCTGGTCGAGCAGCCGGGGACCGGCTGCGGAGCCGAGCCGTCCGGAGAGGGCTGGGTCGCGCTGCCCGGACAGCGGGTGCGCACCGAGTGCAGGCCCTGGTAGCGCTGCGATGGGAACTGCGTGGTCAGCTGATTGGCTCCGTTCAGGGCGAATGGGAACAGGGCCGGCTGGGTGCGCGTGTAGTGGCCATTGGCGTCGTAGGTGGCGCCGATCTGGCCGAGGTTGGTCAGCGCGCCCACCACGTCCGGGGTGTAGTTGCGCAGGTAGTCGAGCTGGGCCTGGGAGTCGTCCATCTCCTTGATCAGCTGCGGAAACGCCGCCCCGGCGATCCGGGCCACGCCGGGCGCCTCGAGCGCGAGCTGGGTGAGGTCGCCGGGGCCTGCCGGGTTGTGGATCAGCCGGTTCAGCTGGGCCACGGTGGGGATCGAGATGTCGACCAGGGTCCCCAGCCGTGTGGCGAACTGCGGCAGCTGGCGGACCGCCGGCTTCGAGGCCGCGACGAGCGGAGCCAGCGCGTCGAGCGTCGTGCGCAACCCCGCGAAGGTTGTCGTCGCCCGCGTCAGCGTCCCCGGCAGCAGGGTGAGCGCATCCTCGAGCGCCTGACTCTGGCGGGCGATCGCGCCCGTCGCCGTGCTGGTGTCGGAGATCAGCTGCGTGAGCTGCTGGCTCTTTGACGCCAGCGCCTGCATCGTCTGGGCGCCGTCGGCGATCAGCTGGTCGAACTCCGGCTGATCGCGGGTCAGCTCGGCCGTGACCTGGCTGGTGCTCTGCAGCCCGGGGGCCAGATACCGCAGCGCCTGGTTGGCCTCGGTACCCTTGCCCTGCAGCGACGCCGCCTCGCCCCGGACCACGTTCTGGAGCCCCTTGCGGGTCAGGGGATCGAGCGTGTCGAAGACCTGGTCGAGGTTGACGTCGGCGTAGGTGTGGTTCTCGTCGATCACGCCGTCGTCGGCGATCGCCGGCGCGCTCTTGGATCCCGGCTCGAGCACGACGTACTTGCTGGCGATCCCCGACAGCGAGTCCTCGTAGATCCGGGCCACCGTGCCCTGATGAACCGGCGCCGCGTCGGATTGCAGCGACATCGTCACCTCGGCGGAGCCGTTGCGGGTCAGCCCGATCGAGTTGACGGTGCCGACCTGGGCGGGTCCGATCAGCACCAGGTTTCCGGTCACCAGACCGCTCGCGTTCTGGAACACCGCGCGCAGCGTGTAGCTCGGCTGGTTGCCCAGGACGACCAGCGCGATGACCACCACCGCCAGGATCAGCGCTCCGGCAGCGGCCGCGCGCCCCACCGCGCTGAACCCGCCGCCGCCGTCGCTGCGGACCACCGCGGTCGGCGGCAGGGGCTCTCGATTGCTGTCGCGCGGGCTCATCTACTTCGTCGCTTCCAGTGCGAGGTGGCTGACCCGCGCGCTTTCACTACGTGATGCGGCTGGCAAAGTCTCTGAGAACCTCGGGGGGATCGGTGAAATTTGTGTCCCTGAGTCCCTTGCCGGCGAGCATCGGGATCGTGTGATCGGCAGACGAGAGCGGATGAAGGTGCGAAGGCAGATCGGACCGCAACCGTGCGTCCACGGTCGCCGTCCTCACGCGCTGGGGCTCAAGCTCCATTCCCTCCCCGACCTCCATGTCCCCCGTGCTCACGTTACACGGGTGTAGGTTACAGCACTGTAACCCAACGGCGTAACATCCTATAGCGTGCTAGAGGAGTCGAGTCGCGGTTCGCCGCGTATGTCAGCCCCGCAGCGACGCGAGCAGCTGCTCGATGTGACCGCGGAGATGGTGTCCGAGCACGGCTTCGGGGCGGTCTCGATCCAGTCGGTGGCTCGCGCCGCCGGGATCTCGCGGCCGATCATCTACGAGCACTTCGGCGACCTGCCCGGGCTGTTGAAGGCTCTGGTGGCCCGCGAGATGGACCAGGCCCTGGCGCAGGTGTCGCAGCCGGGACTGGCCGACCTGGCCGCCGGCGACCCCGCCGAGCTCCTGCTGGAGAGCCTGCGCACGTATCTCGTTGCGGTGGCCGAGCATCCCCACACCTGGCGGCTGGTGCTGATGCCGCCGGAGGGCGCCCCCGAGATCCTGCGCCGCAGCATCGTGCGCGGCCGGACCGGCGTTCTGGAGCGCCTGACCCGCGCGGTGGCACCGGGGCTGACCCCCGGCCGCCAGGCCCCGGATCCGGAGGTGACGGCGAGGACGCTGTCGGCGATCGCCGATGAGTACGCGCGCCTGATCCTCACCGACCCGGCCGAGTTCTCGATCGACCGCCTGGTGAACCACGCGCGGTGGTTTCTCAGCCAGCTCCCGTCCTCGGCGGATCGCTGAGGGCTCGGTCGGCCCGCAGCGCGAGCTCGAGCTCGAAGCGGCCGGCCGGCGTGTCCAGCGCCTCGCCGAGCAGTTCGCGCAGCTTGGCGATCCGGTACCGGACGGTCTGGGGATGGACGTGCAGCTCCTGCGCGATCCGCGGCGTCTGACGCTGGTGGGCCAGCCAGGCCGCCAGCGTCTGCACCAGCCGCTCGCGCTCGACCCGGGGCAGCTGACTCAGCGCGCGCAGCCGGTCCTCGGCCAGCGCCCGCGCCATCTCGGGATCCTGGAGCAGGATCACCGTCCCCAGGTGGTCTTTGACTCGCACCAGGCCGCGGTTGGGCAGCGCGCCGCTCTCGGCCAGCTCCAGGGTGAGCCGCGCCCAGCGCAGCGAGCGGTGCGCTTCGACCGGCGCCACCGCTGGCCCCAGCGCCGCCGGCTCGCCTTCGATCGCCCGCTCCAGCGCGGCCCCGCGGCCCGGGCCGTCGGGGTCGGCCAGCACCAGCCACGCGCCGTCGGCGTCGGCGCCGGCCAGTACGTCGAAGTCGAGTTTGCGGGTCGCCGCGATCGGTGAGTCGGAGGCCAGCGCCAGCACCGCCAACGTCCGCGGCACCGGCCAGCGGGCCAGCTCGCCGGCGCGCTGCACCACTTCGGGGTCGGCCCCGGCTGGATCGAGCAGCAGTGCGGCCAGCCGGCGGCGGCGGCGCTCGCGCTCGCCCGCCTCGTCTGACTGCATCCGCAGATAGCCCTCCACCACGTCGCTGGCGAGCTCGTCGCCGTAGACGAAGATTGCCTCGGCCAGCGCGATCGCGATCGGCGCCGAGACGCCGGCGCGCAACGCCAGATCGGCGGCGCCCCGCCAGGCGGCCCGGATCCCGGTCCGGAACGCGGCCCGCAGATCGTCGAGGCTGCGCCCGGCCTGGAACTCCGCCTCGCCGAGCTGCCGCCACAGCTCGTCCGTCTCCCCGGCCGGCCGCCGGCCGTGCTCCACCGCCTCCAGGAACGCCCGCGCCGCCTGCTCGATCCCGAGTCGGATCGCCATCCCCTCGGGCGCCGCCAGCACCTCGCCGTAGACCGGGCTGCCGGCGCGCACCGCGGCCACGATGTTGTCGACCAGCGAGCCGACCTCGGAGCGGACCGCGTCCACCGTCCCCGGGGGCAGCGGCTCGCTCTGCCACGGCTCCGTCGCCATTGTCACATTGTGACAACGTAGTTCTTGAAAGTCGTTGCCAGAAGCGGAGGATCGACACTCCGGTTAGGCGTACTGTGTGCCCGGAGACGATGAGCTCCACCGCCCGCCGCCGCAGCATCACCCAGACGCACGAGCGGATCGCCCAGCTCGGCTGGGAGCCCGACTACCACCAGCCGGCCGTCCGCTATCCGACGCGCTACCGGTTCCCGCACAAGGCCAAGGATCCGATGCGCCACATCATGCGCGAGTACCTGCCGATGGAGCTCGAGAAGGACGAGCGCGTCTACGGCGGCCACGACGCCGCCGTCCGGGCCGGGATGACCGGCAAGGCCAATGAGCGCTGGCTGGAGATCCTCAAGCCGTTCATCGTGATCACCAACTACGCCGAGGTCGCGGCCGGCCGCTGCATGTCGATGCTGATGAGCGCGGTCCCCAACAACGAGCTGCGCAACGGCTATCACGTCCAGTTCGTCGACGAGATCCGCCACACCGGGATGCAGATGTCGCTGGCCCGCTGGTATGCCAAGAACGTCCCGGACCCGGCCGGCTGGCATCTGGGGCCGAAGGCGTTCTCAGGCTCGGTGCTGACCAACCCGGGACTCAACATGCTCTCGCACTTCATCGTCGGCGACCCGATCCAGTGCGCGTTCACGCTGCAGGTGGTGGCCGAGACCGCGTTCACCAACGTGGTCTTCGTGGCCACCCCGGACGTCGCCGCCCGCAACGGCGACTTCACCCTCCCCACCACCTATTTGTCGGTCCAGTCAGACGAGGCCCGCCACATCTCAAACGGCTACGCGACGCTGCTGACCGTGCTCCAGGACGACCACAACGCGCCGCTGATCGAGCGCGACCTGCAGCAGGCCTTCTGGATCAACCACGCCTTCATCGACATCTTCTCCGCGGTCGTGATCGAGTACTTCTCGCGTGACCGCTCGGACCCCGAGTCGTTCTTGGACAAGTGGGACCGCTGGGTCCGCGACGACTGGCACCGCGCGTACATCATGAAGCTCGGCAAGCTCGGTCTCGACATCCCGCCTGACATGTTCGAGCGCGCCCGCGAGCGGATCGTCAACGGGATCCACCACCGCCATGCGATCCTGGCCTTCGCCGGCTGGCCGCTGTCGTTCTGGCGCTTCGATCCGCTCGACGAGCGCGACTTCGAATGGTTCGAGAACCGCTACCCGGGGTGGTACCGGGAGTACGGTGCGTTCTGGGAGGCGTTTCGCCACGGCACCGACCCCAGCGCGGGCTTCCTGCCGCTTGACTTCATCAACATGGCGCCGCCGTTCTGCTGGACCTGCCAGGGCTCCTGCGTCAGCGAGACCGACCGGCGCCACCGGGTCGTCGGGTCCGATCAAGCCCGCACCCGGTTCTACTGCTCGCGCGAGTGCCAGTGGCTCGACGAGTCAAACCCCGGCCGCTACACCGGCGATCGCAACTACCTCGACCGCTACCACGGCTGGGAGGCCTCGGAGGTCGTCCGCGACCTGGGCTTCGTCCGCTCCGACGGCGAGACCCTGATCGGTCAGCCCCACCTGGGCACCGAGAACCGGTGGACGCTGTCGGACATCCGCGCCCACAACCTCAAGCTGGAGAGCCCCAACATCCGCGCCGCCCGGGAGCTGGGGCTGCCCAGCGGCGATTGGAGCGGTATGCCGACGTCCGATGGCGCGGTGCCGCTGGAGTTCGCCAACACGGTGTTGTGAGTCCGCGGGTCCGCTTCGAGCCGCTCGGTGAGGAGATCGAGTGCGGCGCCGCGGAGACGGTGCTGGACGCGGCGTTTCGCCAGGGCTACAACCTCGCCCACGGCTGCCGCGAGGGCCAGTGCTCGGCCTGCAAGTGCTACCTGCTCGAGGGCGAGGTCGACCTCAAGCGTTACTCCAGCTTCGCGCTGTCGGACACCGAGCGCGCCAACGGCTACGCGCTGATGTGTCGCGCGGTGCCCGACGGTGACCTGGTCGTGGAGCTGCTGCACTACGACCCTGACAACTACCGCCTCGAGAACGCGATCCGCAACGGCGTGGGCACCGTGACCGAGATCCGCGACCTGACCCACGACATCGTCGGCATGACCGTGGAGGTCGAGGACCTGCCGTTCGTCCCCGGGCAGTACGTCGACATCCACGTCCCCGGCGCGGACGGCGCCAAGCGCTCGTTCTCGATCGCCAACCTTCCCGGCGAGGGCCGGATCGAGCTGATGATCAAGCGCTACCCCGGCGGCCGGCTGTCCGGGATGCTCGGCGAGCGGATCGTCGCGGGCTCCGAGCTGTCGCTCACCGGCCCCTACGGGGCGTTTCACCTGCGGCGCTCGGAGCGGCCGATCCTGATGATCGCCGGCGGCTCCGGGATGGCCCCGGTGCTGTCGGTGCTGCGCCAACTGGCCGGCGAGGGGTGCCGGCGGCCGGTGCGCTTCTTCTACGGCGCGCGCGAGGAGCGCGACCTGTTCGGGCTCGAGGAGATCGCCAGGCTGGGCGAGCGGCTGTCGGATTTCGTCTTTGCCCCGGTGACCGGGCGGTTCGTGCACGAGGCGGTCGACGAGTTCTTGCGGGACGGCTCACTGTCCGATCCCGACGTCTACATGTGTGGCCCGCCGCCGATGCTCGAGGCCGCCGAGCAGATGCTGGCCGAGCACGGCGTCGAGGCCGGGCGGATCTTCCAGGACCGCTTCACCACCTCGGCCGACGCCGCGGCCGAGCCGACCCTGCCCCCGGGTTCCCCCGTCTCGGAGCGGGATTTCCAATGGTTCTCGCCGCGGGCCCGCCGCGCCTCCCTCTACGAGGACGTCACGATCGACACCCAGCCCTCGATCCACCGCCACCTGCGCCGCGGCTGGCCGGTCAGCTTCGAGGACGGACGCGGCACCTGGAACGACGCCTCGACGGCACTGCACGCCCGGGACTGGTTTGCCTTCCGTGACCCCGGCGAGAACTGGGAGCGGACCTTCTACCAGGCCGGAACCGCGGTCGAGCAGCAGATCGACTCGGCGCTGCGCTCGGCCGCCGAGCAGGGTCTGATCGACGACTTCGCGCCGGCCTGGGTGGAGTTCTTGCGCTCTGGCCTGCAGGTCCCGGCGTTCATCGAGCACGGCCTGTGGTTCGCGCTGGCCACCGCCGCGCGCGACGCGCTGTCGGACTCGGTGGCCACCTGCATGTGCCTGCAGGCGGCGATGAAGCAGCGCTCGGCGCAGGCGATCGTCCTCTACGCCATGGACCTCGAGCCCCACCTCGAGCAGGAGCTCCCGATCGCCGCCGCCCGGGAGTCGTTTCTGGGCGACCCGGCCTGGCAGCCCGCCCGGGGCTACCTGGAGCGGTTGGCCGCCACGCCGGACTGGGCCGAGGTGCTGTTCGCCGCCAACCTCTGCTTCGAGCCGACCGTGGCCACGCTGATCCGCCGCGAGCTGGAGATCCGCGCCGCCTCGGCCAGCGGCGACACAGTCACCCCGGTCCTCGCCCGGGTGGCCACCCAGGAGTGGGAGTGGACCCGGGCCTGGACGGTCGAGCTGTCGCAGTTCCTGCTGGCCGAGGGCGACCACAACCGCGCCGTGCTCGCGGGCTGGGTCCGCGACTGGCTTCCGGAGGCGCTGGAGGCGGCGGCCGCCCTGCGCCCGCTCGCCGAATCGGTTGGTGTTGACTTCGGTCAAGCGGTTCGCCGGGTCCACGGCTACGCCGGCGAGATGCTGGCCGAGGCCGGGTTGGCCGAGCTGGCTGAGCTGGTGGGCCACGTGCCGGCCGCGGCCACCCGGGCCCAGCCCACCCCTCGCACGTCCCAGCCAACCCCTCGCACCTCCCCGGCCGCGCCTCGCACCTCCGACCCGCCTCGCACCTCCGACCCCCCTCGCACCTCCCCGGCCGCGCCTCGCACCTCCGACCCCCCTCGCACCTCCCCGGCCGCGCCTCGCACCTCCGACCCCCCGCCTCGCGCTCCGGAGCCCCCGGCGCCCACGGCCACCCCCTCCCCGGCTGGCTGGCTAGCCAGCCAGCCGAGCGGAGGACCGGAGACCCCTCCCGCGGCAAGCACAGACGGCGCCTACGACTTCGTCGGCATCGTGATGGCCAAGAGCGCCGAGGGCGACGCCGTGGCGCGCTTCCTGGCCCGGCGCGACGAGATCGAGGTAATCGAGCAGCCTTCGTTCTGGGACATTCGCGCTCGCGACCGGTTGGCGATCCCCTACCAGGAGATCTCCGAGGAGGTCGGCTACGAGATCGATGCCTACTCGATCCAGCACGAGATGTCGACACACTACGGGCGGATGGTGGCCACCGACGACGCGCTGATGCTGTTCTCGGACCCCACCGAGGCGATGGAGCACCTGCTGTCGTGAGGCCCTGGGGGCGGCGGATGCTGGCTCGCGGGGGCGCCCGGGTGGCGCGCCTGGATCGTCGCCGTCCTGCCCACTGGGTGGTGCTGCGAGTGATCCCGCGCGCGATCGCGATGCGCTTTGACCCCGACGCCGCCGACGGTCTGCAGGCGACGCTTCAGCTCACCATCCGCGACCCCCGCGGCGGCGCGCCGGCGCACTTTGCGCTCGCCATCGCCGAGTCCAGCTGCTCGGTGCGGTCAGGCGCCGCCGAGCACCCGGGCGCCTGCGCGGTGGTGGCATCAGACGACCTGATCCTGCTCGCGAGCGGCGCCGCCAGCTGGCCGGAGCTCCTCTCCAGCGGGCGCTTCGAGCTCTCCGGCGACCCGTTCTTGGCCCTGCGGTTCGCGGCGCTGTTCAAGCTGCCGGTGGCGCTCGAGCAGGTCTAACCCCCAGGCCGGCTAATCGGCGCCCTCGGCGAAGATCCGGTTGGGCTCATAGCCGGCGAAGGTCACGCTGCGCGCCATCGGGAGTGACTCGTCGACCACCACGCAGTAGCTACGGCGGCCGCTCTGGCTCGGGACGCAGGTGCGAAAGATCCGGCCGGGCTCGATCGCGAAGGTGTCGGGGTGGCGGACGTTGGCCCGAAACGTGGCCGGCGCGTGGTCGCCGATGAACGCCTCCGCGCGCACGGTGGCGTCGTCGAGGGCATGCTGCTCGGATTCGATCGTGGAGCGATGCAGCAGCCCGATGGCCAGCAGCGCCACCGTGACCAGCACCACTCCCATGGTCCCCGCGTAGTTGCGGGCCACGCCGACCGGGAGGTCGCCGCGGCGACGGCGCAGCATCGCGCCCAGCGGCCGCGACAGGAACAGCACCGCGAGCACGTTGAGGATCAGGCCCAGGAGCACCCCGCCGGCGACGGTCTGGGAGCTTCCGGCCATCGGCAGCGCGTGGACGATCAGCCCATCGACCACCGTCACGACGACGAACGTCGGCCACAGCCAGGCGCCGCGGCGGCGCCAGCGCATGCGGGCGAGCCAGCCAGCCTCCATCCGCAATCAGGCTACCCGGTGCGCCGCTCGGCTGACCAAGCCGGGGGCGGCTAGGAGTAATCTCGGAGCCCCCTGTTGGAGGTGCCGGGCCGGAGACCCCGGAGCGGCGTCTGGAAGCAGGGCCGGACGGAGATCCCGGTCGGCCCAATCAACGAATGGGAGATGAGATGGCCACTGATACGGCTAGCCCCGTGGCAGCCGGCGAGGGCTCGGTAGGGGCGCTCGCACTCGAAGACCGGATCTGGCTGCTGCGGGCGATGCTGCTGATGCGCGGCATCGAGGAGCGCGCCATGAGCCTGTACCGCCAGGGCAAGGTCCCGGGCTCTTTCTACGACGGCTTCGGCCAGGAGGCGGTGTCGGCCGGGGCGGCGTTTGCGATGGCCCCCCAAGACCGGCTGTGCATCCTGCACCGCGACCTGGCGGCGCACCTGATCCGCGGCGTGAGCCCGGAGCGGATCCTGTCGCAGTACATGGGGCGCGCCGGCGGGATCACCCGGGGTCGCGACGGCAACGTGCACTTCGGCGACCGCGAGCTGGGCTGCGTAGGGATGGTCTCGATGCTCCCCGACATGATGCTGGTGGCGACCGGGATGGCGATGGCCTTCAAGCTGCGCGGCGAGGCTCGCTGCGCGCTTACCTGGTTCGGCGACGGCTCCACCTCCCGGGGCGACTTCCACGAGGCGATGAACTGGGCCGGCGTGCAGAAGCTGCCGGTGGTGTTCGTGCTCGAGAACAACCAGTACGCCTACTCCACGCCGCTGGACAAGCAGTTCGCCGTCGACCCGGTGGAGCGCGCGGCGGCGTACGGATTCGTCGGCGTCACCGTCGACGGCAATGACGCCGAGGCGATGTTCGAGGCCACGCGGGAGGCCCGCGAGCGGGCGGTGGGCGGAGGCGGTCCCACGCTGATCGAGGCGCTGACGATGCGGATGCACGGTCACGCCGCCCACGACGACATGAAGTACGTCCCGAGGGAGCAGGTCGAGGAGTGGCGGGCGCGCGACCCCATCGAGCGCCAGGAGAAGCGGCTCCGTGCGCTGGGCGTCGATGTCGATGCGCTGCGGGCCGAGATCGGCGAGGAGATCGACGCCGCCGCCGCGCGGGCCCTGGCCGGTCCGATGCCGGCCCCGGACGACGTGCTGGAGGGCGTGTTCTGCACCGGGGAGGCCCAGCCGCTGGGCGACGGTCAGGCTCCCTGGAGCGGCTTCTCCGAGGGTGGTGCCTGATGGCGGTCATGACCTACCTGCAGGCGATCTCGTCGGCTCTGCGTGATGAGCTGCGCGCCGACGAGCGGGTGCTGGTGATGGGCGAGGACATCGGCGTGTTCGGGGGCGCGTTCAAGGTCACCGACGGCTTCGCCGAAGAGTTCGGGACCGACCGGGTGATGGACACTCCACTGGCCGAGTCGGCGATCATCGGCTGCGCCGTCGGCGCGGCGGTGGTCGGGATGCGGCCGGTGTGCGAGATGCAGTTCGCCGACTTCATCTCCTGCGGCTTCGATCAGCTGGTCAACGTCGCCGGCAAGATGCACTACCGCCACGGACTGGCGGTGCCGATGGTGGTCCGGCTGCCCTCGGGCGGCGGCTTCTCCGGGGGCCCGTTTCACTCCCAGAATCCCGAGGCGCTGTTCATGCACACCCCGGGGCTGAAGGTGGTGGCTCCGTCCACCGCCGAGGACGCCAAGGGCCTGCTGCACGCGGCCATCCACGACCCCAACCCGGTCTGCTACATGGAGCACAAGTACCTCTACCGCCGCGTGAAGGGCGAGGTCCCCGAGGGTGTGTTCGAGACCCCGTTCTCCGCCCGCGTGGCCCGGCCGGGCTCGGACCTGGTGGTGATCGCCTACGGCGCGATGGTGGACGTGGCGCTCGAGGCCACCGAGGACCTGGACGGGGCGTCGGTCGAGGTGCTCGACCTGCGCTCGCTGGTGCCCCTGGACGAGGACGCGATCCTGGATTCGGTGGCCCGCTGCTCGAAGGTGGTGGTCCTCGACGAGGCGAACATGACCTGCGCGGCCGGTGCCCAGGTGGCGGCGTTGATCGCCCAGGAGGGCTTTGAGGACCTGGACGGGCCGGTGGTGCGGGTGGCCACCCCAGATCTCCCGATTCCGTTCTCGCCCCCGCTGGAGCAGGCCGTCCTGCCCGGCGTCGACCGTGTGAAGGAGGCCTGCCGTGAGCTCCTTGCGTACTGACACGCTGGTGGACGTGACCATGCCCCAGATGGGGGTCTCGGTGGCCGAGGGCACGGTGGTCGCCTGGCGGGCCGAGGTCGGCGATCAGATCGAGGCCGAGCAGACGATCTGCGAGATCTCGACCGACAAGATCGACACCGAGGTCCCGGCGCCAGTCAGCGGCGTGGTGGCCGAGATCCTGGTCGGGTTGGAGGAGACGGTCCAGGTGGGCGTGGCGCTGGCCCGGATCGCCGTCGGCGACGGCGTGACCGGGACGGCCTCGCCGTCCGAGCCCGCGGCCGCTGCTACACCCACGCCAGCGCCCGCCCCCACCCCCGCCCCCCGGGAGCGCGGGGCCGGCCGGCGTTACTCCCCCGTGGTCCAGCGGATCGCCGCCGAGCACGACATTGACCTCGAGGCCGTGTCGGGGACCGGCCGCGGCGGCCGGGTGCGCAAGCAGGACGTCCTGGCGCTGGTCGGCGGCAACGGCGCCGCGGCCGAGCCGCCGCTGCACATCGAGAGCCCGTACCGACCCGACGAGCCGGCCGCGCCCGCCGACGGCGGTGGGCTGTCGCGGATGCGCCGCCAGATCGGCGCGCACATGAAGCGCTCGCTCGACACGGCGGCCACCTGCACGACCTGGATCGAGGCTGACATGCGTCGCGTCGAGGCGGCGCGGGCGCGGCTGGGCGTGACGGCGCTGGCGTTCGTGGCCCGGGCCACGATCGACGCCCTCCGTGAGCACCCCGCGCTCAACGCCTGGCTCGACGGTGACGAGTACACCCGCGTGGACGACGTCAACCTGGGGATCGCGGTGTCGCTCGGCGACGACGGACTGATCGTGCCGGTGATCCACCGCGCCCACGAGCTCTCGGTGGAGGGGCTGGCGGCACGGATCAAGGACATCGCCCGCCGGGCCCGGGCCCGCCAGCTGAGTGCCGACGACGTCCAGGGCGGCACGTTCACGATCACCAACCCGGGCCAGTACGGCTCGATCATGGCCACTCCGATCATCAACCTGCCCCAGGTCGGGATCCTCGACCTCGAGGCGGTGGTCAAGCGCCCGGTGGTCCTGACCGACAGCGACGGAAACGACTCGATAGCGATCCGCCCGATGACCATCCTCGGCCTGAGCTGGGACCACCGCGCGCTCGACGGCGCGCTGTCGGCGCAGTTCCTGGCCACTCTGCGGCGCAACCTAGAGTCTGTGCGGTGAACAGCTCCGAGCTCTGGGTCTGCCATCTGGGCACGGTCGAGTACCGCGAGGCGCTCGCGCTCCAGGAGCGGGTGCGGGCGGCTCGCCAGGCCGGCACGATTCCCGACGCGATGCTGATGCTCGAGCACTGGCCCACCTACACGCGGGGCCGGCGCTCGGGCCCGGGCGAGCTGCCGATGGGCGAGGAGTGGTACCGGATGCAGGGGATCGACGTCGTCGACGTCGATCGCGGCGGCAAGGTTACCTACCACGGCCCCGGGCAGCTGGTCGGCTACCCGATCGTCGCCGTCGACGACGTGGTCGAGTACGTGCGGACCCTGGAGCGCGCGCTGGTGGCAGCCCTGGCCGAGGAGGGGCTGTCGGCGCGGGCCCGCCCCGAGGACGGCCCGGACTACACCGGCGTCTGGGTCGGCGAGCGAAAGATCGCCTCGATCGGCGTGCACGTGGCGCGCGGCGTGACCACGCACGGGTTTGCGGTCAACGTCGAGAACGACCTGCAGCCGTTCTCCTGGGTGGTGCCCTGCGGCCTGGACGGGGTGGCGATGACCTCGCTGATCAAGGAGACCGGCCGTCCCGCCGGTCAGATGAAGTGCTTCCGGCGCCGGGCCGCGTTCGCGGTCGCCCGGGCGCTGGGGCGCCGCCAGCGGCTTGTCAGCCCGGCCCGCCTGCACGCCGCCGTGGGCGAGCTCACCGCCGCCTGAGCAGGCCGGCCAGCAGCGCCTCGATTCGCCGCGGCTCCTCCTCGAGCTGCCGCCAGGTCAGGCGAATCACGCGCCAGCCGGCCACGGTCAGCCGCTGGTCGCGCCGGCGGTCGGTTTCGAACGCCCGGCGGCTGCTGTGGTAGCGCCGGCCGTCGGTTTCGATCACCACCCGCTCGGCCCGCCAGGCGAAATCGGCACGGATCGCCGGTTCGCCGTCGTCGAGCACGATCCAGGCGTTGACCTCAGGCTGGGGCACGCCGGTGCGCCGGCACAGGGCCAGGAAGCGCTCCTCGAACCGGCTCCAGGTGGGGGTGGTGCCGCCGGTGAGCGCCCGCAGGGCGGCGCGGAGGTTGGCGGCGGCCGGTGTCTTGGCGTTGCGGTCCAGCTGGTCCTTGAGGGCGCTGGCATCGAGCTTGCCCAGGATCTCGCCCTGGGTCAGGGCCCGCTCGACTCGTCGCTGTGGGCTGACCGCGGCCAAGTCCAGTGCGGTGCGGGAAACGGTCGTGCACGGGATGTTGTCGATGACGGTTGTGTCGGTGGGCATGAGGGTCGTGGAGCGATGCAGGTTGATGCCCTGATGGGCGCGACCGCTTCGGTTCGGGACGGTCACGTCGATCCCGGAGCGCGCGCTCGCCAACAGCTCGTGCAGCTCCGCGGCCGATCGGTGCGATAGCACGGCCCCCGGGCCGCAGGCCAGAACCGCCGCCATGAAGCGCCCGTTGCGGCTGAGGAGCTCAGGCGGGGCGAGCGAGTAGACGGCCTGGTAGACGCGATACAACCGTCCCCCCTGGGCGCGCTTGTGGATCGCTGACGCACTGAGCCCGAGACGCTTCAGCTGCGCCAGCGAGAACACGCCCTCTTGCCGGGCCGCAAGCAGACCCAAACCGATGCTGGCCGAATAACCGGCCATATTTTCCGCTTTCTCGGCCACCATCACCCACGGAGCGATGGTTGCGCAGAAAACGTGACGCGTGGGTGCCGGAGTGAGACAAAACGCTTGGGCGATAGCCTTAATTCGTATGAGCGCCACGCGATCCCGATCGAACCCCGGTGGGATCGCCGATGTGCTCACGGTTCTGGGCCCCGATGTGCAGCCCCACCGCGCCCGCAAGCCGCCGTGGTTCAAGGTTCCGGCGCCCGGTGGCGCGCGCTACCGCGAGCTGCAGAACCTGATCACCGAGGAGAACCTGCACACCGTCTGCCAAGAGGCTGCCTGCCCGAACATCGGCGAGTGCTGGCAGCGGGGCACGGCGACATTCATGATCCTGGGCGACACCTGCACCCGGCGCTGCGGGTTCTGCAACGTCAAGACCGGCAAGCCGACCTGGAACGACCCGCTGGAGCCGGCCCGGGTGGCGCGATCGATAGCCAAGATGGGCCTCCGGCACGCCGTCATCACCTCCGTTGACCGCGACGACCTCCCCGACTACGGCGCCGCAGCGTTCGTCGGCGTCATCCGCCAGATCCGCAGACAGTCGCCCAACACCAAGATCGAGGTGCTGACCCCCGACTTCCGCGGCGCCGAGATGCCGCTGGCCAAGGTGATCGCCGAGCGACCGGACGTCTTCAACCACAACGTCGAGGTGGTCCCCCGGCTGTACCCCGTGGCCCGGCGCGGTTCGACCTGGGAGCGCTCAACCAGGGTGCTGAGAAACGCCAAGGAGTACGGCGGTGACGAAGTCACCACCAAGTCCGGACTCATGGTCGGGCTCGGGGAGACGTTCACGGAGATGGTCGACGCGCTCGGCCAACTCAGAGACAACCACGTCCAGGTCCTGACCGTCGGCCAGTACCTGCGCCCCACCGAGCGCCACCTGCCGATCGTCCGCTACTGGCACCCGGACGAGTTCAAGGCCCTGGAAAAGGCCGCCTACGAGCTCGGCTTCGAGCACGTGGCCGCGGGTCCCCTGGTCCGTTCCAGCTACCACGCCGATCAGCACGTCGCCCAGACCGAGCCCGGAATGGGCCCACTGAAAGAGATCGCATGAACCGCAAGCGCCTCATCCTCATCGGCCTCGCCGTACTGGCCCTGGCCCTGCTGATCGTCCCGGCCGCGATGGCCGCCGCCGGTGGCGGCTCCTCAGGCTTCAGCGGCGGCGGTGGCGAAGGCGGTGGTGGCGGCGGCCACGGCAGCGGCTTCGCGCTGTACATCCTGATCAACCTGCTGATCCGGATCGCGCTGCTGGGGCATGGCCTGGGCGCGCTGGTGCTGATCGCGCTGGGCCTGATCTATCTGTTCTTCACCAGGTTCATGCCCTACGCCCGCCAGGCGTGGGAGAACCGCGCCAACACCGGCGCCAACTCGCGCCGGCGGGTCTCGCAACGCCAGCGCCGGGTGCAGCTGGCCGCCGCCGAGGCGGCCGAGGACGACCCGGCGTTCGCGCCCGACAACGTCCGAGCCACCGCCAAGCGGCTGTTCCTCGACATCGAGAAGGCCTGGGACGCCGACGATCGCGTCCGCCTCCGGGGCCTGGTGGGCACCGATCTGATGGCCGAGTGGGAGCGGCGCCTGGACGACTTCGACCGCCGCGGCTGGCGCAACCACGTCGAGCCGCTCGGCGAGCCCAGCGTCGAGTACGTCGGCCTCACCCACAAGGGCGATCCCGGCAACGACCGGATCGTGGTCCGGATCGAGGCCCGCATCAAGGACTACGTCATCGACCGCCGCGGCCGCCATCTCAAGCGCAGCGGCCGGCTCGGCGAGACCACCCGGATCCGCGAGTACTGGACGCTGCAGCGGCGCGGCGAGCACTGGGTGCTGGCGTCGGTCGAGCAGGGGTCCGAGGGCCGCCACGCGCTCGAGGAGCAGATCGTCGGCACGCCGTGGGCCGACGAGCGCGGGATGCGCGACGAGGCGCTGATCGAGGGCGCCGTCGCCGACGCCGTCCCGCAGGGCACCAAGGTCTCCGAGGTCGCCGACCTGCAGTTCGACGGCGACGCCCACAGCGCGGCCAACGACCTCAGCCTGGCCGACGGGCGCTTCTCGCCCGACGTGCTGGAGATCGCCGCCCGGCGGGCGGTCGACGCCTGGGCGCAGGCCGTCGACGGCGACGACGGCGCGCTGAAGAAGATCGCCACCGGCCAGGCCACCCAGGAGCTTCTGTACGGTGGCGACACCAGCCGCCGCACCCGGCTGGTGGTGCGGGGACCGGAGGTCAAGCGGATCCGGGTCGTGGGGCTCGACGCCGGCTCCGAGCCCCCGACGATGACGATCGAGGTCGACCTCGCCGGCCGCCGCTACCTCGAGGATCGCGACACCGCCGCGGTGGTGGCCGGCAGCCGCTCGCGCCAGACCAGCTTCACCGAGCGCTGGACCCTGTCGCTCAACGGCGACGCCAAGCAGCCCTGGCGGATCACCTCGGTCGGGTCCCCGGTCGGTCTCGCATAGCCGCGCTCTAACCGGGGCCCGGGCGGCCCGCGTCGGGCCGCCTCCATAAGCTCTTCGCGGCCGTGATTCCTGTCAAGGACAACATCCCCACGGAGCGCAAGCCGTTGGTCACCCTGGCGCTGATCGCCGCCAACGTCGTCGTGTTCCTGGTCGCCGGATCCGGCGCGCACGAGCTCGTCTCCTACGGCGCCGTCCCGTACGCGCTGACCCACTCCGGGGCCCGCTGGGGAACGGTCTTCAGCTCGATGTTCCTGCACGCGTCGGTCGTGCAGCTGGCCGGGAACATGCTGTTTCTGTGGATCTTCGGCAACACCATCGAGGACTCGATGGGACACGCCAAGTTCCTCGGCTTCTACGTCCTCGGCGGGCTGGCCACCCTCGCGTTGCAGGTCGCCGCCGAGCCCAACAGCGTGGCGCCGATCGTCGGCGCCGAGGGCGCCGTGGCCGCCGTCCTCGGCGGCTACATCGTGCTGTATCCCCGCGGCCAGGCGCTCACCCTGGTGCTGATCCCCTTCTTCTTCACGGTGATCGAGGTGCCCGCCCCGATCATGCTCGCGCTGTGGTTCGCGATGCAGGTGGTGTTCGCCGCGGTCGGTCTTACCGATCCGGTCGGGTCCACCAGTCCCGGGGCGTACTTCGCGAACCTGGCCGGCTTTGCCGTCGGCGCGCTGACCGTCCGGCTGCTGGCCACGCATCGCGTTCCCGTGCCGGCGTGATGCGCAGCGCGATTCTGATCCTGGCGCTGGCCTTCATCGCGGCGCTGGCGACGCTTACGGCGCTCGACATCGCCCACTACGGCGTGACCGCGCTGGACGTCCTGGCGATTCTGATCCTGGCGCTGTTCTGCACCGGGATCATCGGCGCGCTGCGCAATCCGCCACCCGGCGCATAGGTGCCGGGAGACTCAGCCGACCTTGATCATCCGCCCCGCTGACGGGATACCGGCTCCGTCGACCACGAACAGCATGTAGGCGCCCGGTGGAGCGATCTTGCTGTCGGGCGGCAGCGTCACGGTCAGCTTGCTGGCGGTGGTGCGGCGGACCTCCAGCCCGACGTAGCGCTGGTCCATGTGAAAGTTGTGCGTGACCGCACCGGCTCGGATCAGCGCGACCCTAGTGATCTCACCGGCCGTCGGACACCCGATCGTGATGTTGTGGCCGTATCCACCCGCGGCCGGAGCAGAGGCGATCAGAGGACGGGGGCCGCCGAACAGGTAGGGAGGGGAGAAGAGCTCGAGCCGATGCTCGAAGTACTTGTAGGGATCGCGCTGGAACTGTCCGTCCTTGCCGCCTCGCATCACCCGGCCGTCGCTGAGGAGGAGAGCGGTCGAGTGGTACAGATGCGGGCAGTTGATCGGCGCGAGCTCGGTCCAGGTGTCGGCCGCGGGGTCATAGAGCTCGGTCGGCAGGACCGGATCGACGGCGACATCCGACTTCCCGGTGGAGCTGCCGCCGACGACCAGAACGCGCCCGTCCGGAAGCATGACGCTGTCACACAGAACACGGGGGTGGTGCATCGCCGCCACGTTCTGCCACCCCGGCCTGGCCTTCCCGAGGTCCAGCAGCTCGACCGTATTGGTCGACGGATCGTCGTTGTGGCCGCCCTGATAGAAGACCTCGCGGTCCACCCCACCACCGCCGATCGCCATGACCCGGACGCGGTAGCCATCTTCCGGGAGCAGCGGCAGCATCACGCACGTCCCCTGGCCGGGATAGGTCCGCGACTCCTTGCGCCGCGCCTTCAGAATCTTCGCATCCCAGTGCCCCGGGGTGCCCGGGTGCCAGAAGCGGGTCGAGTTGCGGCAATGGACCAGCAGCCGGCCATCGGGGAGCACGATGTTCCACGGGTAGAGGTCGATCTCCTGGTGACCAGCTGGGTAGTGAGGAGAGAACGGCGACGGACTGTGCTCCTCGGCCGACAGGCGGTGGCCCGCCGGCTTGGTCACGTCGAAGACCTGCACGGTCGCGTTGACCGGATTGGTGGCGGAGACCGGCCCGGTGTGCTGCGATCCCGACATGACGGCGGCCCGCCCGTCCGGCAGCACGGTCACCGTCGGATACCAGCGACCGTGGGGCATGTCGTCGTGGTGCGAGAGCGTCACCGTCGCCGGGTCGAACACATGAATCGCCTTCACCTCGTCGCCGTGGCCGCCCATGATGACCAGCCGACCGTCGGGCAGCAGGGCATGGCCCGAGCAGAAGAGGTGGTGCTTGGTCGTAGGACTGGCGGTCGTGCCCGTACCGGGGTCGATCACGAACGCTCCGGGGTCGGGCCCCATCCCCTTATCGCCGAAGCCGAAGCAGAAGGCGCGGCCGTCGCCCAACGTGGAGACGTGGATCGCCGACGGACCGCCCGGCTTGAAGGCGAGGTCGCAGCGACCGTGGGTGGCGGGGTCCAGCACGGGCCGGCGCCACGCCGCGTCGGGCCCATGCCAGATCGAGGCTCCTGCCGACTCGTCGGCGAAATAGTGGTCGATGCCTGAATCGAGCCGCGCCACCAGCTCGAGATTTCCGGCGCCGAAGTTGCCCTGGATCAGGCCGACCGCGCGCACGACCCCGCCGCCGAACGGCACCGGACCGGCCCACTGCTTGGCCGAATCTCGGATCCAATGGCCGAGCCCTCCACTGGCGAGCGGAGCGACCACCTGAAACGTGCCGTCGCTCGCCTGGACAAAGCCTGGCTGCCCGGTCACGGCACCCCCCGGGATCGCGATCGGCCCATGCCAGACGTGGGCGGGATCCCGCCAGAAATGCTGGAGGTGACTGCCCTGGACTGCCACCACCTCGAGGTTCCCGCTGTCGCTCTGGATCAGAGCCGCCGCACTGAACGTCCCGGGCCCGAAGGGAGTGGGCCCGTGCCACGGGCGGGCGGGCAGCCCGTTGTCGCGCCACCAGTGCGCAAGTCCACCGCTCGCCAGCGGAGCCACGACCTCGAAGTTGCCGTGGATGCCGACGCTCTGCACACAGGACGGCGTACCGGCCGCCACCGCCCCACCGGGTAGATCCGCAGAGGCGCCCCAGCGCGGGTGCACTACCCCGTGCACGTTCACGAATCCCCGGGCGGCGCACTTTAGGTGCGTGCCCTCACGGCGGATCGAGGCGAGCTCGCCGGGCTGCAGGTTGTCGGCGACCAGGACGACGTCGTGGACATCGCCCTCGCTGCCCATCGCCAGCGTCGGTCCGTTCCAGGGAAAGCCGGGCGCGTCGTTGTTGCGCCACAGGTGCAGGAATCCGCCGCCCGCCCGCGGCAGCACGACCTCGAAGTTCCCCTTCTGACCGCTGGACCCCTGAACAAGCAAACCACCGCCCCGCACCATGACCGACCTCCCCCGTGTAAGTAGCCCAGCCGACCGTACCAGGCGACACCCCTCGATTCCCGCCGTCTTAGACCGGACCTTCTCGCTGGTACATTCGGACTGGTGACGGTGCCATCCCCGGCGGGCGACGCCCGTGAACGGCTGCTGACCGCCGCCTACGAGCTGTTTTCCCGCCAGGGCGTGCAGGCGGTGGGGATCGACGCGATCATCGAGCGCTCCGGCGTGGCCAGGCAGACCATGTACCGTCACTTCGCCTCAAAGCAGGATCTGGTGCTGGAGTTCCTGAGCCGTCGCGACGAGCTGTGGACCCGCGGCTGGCTGCAGACCGAGACCGGTCTGCGCGCCGACGATCCCGCCGACCGGCTGCTGGCGATCTTCGACATCTTCGACGAGTGGTTTCGCGCCCCCGGGTTCGAGGGCTGCTCGTTCATCAACGTGATGCTCGAGCATCCTGACCCGCAGCATCCCCTACACGAGGCCGCCGCCGACCACCTGGCCTCGATCCGAGGCTTCCTGGCCGAGCTGGCGCGACAGGCCGGAATCGAGGACGCCGAGCCGTTCGCGCGCCAGTGGCACATCCTGATGAAGGGGTCGATCGTGGCCGCCGGGGAGGGCGACCGCGACGCGGCGATGCGAGCCAAGCGGCTAGCCGAGCTGCTGCTGGCTCAGGCGCGCGCCACCGGACCGGGCAAGCGCACCGCCGCCTTGGCCGGATCTCGCCGGTCCGCCTGAAGCCCGGCCGGGCCTACTGGACCAGCTCGACCACCACGTGGTCAAAGCGGGCAAAGCGCCACAGATCCTCGACCCGCTCGCGGACCGCCTCGACGCTGATGTCCTGCACGCCCTCGGTCCCGAAGGCCGAGACGTTGAACGAGGCCAGCGCGGTTCCGTAGGCCATGGCGTTGCGAAGCGTCTCCGCCGACGGTGGTCCGTCGAGGTGCCGGGCCAGATAGCCGACAAAGCCGCCCGCGAAGGTATCGCCGGCGCCGGTGGGATCGACCACCGTCTCCAGCGGATAGGCCGGCAGCGAGAAGAACCCGTCCTCGGTGATCAGCGCCGAGCCGTACTCGCCCTGCTTGGCGACGATGATCGACGGGGCCGGTGGGCCCCAGTTCAGCAGCTCCCGGGCCGCCGAGATCAGGTTCGGCTTCCCGGTCAGCTGGCGCAGCTCGGAGTCGTTGAGGATCAGGCAGTCGACCTTGGAGATGATCTCGACCAGCTCGTCGCGAGCGATGTCGATCCACAGGTTCATCGAGTCCAGGGCCACGAACTTGGCCGCCTCGCACTGCTCGCGGACCTGCAGCTGGAGGCCGGGCTGGATGTTGGCCAGGAACAGCACCTCGGACGCGCGCGAGGCCTCCGACAGCTTGGGCTGGAAGTGCTCGAACACGTTGAGCTGCGTATCGAGCGTGTCGCGCGTGTTGAGGTCCCAGCCATAGCGGCCTTTCCAGAAGAACGTCTTGCCTCCCGCGACGCGCTCGACGTCGTCGACCGAGGAGCCCCGGATGGCCAGCACCGCCATCTCGGCCTCGCCGAAGTCGTCGCCGACCGGCCCGACGATGTGGACGCGATCGAACAGCGACGCGGCCAGCGCGAAGTGGGTGGCGGCGCCGCCGAGCATCCGCTCGCGGACCCCGAACGGGGTCTCGACGGCGTCGAAGGCGATCGAACCGACGACCGTGATGCTCACGCGACCACCTGCTCGGCGGCCAGGCCGGCGGCGGCGCGCAGCTCGTCGGCCATGTCGATTCGCTCCCAGGTGAAGTCGGCGTCGTCGCGGCCGAAGTGGCCGTAGGCGGCGGTCTTCTGATACAGGGGGCGGTGAAGGTCCAGGCGCTGGCGGAAGGCGGCCGGGCGCAGGTCGAAGTGCTCTGAGACCAGCGCCTCGAGCTGCTCCTGGGTCACCCCCTCGGCCTCGGTGCCGAACGTCTCGACCATCACCGAGACCGGGCGCGCCACGCCGATCGCGTAGGCCACCTGCACCTCGACGCGGTCGGCGAGACCGGCGGCGACCAGGGTCTTGGCCACGTGGCGTGCCGCGTAGGCGGCCGAGCGGTCGACCTTGGACGGGTCCTTGCCTGAGAACGCGCCGCCGCCGTGGCGGGCCATCCCACCGTAGGTGTCGACGATGATCTTGCGTCCGGTCAGGCCGGCGTCGCCGACCGGTCCGCCGATCACGAACCGGCCGGTGGGGTTGACCAGGAACGCCGAGTGCAGCCCCCGCTCGTCGTAGAGGTCCTCAGGCAGGGTGGGGAGCACCACGTGCTCCCACAGGTCGCCCTTGATCTGCGACTCGGCGCCCTCGTCGTGCTGGGAGGAGATCAGCAGCTTCTCCACCGCCACCGGGCGGCCGCCGACGTAGCGGACGCTGACCTGGGTCTTGCCGTCCGGGCGCAGATAGTCAAGCGTCCCGTCCTTGCGCACCTCGGCCAGCCGACGCGCCAGACGATGGGCCAGCGCGATCGGCAGCGGCATCAGCTCCGGAGTCTCGTTGGTGGCGTAGCCGAACATCATCCCCTGATCGCCGGCTCCGGCCAGGTCGAGCTCGTCGCCGGCGCCCGACCGTGACTCGTAGGCCTGGTCGACGCCCTGGGCGATGTCGGCCGACTGCTTGTCGACGGCGTTGAGCACGGCGCACGAGTCGGCGCTGAAGCCGAGCGCGGCGTCGACGTAGCCGATCTTGCGGATCGTCTCGCGGGCGATTTCCTGGACGTCGAGGCTTGCGGTGGTCGAGATCTCCCCGGAGACGACGACCAGGCCGGTGTTGACGAGCGTCTCGCAGGCGACCCGGCCGTTGGGATCCTCGGCCATGACGGCGTCGAGGACGCCGTCGGAGATCTGGTCGGCGATCTTGTCCGGGTGCCCTTCGGTCACCGACTCAGATGTGAACAGGTACTGCCTGGGTGGGGCCGCCATCAGGTGGTCTCGCTTTCTGGGTCTTCTCGTTGAGCGCGGAAGGGTAGCTCCGCGGGTCCGTCTTGACTCGCTTGCCGACACCGTAGTATGTTTTGCGGCGAGGGAGACCGGTCAGTCTGACGACGGCGTGCGTTGGATCGGCCACGTCCGGTGCAGGCCGGCGTTCCCCGTACACATCCGCCCAGGAGAGGACACAGCATGCCCATCCCCACCGAGCTCGTGGGTTCTCTGCCGCGCCCGATGAAGCTGCAGGAGGCCTACGCCGACTACGACGAGGGCAAGATCGGATTCGACGAGCTGCAGGCCGCCCAGGACCGGGCCGCCGAAGACTCGATCAAGCGCCTCGAGCAGACCGGGGAGCCGGTCGTCACCGACGGCGAGCAGCGCGAGTCGAGCTTTGCCACCTACAACCTCACCGACACCCTGGCCGGGACCGGCCTGGCCGACGGGCTGGCCGGTGACGGGCAGTTCTTCGCGATCTTCGACGACGGGCACAACCGCCAGCTGCCACGGATCACCAAGGGGCCGTTCAGGTACAAGACATATGCGTCGGAGTTCGTAGCCAAGAACAAGGCGATCGCCAGCCATCCCGTCAAGCAGGCGGTGATCTCCCCGTCGATGATGATGCTGCTGTATCCCCTCGAGGGCGAGCTTGATGGCTACTCGCGCGAGCAGTTCCTCGAGGACTGCGTCAACGAGGCCGAGAAGGACATCCGCCAATGCTTCGCCGCCGGCGCGGCGCGCGTCTCGGTGGACTTCACCGAGGGGCGACTGGCCAACAAGAACGATTCGCGCAACCCGTGGACCGGCAAGAACATGCTGCAGGAGTTCATCGACCTCAACAACCGGCTGTTCGCTCGCTTCAGTGCCGAGGAGCGCAAGAACATCGGCGTCCACACCTGCCCGGGCGGGGACTGCGACTCGGTGCACTCCAAGGAGGTCCCCTACGAGCTGCTGCTCGAGCACATGTTCGACATGAACGCGGGCTACTTCCTGATCCAGTGCGCCTCCGAGGACGACCGCGAGCAGGTGTACGAGCTGTGCGGCAGGTACAGCCGCGAGGATGCCGACGGAGTGGCCCAGGTCTGCTTCATGGGCGTGGTCAACCCGCTGTCGCCCGACGTCGAGACGCCCGAGCACGTCCGCGACGAGCTGCTGACCGCCGCCAAGCACATCCCGGTGGAGCGCCTCGGCGCGACGGACGACTGCGGCTTCTCGCCGTTCAGTCGCGACGTCAAGCCCCAGCACGGGTCGCCGGACTTCGCCCGCGACGTGGCGATGCAGAAGATCTCCAACCGGGTGGCCGGGGCACACATGGCCTCCGAGGCGCTCGGGGTCTGATCATCTAAATTCGGCAGGGCCATGCCCCTGCGTGTGATGCCAGTTGTCGGCGGTCGCGTCGTGGTCAGCTACCTCGGCGCGACCGTGGACGGCACCGTCGGTCACGTGTCTGATGACGGGCGCCGGCTGGAGGTGACCACCGAGGACGGCCAGACGCTGCCGTTCGCGCTGAACCGGGCCACCGCCACCTTCACCGCCGAGGGCCATCAGACCGGGGCCCGGCTGACCTTCGTGGTCTAGACCCGCGGCGGCAGGTACAGCACCGCGTTGCGGTCGGTGCGACCGCCCGCGAACCCGCGGGGGCGGCCGCCCTGGGCGTCGAGATAGGACAGCTGGCGGGCGATCGTGCCCAGGTCGCCGAAGTACGTGTGATCGAGCATCCAGGTCTGGATGGCGGCGCGTCCGTCGGCGGCGGAGACGATGCGCAGGGCACGGGCCTGCTGGGGGAAGTCGATCAGCGACGCGGTACTGATCAGCCAGTAGCCGCCGGCGGTGGTGCGGCGGGCGACGAGCTGGTTGCGGTGGGTGTGTCCGGACAGGGCGGCGATCACGTTGGGCGCGCGGTCGAGGATCTGCAGGACGGCCTCGCCGCCGGCCGAGCCGGTGAGCGGCTGATGGGAGACCACCAGCACGTGGCGGGATCCGGCCCCGGCAAGCTGGGCCTGTAGCCAGCCCGGCTGATGGGCGCTGACGAGCCCGCCGGAGCCGCCGCCTCGCCGGACCAGATCGAGCACGATGAGGCGCAGACGCGGCCCGAGGTCGCGGACGTAGTCGAGCCGGCCCGGCGGTGTCGATGATCCGGGAGCGAGTCGGCCGAGCACCTCGGCGAAGGACAGCTCGCGCCGACGCGGATCGGCCGGCACCTCGACCGTGGGCCCGGCCAGGGCCTTGGTGAGGAGCTCGTCGACCTGGGTGGGCGCGGGTGGCCCGTCCGGCGACGCCAGCAGGGTGGTGCGGGTCCCCGGGGGAAGCGTCAGTCCCGGCGGCAGGTCCCACAGGGCACGATCGCCGACGGCCAGCGACCGGGTCAGGGCCGTAGGGACGAGCTCGCCGGCGACCAGAGCGTCGTGATCGCCGAGCACGGGAAGGACCGGTGCGGCCACGCCGCGGGTCGTGAAGGTACGGCTGGCACGGCGCAGCAGGCCGGGGTGGCGGGGGGCGTCGACGTCGGGGCGGTAGTAGAACGGGTCGGTGTCGACGCCTGACTGAACGCCGAAGTAACCGTCGGGGCCACTGCCGGGATCGACTCGGCCGCCGCGCAGGATGGCCAGCGCTCGCTCGAGCTCGTTGCTCTGGTCGTTGTCGATGAGGTCACCGCCCTGGATCACCAGCGCAGGACGCAGGGCGCGCACGGTGGCGGCGGCGCCGGCCAGCACCTGAGCGGTGAGCGCCTCTTGGGGTCGGAAGGTGGACTGCAAGGGCGGGCCGAGTCGATCCAGAAAGGTGACGCGGGCCGGCGAGGCGGCATCGAGGACGTGCGCGTCGGTGACGTGGGCGAGCGTGGCCAGGGTGGCGGTGGCTTCGGAACGCGGCCCCAAGTCGGTGCGGTGGACGAAGGGCTCGCCGGGCCCGGGCTGCAGCTGACCGTCATCGCGGGGGTCGATCCAGGTTCGCCGCAGCGTGGACCCGTTATGAGAATGATTCTGAGACGCATTCTCATCTCCGCAGGCGGCCAGGGCCAGAGGCAGCGCCGACAGCGAGGCCGCGCCGGTGAGCGCCTCGGCGAGCACGCGCCGGCGGGTGAGGCGGCGCGGGGTCATGCCGCCAGCCCCGCCAGGACCGATTCGCGCCCCGCCTGGTGGGCCACCCAGGCCACGGCCAGAACCGACGCCACCAGCAGGCCGGCCACGGTGGCCGCCACCTCCACCCCGCCGGCGGCCAGCGGCAGGACGGCGTAGTTTGCCGCCAACCGCGACAGCGCCGGGCCGAACACCAGACGCTCGAGCACGACGCCGACCAGCGCGGCGGGCACCACCAGCATCAGGGCGGCGCCGAGCAGCAGTCGGCGGACGGCGGCCGGACCGGCGCCGCAGGCCCGTAGGACGGCGACGGTGCGCCGGCGCTCGGTCACCGTCAGCGCGCACGCCTGGATCAGCGCGTACAGACACACCAGCCCGTCGACCACTGCCACCGCTCTGAGAATGGTTCTCAGGATCGCTATCAGCGGGGCGCCGCGGTCGGTGGCGCCCGCGGCCACTTCGGGCGCGGCGCCGAGTGCGGCCAGCGCCGCGCTGACCCGGGCCTGGTCGGCGTTGGGGGTCAGGCGCACGGCGATCTGCGAGGGCGCGCTCGGATCGGCGCCAACCAGAGCGGCGGCGGGCACGTAGGCGACCCGTCCGTCATGGTCAAGCGAGCTGACCACCCCGGCCACCCGCAGGCGCAACTCGCGGCCCGACGGCAGCGCCATGGCGAGCGTCTGACCCGGGCCCAGCCCCAGGGCCTGGGCCAACCCCTCACCGATCTCGGCCTCGCCGCGGCCGCGCAGGCGATGGCCGCTGGTCAGCTGCGGTGCCTCGAACACGGTGTGGTCGCCCGGATAGGCGATCACGTCGATCGTCTCCCCGAGCGAGAAGGAGTCCACGGCCTCGATCTGATAACGCGGCGCCGCCGCCTGCACGCCGGCGATGCGGATCACGGCTCCGGTCTGCGAGGCCGGCAACGAGGCGGTCAGCTGGTAGCGCTTGCCGAGCGCGCCCGGATCGGTCTCCAGCGACTGCAGCGCCGAGGCCAGCGACAACAGGAGCAGAACGAAGCCGGTCGACAGCCCCAGCGTGATCACGGTGGCGGCAAGCCGCGCGCGGCGGGCACCGACCAGCCGGGCCCCCAGCACGGCGAGCCCACCGCGGCGATGGCGGACCAGGGCAGCGGCACGAGCCAGCCGACCCGACTCGCTGGGGGCAGTGGCGATGTCGGCGCCGCGCAGCAGCCCCACCACCGGTCGCCGGGTGGCCCGCCAGGCCGGCCACAGCACGGCCGCGACCGGGATCGCCGTGGCGGCGAGCCACCCGCCCAGCAGCGGGAGGATCAGCGCCGGGCCGGGCGACGGCTCATTGAGCAGGGTCAGCAGCCGCGCGGCCGGCCCATAGGTTGCCAGCGTCCCGGCGGCACAGCCGAGCGCGGCGGCGGGGGCGGCGACCAGGGCCGCCTCCAGCCCCTGAGCCATGACCACGTGCCCGGCCGGCGCTCCGACCGCGCGCTGCACTCCGATCGCGGCCAGGCGGCGTTGCACCTCGGCGCGGGCCGACGCCGCCAGCATCACCCCGGCGGTGGCCAGCGCGATCAGCGACAGCGCCACCAGCAGGTCGATGACGATCCCGGCGGCCTGGTCGAGCAGCACCCGCACGCCGGAGCGCGTGGCGAAGCGCAGGTCGTGCAGGCCAAAGCTCGAGGCTCGCGCCTGGACCAGCACCTGGTCGAGGTAGCGTGGATCGCGCAGCCAGATCTCGGCGTAGTTGACCCGCGGTTTGGCTTCGCGGCCGAAGCGGGCATCGATCGACGCGCGCGACAAGTAGAACCGCGGCTTGGCCAGTGGATAGCCGACGTTGTCCGGAGCCTCCACCAGCCCCACCACGCGCTGAGACCCGAGCCCGCCCACCCGAAGGGTGCTCCCCAGGCCGATCCCCCATGCCTGCGCGAACCCCTTCTCGATCAGCACCTCGGAGCCGTCTGGACGCAGGTCGCGACCTGACACCACCGCGTAGCCGCGCCGGCCGGAGCCCACCACCTCGGCCACGGCGTCATCACGGTCGCGCCCGGCGAAGTCGATCCCGACGTTGGTCTGCTCAAAGCGGGTCGCGTAGGCGGCGAGGTCGGGCAGGGCGTTGATCCGCTGGGCGACCACGCTCTGGGGCCGTGGGTCGAAGCGTACGATGATGTCCGGCAGGCCGGCGGCGCGCGCGGCGCGGTCAAAGCCGAGCCCCAGCCCATCGGCGATGACCAGCGCGGCCGACAGCATGGCGGCGGCCAGGGAGATGCCGAGAGCGGTCAGGAGCGCACGACGGCGGCGCAACCTGAGCCCGCGGCGCGCCTCCGACAGCGCCGCGGCCAACGAGCTGGGGGCACCCGCGGTCACGGCGTGTGGCTGGCGAACGGCTCTGCCGCCACCAGCCGGCCGTCTGAGAGGTGCAGCACCCGGTCGGCGATCGCCGCGGCGTCGGGCTCGTGGGTGACGATCACCACCGCGCGCCCGCGGAGGTCGCGCAGGAGCTCGAGCACGGCGGCGCCGTTCTCGGTGTCGAGGCTGCCGGTGGGCTCGTCGGCGAGGATCAGCTCGGGACCGTTGACGAGGGCACGAGCCAGCGCGAAGCGCTGCTGCTCACCGCCTGAGAGCTCGTGCGGAAGGTGGTCGGCCACGGCGCTGAGTCCAAGATCCTCGATCAGCTGGGCAGCCCGGCCCCGGCCGCCCGGGGGCGCGCCGGGAAGCCGCGTCGGCAGCAGCACGTTCTCGGCTCCGCTGCACTCCTCGATGAGCTGGAACTGCTGAAAGACGAACCCGACGTGGAGCAGCCGCAGCCTGGCCAGGGCACGCGCGCTGCGTCCGGTCAGCCGCTCGCCGGCGACGGCGATCTGTCCCTCGTCAGGGCGGTCGAGACCACCGAGCAGGTGCAGCAGCGTCGACTTTCCGCTGCCCGAGCGCCCCAGCACCGCCACCACCTCGTCGCGGGCCACGGAGAGGGTGACCCCGTCCAGCACGCGCCGGCGGGCGCGGCCGGACCCCAACGACTTGGTCACTCCCTGCGCTTGGAGTACCGGCACGGTTTTCAACGTAGCGAGGCGGCGACCCGGCCGTGGCAGCATGCGGACACTGCGTCACCACACGGTGTTGAAGAGCAGTTCGATGGCGATCGCCTGGAGCGCCAGCACCAGCACGACCGGACGCAGCCGAGTGGGCGCGGCAGCCGCGGCGGCGACCGCCGCCAGAGGCACGAAGGGCAGCCAGATCCGCTCGGTTTCGGCCTTGGTAAAGCCGGCCACCGCGGTGACGGCGATCACCGCGGCCAGGGCGATGGCCGCGTCGTCTGCGCGCGCGAGCGAGCGCAGGGCGAGCCACCCGGTGGGGACACCGAGCATCACCACCCAGGCCACCGGAGAGCCGAACAGCCAATACGGATAGGGCCGATGGGCCGCGATGCCGTGCCGGTAGATCGGCGCCAGCGCGCGAACCACCGCGACCGGGTCATACCCCAGGGTCAGCGCCAGCGCCACGTTGACGGCTAAAAGACCACCGGCGACACCGAGCGCCACCACCGAGGCCGACCGCCACCCCCGTCGTCGCCAGACCACCAGGACCGCCCAGGCCGCCGTGGCCGGCAGCAACCAGGAGCAGAACGAGCTCAGGCCGGCCAGCGCGTACCCGGCGGCACGGGCGACCCGTCCGGGCGACACGAGCAGCCACGCCACGGCGGTGCCGAGCGCGGCGAACACGTAGTCGAGCGAGGTCACGCCGAACAGGATCAGGGCAGGCGAGAACGCGGTCAGGATGGCGGCCAGGCGTCCGCGCTGCTCGGTTCCGAGCGTCCGGCCGAGCCCATAGGCGAGCGGCGCGGTCAGGGCTCCGAGCCCCACACAGATGGCGGTCAGGGGCGCGGCGGAGGTGATCCCGAGGAGGTGGATGGCCACCACCGGTCCGGGAGGGTTGCCCTTGGCGTGGGTGGGCAGGTACGGCAGCAGGTGCGCGAAATGCCCGACGTAATAGCCGACCCCGTGGCTCAGCAGCGGGAGGGCCGGGAGGTACTCGCGGCTGGCCTCGAACGACCCGCCGGGGCCGAGGTTGAACACGTGATCCCAGGCCGAGGGGCCGCCGCGCGCCGCGTTGACCGACAGCCCGAGCGCGAGGGCCAGCAGGTAGACGGCAGCGGCGAATGCGGCCGGCACCGTGGGGACGGCGCTCAGTCGCGGCACCCACCAGGCGGCGGCGAGGGCGATCGCGGCGGCCAGCAGCGCCGGCCAGCGCACCTGCGGCGCCCAGTTCATCAGGAACGGGGGCAGCGGCGTACCGAGGCCAGCCCGCGTGTCCGCGGCGAGCACCAGGCCGGCGGCGACGGTGGCCGCGGCGAGCGCCATCGCAGCGGCGGGCAGTGCGGAGCGGATCCCCGGGCGGGGCCGGCGCGAGACGCTAACCGCCGAGCTGGTCACCAGGGGGCGGGGTTGGGGCCGGCTGTGGCGGTGGTGTTGGGGCCGGCGCCGGCGGTGGGGTTGCAGCCGGCGGCGGGGATGGCGCCGGCGGCGGGGTTGCGGCCGGTGGCGGGGCTGGCCCGAGGGAGGCGGGCGCGCCGGCGCTCTGGCGCGAGCGCCGGCGCGCACGCGGGCGCCCGTGCCGATAGCGCGGCGCTGCCCGGATCACGTACACGATCGCCGAGGCCAGGAACAGGCCCGCGGTGATCAACAGCCAGTTGCGGGTGTAGCCCTCGAGCCGGTGGCCGGTGTCGTTGCGGTAGTTGGTCGCCGACAGGCCGAGGATCAGTGGGAAGTAGACCACCAGCAGGATTCCCGAGATCGCCGCCGGCACCCGGAGGTGGTTGCCGATTGGCCGGCGGAAGCCGCGGGGGCGGCGACGGCCGGCGAGACCGAGTCCCCGGTCAAGCGACGAATACAGCGGCACCAGCACCAGATCGTGCAGCAACACGGCGCCGAGGAACCAGGCGGTCCAGTTGACGACGGCACCCCCGCCGAGGATCTGCGCGATGGCCCAGCCGGCAATCGCGAACGCCGCCAGATGCCCCACCAGGTGCAACGGACCGGAGCCGTAGCGCCGGTGCAGCCACGGGCTCATACCGAGCTGAACCTCATCGTCCCCACCCACTTGGTGCAGTGCACCCCGGGGACGGCCGGGATCACGATGCGCGCGGGGAAGCCGTGGTCGAGCGACAGGTCGACGCCGTTGACGCACAGGGCAAGCAGCGCGCGTTGATCGGCGACGTGAGCGGCGCCGTAGGTCGCCCGGCGAAACGGTCCCTCCGGCTGGATCGACTCGACCTCGAGCGTCGCGGGAGTGGGCACCCCCACCAGCCCGGCGAGGTCTGACAGCCGCACGCCAGTCCAGCGCTGGGTGGTTGACCATCCCTCGACGCAGGCGATGGTGAGCTGGTGAGTGTGCTGAGGCATGGCCATCAACTCGGCGCGGCTGAGCCGCCGCGCGCTGTGCCCGTAGACGCTCAGGCGCCAGGCGGGATCCTGGGCGCGGTCGGTGACGCCCACCGTGGCGGCCGTCTTGTTGACCTGAAAGTCGTTGGGGCCGGTGCCGAACGCGCGACCTCGGGGCGCGAGCAGCGCGAACCTGCGCAACGGCCCGCCCACGGCTTCGCCCAGATTGGCCACCAGCAAGGCCAGCGAGGCTCCGCCTATGAGGCCGAGCAGGCCCCGCCGGCTGATCGTGGGGGCCGCTGGGCGCAACGGGGCCAGATCGTCGCCGGCGTGCTCGTGCGGACGAGTGTGGGCAAGATCGGCCTTCAGCGGCCGCAGCAGTCCGTAGGTCCGGTAGGCCTGACCGACGGTGGGGAGCTTGACCGCCACGTGCAGGACGAGCGCGGCCACCAACACCCAGGCGCCGTAGTAATGAGCCCGCACGAAGCCGAAATGCCACGGATAGAACAGCTGGATGTTGAGCACCCCGGTAGCGAACTCGAACAGCGCGGCACCCACGAGGAGCAGGATCGACGCGCGCTCCACCGCCTGCGCGGGGCTGTTCACCGGGGGCCACGCGAACAGCCGCGGGATGACTGACCACAGCTTGGCCAGCAGCACGGGGATTGCCACCAGCCCGACGGTGACGTGCATTCCCTGGGTCAGGGCGTACAGCCACGCCGGGCTGCTCGCCGGCAGCGATATCAGCGGGCCCACGTCCCCCCCGCGCGGGACGATCGCGTTATGGCCGAGCTGAGGCTGGTACTGGGCGTGGGAGATGAAGCCGGTCACGGCCACGACCGCGAGCAAGACGAGCAGCACCGAGCCGAGGACCGAGGTCAGCCAGGCCCCCCGCAGCGGGCTGCGCCAGAAGCCGGCGCGGAAGGGGCCCGGGGGCGGGACGCTGGGCAAGCCGGGAGCTCTCACGCCGTCTCCGCCAGCACCGCCCCCATGTCGCGCAGCGCCCGAGCGGTGCCGCTCAAGCTGCCGGTGACCTTGGATCTCCCCGCCGCTCGGGCCCGGTAGGACACGCCCACCTCCCCCACGCGCCAACCACGTTGGGCCGCCTTGAGGACCATCTCCAGCGGCCAGCCGCAAGCACGGTCGCGCAGCTCGAGCGACAGCAGGCGCTCCCGGCCAGCGCAGCGCATGGGACCGAGATCGGAGAGCTTTACCCCGGCGCGCCGTCGCAGCTCGAAGCCCAGCACCCGATTGGCCAGGCGAGCGTGCACCGGCCAGGCGCCCGGCTGGGCCAGGCGCGCTCCCAGGCACAGATCAAGCGCTCCTGACGCAACCGGCTCCACCACCGCGCTCAGCTCGTTGGCGTCCAACGAACCGTCGCAGTCCATGAAGCACACGAGCTCGCGTCTGGCCGCGCACAGGCCGGCGTAGCAGGCAGCGCCGAACCCTCGCCGCGGCTCGAAGATCACCCGGGCGCCGAGGTCGCGGGCCACTCGTCCTGAGCCGTCGATGGATCCGTTGTCGACCACCAGAGGCTCGAACCCGGGCGGCATCGCGGCCAGCACAACCGGGATCGCGGCCGCCTCGTCGAGCACGGGCAGGATCACCTCGATCACCCTTCCCGAGCGTAGGCTCGATTCCTTACAACCCCGGAAAATAGACCCGTCGGCGAGTGGTCGAGGCGGCCCTCTTGACGTAGGTTCGGGCCGGTGAGGATCCTGGTCACCGGCGGCGCCGGCTTCATCGGCTCGCACATCGTCGACGCGCTGGTGCGCGATGGCCACCAGGTGCGAGTGGTCGACTCGCTACTGGCGCTGGCCCATCGCCACAAGCCCGACTATCTCAACCCGGCCGCCGAGTATGTGATCGGTGATATCGCGCAGCCGAGCACGGCTGCCCGCGCTCTCGTCGACGTCGAGGCCGTGTCCCATCAGGCCTCGATGGTGGGACAGGGGATAGACCTGCGCGATGCCCCGGCGTTCGCGCACAACAACGACCTCGGTACCGCCCGCCTGCTCGGTGCGCTGGCCCAGCAGGGCTTCGATGGCCGTCTGGTGCTCGCCAGCAGCATGGTCGTCTACGGCGAAGGTGCCCACCGCTGCGCGGTCCACGGGCCCGTGCGCCCGGGTCCGCGCACCGCCGCGAGCCTGGGCGCCGGACGCTTCGATCCGCGGTGCCCGGAGTGCGGAGCGGGGCTGGTCGCAGAAGCGGTGACCGAATCGGCGCCGCTCGATCCGCGCAATCTGTACGCCGCCACCAAGGTCCACCAGGAGCACCTGTGCCGCTGCTTTGAGCGGGAGCGCGGCGCCAGCGTGGTCGCGCTGCGCTACCACAACGTGTACGGCCCACGGATGCCGCGCGACACGCCCTATGCCGGCGTGGCCTCGATCTTCGCCAGCGCTCTGGCCCGGGGGCAGACGCCCCGGTGCTACGAGGACGGTGGCCAGCTGCGCGACTTCGTTCATGTCCGCGATGTGGCGCGCGCCAATGTGGCCGCTCTGACGGTGGCGGCTCCCGTCTCCGGGGCTTTCAACGTGGCCAGCGGCCGGCCGCGGACAATCCTCGAGCTGGCGCACGCTCTGGCCGCGGCCTACGGCAAGGATGCGCCGGCGCCGGTGGTCACCGGGGAGTTCCGTCTCGGCGACGTCCGCCACGTTTTCGCGTCGGCGGACCGTGCCCGGGACAGGCTCGGATTCAGCGCCAGCGAGGATTTCGCCGCCGGCATGGTGGAGTTCACGCGAGCGCCTCTGCGAGCGGCATGACCGGCGTCTCGCTGTTGGTGATCGCCAAGGAGCCCCGTCCAGGCCGGGTCAAGACGCGGCTGTGTCCGCCCTGCTCGCCACGGCAGGCGGCCCGCCTGGCTGAGGCTGCGCTGGTGGACACGCTGGAGGTGGTGGCCCGGACCCCGGCAGCGCGCAAAATCCTGGTGCTCGACGGCGACGGCACGCGCTGGCGGCTGGACGGGTGGGAGATCGTGGCCCAGCGCGGCGCCGAGCTGGCCGACCGGTTGGAGCACGCGTTCCTCGACGTCGGCGGCCCGGCACTACTGGTGGGGATGGACACCCCCCAGCTCACCGCCAAGCTGCTGTGCGAAGGGCTACGGGCGCTGATGAGCTTTGACGCGGTGCTGGGGCCGGCATACGACGGCGGTTACTGGAGCGTTGGGCTGCGCCGTCCGCGCCCGGGGGCGTTTCGCAGCATCCCGATGAGCACCGAATCCACTCTGGAGCACCAGCGCGAGCGCTTTCAGAGCCTCGGTCTGTCCACCTACGAGCAGCCACCGCTGCGAGACGTCGACACGATCGAGGACGCCTGGGCGGTCGGCCGCGAGGTTCCGGAGTCGCGCTTTGCCCGCGCGCTGGCGGCGCTGGCATGAACCGAGCGCTGGCCATGTACGGGGAGACCCTGTCCCCAGGTGGCGGAGACCGCGCCGGGCGGGTGGTGGCCCGCAAGCTCGACGGCTCGACGCGCCGGGTGCCGATCGAACGCTGGCTGGCGGCAGCTGACGAGGTCGACGAGCACTGCCTCGGTCTGCTTCAGGGGCCGGTCCTGGACGTCGGCTGCGGACCGGGACGCCACCTGCACGCGCTGGCTCGGCTGGGCGTGTTCGGTCTGGGGGTCGACATCTCGGCGGCCGCTGTGACGGTGGCGCGCGGGAGCGGCGCAACCGCTGTGGTCGCGTCGATCTTCGACGAGCTTCCCGGCACCGGGCACTGGCGCAGCGCCCTCCTGTTCGACGGCAACGTCGGCATCGGCGGGCATCCGACGAGACTTCTGCGACGGGTCGCCAGGCTGCTGATTCCCGGCGGGGCGCTGCTCGTGGAGGTCGCCGCACCGAGCATCCCGACGGTCCGGACGTTGCTGCGGCTCGAGACCCGCGGGTCGCGTAGCGAGTGGTTTCCGTGGGCCGAGGTCTCGGCGGCCGACATCGAGCGGGTGGCGGCGAGCGCCGGCTTGGCCGTCGAATCTTGCTGGCAGGTGCAGCGGAGGTGGTTCGCGCTCCTGCGACGCGTATAGCGAGCGCGGACCTGGGTAGGCTGCGGTCGGTGTTCGACCACGTGACGATCCGCGCCGCCGACCGCCACGCCAGCCGGCGGTTCTACGAGACGGTGCTGTCGGCGATCGGGCTAGGGCCGCGTCGATCGGCCACGAACCATGACCAGTGGTGGGAGTTCATGGTCGCCCAGGCCACCGACGAGCGCCCGCCGACGCGCGGGGTGCACATCGCGTTCGTGACGCGCTCACGCGATCAGGTGCGCACGTTCTGGAAGGCCGGCGTCGATGCCGGCTACACCAGCGACGGCGAGCCTGGGCCGCGCAAGCAGTACGGCAAGGACTACTACGGCGGCTTCCTGCTCGACCCCGACGGCAACAGCGCCGAGGCGGTGTGGCTGGGCCGCCCCCGGCGGGGGCCCAACATCGTCGACCACGTGTGGATCCGGGTGGCCGACCTCGACGCCGCGCGCCGCTTCTATGGCGCAGTTGCGCCAGCGCTGGGGGTGAAGCTCGACGGCGAGCATCCGGAGCGGTTCTCGGTCCGCGGCGAGGACCGCTCGTTTGCGCTGGTCCGCGACGAGCGGCCGGTGACCGAGCACCTGCACCTGGCGTTCCCGGTCGGCCGCGACGAGCAGGTGCGCGAGTTTCACCGCGCCGCGGTCGACGCCGGCTTTGCCTCCAACGGCGAGCCCGGCGAGCGGGCCCGCTACCACCCCGGTTACTACGCGGCGTTCGCGCTCGACCCCGACGGCAACAACATCGAGGCGGTCAATCACAACCGCTGACCGGCGACGCGTTCCACGAAGGCTGGTGCGCCGGGAGTCCGCGACAACCGCCGGCGGACCACCCGCGGCCACCGCCCGGGCACCACCCGCGGCAACCGCCGAGCGGACCACGCGCGGGCGGCGCGCCACGTGGACCACCGGCAGGCGGCGCGCCACCTGCAGAATGCGACAAACCCGCAACCGCGGCCTGGATTTGGCACCAGAGCGCCGCCAGGCGCGACGCTCGCGACAAATCCAAGCCTTGAGGGTGGATTTGTCGCGCTGCGCGGCGCGGGTAGATCCGCGGGATAGGACGCGGGCCGACACGCCGGTGTGACTTAGGTATCAAGTCCGGGCACCTCAGGCTCGACGAGATCATCACCCGCCGCCACAGCCTGGAGCAGGTAAACGACGGCTACCGAGATCTCCTGGCCGGCAAGAACATTCGCGGCGTCGTCATCCGCGAGAGCTGACGCCGTCGCGCGCTGCGGACCTGCCCCGGGACCTGCAACGCTGTCTGGATGCAATCCGTCGTGGTCTCCCTGCTGGCCGTGCTCAGCGGGATGCTTGGCGCCTCGTCGGTGCAGCACACCGTTCGGGCCTCCGCGACGCGCCCGGCGGCGGCACCCGCGGCGCGCCGGGCGGCTGCTGCGGCGCGCCCGGCGGCTGCCCCGGCGAGACCCTCGGCGCCCGCCGCCGCAGCGCTGCCACCCAAGCCGCGGATCGTCTGGGACCCGATCCCGTTCGGCGCCAAGCGCAAGGCCGAGATGGTGGCCTACGTCCGACGCCACTACGGAAGCTTCATGAAGCCGACCTGGCGGCTGGTGCATCCGCGCGTGATCGTGATCCACTACACCGACGCCAGCTACAGCGCGACGTTCAACACGTTCGCCACCGACGCGCCTGACTCCGAGCTGCACGAGCTGCCGGCCACCTGCGCGCACTTCGTGATCGGGACCGACGGCCGGATTCACCAGCTGGTCTCGCTGGGCACGATGTGCCGACACACCGTGGGGCTCAACTGGACCGCGATCGGAATCGAGCACGTCGGCTTCAGCGACGCCCAGGTCCTGGGCAACCGGCGGCAGATCAGCGCCAGCCTGAAGCTGGTGCGCTGGCTGCACTGCCGCTATCGGATCCAGGTCCGCAACGTGATCGGCCACAACGAGAGCCTCTCCAGCCCCTATCACCACGAGGACGTCGCGGCCCTGCGCACCCAGACCCACGACGACTTCAAGCGCGCCGACATGAACATCTACCGGCGCCGGCTGCGCGCCCTTGGTGGCTGCTGAAACTGAGAGACTCCCGGCGATGAGCGCCACCATCTCCAGGATCGCCGTGGTCGGGGCGGGGTTCATGGGCTCGGGGATAGCTGAATCGGCCGCCGCCGCGGGCGTCGACGTGACCGTCTACGAGCCCGAGCGGGCTCCGCTTGACCGTTCCCGGGCGGCGCTCGAGACGTCGGTCTCCCGAGCCGTCTCGCGCGACAAGATGACCGCCGAGGAAGCCGAGACCCTGATCGATCGCGTGGCCTACACCACCGGGTTCGAGGACCTGGCCGGGGTCGACGCGGTGATCGAAGCGGTGGTCGAGGATCCACGGGTCAAGGGCAAGCTGTTCGCGGAGTTCGACAAGCAGCTGCCCGAGGCCCAGTTTCTGGCCTCCAACACCTCCTCGATCCCGATCGCCGAGCTGGCGGCGTGGACCCAGCAGCCCGAGCGCGTGCTGGGGCTGCACTTCTTCTCACCGGTGCCGGTGATGCGGCTGGTGGAGGTGGTGGTGGGGCTCGATACCTCCGCCGAGACGGTCGACCGCGCCGAGGAGTTCGCCACCGAGATTCACAAGCGGCCGATCCGCACCAAGGACCGCTCGGGGTTCATCGTCAACATGCTGCTGGTCCCCTACCTGATGGCCGCGGTCCGCATGTACGAGGACGGTTTCGCCTCCCGCGAGGACATCGACGAGGGGATGCGGTTGGGCTGCGGGCATCCCATGGGACCGCTGACGCTGTGCGACTTCATCGGGCTCGACGTGCTGTACGCGGTCTGCGTATCGCTGTACGAGGAGTTCAAGCGCCCCGAATACGCGCCACCTCCGCTGCTCAAGCGGATGGTGGTTTCCGGCCACCACGGCCGCAAGGCCGGGCGCGGGTTCTACGAGTACTGACCAGCAGCGACCGGGATCAGCCGGAGCGGTGGCCTCCGGCGTCGGCAACGAGCTCTGCGACGGGTGGCGCAGACGGCGAGGTGGCCTGCCAGGCCGCCCCCGCGGCGACCAGGGCGGCCAGGGCAAAGGCGGCTGTGACCACGGCGAAGGCGTGGGTGGCGGCTCCGGCGTCCCCGTGCCCGAGACCGAAGTACAGGGTTCCGAAGGCGGCCACGCCGATGGCGCCCCCGATTGCCGCGGTGGTCGAGCTGACGCCGCTGATGTCCGGCGCGTAACCCGGTGGGACGGCGTTGGTCAGGTGCGCGATCAAGGCGCTGAAGTTGGTGCCGAGCCCGAGGCCGCAGGCGGCCAGCAGCAGAATCAGTAGCCCCTGCCAATGGTGGCCGGAGAACAGCATTGCGCTGATTGCCGCGTACGCCGTGCTGAGCAGCAGGCAGCCCGCGGGCGGCGCCAGCGCTACATGCCGCGCCGGTAGGCGGCGGACGAGCTGTCCGGCTGCGCCGAACGCCGCGACCCACGGAACGAGCGTGAGGCCGGAAACCAGGGCGCTGCGCCCGAGTCCGTCCTGCAGGTACTGGGCCAGGGTGAACAGCATCGCGTAGTAAGTGCCGGTCGCGATCAGCAGCGCCAGCAGCGCCCAGCCGACGGCGCGCCGCGCCAGAACGTCGACGTTGACCAGCGGCGCCCCACCGCGCGCCGCGACACGCCGCTGCACGGCCAAGAAGACTCCGAACGTCGGCCCACCGGCCGCCAGGCACAGCCACGCCCACGCCGGCCAGCCCTCGGCCCGTCCCAGCACCATCGGCACCACGATCAGCAGGGCGCTGGCCGACAGCGTCGCCGCGCCTGCCAAATCCATGCGCCGCTTCGCGCGCCGCCCGTCCATCGGCAGATGGCGCAGCCCGGCGGCGACCGCGATCGCGGCGACCGGTACGTTGACCAGGAAGATCGCCCGCCATTGGCTACCGGCGATGTTCGCGGAGACGAGCACGCCGCCGAGGACCTGCCCTACCACCGCGCCGACCGAGAGGGCAACCGCGTAGAGGCCGATCGCCCGCATGCGCTCGGCGCCGGCGAAGTTCAGCTGGATGCCCGTCAGTGTCTGGGGGAACATCAGCGCCGCGGCGGTCCCCTGCAGCACCCGCGCAACGACGAGCACGGTCGGATCGGGGGCCAGCCCACACGCCAGCGAGGCCGCGCCGAAGGCTGCCAGGCCAGCCAGAAACACCCTGCGGTAGCCGTGGGTTTGGCCCAGCCGGGCCCCAGTGATCAGCAGCACGGCGAAGGTGACCAGATAGCCGCCGATCACCAACTCCAGCGCGGCGCCGGATGCTCCCAGGTCGGCGTGAATCGACGGCGTCGCGACGTTTGCGATCGTCGCGTCGGCCTGCGCCAGGAACGGGCCTACGAGCAACACCCCCAGCATCCAGGCCTTGCCGGCCGCATCCGGAGTCCTCGTCCGCCTGAGCGTGGCCAACGCAGTCATGCCCATAAAACGCCTCCGGCGTCGCCGGCGTGAGATCGAGCTTGGCTGCCCCGGGCTCGCGGCCGCGCTCACGCCCGCCGCCGGCGCCCACGCCCGCCGCCGCGCTCACGCCCGCCGCCGCCCTCACGCCCGCCGCCGCGCTCACGCCGCGGCGCCGGTGCCGGCCGCCGTACTGGGTGGTCTCTAGTGGGCTTCGCCGGAGCGTTCCGCCGGCCGGATGCCGAGCGCACCCCGCCCGGGGGCCATCCGCGAGCGCCATCTGCGGCGCGGTGTTCCGGTGGGATCGGCCAGCCGGCGCGCTCGTCCGCTGAGGAGCGCGACCAGCTCTACGGTGGGGCGAAACGGGTCGGCGACCGCGACCGGGGTCGACTCAATGCTGACCGCGGCCCACGGCTCGCCGGCGATCTCCGCGAGCAACAGCCGCCCCGCCGGGAGGGGCTGCGAATCAAGCGCGGCCAGACTCCGGAGTGCGGCCATGTCATCGGGAAACGCGTATCGGATCGTGACCCCGGTTGCGTAGTCCGGGGCGGGGAACTGGCGGCCTTTGGGCCGCCGGCGCAACCGATTGACTGACAGATGCTTCATCTTGTGATACATATTCCCAGCAAGATCGGGAGATGCAATGTCATACAAGTTCGATTTGTTGCACATCAACCGGGGAAGCGCTAGCTCACTCAACGAGCAGCTCGTGACTGCCGTGCGCTCGGCAATCGAGAACGGCGAGCTGGTGGGAGGCGATCGGCTGCCCACGACACGCGCGCTGGCCGAGCAGGCCGGTGTCAACCACCTCACCGCCGTGCGCGCGTACCGGCGGCTGGCCGAGCTTGGCTACGTCACCGCCAGTGTCGGTCGCGGCACCTTCGTCCGGGCCGTGCCACCGCCGGCGGCGGCGTCGGGTGACCGCTGGCAGCACGCGGTCCTGCCCGACGTCCCGAGGAGCTACGTCAACCAGGTCGTCGCCGACACCTGGCAGGCGCCCGGAGCGCACGACACGGTCAACCTGGCGACAGGCTGGGCATCGTCAGAGCTGCATCCCTTCGCCGAGCTGCGCTCGCTCGCCGATCGCGTGTTTGCCGAGGAGGGGCCCGGCGCGCTCATGTACGGCGATCCGGACGGCCTGTGGCCCCTGCGTGAGGAGCTGGCGCGGCGCGGCGTCGCCGACGGTTTTGCGGCTGACTCCGATGAGATCCTCGTCACCAGCGGGGCGCGCCAGGCGATCGACCTCGTCTGCCGGGCGATACTGAGCCCGGGCGATGTGGCGGTCAGCGAGTCCCCGACCTTCACCGGCGCACTGGCCTCGCTGCAGAACACCGGCGCGAGGGTGCTCGGGGTCCCCTACGGCCGCGACGGACTCGACGTCGAGGCGCTGGAGGCGATCCTCGCTCACCACGAGGTCAAGCTCGTGGTCGTGCAGACGGCATCTCAGAACCCGACCGGGCAGGACCTGGCGTCCGACCGTGCGGAGCGGCTGCTCGAGCTGGCCCGCGAACGGTCCTTCTTCGTGCTCGAGGATGCGGTCTACGCGACGGTCCGCTTCGACGGGCCCGGACCACAGCGGCTGCGGATGCGGGCGCCCGACCACGTCATCTACGTCGACTCGCTTTCCAAGACGATCGGCGGCGGACTGCGCCTCGGCTGGCTGGCGGCGACGGGCGAGTTGCGCCGGCGGCTTACCGACATGAAGCTGGCCAGTGACTATCACACGGCCATCCTCGTTCAGCACCTCGCTCACCGCTGGCTGCTCAGCGGGTCGCACGAGCGTCACATCGCGCGGGTCAATCCGGTCTACGCCGGCCGGGCGGCGGCACTGGTCGATGCGCTGGAGCGGCGCCTCGCGGACGAGCTCCGGCCACTGCGTCCCCGGGGCGGTCACCACGTCTGGGCCGAGTTCACGAGACCTGTCGATGAGCGTCTGCTCGTTGCCGAGGCGCTTCGGAACGGCGTGTCTTTTACACCTGGCGGCGCGACGCGGCCGGAGCCGGGCGGATCAGGCGGTCTGCGGCTGTCGTTCTCGCTGCTCGACGAGGAGATGATCGACGAGGGGATACGACGCCTGGCCGTGGCCCTACGCGAGGTGCGCCGCACCCGCAGCCACACGCACATCGGCGCCGCGATGAGCTGATGAAGTGCCGGCCCTGGCAGCGACACGTGCGAGTTGCACAGGCAACCCGGCAAGTCTAAACTTCAGCTAACGGCGAGACCAACTGCAGTTGCGTATCGAGCAATCTGCTCCGATCCATCGGGAGGAGGATCTGGGGTCGTGCATGTCCAGTGACGCAAGGAAGCAGGTCGAGTCGATCCGTGGCCGGGTTGATGAGGTGGAGAACCACCTGATCGACGAGCTCCGGGCGGGGCGGATAAACCGGCGCGAGTTCGTGCGCCGCGGAAGCGTGCTCGGAATGTCACTCTCGACGCTGGGCGTGATCGTGGCGGGGTGCGCGCGCCCGGACGTCGCGAAGGTCTCGCCGCCCCAGACCAAGCCGCCCAAGCCCGGCGGCACGATCCGAGCCGGGATCGTGGCCCCCGCCGCCGCCATCGACCCGATCAAGATCTCCGATGAGGGCGGCCTCGCCGTGCTCGCGATGACGGGACAATTTCTGGTCTTCTCCGATCGCCACCTGGTGCTGCATCCGGTAATCGCGACGAGCTGGACGCACAACCACGACGGCAGCGTTTGGACGTTCAAGATCCGGCGCGGCGTGCGGTTCACCGACGGAACGGCGATGAGCGCCGAGGACGTCGCGGCGACGTTCAACCGGCTGGCCGATCCCAAGGTCGGCTCCAACTCCCTGTCCACCTTCGCCGGGGTGCTCTCGAAGGGCAACACGCAGGCGCTCGACCCCGAGACGGTCCGCTTCAAGCTCGACGCGCCGAATGGGAACTTCCCCCACATCGTCAGCTCCGACAACTACAACGCGATCATCCTGCCCCGCGACTACAGCGGCAACTGGCAGAGCACGTTCATCGGCACGGGTCCGTGGAAGCTCCAGAACTTCACCCCTGAGGTGGGCGTCACCTACGTGCGCAATCCGCACTACTGGGGTCCGCCGGCGGTCGCCGACACCTCGGAGCTCAAGTTCTACGCGCAGGAGCAGGCGGCGGTGCTCGGCTTGCAGGGCAACCAGGTAGACGTGCTTCCTCACTACTCGGTCGCCGGAGGGCGCGCGCTGCTGACCGACCCGGCGATCCGGACGACCCAGTTTCACTCGGCCGCCTATCGGGAGATCCACCTGCGCTGCGACAAGGAGCCGTTCACCGACAAGCGCGTTCGTCAGGCCATGGCACTGCTCGCTGACCGCCGTGGCATGGTCGAGGGGCTGTTGGCGACCAAGTCCGACTACGGCAACGACAGCCCGTTCGCGCCGATCTATCCATCGACCGTCAAGTCGGTCGCCCAGCGCCAGCGCGACGTCGCGAAGGCCAAGGAGCTGCTGTCAGCGGCGGGAAAGTCGGGTGGATTCTCGGTCCCGGTCAACACGTCCAACGACTTCGAGCTGCCGGATCTGGCGCAGGTCCTCCAGGACAACGTCCTGGTCGCCGGGATCAGGCTCAACATCACCGTCAGCGACCTGGGGACCTACTACGGCTCCTCGACGTTCGGCACCTCGCCGTGGTTGGACTCGGTGGTTGGGATCACCGACTACGGCCATCGCGGCGTCCCGAACGTAACGCTCGACGCAACGCTCACCACCAAGGGCCCCTGGAACGCCGCGCACTTCCGCAACCCAACCTACGACAAGCTGGTCGCCAGCTACATCGCCGCGCTGGACCTGCACGCCCAGCGTCGCTACGCCCGCCAGATCCAGGAGCTGCTGCTCGACGAGTCGCCGCTGATCATCCCGTACTTCTATTACTTCCTGACCGGAGCCCACAACAACATCTCGGGCGAGTACTCGACGGCGATGGGACAGGTCGACGTCAGCCGCGCGGGAGCGGTGTGATGGCGCGCTTCATCGGCAAGCGACTCGCGTTGGGGTTGATCACGCTGTTTCTGCTGAGCATCTTCGTGTTCTTCGGCTCGCAGGTGCTGCCGGGCGACGTGGGACGTCGCGTGCTCGGCCCGTTCGCAACCCCGGGGGCGGTCAAGGCGCTCAACCACCAGCTCGGGACCGACCGCTCGGTCATCTCTCAGTACCTAAGCTGGATCGGGGGCTTCCTGCACGGCGACCTCGGGAAGTCGGTCACCGGTCAGTCGGTGTCGGGCATCGTCGGGCCAGCGCTTCTCAAATCGGCCGCGCTGGCGCTGCTCGCGTTCATCATCGTCGTGCCGCTGGCGATCGCCGGCGGCGTGTTCGCGGCGCTGCATGAAGGACGGCTCAGCGATCGGTTCATCTCGGTGGGGGGTCTATCGGCGACGTCGGTGCCTGATTTCGTATGGGCCGTCCTGTTGATCCTGGTCTTCGCGCTGTGGATCGGGGTGCTCCCCGCGACCGCCCAGGCACCGCCGGGAGCCGGCTTCTTCACCCAGGTCGAGTACCTGATCCTTCCCGCGCTGTGCCTGGTCTTCGTGCTGTTCGGCTATATCGCCCGAATGGCGCGGGCCGGGACGATCGAGGCGCTCGACGCCGACTACTCCCGAACCGCCCTGATCAAGGGGTTGCCATACCGGTCGGTCGTGTTCAAGCACGTCCTGCGCAACTCGCTGCTGCCAACGATTGCGGTGGTGGCGACTCAGGTCGGCTACCTGATCGGCGGCCTGGTGGCGATCGAGCTGGTGTTCAACTACCAGGGGATCGGGCAGGCGCTGTTCCGCGCCGCTCAGCAGAAGGACTTTCCGGTGCTCGAGAGCGCGGTGTTGATCGTCGGGATCGTCTATCTGGTGGCAACCCTGCTCGCCGACATCGCCTATTCGGTCCTCAATCCGCGGATCCGCTACGGGAGCGAGACGTGACCACGCAGCCCGCAGCCACCACCGGCGGAGCCGCGGTAGACGTCGGCGGCGTCGCCGCGCAACGGGGCCCGAGCGACGCCAAAGCCGCCCGTCGTGAGCGCCTGGCGGTGCTCGCCCACTCCAAGACGTTCATCGCCGGCAGCGTGATCCTCGGGATCTGGATCTTCTGCGCAATCTTCGGCTACGTGATCGCCCCCTACGATCCGCTCAAGACGGACCCCATCAACGCGCTGCTGGCCCCGAGCTCTTCGCACCTGTTCGGCACCGACACGCTGGGGCGCGATGTCTTCTCCCGGGTGATCGTGGGCGCGCGGGACATCCTCATCGTCGCCCCGCTGGCGACGCTGCTCGGGACCGTGCTCGGCACCGCGTTGGGGCTGATCACCGGCTACTTCCGCGGCCCGGTCGACGACATCCTCAGCCGCATCATCGACACCTTCCTCGCTGTGCCGGTGGTGATCGTGGGCCTGCTCGCGCTGGTCGCCCTGGGACCCTCGAAGCTGACCGTGATCATCGTGATCGGGATCGTCTTCACCCCGGTGATCGCGCGCACGGTCCGCGCCGCCGTACTTTCCGAGCGTGACCTCGAGTACGTCGCGGCGGCGCGGCTGCGTAACGAGAAGACGCGCTACATCCTGTTCGCCGAGATCCTCCCCAACGTTCTGGGGCCGGTGATCGTCGAGTTCACCGTCAGGCTGGGGTACGCGATCTTCACGATCGCCACGCTCAGCTTCCTCGGCTTCGGGATCCAGCCGCCGGCGCCCGACTGGGGGCTGCAGATCTTCGAGCACTACGGCCTGATCAGCGGCGGTTACTGGTGGCCAGTGGTCTTCCCCGCGCTGGCGATCGCCAGCCTCGTCGTGGGTGTCAACCTGGTCTCCGACGGCCTCAGCCAGGCGTTCGAGCGATGACCGGGGCCGCGCCCACCGAGACCTCGCCGCAACAGGAGACCGCGCCGGCGCTCGAGCTGAACGACCTCGAGGTCGAATACCGGGTGCGTGGCATCTGGCGGCGAGTGCTGCGCGGCGTCAGCTTCGAGATCGCCCAGGGCGAGTCCTACGGCCTGGTCGGGGAGTCCGGATGCGGCAAGTCGACGGCGGCGTTCGCCGCGCTGCGATACCTGCCGCGCAACGGCCGCGTGTCCGGCGGCTCGATCAACCTCGGTGGCCACGACCTGATCGCGATGACCGGGGAGGAGGTTCGCAAGCTGCGGATCAAGACGGTCTCGATGGTCTACCAGAACCCGGGCTCGGCGCTGAACCCGTCGATCAAGATCGGCGATCAGGTGGCGGAGGTCTACAGGCTGATGGGCGTCGGGGACGACGAAGCGACCGAGCGCGCTCAGGAGATGCTCGGCAAGGTGCGGATGTCCGATCCCGCGCGCGTCATGGAGCGCTATCCGCACCAGCTCTCCGGCGGCATGAACCAGCGCGTGGTGATCGCGATGGCACTCGCCAGCGACCCGACGCTACTGATCCTGGACGAGCCGACAACCGGCCTCGACGCCACCGTCGAGGGCGAGGTGCTCGATCTCGTCAATGGGCTCCGAGCCGAATTCGGGACCAGCCTGTTGTTCATTAGCCACAACCTGGGCGTGATCGGGAAGATGTGCGATCGGATGGGCGTGCTGTACGCCGGGCGTCTCGTCGAGGAGGGCCGGGTGCAGGAGGTGTTCGAGAATCCGCGCCACCCCTACACGGTCGGGCTGTTGCGCTGCATCCCGCGGGGCGGCGTGCGCAAGGACCAGCAGCGGCTCGACACGATCGCGGGCTTCCTGCCGGGACTGGGGGCCGAGCTGCCCGGATGCGTGTTCGCCGACCGCTGCGGGCTGATGAAGGCGCTGGGCTCCGAGGAGCGCTGCCAGGGGACGGAGCCGCCGATGCACGAGCTCGGTGGCGGGCACGGCGCCCGCTGTCACTTCCACGAGCAAGCCCAAACGCTGCCCCGGGTGATCGAGCCGGTGCCGGCGCCGCGGGCCGCCAGCGACAAGAACGCGGTGCCCGTTCTGCGGGCCGAGAACGTGCGCAAGACCTTCCACCAGGAGGGCCATGCGGTCCACGCCCTCGCCGACGTCGAGTTCGCGCTCGCTCCCGGAGAGACGCTGGGGCTGGTGGGCGAGTCGGGGAGCGGGAAGACCACCTTGGCGCGCACCCTGCTGGGCCTGACCGAGGCCGATGAAGGGTCGGTCGTCGAGCTCGACGGGACCCCGTTGGCGTCGGTCATCGCCAAGCGCAAGGGCGAGCAGGTGCGCGCGCTGCAGATTGTCTTCCAGAACCCCGACTCGGCGCTCAACCGGCGCTTTTCGATCCACCGGATCATCGCTCGGGCTCTCACTACGCTGATCGGGCTCAGCGGCGAGCCGCGCGAGTCGCGGCTGCGCGAGCTCGCGCACTCGGTCCGCTTCGACGTGCGCCTGATCGGGGCGCGGCCGGCCCAGCTCTCCGGTGGGCTCAAGCAGCGGGTGGCGATCGCGCGAGCGTTCGCCGGCGACCCGCAGGTGGTGGTATGCGATGAGCCGACCTCCGCGCTCGACGTCTCCGTGCAGGCGGCGATCCTCAACCTGCTCGTCGAGCTGCAGGGGGAGAAGGGAGTTGCCTACCTGTTCATCTCCCACGACCTGGGCGTGGTGCGCTATGTGTCGGACCGGATCGCGGTCCTGTACCTCGGCCGGCTGATGGAGCTGGGGGGCGCCGAGACCGTGTTTGAGCCGCCCCAGCACCCCTACACGGAAGCTCTCCTCTCGGCGGTGGCCACCGCCGAGGGCGCGGAACGACCCCGAATCCGCCTCGAGGGCGAGATCCCCAGCGCGGCCGAGCCGCCCAGTGGTTGCGTGTTTCACACCCGGTGCCCGCGCTATCTCGGCGCGATCTGCGAGGAGCAGGAGCCGCCTCTGGAAGAGGTGGAGCCGGGCCACTTCATGCGCTGCCACATCCCGGTCGACGAGCTCCGGACGATCCAGCAGAGTCCGCCGCCGCCGCGACCCGATCGAGCTAGGTCACCAGACGCAGCAGCGCAGTGACCGCCGCCGCGGCGACCACGACCACCGCCAGGGGCGCCCGCAGCCACAGGGCCACCGCCGCTACCACCAGCCCGCCGACCCGAGCGTCGACCGAAATCGTGCGACCGTGTCCGCCGGTCGTCTCGGTGACCACCAGCGCCGCCAGCAGCGCGGGAGCCAGCAATGGGATCACCCGGGCCAGCAGCGGCGGCAGCTGGCGCCCGCCGAACACGAGCGGACCGAAGGCCTTGATCGCGGCGGTGGTGATGGTGAGCCCGGCGACGGTGATCCAGACGGTCGCGCTCATCTTGGGCGGCTCCCCTGTGGCGAGCGCAGGCCGAGCAGCGCCGCCAGGGCGGCGGCGATGATCGGGACCCCGGGCGGCGCGAACGGCTCCAGGACCAGCGCAATCAGCGCCCCCAGCAGCGCCACCGTCCCCGCCCCGGAGCGCCGCAGCTCCACGAACAGCAGCCCCAGGAAGAAGGCGGGAAAGATCGCGTCGAGACCCAGCTTGTCGGGATCTCCGATCACCCCGCCGGCGATCACGCCGGCGATCGTGCCGAGCACCCAGGCGGGGTACTGGATGGCCGTCGCGCCGAGCAGGAAGTCGACGTCGAACCGTCCCTCACCGCGGTTGGCCATCGCCCAGGAGGCGTCGACCAGCGCCTGACCGCGCAGCGCACGCAGCCAGCCGCGATGGCGCAGCCACGGCGCGATGGCGATCCCCATCGGCACGAAGCGCAGGTTGAGCAGAAAGCCGGCGACGATCGCCGGCAGCGCCCCGCCGCCCGCCGCCAGCACGGCCAGCGCGGCGAACTGGGCCGAGCCGGCGAACACCGTGATCGACATCACGACCGCGGCCGCCACGCCCATCACCGGTCTGGCCAGGACTCCGAACGAGAGCCCCACGATCCCGGAGGCGATCGCGTACGGGACTCCAGCCCGTAGGCCGGACGATAACGAGCCGCGTCCGGCGTCCGGGCTGGGCACGGTGCAAGGCTAGACCGTGGTCCGGCGCTGAGCGCACCGGCACCCGCGGGCGCCAGGGGATGAGTTGCTGTATAACCACCCTCTGTTGGCTTTACGACCACGGGAGCTCAGATGAACGATCACGCGGCGAGCGGTGGCGACCTGCTGGCGCGACTCGCCGATGGACCGGTGGTCTGCGCCGAGGGCTACCTGTTCGAGTTCGAGCGCCGGGGCTACCTGCAGGCCGGGGCATTCGTGCCGGAGATCGTGCTCGACCGGCCCGATCTGGTGCGCGTCCTGCACGAGGAGTTCGTCCACGCGGGCTCCGACGTGGTGCTGGCGTTCACCTACTACGGCCACCGCGAGAAGCTGCGCCTGGTCGGCAAGGAGGACCTGCTCGAGCACCTCAACCGCGACGCGGTGACGCTCGCGGTCGAGGTGGCGCGCGAGACCGGCACGCTGGCGGCCGGCGATCTGTGCAACACGAATGCCTACGCCCCCGACGAGGCCTCGCGATCAGCGGTGCGCGAGATGTTCGAGGAGCAGGTGCAGTGGATCGCGCAAGCCGGGGTCGACTTCGTCGTGGCCGAGACGTTCTCGTACGCCGCCGAAGCGCTGATCGCGCTCGAGGCGATCAAGTCGGCCGGCCTCACCGCGGTGGTCACGCTGGCCATTCACCAGGCCGAGGCGACCCGCGACGGCTGGTCACCGGAGGACGCCTGCCGGCGACTGGCCGACGCCGGCGCCGACGTGGTGGGTCTCAACTGCATCCGCGGGCCGGCGACGATGCTGCCGCTGGTGGCACGAATCAGGGATGCCGTCGACACCCACGTGGCGGCCCTCCCGGTCCCCTACCGCACCACTCCGGCGCAACCCAGCTTTCAGTCGCTGCGCGATCCCGAGTGCGACTGCCTGCCGGGCGACCGCCCGTTCCCGATCGCGCTGGATCCGTTCACCTGCAACCGGTTCGAGCTGGGAGCCTTCGCCCGCTCGGCGCGCGAGCTGAGGATCAACTATCTGGGGGTCTGCTGCGGAGCCGGTGCCCACCACATCCGCAGCGTCGCCGAAGCTTTGGGCCGGACGCCCCCGGCCAGCCGCTTCAGCCCCGACATGTCCAAGCACGCGTTTCTCGGCACCGATTCGCTGCTCAAGGATCACAATCGGGCGTACGCCGGCGACCTGTGACCGCCCCAACGTCCAGACGCCGCCTGGCTTGGGATACTGCCAACTGTGGTTGCGGCTGTTGCGGCCCGGCGTGTATGGTCCGCGAAGCGGCGTCCGGGGACCTTTCGCAAGCGCCGCCCAACATTGAGGGAGCGTCATATGTCATCAAACGCCCGCCGTCTGTCAGAGCTGCGCGCTGAGCGCTCGGAGGTCGAGAACCACTACGTGGACGAGCTGCTGGCCGGTCGGCTCGATCGTCGCGACTTCCTGCGCCGGGGAGCCGTGGCCGGGATGTCGGCCTCGGTGATGGGCGCATTGCTGGCAGCCTGCGGAGGCGCCAACTCGCCGAGCTCGTCCTCGGCCTCCGGCGGGGGGACGCCGACCAAGGGCGGGACGCTGCGGCTGGCCTCGCAGACGCCGGCGACCGCGATCAACCCGATGATCGTCGATGACGGCGGCGGCCTCTGCATGCTCGCCCAGACCGGTGAGTTTCTGACCTTCGACAACAACCTGCTGTTGCGGCTGGAGCCGATGCTGGCCACCAGCTGGAGCCACAACGGTGACGGTTCGGTCTGGACGTTCAAGCTGCGCCCGAACGTGAAGTTCCACAACGGCGCGCCGCTGACTGCCGACGACGTGGTCTACACGCTCAAGCAGCTCTCCGACCCGAAGAACTCCTCCAACGCGCTCTCGACGTTCACCGGAGTGCTGCTTCCCGCGGGAGTCCGCAAGGTGGATACCACGACTGTCGCCTTTCACCTCGAGTCGCCGAACGGCAACTTTCCCTATCTGGTCTCCTCCGACAACTACAACGCGATCATCGTGCCCGCCGGCACCGACTTCGGCAAGTGGCAGAAGACTTTCGTCGGCACCGGGCCGTTCAAGCTGCAGAGCTACACCCAGAACGTCGGGGCGAACTTCGTCGCCAATCCGAACTACTGGGGGCCCAAGGCCTATCTGGACACGGTCCAGTTCAAGTTCTACGAGAGCCAGTCGCCGCAAATCCTGGCCTTGCAGGGCAACGACGTCGACGGCGTCGCGCAGTTCGTTCCCTCGGGCGCGGAGGCGATCCTCAACAACTCGCAGTACAAGATCATCAGGACCAAGGCGTCCAACCACCGCGAGATCTCGATGCGGGTCGATCAAGCGCCGTTCACCGATGCCCGGGTCCGGCAGGCGATGGCGCTCAGCGTGGATCGGCCAGGGATGGTCCAGGCGCTGCTGCACGGCCTCGGCAGCGTGGCCAACGACAACCCGTTCGCGCCCAAGTTCGCGTCCACCGACCCATCGGTGCCGCAGCGGGTCCAGGACATTCCCAAGGCCAAGCAGCTGCTGGCGGCGGCCGGCCACCCCAACGGATTCACCGTCACCATGGCCGCCGACATCTACGAGGAGATCGCGCAGCTGGCGCAGGTGTTCAAAGCGGACGCAGCGAAAATCGGCGTGACCATCAACCTCAAGGTCGAGACCCAGGCGGCCTACTACGGGAAGTCCACGTTCGGCAACTCGGACTGGCTGGACAGCACCGTGAGCATGGTCAACTATGGCGACCGCGGCGTGCCCAACGTGTTCCTTGACGCGCCGCTCACAACCCATGGGGCCTGGAATGCGGCCCATTTCCACAATCCCGCCTACGACAAACTGTTCCAGCAGTACACCGCCGCGATCGACGTGCCGACACAGAAGAAGATCGCGGGCCAGATCGAGACCCTGTTGCTGGCGCAGACGCCGATCATCATCCCGTACTTCATCGACGGATTGACGGCCACCACGCCCTCGGTACACGGGGTCAATCCGACCGCGATCTCGCAGGTGTTCCTGGGCAAGACCTACAAGTCGGCTTAGCGGGCGGCGCTCGGCCCCGAGTGGACCGCCCGGGGTCTGCGACGCGGTCTAAAGGTCGCCGCCCTCGTCGATCAGGCGGGTCAGCTCGCGGCGCAGCAGCGCCAGCCGCGCCTCTCGGGTGAGCGGCCACCGGTGGCGGCGCTCCCGAACCATGCGGAGGTCGAGCTCTGGCGTGACGAGGACGCACTCCTCGTCCTCGGGGCCCTCGCAGATCACCTGGCCATGGGGATCGACGACGTGCGAGCCGCCCCAGAAGCGCTCGCCGCGCTCCTCTCCGACGCGGTTGACGAACACCACGTAGCACTCGAACAACCGCGCGTAGAGGCTGGTGATGTCACGCCAGCAAGCGCGAACATCGAGCTGGTACGGATCGCCATGCGAGCTGCTGGACGGCATCAGCAGCAGCTCGGCGCCGTCCTGGACCGCGACAAAGGCCAGTGCCGGCTGCCAGGCGTCGTTGCAGATCAGCAGCGCGACCCGGCCGAAGCGGGTGTCGAACGCGCGCATCGCCGAGCCGGTGCTGAAGTGCTTGCGCTCTTCGAACCCCTTGTAGGTCGGCAGGTAGAGCTTGCGATGGACGTGCTGCACGGTCCCCCGATCGAGAAACGCGGCGCTGTTGTAGACCCGTCCACCCCGCGCGAGCTCCGGGAAGCCCAGCACGACCGCACAGCCTCCGTCGCCTCCATCCAGCGCGGTGAGGACGGGATCGTCAGCGCCGACGGCCAGCTGGTCGTCCACGGTGCCCACGGCGTAGCCACTGAGAAACAGCTCGGGCAGCACCACCAGGTCCGCCCCCTGGGCGGTCGCGCTGTCGATCGCCGCTCGGGCCCGGCCGAGATTGGTGTCGACCTCGCCAAGCGTCACCGCAATCTGGGCCAGGCCGATACGCATCGCTCAGCTCCCCGCCGCTGTGCGCCAGCGACGGTCCTTGCCCTTCCCGCTCATCGATGCGAGGCTACCAACCGTGGTTGTACAGAGAGCAACGAGCTTGAAGCGCGGAACCGCGATCCTGATGGCGCTCGGAAGCGACGAGGCGCTCGAGCGCGAGGGACTCGGCGTGGTGCGAATCGCGCAACTCGTCGGCTACGAGAAGAGCCAGGTCTCGCGAGCGCTGGCGGCGCTCGCCGAGAGCGGCCTAGTCGACCGCGACCCCGCCTCCCGGGCCTACCGGCTGGGATGGCGTTTCTTCGCGCTGGCGGCCCGCTCGGGCCGGCCGCGGCTGATGCAGCTGGCGCCGGCCGTCCTCACGCAGCTCGTGGCGGAGTTCGGCGAGACCGCCCATCTCTCGGTGCTCCAGGGCACCGAGGTGCTGACCCTGCTCTCCGAGGCGCCGTCTTCGGCGATCAAGGCTGACGGCTGGAGCGGGCGCACGGTTCCGGTCAGCTGCACCTCCGCGGGCCGGGCGTTGTTGTTCGACCACGACCTGCCGGCGCTGGAGACGCTGTTCGCCGGTACCGGCCTGGCGCATTTGCGCCCCCGCGCGCCCGCCGACGTCGAAGAGCTCTACCGCCGGATCCGGGCCGCTCGCGCCCGCGGCTACGCCACGGTCGACGAGGAGTTCGAAGCCGGCCTGGTCGCCGCCGCCGCCCCCGTGCGCGACTTCTCAGGTCGGATCATCGCCGCGCTCAACATGTCCGGCCCCAAGTTCCGCCTCGGCAAGCGCCTGCGGCTCGCCGGCGCCGCGCTGCAGACGGCGGCCGGGACGCTGTCGGTCCAGATGCTGAGCGCGCCGGGTGCCGACGGCAGCCGCCGGACGTCGTGATCGGGGCTGAGGCCCGATGGCCGCCGCCGAACGCCGTGAGCCCCCGGCGGGCGCGAAGCGCACGGCGGGGCCGGGAGAGTGCCGCATTTTGTCCGTCATACGTACCTTTTCCAGCACTCTCGGCTAGACCGCCGCCGGGACCTCCCGGGTGCTCCGGGTTAGCCCGCCGCCGACGCCTCCCGGGTGCTCCGGGCTAGACCGCCGCCGGGCCCTCCCGGGTGCTGCGGGCTACACCGCCACCGGCGCCTCCCGAGTGCTCCGGGATGCCCCGACCGAGGCCACCACCACCAGCGCGATTCCGACGACGGCGCGCAGCTGCAACGCCTGACCGAGCACGATAAATCCCGCCAACGCGGCCATCCCGGGCTCCAGGCTCATCAGCACCCCGAACACCGGCGGGGCTATCCGACGCAGCGCCTCGAGCTCCAGCGAGTACGGGATCGCCGAGGAGAGCATCCCCACCGCCGAGCCGATCAGCAGCGCGTGCAAACCGAGCAGGTCTCCGCCGGCCTGCGCGATCCCGAACGGCAGCGAGACCACCGATGCCACGGCCATCGCCAGCGCCAGACCGGCGCCACCCTGAAAGGCCCGTCCGATCCGGGCGTTGAGCAGGATGTAGCAGGCCCAGAAGCCTCCGGCGACGAGCGCGAAGGCGATCCCTAGCCCGCTCAGGTGTCCGGTTCCGCCGCGGGTCAGGGCCAGGATTCCGGCGGCCGCGAGGCCCGCCCAGGCCAGGTCGACCGGCCGGCGCGAGCCGCCCACGGCGACGGCGAGCGGACCGACGAACTCGATCGTGACCGCGATGCCGAGCGGGATCCGGTCCAGCGCCTCGTAGAAGCACAGGTTCATCCCGGCGAGGGTCAGCCCCATGGCGCCGGCCAGCAGCAGCTCGCGCCGGGTCCGCCCGCGCAGCCGCGGCCGCCACACCACCAGCAGCACCACCCCCGCCGACACCAGCCGTAGCGTCACCGCGCCGGCGGGTCCGATCCGGCTGAACAGCGTGTCGGCCAGCGCCGAGCCGAACTGGACCGACGCGATCGCCCCGACCACCAGGACGCCCGACGGCGTGCGCGAGATCAAGCCGCGGCCGCCGCGGGCGCGCCCCTCAACAGCTCCAGGTATCCGTCGGCGATCTCCTCGGGGCTGAGCCGGCCCCGGGCGGGCGGGGGCCGGTACCACTGTGGCGTGTGGTTGACCATCCCCAGCAGGGCCATGAGGGCCAGGCGCGCGTCGGGTCCCGAGCGCCCGGCGGGTCCGGTGCGTCCGTCGGGTCCCGAGCGCCGGGCGCGTCCGGTTTGTCCGGGGGGTCCGGTTTGTCCGGCGGATCCCGGCCTGCCCGCGACCCCGGCCCGCTCCAGCGCCCCCTGCACCAGCCGCTCGAACGCCTTGCGGCTCTCGCGCACCGCGCGCCACTGGGCCCCGGTCTCGATCGCGTGGCGCTCCTGTTGGAAGACCAGCATGTGGTCGCGGTACTGCACCACGTTGGCGACCCACATCCGGACCAGCGCGCGCAGCTGCTCGTCCGGCGACTCGTCGCCGCGCACCAGCTCCCGGGCGCGAGCCAGCAGCGGCTCCATCAGCTGATCGCAGATCTCGATCAGCAGCTGCTCCTTGCTGCCGAAGTAGTGATACAGCGCTCCCGTGGCCAGCCCCATCGAGGCGGCCAGGTCCTGCATGGTGGTCGAGTCGTAGCCCTGCCGCGCGAACACCTTGGCGGCGGCCGAGACCATCTCCTGGCGGCGGCGGTCGTAGCGCTCGCGCAGAGCCGGTCTCGTCGGTCGGTCGGGCACGCCGTGATTGTAGACGGACGGAGCCTGCGAAAAGCGAATTGCAGTTCGGACTCCGAATGGCTATTCGGTATAGTCGGCGTCACGTGCTGTTCGATCTCGATGACGACACCACTCTGCTGCAACGGACCGTGCGGGACTTCGCCGAGGCGGAGGTGGCCCCGGCCGCGGGCGAGCTGGACCGCACCAAATCGTTCCCGTACGAGATCGTGGCCAAGATGGCCGAGCTCGGCTGGATGGGGATCCCGTTCCCGGAGTCGGTCGGCGGAGCCGGCGGTTCCACGCTGCAGTACGCGATCGCCGTGGAGGAGCTCACCCGGGTCGACTCCAGCGTCGCCATCACGCTGTGCGCCCACACGTCACTCGGCACCCAGCCGATCTACCTCTACGGCTCCGAGGAGCAGAAACGGGAATGGCTGCCGCGGCTGTGCGCAGGGGAGATCCTCGGCGCCTTCGGGCTGACCGAACCCGAGGCCGGCTCGGACGCCGGCAACACTCGCACCCGGGCCAAGCTGGAGGACGGCGAGTGGGTGATCGATGGCGCCAAGCAGTTCATCACCAACGCCGGCACTGACATCTCCGGCGTGGTCTGCATCACCGCCCGGACCGGCGACGAGGAGATCTCGAACCTGATCGTCGCCAACGGCACCCCCGGGTACGAGCAGGCCGAGCCGTATCGCAAGATGGGCTGGAACGCGTCCGACACGCGGCCGCTGACCTTCACCGACTGTCGTGTCCCGGAGCACAACCTGCTGGGGCATCGCGGCGCCGGCTTCCGGCAGTTCCTGCAGGTGCTCGACATCGGCCGCATCGGCGTCGCCGCGATGGGCGTCGGACTGGCCCAGGGGGCGCTGGACCAGGCGCTGGCCTACGCCAAGCAGCGGCGCGCCTTCGGCCGCCCGATCGCCAAGTTCCAGACCATCGCCGCCAAGCTCGCCGACCTGGTGACCGAGATCGAGAGCGCCCGGCTGCTGACCTACAAGGCGGCCTGGCTCAAGGACCAGGGCCGGCCGTTCGCGCTCACCGCGGCGCAGGCCAAGCTCAAGACCGGACGGCTAGCGGTCCGGGCCACCGAGGAAGCGGTCCAGATCCACGGCGGGTACGGGTACATCGAGGAGTATCCGGTCTGCCGCTTCTACCGTGATGCAAAGATCCTCACCATCGGCGAGGGGACCGACGAGGTGCAGCAGATGGTGATCGCGCGGGCGCTGGGGGCATGAGCGCCGCGGCGGGGATCGGAGCGCTGAGCGCATGAGGGCCGCGGCCGGGATCGGAGCGCTGAGCGCATGAGGGCCGCGGCCGGGATCGGAGCGCTGGACGGATGAGCGCAACCGGCGCGGAGCCGCCGGTCCGGCGAGCGCGGATCCGCGAGGTGGGCCCGCGCGACGGCTTTCAGAACGAGCCCGAACTGGTCCCCACCGAGGTCAAGGTCCGGCTGATCGACGCCCTGGCGCGGACCGGCCTGCCGCGGCTGGAGCTCACCAGCTTCGTGCGCGCCGACGTGATCCCGCAGCTGGCCGACGCGACCGAGGTTCTGCAGCGAGTCGACATTCCCGAGGGGGTCAGCCGCTCGGTGCTGATCCCGAACCTCCGCGGCCTGGACAACGCCCTGGAGGTTCGCGACCGCTTCGACGAGATCAACGTCTTCTTGTCAGCGTCTGAGACCCACAACCGCAACAACGTGGGGCGCTCGATCGAGGAGTCGCTGAGCGGGCTGGAGCAGGTGCTGCCCAAGGCCCGCCAGGCCGGGCTGCGCTGCGAGGGGGTGATCAGCGTGTCGTTCGGATGCCCCTACGAGGGCCGAGTCGAGCCCGAGACGGTGTTCGGGATCGCCGAGCGCCTGGTGGCGGCGGGCGCGCAGGAGATCGGGTTCGGCGACACCACCGGCATGGCCAACCCGCGGCAGGTCCACGAGTTCTTCACCGCCGCGCGCCAGCGGCTGCCCGGCGTCGAGCTGACCGCGCACTTTCACAACACGCGCGGCCAGGGCCTGGCCAACGTCTACGCCGCCCTGGAGGCGGGGATCGACTCGTTCGAGTCGAGCTTCGGCGAGCTCGGCGGCTGCCCGGTGCCCCCCGGGGCCACCGGCAACGTGGCCACCGAGGACGTGGTCTCGATGCTGCACGAGATCGGCGTTCAGACGGGAATCGACCTGCCGGCACTGATCGCCTGCACCCGAGCGCTGCAGCGGCACCTGGGCCGGCCGCTGGGCAGCCACACGCTGGTGGCCGGGCCGGTCGACTGGCAGCCCTGATGCCCACCCCACGGCGCCCTCCACCCCCGGGCCTCGCTATGCCCACCCCACGGCGCCCTCCAATCCCGGGCAGCCCCTGATGCCCCACCCCAGGGCGCCCTCCACCCCCGGGCCTCGCTGATGTTCGACGCGGTGCTGATCGCCAACCGCGGGGAAATCGCGCGCCGGGTGACCCGGACGCTCAACCGGCTGGGCGTGCACTCGGTGGCGATCTACACCGACGCCGACCGCCGGGCGCCGCACGTGCACGAGGCCGATCAGTCGATCCCGGTGGCCTCCTACCTGGACATCGCGGAGGTGATCGAAGCGTGCACCGCCAGCGGCGCCGGCGCACTGCACCCCGGATACGGATTCCTGTCGGAGAACCCGGAGCTGGCGCGGGCCTGCGCGGCCGCGGAGATCGCGTTCGTGGGACCTCCCGCCTCGGCCAGCGAGCTGATGGGCGACAAGCTGCGGGCCAAGGATGCCGCGCGGAAGGCCGGCCTCCCGGTGGTGCCGTCATTCACCGTCGAGCAGGCGCGGACCGCCGATTACCCGCTGCTGGTCAAGGCCGCGGCGGGAGGCGGAGGGCGTGGGATGCGGGTGGTGCAAACCCCGGACGGGCTCGACCCCGCGCTCGAGTCGGGCCGCCGCGAGGCCCGGACGGGGTTCGGCGACGACCGGGTGTTCATAGAGCGGTTCCTGCCGCGCGCGCGGCACATCGAGGTGCAGGTGATCGCCGACGGCCACGGAAACGTGCTGCACCTCGGCGAGCGCGAATGCTCGCTGCAGCGCCGCCACCAGAAGGTGATCGAGGAGTCACCCTCGCCGGCGGTGGGGCCGGATCTGCGTGCCCGCCTCGGCGCCGAAGCGGTGGCGCTGGCCCGCGCGGGGGGCTACGTCAACGCGGGCACGGTCGAGTTCATCGCCGACTTCGCGGACCCCAGCGAGCATTACTTCCTGGAGATGAACGCCCGCTTGCAGGTCGAGCACCCGGTCACCGAGCTGGTCTGCGGGCTCGACCTCGTCGAGCTGCAGCTGCGGATGGCCGCCGGCGAGCCGCTGCCACTCACCCAGGACGACGTCAACCTGAGCGGCCACGCCATCGAGGCGCGGATCAACGCCGAGGATCCCACCCGCGATTTCTTCCCCGCCGCCGGCCGCGTGCTGGCCTATCGCCGCCCGGCGGGAGCGCGAGTCGACGACGGAATCGAGCCGGGGAGCGAGGTCAGCACCGACTATGACTCGATGCTCGCCAAGGTGATCGTCCACGGCGAGGATCGTCACGCCGCGCTGACCAAGCTCGACCGGGCACTGGCCGAGACCGCGATCCTCGGCGTCACCACCACCACCGGCTTTCTGCGCCGGCTGCTGGCCGCCCGGGAGGTGCGCCGGGGCGAGATCGACACCGGCCTGATCGAGCGGCTGCCCACCCCCCAGCCGCCACTGACGGACGAAGAGGTGGCGCGGACGGCGGCGCTGATCGCGCTGGAGCTAGCCGGGGAGCGGCGATCGGATGACCCGTTCACGCGCGTGGACGGCTGGCGGCTCAGCGGCCGGCGCGGGCGGTCATGGTGGCGCCTGGCGATCGGCGCCGGGGAGCCGGTGGAGCTCGCCATCGCCGCCGGCGAAGGGGCGGCGGCGCAGCGGACCGGACCCGACGGCTTTGCCATCAGCAGCGCCGACGGCCTGCCGCGCGAGTGGTCCTACGCCCTCGACGGCGAGCAGATGTGGCTGGGGACCGGCGGATGGGCCTGGCCGGTCCGCGCCCACGGTCTGGCGGAGGCCGGCGAGGTGCTCTCGGACGGAGCGCTGCGGGCGCCGATGCCCGGTCAGGTGCTGGTCGTCCCGGCCTCGGTGGGGCAGACGGTCAGCGCCGGCGACCCGCTGGTGGTGCTGGAGTCGATGAAGATGGAGCTGGTGATGACCGCGCCCGTCGACGGCGAGGTGGCAGAGCTGAGCGTTGCCGCCGGCGACAGGGTGGCGGTCGATCAGCCGCTGGCCCGCGTGGAGGCGTCCGAGTGACGGTCCTGCGCACCACCGCCAACCCGGCCTCGGATGAGTTCAAGGCCAACGCCGAGGCCGGCGAGGCCCTGGCCGCCGACCTGCGCGAGCAGCTCGAGCGGGTGGCGCGCGGCGGCGGCGAGCGCGCCCGCGAGCGACACACCAGCCGCGGCAAGCTGCTCCCCCGGGAGCGGGTGGAGCGGCTGCTGGATCCGGGCGCGCCGTTCTTGGAGCTGTCGCCGCTGGCCGCCCACGGCCTGTACGAGGACCAGGCGCCGGGGGCCGGGATCATCACCGGCATCGGCCGGGTCTCGGGCCGGGAATGCGTCGTGGTGGCTAACGACGCCACTGTCAAGGGCGGCACCTACTACCCGATGACGGTCAAGAAGCACCTTCGCGCCCAGGAGGTGGCACTGCACAACCGTCTGCCCTGCATCTACCTGGTCGACTCGGGTGGGGCGTTCCTGCCGCGCCAGGACGAGGTGTTCCCCGACCGCGAGCACTTCGGGCGGATCTTCTTCAACCAGGCCACGATGTCGGCCGCCGAGATCCCGCAGATCGCCGCGGTGATGGGGTCGTGCACGGCCGGCGGCGCCTACGTCCCGGCGATGAGCGACGAGACCGTCATCGTCCGCAACCAGGGGACGATCTTCCTGGGGGGCCCGCCGCTGGTCAGGGCGGCCACCGGCGAGGAGGTGACGGCCGAGGAGCTCGGCGGCGGCGAGCTGCACTCGCGGGTCTCCGGGGTCACCGATCATCTGGCCGAGGACGACCGGCACGCACTGCAGATCGTGCGCGGGATCGTGGCCACCCTGGCCCCGAAAGGACCGCTGCCATGGGAGCGGGTCGCCGCCGAGCCGCCCGCCGTCGATCCCGAGACGCTGCTCGGGGTGATCCCGCCGGACGTGCGAAAGCCCTACGACGCACGCGAGATCATCGCCAGAATCGTCGACGGGTCGCGGCTGCAGGAGTTCAAGGAGCTCTACGGCGCGACGCTGGTGTGCGGGTTTGCCCATGTCCACGGCCATCCGGTGGGCATCCTCGCCAACAACGGGATCCTGTTCTCGGAGAGCGCGCTGAAGGGCGCCCACTTCATCGAGCTCTGCGACCAGCGGCGCGTCCC
>DASXZB010000046.1:0-13242 GCA_036502145.1 Solirubrobacteraceae bacterium | reverse complement strand
AGCTGCTAGCCGCCGGCGCCCTCGGGGGCAGCGCGGTCCGGGCGGGACGGAAGTGAGGGCTCCACGCGCAGTAGCCGCGCGGGGCGCTCGGGCAGCCACCAGTTCCAGCGCCCGAACAGTGAGACCACCGCGGGGACCAGCAAGGCCCGGATGACGGTGGCGTCGAGGATGATCCCCGCGGCCAGGCCGGTGGCGAACACCTTGACCGTGGTGTTGGGCGCCGAGGCCATCGACGCGAAGGCGAGGAACAGGATCAGCGCCGCGCTGGTGACCAGGCGCCCGGTGCGGCCGATCCCGCGGATCACGGCGGTATCGGTCGACCCGGTGGCGTCGTACTCCTCGCGCATGCGGGCCAGGATGAAAACCTCGTAATCCATCGACAGCCCGAACAGGAACGCGAACACCATCAGCGGAATCCAGGCGTCGACTGAGTGGGTGGCCGAGATGCCCCAGATCGCGTCCGAGCCGTAGCCTTGCTGCCATACCAGGGTGATCACGCCCCACGCGGCGGCGACGCTGATCACGTTCAGGATCACCGCCTTGAGCGGCAGCAGCAGCGAACGGAAGGCCCGGGCCAGCAGCAGGAAGGTGAGCACCGCGATCAGCGCGATCATCACCGGGAAGCTCCCGTAGATGGCGTCGACGAAGTCCTGGTTCTCGGCTCCGATGCCGCCCACGCGGGCGCCGCTGCCGAGCTCGTGGGCAGCGTCGCGTACGCGGTCGATGGTGTGCTGGCCGGCCGAGGTCGATCCGTCGGCGACCGCGAAGGCGTCGACCACGGCGGTCCCGTCGCGCCGCCACTGGACGTTGGTCGGCGCCACGGCGCCGTGGGTCCCGGTCACGCCCGCGGCCGCCGTCGCGAGCGGCCCGGCGCTGCCGGCCGGGCTCAGCATCTCGATCGGGGTCAGCGTCCCCGGTCCGAGCCCGGACCGCTCCAGTGCCACCAAGCCGGTGTGCGCGTCGCCCTGCTTGCTGAGCGTATTGACGGCCGCCTGGCCGGGCTTGAGCCCGGTGGCGGTGAGGACCAGCGCCGCCAGCACCGCGATCGCAGCGCCCGCCGCGAACCAGCGCCGGTGGACGACCAGCCGGGCCCAGCGGGTCCAGGAACGGCTCGCCTGGTCATCGGAGCGGATGTGGGGCCAATCGAGACGGTTTCCGAACTTGACCAGCACGACGGGCAGCAGGGTGGTGGCCACGATCACGCTGATCAGCGGGATCAGCAGCCCGGCGTAGCCGATCGAGCGCAGGAACGGCAGCGGCAGCACGATCATCGCCAACAGTCCAATCGCCACCGTGGTGCCGCTGAACACCACCGCTCGGCCCGCGGTCGCCATCGCCCGGACCACAGCCTCGTCGCCCTCGTGGCCGTGCGCGCGCTCCTCGCGCCAGCGCACCACCACCAGCAGCGAGTAGTCGATCGCCACGCCGAGCCCGATCAGCGCGACCAGGAACTCAACCACCGAGGAGACGGCGGTCAGCGACCCCACGCCCCACAGGACCAGGAACGTGGACATGATCGAGACGATCGCCATTAGCATCGGCACGAACGCCAGCAGCGAGGCGAACACGAACCCCAGCACCACCAGCGCGCCGAGGCCGCCCAATACCGACTCCAGCAGCACGCCGGGTCCGCCGCTGCCGCCGGTCTGGTTCTGCAGCGCATCGATTCCGGTCACGTGCACCGGGGCCCCCGCTATGTGGTCGCCGGCCAGCGCCGCGATCGCCTTCTTGGCCGCCTTGGTGTTGTTGCCGAACTGCTCGTTGTCAGGCGGGGCGTAGGCCAGCACGAACGTGGTCCGCCCGTCGGCCGATACGAATGCGCGCGACCCCGTGGACGCCAGCGAAGCCGTGCGCAACCCCGGGATCGCGGCGTGGAGCTTGCGCTCCACCTGGGCCAAGCCCGACCGCACCTGGGGCGAGGACGCCGCGGTCCCCGCCGGAAGCGTCACCACGGGGACGATTGGGGCGTTGCGACCGCCCTGGTGGTAGGCGCGCATGATCGCGCTGTTGGTTTCGTAGCCCTCGCGACCCGGAACGCTGAACTCGTTGCTGAACACCTTGGTGGCCTGGCCCACGGTGGCGATCCCCACCACCGTGACGACGATCCAGAACGCGGCCACGATTCGTCTGTGAGCCAGGACCCAGCGGGTCACGACGGTCATCATCGAACGATCACTCCCAGTTTCGTTGGTCGAGCGCATCATGTGTACCACAAACTATTTTCACATGCCAATATCGGTGAATAGAATGGTTCCGCGATGACGATCGGACCGACGCTGCCGGGCCCGCCCGGGCTGCACGCCGCCCTCGTACGGCACACCGGCTACCTGATCAGCCGGCTCGGCTCCCACGCCCAGCGCCAGTTCAGCGCGGCGCTGGAGTCCCTCGCCGTGACGCCCCGCATGTGGGGTGCGCTGAACGTGCTTGCGAGCGAGGAGATGATGACCCAGCAGGAGCTCGGCAAGAGCATCGGGATGGATCCCAGCACGATGGTCGCAACGATCGACGAGCTCGAGTCACGCGGCCTGGTCCAGCGGCGCCCTCATCCCAGCGACCGTCGCGCCCACGCGCTCTACATCACGCAGCCGGGAAGGGACACCCTGGCCCGCGGGCGCAGGCTGGCCGGCAAAGCCCAGGATCAGCTCCTGGCCCCGCTGAGCGCGGAGGAGCGGGCGGTTCTGCACGACCTCCTGCTGCGGGTCGCGCAGGCAGCGGGCCAGGGAACGAACGGTCCGATCAAGAATTAGTCGCCGCCACCGCTGACGCCACCTGGGGCGACTCGGGCGCAAGCGCGCCGGCGTCGCGCCGCGCCGGGGCGACGGCCAGCGCGACCCCGATCCCCAGCAACGCCCAGCTCACCGGATCCTCGAGGAAGTCGGCGTACAGCATGGTGTGGAACACCAGCGCCACGAACGCCGCCGCCACCGCCGAGCGCACCGGATCGCCGCGGGCCCGGCGCACCAGGCAGACGATCGCCGCCACCACCAGCGCCGCATAGGCCGCCAGACCGATCAGGCCCTGCTCGGCGCCGATCGTGATCGGGATCGTGTGCGAAGCCGACAGGGTGGTGGCAGTGGCCCGGTGGTGGGCCCGGTACTCCTTCACGAAGGACCCCGACCCGTAGCCCCACGCCGGTCGATCGCCGAACAGCCCGATCCCGCCGCTGACCAGGCCTCCGCGTCCGCTCGAGGCGCCGTTGATCCCCTGGTTGAGGCCGAACGTGGTCGGCGAGATCGCGATCGCGGCCGCCCCCAGCGCGATCACCACGATCGCCACCACCAGCGCCCGTCCGGGTCTCCAGCGCAGCGCGGCCAGCACCGCCAGGCCCACCAGCAGCGCGCCCAGGCTCGAGCGCGAGAGCGTCAGCACCAGCCCGGCCCAAAGGACCGCCAGCGCCGCCACCGCCGCCAGCTGCTCACGCGGCGGGCGGTCGTAGAGCAGCAGGACGGCCGCCAGCACCATCACCAGGGCCAGAAAGCGACCGAATATGTCGGGGTCGAAGAAGACCGAGTTGACCGTGAAGTACGTGTGCAGGTCGTTGGCCACCACCAGCTTGGAGTTGAGGATGATCGTCTTGGTGGCGTACTCGACGAACCCGATCACCGAGAACACCAGCGCCAGCCCCACCAGCAGCACCAGGCAGCGGCGGATCACTGCCGGGGTCCAGCTCACGCCGCCCAGCAGCTGGTAGAGCAGCGTGAACGGCACGTAGAAGAACACCATCTGCTGCAGCGCCTTCTCGAAGTCCGGCGAGTAGATCGCCTGGATCCCGTAGAGCACCACGTACAGCGCCAGCAGCCGGCCCACCCACATCGCCCACCCCCCGGAGGCGTCGCGCGGCGCCACCGCGTCGGGCCGGGACCGCCCCGAGGACTCGAGCAGCACCGGCACGGCCCAGGCCAGCGACCCCGCCGCGACCACCAGATACAGAGGCACCAGCAGGTTCGAGGTGGTGCCGCCGGACTGGATCGGTATCCGGAACGGCAGCGCCAGAATCGCCAGCGGCGCCAGCCAGGTCGGATGGCGCGCGATCACCACCGCGGCGGCCCCGAGCAGGGCCAGCGCCAGCAGCGCCCCGATCAAGGCGACCAGCGGGTGGTGATGCACGAGCCGCAGCTGCGGCGAGTTCCAGATGTCGCTCAACAGCAGCGTCGGCGCGAGCACCAGCGCGCCGAGCATCGCCAGCGCCCGGGACCGGCGGTCGCGCGCCAGCAGGACCAGCGCCGCCAGCGCGGCCACGATCACCACGCCGGCCTTCGGCAAGGGTCCGGTCAAGGCAGCGAACGCGATCACCGACGCAGATCATCCTCTACCCTCTGGACCCATGCCCTCCGCGAAGCTCGCGCTGGCCGCTGGCCTGGCCGCGATCTCGCTCTCAGCGTGCGGAACCGCCGCCAAGCCAGAGGCCGGCACGCTGAAAGCCGACACCAAGAGCCACAAGGCGGTCGACGACCCCCGCAAGACGCACATCAAGTGCCTGCAGCAGCAGCACATCCCGGTCGCCAGGATCCAGGTGGGGGCCAATCCCGGGTTGCAGGTGGGCGCTTATCCGAGCGGGCCCAGGGTGGTCTTCGAGCCCACGCCGGGTGACGCCCAGGGGCTGCAGATCGTCGGTCAGGTGCAGTCCGCCGAGGTGATCGGCGCCGCTCTGCTGTATCCCGACCAGGCTCCGGACAAGCTGCTCAAGAAGGTCGAGGACTGCGTCGCCAAGGGGGTCTCGGGGTAGGACGCCTGGCGCTCGTCCTGGTGGTCGCCGCGCTCGGCTTGACCGGCGTGCTGGCCAAGACCCACGACCACCCGGGCCCGGGCGGGGCCGGGGTGCCGACCACGAGCACACCGGGTGGGCCGAGCTCGCCGCGGGCGCCGAAGCCGATCGCGGTTCCCGGCTCGGCCGCGAAGCTGCTGGGCCAGCGGATCATGGTCGGCTTCTCGGGCATCTCGCCGAGCGCCGCGCTGCTGCGCGCCGTCCGCCGCGGGGAGGTCGGCTCGGTGATCCTGTTCGCGCCCAACATCGTCTCGCGCTCCCAGACGCTTTCGATGATCGGCGCGCTGCAGCGCGCCGCCCGCGCCGGCGGCAACTCCAAGCTGCTGATCGCGGTCGACCAGGAGGGCGGGCAGGTCAAGCGCCTGCCGACCGAGCCGCCCTCGCTGTCGCCGCCGGAGATGGTCCACACGGGCAGCGTCTCCACCGCCTCCGGCCAGGGTCGCGCCACCGCTCGTGCACTGAAGCGCTGGGGGATCAGGATGAACCTCGCGCCGGTTACCGACGTGCCCACCTACGGCGGCGCGTTCGTGTGGCGCCAGGGGCGCGCGTTCTCGTTCAACGCATCGACGGTGGCCCGGTACGCCACCGCGTTCGCGGTCGGGCTCCAATCCCGCGGCGTGGCGGCGACGGCCAAGCACTTCCCGGGGCTCGGCTCGGCCCCGATCGACACCGACTTCAAGCGCCAGGAACTGCATCCCAGCGCCGCTCAGCGCGCCGCCGCGCTGAAGCCCTACCAGGCGATGATCGCGCGTGGGCTCGACGCGGTGATGCTCTCGGTGGCCGGCTTTCCGGCCTACGACTCGAGCGGCACCGTGGCCGCTCTGTCGCGGCCGATCATCGGGCGGCTGCGCGGGCGGCTCGGCTTCGGCGGCGTGACGATCACCGACTCGCTGGGGACACCAACCGGCCACGACGAGATCACCGCGGGCGTGCTGGCCGCGAGCGCCGGAGCCGACATCCTGCTGTTCACCGACTCGGCACCGGGCGAGCTCGGGCGGCTGCGGTCGGCGCTGGCCAACGGGCAGATCAAGCGAGGCGAGGCGGCCGCTTCGTACCGGCGGATCATCACGCTGAAGCGCAAGCTCGGCCTGGCCTGACCGAGGCGTGGGCGGGCTGCTCGGTCGCCCAGCGGCGTTGGGGATCCAGGCTGGTATGACCGGCGGCTTGGTCGCCCGGTCGCGCTCTACAATTGCCCCGCGGCTGCCCGTCTCCGCGTGCTCCCCCGTCGCACGTGAGCCACGCCACGTGCCGGCGGCGTAAAGCCTCAGCCCCAGATCGTGCCCCGACGACCGCTCGCCCACATGCTCTCTGCCTCGACCACGGACTTCCCGGCCACGGCGGCCCCTGCCCCCCGGGTGGAGCGGGCGGCCCGTGAGACCCCGTGGTACCAGCCGTCGGCGAGGCAGTTCTACACCACGCTGATCGTCGTCTCGCTGGTCGTCGGGGCGCTCTCGCTGCTGATCCCGTCGACGCCCAGCTACGACCCGTGGGCGTGGCTGGTGTGGGGCCGGGAGATCATCCACGTCAACCTGCAGACCACGGGCGGTCCGACCTGGAAGCCGCTGCCGGTGGTCTTCACCACGATCTTCGCGCTGTTCGGCAAGGCTCAGCCGGACCTGTGGCTGGTGATCGCCCGGGCCGGGGCATTTGCGTCGGTCGTGATGCTGTTCCGGCTCTCCTACGGCCTCACGCGCCAGATCGCCGGCGCGACCATCAAGGCGGGGGCGGGCGTCGCTCGGATGGCCGCATTCGGCCCGGCTCTCCTCGCGGGGCTGATCGCCGTGATCGCGCTCACCTTCTCCCCCGGCTTCATCAGCAACAACGCGCTCGGCTACTCGGAGGGCCTGGCCACCGCGGTGATCCTGATCGCGGCCGAGCGGCATCTCGATGGCCGACCTCGCCAGGCGTTCGCGATCGGCTTCCTGGCCGCGCTGGACCGTCCTGAGATTTGGCTGTTCTGGGGGCCCTACGGACTGTGGCTGTTCTGGCGAGACCCCGGCGCGCGCTGGCTGGTGGGATCCCTGTTCGTAGCGATCCCGATCCTGTGGTTCGGCCCCGAGTACTGGGGCTCGGGTCACTTCCTGCGCGGGGTCAGCCGCGCCCAGCACGTGCGCTCCAACAGCCTGGCGCTCGCCAAGTGCCCGTTCTGCTCGGAGCTCAAGGACGCCGCCTGGCCGACGGTGCTGCTGCGAATCAAGGTCGCCGCCGCCGGGCTGGTGGTGGTGGTGGCCTTCGTCCTGGGGCGCCGCTACAGGGGCGCCGGGTGGCGCGGGATCCTGGCTGCGCCTCAGGTCCGCGCCCAGGCCGTCGCGGCCCTCGCCGGTGTTACCGGACTTGTCTGGTTCGTGCTGATCGCGGTGCTGACTCAGGCCGGCTTCTCGGGCAACAATCGCTACCTCGTGATCGGGTCGGCGTTGATCGACATCTGCGGGGCGGTGGCGTGGGGTTGGGCGGCGCTCGAGCTCGGCAGAGCGGGCGGTCGGCTGCTGCATCGGGGTCGGGAGCCGGCTGCCGGCGGGCTTTACGGAGCAGCGGTATGGACATCGGTGGCCATGTTCGGGGCCCTGTTCGCGCTGCTGCCGCCGTGGGTGGGCAACGATGTGGGACTGGTTCAGCGCACCCACCGCGCGCTCGTCTACCAGGCCCACCTGCGCGATGGCGCCAGCCAGCTCGTCGCGCGCTACGGCGGGGCCGCCAAGGTCCTGCGCTGCGGCACGGTGATGACCGAGGGCTTTCAGGTGCCGATGGTGGCCTGGACGCTGGGCGTCCACACGCTGAGGGTGGAGGGCCCCGCGCCCTCCGGTGCGCCGCTCGGTCCGGCCCCGAACGTGATCCTGCAGACACGGGCGTCGCGCAACCTGGCGCTGTTGCCGGTCGTCCACTCCTGGCCGGGCGTCCACTACACCTATGCCGGCAGCAGCGGTCCGTTCAGACTCTTTACCCACTGCTCCGGATAGGCTCGGTGACGCGATGACCAGGACCTGTTCGCGCTGATGGCGACAGTCACCGCTCCCAAATCCCCCGGCCTGAGCCCGCCCGACGACCAAGGGCGTCCGGGCTACGCTCCGCGCCTGCCGGCCTGGGCGCAGCGGGTCCCCGCCTGGCTGTGGTTCGGAGGCGGGCTGCTGGCGCTGATGGCGCTGTCGGCTTTCCTGCGCTCGCGCTATCTCAGCGGCCAGTACTGGATGGACGAGGCGATCACCACCGGGGTCGCGCTGCACCCCCTCAGTGAAATCCCGGGCGTCCTGCGCCACGACGGCAACCCACCGCTGTACTACATGCTGCTGCACGTCTGGATGAGCGCCTTCGGCTCGAGCGAAAGCGCGACCCACTCGCTCTCGCTGCTGTTCGGCGTGCTGACGATCCCGGCCGGCGGCTGGGCGGGATGGACGCTGTTCGGACGGCGCGCGGGGATCATGGCCGCACTGCTGTTCGCGTTCAACGCCTGGCTGACCGCCTACGCGCAGGAGACGCGGATGTACGAGCTGATGGGGCTGCTCGGAGTGCTGGCCACCGCCGGCTTCGTGCACGGCTTCGTCTACCGGCGCCGGCGCTATCTGCTGCTGTTCGCGGCCGCGCTGGCGATGATGCTCTACACGCACTCCTGGGGCGTCTTCTTCTTCGCGGGGGCGGCGATCTCACTGGTCCCGGTGTGGCTGTCCTCCGAGGACCGTCGAGGTCTGATCCGAGACGCCGCCATGGCCTTCATCGGCGCCGGGATCCTGTATCTGCCGTGGGTCCCCAATCTGCTCTACCAGGTTGCCCATACCGCGGCACCGTGGGACTCCGCGCCGCGGTTCGGCGCCCCGGTCCAGATCTCGCGCAACGTGCTGGGCGGCGACCGGATAACGATGGTGCTGCTGTTGAGCGCCGCCATCGGCCTGGCGCCGCTGTTCGTCGCGCGCAAGCGCCGGACCCGCGAGCGGACCACCCTGTGGGTGCTGATCGCGCTGCCCGTGGCCACGCTGGGGCTGGCCTGGCTGTCCTCCCAGGTCACGCCGGCCTGGGCCCCGCGGTATTTCGCGCCGGTGCTCGGCGCGCTGCTGCTGCTGGTGGCCTGGGGCTGCTCACGCGCCCGGCTGCTGGGGCTGGTGGCGATCGCCCTCTCGATCGTGTTCCTGGCCAACCCCAAGTCGTTTACCCCGCAGTACAAGAGCGACATGCGCGATGTGGCCGGAGAGATCGCCCCGCTGCTGCACCCGGGCGACCTGGTGGTGGTCGGCCAGCCGGAGCAGACCACCCTGGCCTGGTACTACCTGCCGGCCGGGCTGCGCTACGCCAACACGGCGGGCGGCGTCGCCGACCCCAGGTTCATGAACTGGGTCGACGCGCTGGACCGCCTCAAGCACACCAATCCGCAGGCCACCCTGGGTCCCCTGGTCGCCGGGCTGCGCCCCGGACAGCGGCTGCTCTACGTGCGCCCGCTCACCGAGGGCGCGCAGAACTGGGAGGCCCCCTGGACGCAGCTGCTGCGACGGCGGTCCGCGCAGTGGGGGGCCATCCTGTCCGGCGACGCGTCCGCCGGGACGCTGAAGCCGATCGCCGTGGCGCCGCACAACTACCGGGGCGCCTGCTGTGTGGCCGACAGCGCGGTGCTCTACCAGAAGGTTTCCTAGCTATCGGACCTCGGCCTCGGCGCCGTGTACGCCACTTGAAGACATGACCACCGCCACCCCACGACGTCCGCTCTCCTCGATCCTCGAGGCGCCGCAGGTGCCCGAGATCCACGCCCCGGACTGGTTCAACCGGCTGCCGCGCTGGCTCAGCACCGGCGGGATCCTGTTCCTCCTGCTGGCGGTCTCGGCGTTCCTGCGAACCCGCACCCTCGGCGGCCAGTACTGGTTCAACGAGGCGCTGGCCACCGGCGTCGCCTCGCATCCGCTGAGCCACCTCCTGCACGTCGTGCACCAGTCCGGCGGGGCGCCCGCCTATTACCTGCTGCTGCACTTCTGGATCGACATCTTCGGCAACGGCGAGAGCTCCACCCACGGGCTGTCGCTCCTGCTGGGGCTGGCGTCGATCCCGGCGGCGATGTGGGCTGGCTGGAGCCTGTTCGGGCGCCGGGGCGGGATCTTCGCGGCGGTGCTGTTCGCGTTCAACTCGTTCCTGACGCGCTACGCCCAGGAAACCCAGATGTACGAGCTGCTGGTGCTGCTGGCGCTGTTCGCCGTGACCGGGTTCATCCACGGCTTCGGCTTCGAGCGCCGCCGGTATCTGATCCTGTTCACGGCGGCGCTGGTGCTGATGCTCTACACGCAGGGATCGGCGGTGTTGTTCGTGGCCGGGGCGCTGGTCGCCCTGGTCCCGGTCTACCGGGCCCGCGAGGCGCGGCGCGATCTGCTGCGCGACGCGGCGATCTCGTTCGGCGCCGCCTTCGTGCTCTACCTGCCGTGGCTTGTCACCACCGTCGATCAGATCGCGAACGCCACCTCGCCGTGGCACTACGCACCGCTGCTGGGCGCCACCGTTCCCAGCGACCTGCTCGGCGGCGAGCGCGTCGACGTCACGCTGCTGGTGGCCGCAGTGGTCGGCCTGGCTCCCCTGTTCACGGTGGCCGGCCGGCGCTCCCGGGACTGGACCGCGATGTGGACGCTGCTTGCAATGGTCGTGGTCGGCTTCATCCTGGCCCGGATCGGCTCCATCTTCACCCCTTCCTGGGTGGCTCGGTACTTCGCCACGCTGGTGGCGCCGCTGCTGTTCCTGGCCGCCCTCTCGTGCGCGCGCGCCCGCGTGGTGGGGGTGGTGGCGATCGTCTTCGCGGTGGCCTTCTCGGTCAACGCGAAGTCGTTCACCCCGACCTACAAGAGCGACATGCGCGACGTCGCCGGCGAGATCGGCCCGCTGCTTCACCGCGGCGACCTGGTCGTGGTCGCCCAGCCCGAGCAGACCCCGCTGACCGCCTACTACCTCCCGGGCGGGCTTGGCTACTACAGCACCGCCGGGCCGGTCTCCGATCCCACCTTCATGAACTGGTCGGGGGCGCTGAGCCGCCTGCAAGACACCGATCCCCAGGCGACTGTCGGCCGACTGGTTGCTAGTCTCAGACCCGGTCAGCAGCTGCTCTACGTGCGCCCGTTGACGGAAGGCGTCGAGAACTGGAGAGCATCGTGGAGTCAGCTCGTGCGGCGGCGCTCCGCCCAGTGGGGAGCGATCCTCTCGAGCGACGCAGCCGCCGGGACGCTGAAGCCGGTCGCCTGGGCCCCCCATAATTACCGTGGCTCTTGCTGTGTGGCCGACAGCGCGGTGCTGTATCAGAAGACCTCCTCCTAGACACCGAGAAACATGCCACCGACCAATCCAGCACAGACCCACCAGCCGGGGGCCGAGATCACGCCCGAGCACCCCGTCGTAGTGCTCGGCGCCGGCCCGGCCGGCCTGACCGCCGGCTACCTGCTCGCCAAGCAGGGCAAGCCGGTAATCGTGCTCGAGTCGACCGATCAGATCGGGGGCCTGGCCCGGACCGAGGTCCGCGACGGCTACCGCTTCGACCTGGGAGGCCACCGCTTCTTCACCAAGGTCAAGGAGGTCGACGACCTCTGGCACGAGATCATGAAGGAGGAGTTCCTCAGGCGCCCGCGCCAGAGCCGGATCTACTGGAACGACAAGTTCCTGGAGTATCCGCTGCAGGGCGTGGACGTGATCAAGAAGCTGGGGCCGGTCGAGCTCACCCGGTGCATGGCGTCGTATTTGTGGGCCGTCGTGAAGCCCAAGGGGCGGGAGGACACCTTCGAGCAGTGGGTCTCCAACCGCTTCGGCAAGCGGCTCTACCAGCACTTCTTCAAGACCTACACCGAGAAGCTGTGGGGCGTCTCCACCGATGAGATCCGTGCCGAGTGGGCCGCCCAGCGGATCAAGGGCCTTTCGTTCTTCAGCGCCGCCAAGGCCGCCTTCTTCGGCAACGAGGGCAACAAGATCAAGTCGCTGATCTCGGAGTTCAACTACCCCCGCTACGGACCGGGCCAGATGTGGGAGCAGATGGCCTCCGACATCCTCGAGCAGGGCGGCGAGGTGCGTTTGAACGCGCCCGTGACCCGTCTGCGGATCGAGGGTGGGCATGTGCTGGAGGTGGTCGCCGGCGGCGAGACGCTGCACCCCTCGCACGTGATCTCGTCGCTGCCGCTTCGCACCACCGTCGGCATCGCCGTGCCCGAGGCCCCCGGCGAGGTCCGCGACGCCGCTCGCGGGCTGCGGTACCGGGACTTCTTGACGGTGTCGCTGGTGATCGAGGGCACCGACAACCTGTTCCCCGACAACTGGATCTACATCCACCAGCCCGGCGTCCGGGTGCTGCGGATCCAGAACTTCCGCTCCTGGAGCCCGTGGATGGTGCCCAACGAGACCGACGCCTCGGTCGGGATGGAGTACTTCTGCTTCGAGGGCGACGACCTGTGGTCGATGGCCGACGACGACCTGGTCGAGCTGGCCAAGATGGAGATCGAGAAGCTGGGCCTGGCTCGCGCCGACGCGGTCAAGTTCGGGTTCGTGGTCCGGGTCCACAAGGCGTATCCGATCTACGACGTCGAGTACGGGGAGCGCGTGGCCACGATCCGTCGCTGGCTGGAGGGGATCGACAACCTGACCCAGGTCGGCCGCAACGGACTTCACCGCTACAACAACTCCGACCACTCGATGCTGACCGCGATGCGGGCGATCGACAACCTCCTGCTGGGCACCCATCACGACATCTGGTCGGTCAACGTCGAGAGCGTCTACCACGAGGAGCAGGTCGAGAACGAGGATCCATATCGCGATCCGCCCTCGACTCCCGCGATGGAGCAGCCGCTGTCATCGGAGCGGTGATCCGGCGACGCCGTGTGCGCGCCGCCCTGGCGGCGCTGATCGTGGGGCTCGGCTTGGCGGGATCTTCGATGGCCGTGGCGGCGGGCACCACCCCGGCGCCCCCGAACTCCGCGTCCAATCCGCTGGCCCCGGGAGTCCCGGTCTCGCCGGCCCCGTCCACCAGCACCGCGACGCCGACGATCGTCCAGACGGCGTCGAGCAACTCCGCGGGCTCGAGCTCGCTGAGCTCCAACAGTGTCCTGTTCATCGCGATCGGGGCGGTCGTGCTGCTGATCGCGATCTCGTACTTCATCTGGCGCGATGCCCGCCGGCGCGCTCCGGTCAAGGGGCGTGGGCTGACAGGCGAGCTGGGGCTGGAGGGCCGCCGCGCCGGGTCCAAGCCGCCGCGCAAGCCGCGCAAGCTCAGTGCTGCCGAGAAGCGGCGGCGCAAGCGCGGCCGGGCGCGGCGCTAAGTGGGTCTCCCGGGAACGTGTGCCTGAAAGGGCGAGGTCCGGGGGCCGCCAGGCGAGGACGCAGGATCCGACGTGCAGCAGCGCTGCACGAGGATCCGAGGACGCCGCAGCTGGATGACTCGGGCGGGGCCCGGCCGTTGGCGAAGCTGGATGCGGAGCGGGCCCCGCCCGAGGGCCATCCGGGGCCGCCATAACCGGTGCAATGTTTGGGTGGGGTCCACTAGA
>DASXZB010000045.1:0-7499 GCA_036502145.1 Solirubrobacteraceae bacterium | reverse complement strand
CTCGAGCCGTACTCGATCTCGTAGGCCCCGGGACGGTGGACGGCTCCGCTCAGCGTCACCAGGATCGAGCCCGGCTCCTCGGCCGTGCCGAGCTGCCGAAACCAGGTGGCGCCGTGACGGGCGATCAACGCCGCGTGAGCGAGAGTCTCGGGGTTGGCCATCAGGGTGGGCTCGTCATCGACCCCGCGGATGGTCACCCGGGGTCCGTGCACGGGCTTGGCGGGGCCGCCGTTGACGAAGCTGACCACCGCGGTCTCCTGCCCGGTGACGTACCCGGGCGGCAGCTCGACCACAGACGTGCGGGGAAGACCCGGGCGTTCGCGCAGCGCCCGCCGGACGGCCTCGGCGGCCTCGATTGAGGTCTCATCGATCGCGATCACGATCTCCTCCGAGCCAAGCGCCGCCGCACAGCACAGGGCTCCATCGATGACCAGATGCGGCAGCGAGTGCAGCAGCAGCCGATCCTTGACGCTCAGCGGCTCGCCCTCGCAGCCGTTGATCGCGACTATGGGTTTGCCTCTGGCACGCCGGACCGCGTCGAGCTTGGTGGCCAGCGGGAACGCCCCGCCGCCGCGGCCCCGCAGCGCGGCCCGCGTGAGCTCGGCGGTGAATCCCGAGTCGCGCCTCGATCGCAACGGCAGCTCGCCGTGGATCGACAGGTGCCGCTGGTAGGACATCGTCTCCGCGCCGGCACCGGACAGCAACCGCGGCAGGGTCATGCCGAACCCCCCGGCGAGGCGTGCGGCGCCAGCAGCGACTTCGGCGTACCGGCGCGGCGCGCCCAGTGCTTACCCAGCGGCCCGCCCGGGAGCCACGCCACCAGGCCGAGCGCAAACAACGCGGCCGCGCCGAGCGCGCTCAAGCGCAGGCGGAGCTGCGCGGGCCAGCCGATGATCACACGCGCGACGACGCTGACCAGCACCGTGGCCGTGCAGGCGATCGAGATCAGGAGCATCCAGGCCTGATTCACGTCACTGCCGGTGCCGAACCCATGGATCAGGGCAACCGGCCACGACGCGTAGGCCAGCCAGTGGACAGCACGCCAGCCCGCGTAGCCGAGCCGCGCCCGCATCAGGCTGGTGATGAGCACCGCCAGCAGCAGGTCGAAGCTGACCGCGCCCAGGCCCAGCCACAGCGGGCGGTAAGCGCCGGCGAACGGGATCACGGCGTCCAGCCAGGCGATCGGGGCAAAGCCATCGAGCACCGAAGTGACGATGTGGACGAGTACGAAAGCCACGGCCAGCAGGGAGCTGCTGCGGTGGACCCCGTCGACCACGAACCGCGGCCACAGCCGGCTGTGGACGCGGCCGACGGCGGCCACGCCCACCACCACGCTGAGCGTCAACAGGACCAGCGCGACCGCGCCAGTGGCCCGGGTCAGGTACCAGTACACGCTCGGACCGATCGTCACCGCGGCCAGTCCTCCGTGGCTCACCGCGGCCACCCCGCGGTGACCTCGACGGTTCCATCCAGCCTGACCAGGCGCGCCGGAAGCGACTGCTCGGCCAGCCAGCGCAGCGCGTCCTCGCCGAGCACGATCGCGGCCGTGGCAGCGATGTTCGCGTCGGCGCACGATGCCGCCGCCACGCTCACTGTGCGCCAGCAGGAGCGAACCGGCTGGCCGTCGCGCGGATCGAGGATGTGGTGCATCGGCCGGCCGTGGTGCAGCCACCGGCGCACCACGATGCTCGAGGTGGCCAGCCCCCCTGACGTGACCGATACGGTCTGCCCCGGGGCGTTGGTGCCGGCGCGGTGGTCGTCGGTTACGTGGACCTTCCAGCCGCCCGCCGGGCTCGGACCCTCGGTCGAGACGTCTCCGCCTAGGGCCACCAGGGCGCCCGGGCCGCCCGCTCCCCGGGCGGCCCGAGCGCTCCGATCGGCGGCTAGGGCCTTGGCGGTGGCCCCGAGATCCAGCCGCACGCCCGCCGGTAACCGCACCTGCGGCGGATCGGCGCGGGTCTCTATCTCGCGCCACAGCGTTCGCCGGCGACGGATCACCACAATCCCCCGCGCGGTGGCCAGGCCGGCATCGGCGTCGACCTGGCGCAGGGTGTCCCAGTCGCGGTCGTATCCGACATCGATCAGGCTCTGTCCGAGGGTCGGGTCCACGGCGCCGCCGGACATCACCGCCGCGCGGATCCCGAGCTCAACCGCCTCGAGCAGCAGCGGGCTGACCCTCGTCCAGCAGCCGGTGGTGCGGTTGAGGCGCTCCAGTTCGGAGTCGGGGCGAAAGCGGCTGGCCGCCCGGTCGATGGCGTCGAGCTCGCGCTGCACGGCCCGGCGGGCGGCGGTAGCGTCACCGCTGACACAGAGCACCGCCGTCGTGCCCAGGGCCGACCAGCTCTGGGTTGTCCACGTCGCGCGGTGGGCTAGTGACTCCAGGACGCTCACGATCCGCCTGACGTCACCGGCGCCGGGGCGGGCTGAGGGCTGGAGGTCGTGGCGGCTGGGGCGGGCTGGGGGCTGGGGGTCGTGGCGGCCGGGGCGGACTGGGTGCTCGACGCGGTGGCGGACCCCGGTGAAGCTGTCGTTGAGGTGGTGGGCTGAGCGGTGGGCGAAGCGGCCGGCGGACTCAGGCGGTGGTGGTGGCGCTGAGCGCTGCGGTGGCGACGATGCGATGCCGTGCGCGACTTCGCGTGACGCGGCGACAGAGACACCGCCGGAGTCACATGCCGAGCGTGACCCGCAAACGCTCGGGAGGCGAGCTCGGCCAGGATCACCGTCAAGGCGATCATGGTGCCGATCAGCACGCGGTTGGCGAGCCGCAGCCGGCGCAGCGCGGCATCGCGCCGACCGGGGCTCGAGGCAGGGGCAATGCCGGTCACCGATCGAATCTGCCCATTGTCGCTAAAGCAGCATTTACCCCTGCGTGAGAACTCTCTTTCCCTGCGGTTTGCACCTTATGATGGGCTCGTGGGTCACATCGTCCTGATCGAGGACGAGCCTGGCATCGTCGATTTCATCCGACGCGGGCTGAGCGCGCGCGGCCTGGAGGTCGAGGCCGCGCTCGACGGAGAGAGCGGACTCGAGCTGGCGCTGGGCGACAACGTCGACCTGGTGATCCTCGACCTGATGCTCCCGCGCCGCGGCGGCCTCGAGGTGCTGCAGGAGCTCGTCACGCAGCGGCCCGGCCTGCCGGTGATCGTGTTGACGGCGCGGGGCGAGATCGAGGACCGAGTGGTGGGACTCGAGGCCGGGGCGGTCGACTACGTGGTCAAGCCGTTCGCCCTGGCCGAGCTCGAGGCTCGGATCCGGGCCCAGCTGCGCGCAGCCCGGCAAACGCCGGCCACCTCGATCCGGCACGCCGGCGTGGAGATCGATCTGATCGCTCGCCGGGTGCGCAGCGAGGGCCGCCCGGTCCACTTGTCAAATACTGAGTTCGAGCTGCTGGCCTACTTCATGCACAACGCGGGACGCGTCCTGTCTCGCCAGCAGATCTTGGGCGCCGTGTGGGGCTATGAGCACAACCCGGGGACGAACGTGGTGGACGTGTACGTCGGCTACTTGCGCCGCAAGCTGCGGGCCGCGGGACAGCCCGACCCGATCAAGACCGTCCGCTCGCTGGGGTATCAGCTCGAGGATCAGGCTTGATCCGCCGCTTGAGCCTGCGCTGGCGCCTGGTGGCCTGGGTGACGGGCGTGCTGCTGGTCGCGTCGGCGGCGATCTTCGCGGTCATCTACCAACAGGTCACCAGCCAGATGCGCTCGCAGATCGATTCAGACGTGGTCGGCGATGCCTCCCAGCTCTCTCAGGCGGTGAGGGGGCTGAATCCCCAGTCGCCGCGCGACGTGCTCGACGAGGTACGCCGTTACGTCACCGCACAGCCGTTGACCGGCACGTCGTCGCTGCTGTTCGCGATGGTCCCGGGCGCCGGAACGGTCAGCAACCACCCCGAGGTGTTCGGCAGCGCCGCGCCCGACGATGACGAGACCGCCGCCGAGCAGCTCCGTGAAAACAAGCTGGGACGCGCTCTGCTGACCGGTCCGCTCGGCCTCAGCACTCGGCAGGTGCCCGACGTCGGCGCCGTTCGGATCGACGCGCACGTGGTCCGGGCGGGCACGGTGCGGGTGCGCATCGGCGCCGGCGAGCCGCTGATCGTCGTCACCCGGGCCCAGCGCAGCATCATCCGGTCGTTCGCGATCGCCGGCGCGGTGGCCCTGGTGATCGCGCTGCTGGCGTCGTACCTGGCCGGCGCGTCGGTCTCCCTACCCCTGCGCCGGATGGCGAAGGTCGCCACGCGCGTGGACGATGGGGACCTGGATCCCCGGATGGAGCCGCCGCAGGCCTCGAGCGCCGAGATCCTGATCCTGGCCGACAGCTTCAACCACATGCTCGATCGCCTGGGGCGCGCCTTCGCCGCCCAACGGGACTTCATCGCCGACGCCTCGCACGAGCTGCGAACGCCGCTCACCGTGATCGCCGGGCAGCTCGAGGTGCTGGCCGCGCAGGAGCAGCCCGACCGCGACGAGGTGCGCCGGGTGCACCGGCTGGTGGCGGCGGAGATCGCCAGAACGTCTCGCCTGGTCGACGACATGCTGCTGCTGTCTCGCTCCGAGCGCGACGACTTCCTGCATCCAAAGCAGATCGACCTGGCCACGTTCGTGAGCGATCTGTGGGCCAGCGCCAGCCTCGCCGCCGAACGCCGCTTCGAGCTCGGCAGACTCCCGGACGCGACCCTGACCGCCGATCCCGACCGGCTCGCCCAGGCACTGCGCAACCTGATCGGCAACGCGATCGAGCACACGCAAAGCCCCGACGGGCTGGTGCGCCTGGACGTCGAGTTGGTCGTCGGGGGCGGCGTGCGGTTCGCGGTATCCGACGACGGTCCGGGGATCGAGCCTGAACAGCGCGAGCGGGTCTTCGAGCGCTTTCACCGCGTCGATCAGGCGCGCGACCGGGCCGGCGGCGGGGCCGGCCTGGGGCTTGCCATCGTGCAGGTGATCGCGCAGGGCCACGGTGGCGAGGTCAGGGCCAAACCTGCCCCCGGCGGCGGAGCCAGGCTCGAGCTCGACCTGCCCCGGGCCCGGTCAGGGTCGCGGGTCTCCGGCGGGCGGCCTCGGGCGACCACCCGCCATTAGCGCCTAGGCCTCGAGCAGGCCCAGGGTATGGGCCCGGGCCGCTGCCTCGACGCGCCGCTTGGCCCGCAGCTTGCGCAGGATGTTGGAGACGTGAACGCCAGCGGTGCTGGTGCTGATAAACAGCGCCGAGGCGATCTCTCGGTTGGTCTGCCCCTGACTGAGCAGCTCGAGCACCGCCATCTCTCGCGGGGTGAGGATGGGCGCCAGCATCGAGGCGGCGCTATTCGGAGTGCCCGCCAGGGGCCGCTCGATCGCCGCCGCAGCGTCGTCGATGGCCTGATCGAATTCCCGACCGCGACCATCGGCCCAGGCGGCCTCGAAGGCGGCCCTGCCGAGACGGCGGCGCAGCCGGGCCACGGCTGCGTCGCGGTCCGGTGCTTCAACGGGCGGGATCGGCGCGCCGATCCGCTCACGCAGTGCATCCGCGCAGCCCAGCAGGGAAGCGGCGAGCGTCATGTCTTCGCGATCGAGAACCGACCCCGCGATCTCCTCGAGCACGCTAGCGATCCGCCAGCGATCGCCGAGCTGCTGGTGCACGAGCAGGGCGTCACGGAGCATCATCCGCGGGTCGGCGTCAGAACGGCGCCGGGACCGCGCCAGGATCGCCAGCTCGTGCAACGACCACGCGACGCCCTCCTGAAAGCCCAGGCGGCGCGAGATTCGCAGCGCCTCCTCGAGCCGTTGCGCGGCCAGCTCGACCTGGCCGGCGTAGGTGGCAGCGGTGCCGAGGCTGATCAGCGTCACCGCGACGTCACGGAGGTTCCCGCTGGCGCGAAACTCGGCCAGTGCCTCCAGTCCAACCTGCTCGGCGCGCTCGAAATCCCCGGCTAGCCACGCCGCAAACGCCAGGTAGTTGCGCGAGGAGGCGACTCCGTCCCGGTCGGCGAGGTCCTCCCAGATCACGAGACTCTGCTCGTGCAGGTTTCGCGACCGTGCGTAGCGCGCCTGCTCGCGCGCGATCGAGCCGAGCCTCTGCAGCGCGATGGCCGCGGCGCGACGGTCGCCGTCGGCTCCGATCAGCTCCAGCGCCCGCTCCAGGTGATCGATCGCGACCGAGTAGTCGCATTGCAAGAAGCGCACCTCACCGGCCTTCAGCAGCGCCTCGATCACTATCGACTCTGGCAGCTGCGCTTCCAGAGCGAGCGCCTGCTCGAACCACGAGCGAGCCTCGCTGTAGTACCCGCGCTGATAGGCGAAGGGCCAGATCGCGAAGGCGAGCTCGGCGGCTTGCGCCGGGGAGTGATCGAATAGCCAGCGCAGCGCCTCGCCGAGATTTCCGTGATCGAGCTCGAGACCCTCCAGCCACATGACCTGATCTGGCCCGGCCAGGCCGACTCGCGCCCGCTCGCCCAGGACGTAGTAGAAATCGGCGTGCCGGCCGCGAATCGCTTCCTGCTCGCCGCTGCCCTCGAGCTTCTGCGCCGCGTACTGCCGGACGGTGGCGAGCAGCCGAAAGCGGGGCCGGCCAGGGCTGTCGACGACGTGAACCAGCGAGCGGTCGATCAGCAGGCTCAGCAGCTCGAGCACCTCGGACGCCGGGATCAGCTCGTCGGGGCAGATCGCTTCGGCGGCGCGCAGCGAGAAGCTGCCGCGAAAGACGCTGAGCCGCCTGAACATCCGCTGCTCGCCGGGCTCCAGCAGCTGATGGCTCCATTCCAGCGTGTCCTGCAGCGTTCGGTGCCGGTCCGGAGCTGCTCGCCGGGAGTGGCGCAGCAGCCCGACGTCGCTCTTCAACCGCTCGGCGATCAGCTCCACGCTCAGGACCGATACGCGCGCGGCGGCGAGCTCGATCGCCAGCGGCATTCCGTCAAGCCACCCGCAGACCTCGGCGACCGCTTCGCGTGCGCCGGGGGCGTCGGGCCGGAACGAGGCCGAGGATTCGCCGGCCCGCTGCATGAACAGCGCGATCGCCGCCGCCTGCCCGTGGCCGTCCCCGAGACCGCTCGCGCCCGGCGCCACGTCCTCGACGGCGAGGCCGGACACCCGCCACACATGCTCGCCGGGGATCCCCAGCGGCTGGCGGCTGGTGACAATGATCCGAAGCGAGGGCGCGCGGGCCAGAAGCTCAATCACCAGGGCAGCGCAGCTGTCGACCACCTGCTCGCAGTTGTCGAGCACCAGCAGCGAGGACCCCGCGAGCTGGCGGCTGATGGTGGCCGCCGCGTCGCTGGTCGGCATCCCCGGGAGGATCGCCGCCGCCACGGCCTGGCCTACCAACCCGGGATCCACGATCGAGGACAGGTCCGCCCACCACGCGCCCCCAATGAAATCGTCGCGCAGCGCTTCGGCGAGCGCCAGGCCCAGGCGCGACTTCCCGGCCCCGCCGGGTCCGCACAGGGTCAGCAGCCGGGTGTCCCACAGCAGCGACGCAAGCTGTTCCAGCGCCTCCTCGCGACCCAGGAGCTCGGTCAGCTGGAGGGG
>DASXZB010000044.1:0-14803 GCA_036502145.1 Solirubrobacteraceae bacterium | reverse complement strand
TCGCGCCCTGTGCACCGCCGGCTCACCGCTGCCCGCCGAGGGCTACACGTATGTCTATGAGCAGCTGGGCCCGGAGGTGGCGCTGATCAACGGCTCGGGCGGCACCGACGTCTGCACGGGCATCGTCTCGGGCTCGCTCGGCCAGCCGGTCTACGAGGGCGAGATCTCCGGTCCCTGCCTCGGCGTCGCCGCGCACGCCTTCGACGAGGCCGGCAACGAGGTGGTGGGCGAGCTCGGCGAGCTGGTCATCACAAGGCCGATGCCGTCGATGCCGGTGGCGTTGTGGGGCGACTCCGACGGCGAGCGCTACCGCTCCTCGTACTTCGACCGCTACCCCGGGGTCTGGCGCCAAGGCGACTGGATCAGGTTCACCGAGCGCGGCAGCTGTGTGCTCACCGGGCGCTCGGACGCAACGCTGAACCGCGGCGGGGTCCGCCTCGGCACCGGGGAGTTCTATGCCCTGGTCGAGGAGCTGCCGGAGGTCGCCGACGCGCTGGTGGTGCATCTGGAGGACGAGGGTGGCGGGATCGGCGAGCTGCTGCTGTTCGTCGTCGCCGCGCCGGGGGCCACCGTCGACGAGGCAGTCCAGGCCCAGATCGCCGCAGCGCTGCGGCGCGACCTGTCCCCCCGCCACGTGCCGGACGCGATCGTCGCCGTGCCGGCGGTCCCGCGGACGCTGACCGGCAAGAAGCTCGAGGCTCCGGTCAAGCGGATCCTGCGCGGAGAGCCCGCCGAGAGGGTGGCCAGCCGCGATTCGCTGGCCGATCCGGCGGCGCTCGATGCCTTCGTCGCGCTGGCGGCGCAGCGCTCGGTGTCTTCGTTAACCTAGGTCGCTGCGAGAGGGAGAGAAGGAAGCGATGGCGCTAGCCGAGGCGATGTTTGCGGGACCGCTGAGCCGGCAGCAGCGCGAGCCGGAACGGTGGCGGGTGCAGGGCGGCGATACCACAGCCCGCCTGCGCTCGTGGACCGAGATCCTGGCCACCACGCACCTGGCCTTCGACATCCGTCCCACCCCGCGCACGCCGACCCGCTTTCAAGGTGCGGTCACGCGCCGCGCGATCGGCGACCTGATGCTGGTCGACTGCGCCGCGTCGCCGTTCCTGGGCCACCGCAGCCGGGCCGCCATGGCCCAGACCAGCACCCACCACGAGAACGTGCTCGGCTTTCAGTTCGTCGGCAGGGGCGTGGAGCTGGTCCGCGAGGGCGGCCGGGAGCTGGCCGTGAAGGCCGGCGACGTGGTCCTGTGGGACGCCATGGAGCCGACCGAGGTCGAGATCGTGGAGGCGTTCTACAAGCGCACGCTGCTGTTCCCGCGTGACCAGGTGTTCGCGGTCTGCCCCCGGCTGGCCGAGTCCCCCGCGCTGCCCTCGATGGAAGGCAGCGGCAGCGCCCGGCTGCTGGTCCGCTACATGAACGCGCTGGCGCTGGAGCTGCCCCAGCTCGAGCCCCCCGCCGGGGCCGCCGCGGCCAACGCCGCCCTCGAGCTGCTGCGGGCGGCGATCGAGCCCAACCTGCCAACCAGCCGTTCGGCGACACGAGCGGCGATGCGGGCCGAGATCGGCCGCTACGTGCGCAGCCATCTGCAGGACCCGACACTGGGGCCGGCATCGATCGCGCACGCCTACGCCATGTCGGTGCGCGCGCTGCACGCGCTGTTCGAGGACGTCGACGCCTCGGTGGCCGGACTGGTCCGCTCAGAGCGGCTGGGCCGCTGCCTGGAGGATCTGCAGCGGCCCAACGGCGGCTCGGTGACCGACATCGCGTTTCGCTGGGGGTTCTGCGACGCGGCGCATTTCTCGCGCGTGTTCAAGCGCGAGTTCGGGGCCACGCCCAGCGAGGTGCGCCAGGTCGCGCTGGCCGCGGTCGCCTCAGGCTGAGCGGCGGTCGACCACCCGCACCGCCTCCGTCGCGGTCGCCTCAGGCTGAGCGCCGGTCGACCACCCGCACCGCCTTGCCCTCGCTGCGTGGCAGGCTGCCGGCGTCGAGCACCGCGACCGCGATCCGCAATCCCGTCTCCTCCTTGAGCACCCGCTCGGCCTCGCGGCGCAGCGTCTGAGGGTCGGCGCCGGAGGCGGGCTCGCACTCGAGCGTCAGCTCGTCCATCGCGCCGGGGCGATCCACGACCAGGCGGTAGTGGGGTCCGGCGCCAACCACGGTCAGCAGCAGCCGCTCGACCTCCGAGGGATACAGGTTCACGCCGCGGATGATCAGCATGTCGTCCTGGCGCCCTCGCAGCCCGGTCAGCCGGACCGTGGTCCGCCCGCATTCGCACGGCTCCTCGATCAGCCGACCGACATCGCCGGTGCGGTAGCGGATCAACGGCAGCGCTTCCTTGGTCAGCGTCGTGAACACCAGCTCGCCCTCGGCCCCGGGCGCGACCGGGGACCCGTCGGCGGGGTCGATCACCTCGACCAGGAAGTGGTCCTCCTGCACGTGCAGCCCGTCGCGCACGGCCAGGCACTCGGTGGCCACGCCGGGCCCGCACATCTCCGACAGCCCGTAGAAGGCGACCGCCGACAGCGCCAGGCCGCGCTCGATCTGCACCCGCATCCCCTCCCCCCACGGCTCGCCGCCGAACAGCCCCAGCGCCACCGGGAGACTGGCCGGATCGACGCCGGCCTCCGCCAGCGCTTGGGCGATCACCAGCGCGTAGGACGGCGAGGAGACCAGCACCTCGGACTCCAGGTCGCGCAGCAGCATCACCTGGCGGGCGGTCCGGCCGCCTGACACCGGGACCACGTTGGCGCCGATCCGTTCGCCGCCCTGGTGAAACCCCAGGCCGCCGGTGAACAGTCCGTAGCCGTTGGCGTTGTGAACCGTCATCGCCGGCCGGACGCCGGCCATGGTCATGGAGCGGGCCATCAGCTCGGTCCAGTTGTCCAGGTCGGTATGGGTGTAGGCGACCACGGTTGGCTTGCCGTGGGTCCCGCTGGAGGCATGCACCCGGACCAGCGCCTCCCGCGGCACCGCCAGCAGCCCGTAGGGGTATTGCTCGCGCAGGTCGGACTTGAGCATGAACGGGATCTGCCTGAGGTCCGACAGCGAGCCCATGTCGGCGGGCGTCGAGATGCCGGCCTGCGCCAGTCGCTGGGCACCCAGCGGTTGGGCGGCCAGCACGCGGCCCACGGTGGCGCGAAGGCGATCGAGCTGGAGCACGCGCAGCGCGGAGCGCGGCAGCGTCTCGACGTCATCCCAGATCGGAGCGTCAGTCGGCGCGCGCGGCGGCATTCCAGTGCTGCTCGAGGTTTCTCACCAGTGAAGGACTGAGATGGCAGTAGGCCTGCTCGCGGGCGTAGGTGGCCATGTACTCGCGAAACAGGTCCAGCGGCTCCTGTCCGACGCGCAGGGCGCGACGGTTGGCGGCGGCGTTGATCAGCCCCGAGCTGGTCAGGGCATCGACCCGCGAGTCGACGGCGCCGTCCATGGTCCCCGGTTCGATCACCTCGTCGATGATCAGGTCGGCATCGGCGTCGCCGGCGATCCACTCCCGTCCCGAGAGGATCGCCTGACGCGCGGCACGGTCGCCGACCGAGCGCGGCAGGCGCAGGTTGGAGGCGCCCGGGATGATTCCCTCCTTGCGCGCGGGCAGATACAGCCGCGAGCCCCGGGTCGCGATCACGTGGTCCATGACGTGCAGCAGCTGGCAGGCGCCCCCGATCGCGTAGTGCTCCACTGCCGCCACCCACAGCTTCTCGACATCTCCGTCGTCGGTGATCAGGCCCCGGTAGATCTTGTTGACGTAGCCGAGGTCGCGCACCACGTAGAACAGGTAGTCGATCTGCCCCCGGTAGAGGAACGTCAAGTTGATTCCGGCGCCGAAGATGCGCTCGCCGGCGTAGCGCGGGTGCTCGACCGGGGAGCCGCGGAAGACCCCCACCTCGGTCTCGGGATCGAGCAGGACGAGGTCGACCGCGATCTCGGTCGGACCGAGTGTGGCTCCGTCCTCGGCGTTGAGGTGGCGCTGGTTTCGCAGCTCCAGCACCGACCCGCGTCCCTGGCGCACCACTCGGGCCGCGCCGAGATCGGCGACGCCGGTGGCGCGGAACTGGGGCAGCAGCTCGAGCGCCTCCGGGGTCGGCGCCAGCATCGACTCGACCAGGTGCCGGCCGCAGCGCGGCAGCGCCAGCACGTGCTCGATCAGCAGCCCCTGGGCCAGCTCCAGGCCGCGCTTCTCGGCCAGCGGGCGGATCCGCTCGGCCTCCATCTCGGCTCGGCTGGGAACCAGCCCGGGCACCAGATTGGCCGCCTCGTAGACCAGCGACTCCACCCGCAGCGGCGCCGAGCCGCCGTCGGTGAGCTCGTCGTAGAGCTCACCCGCATGGGCGCGGAGAAATGAGATCCGCGCCGCGGCCAGCGTGGCCGTGAGCGCCTCGGCGGCGATACGCTCGGCGTCGGAGCGGTCCCCCGGCCCGGGGAGACGCTCGGCCAGCGCGATGCCCCGCTTCAAGAAGTTGCTGAGAGCGCTGGCAGCGGCTTGGAAGGACTCCAGCTGCGAGGGCGCGGAAACCGACCAGCCGTCGATGTCCTCAGACGACAGCCCCGCCTGCGCCAGCGCGTCGGTGGGCAGATCAGTGATCGCTTGCATGCACCCTCAACCTTGGAGGATAGGGTCGGCGGCGGGTGGGTGGTCCGCGCCCCCGACAACCCCCGCTGGGGTAGCGGCGGGTGGGTGGTCCGCGCCCCCCGACAGGCACGGCTGCGCGCATCGGCTAGCGCCGGCAGCGACGTCCCGGTAGATTCGTCGCCCGCATGGCCAACGTTGTCGGACAGAGAGTTCGCCGCCGCGAGGATCCACGCTTTCTGACCGGGCGGGGCCAGTACGTGGACGACCTGCCGCCGGCGGGCGCGCTCCACGTCCAATTCGTGCGCTCCTACCAGGCGCACGCCCGGATCGTGGGGATCGACGCCGAAGCGGCCACGGCGCTGCCCGGCACCCAGGTGTTCACCGCGGCCGACGTCGACCTGACGGTCAACCCGCCGCCACCGTTCATCGAGGTCCCGCCGCAGATGTTCCGACCGTTCATCGCTTCGGACCGGGTCCGGTTCGTCGGCGAGATCGTTGCCGTGGTGCTCAGCGAGACCCGGGAGGGCGCGTTCGACGCCGCCGAGCTGGTGGAGGTCGAATACGACCCGCTGCCGGTGGTCACCGACCCGCGCCAGGCGGTGCGCGACGAGGTGCTGCTGTTCGAGGAGACGGGCACCAACACCTGCATCCACGTCCCGCCGCGGAACCCCGACCCGAACATCTTCGATGGCTGCGATGTCGTCACCGCGGGCACCAACGAGAGCCCCCGGCTGGCGGCCTGCCCGGTCGAGCCCAGGGCCACCATCGCCGAGTTCGGTGACGATGGCCGGCTGACGGTCTGGCTCTCCACTCAGACGCCGCACCAGGACAAGGAGGTCCTGACGATGGCGCTGGGACTGGAGCCCGAGAACGTGCGGGTGGTGGCGCCCGATGTCGGCGGCGGCTTCGGCGGCAAGGCCCTCGACGTCGAGGACGTGGTGCTGGCCTGGTTGGCCCGGGCCACGGGCCGGGTGGTGCGCTGGACCGAGACCCGCAGCGAGAACCTGGTGGCGATGCACCATGGCCGCGCCCAGTGGGTCGACTTCGAGATCGGCGGCGGGCGGGACGGCAAGGTGCGGGCGCTGCGGCTGAAGATCCTCCAGGACGCCGGCGCCTACCCCGGGATCGGCGCGTTCCTGGCCAACCTGACGGCGATGATGGCCAGCGGCGTGTACGCGATCCCCAAGATCGAGATCGACGTGGTGGCGGTGGTTACCAACAGCACCCCCACCGGCCCGGTCCGGGGCGCGGGGCGACCGGAGGCGACGCAGCTGCTCGAGCGCGCGATGGATCAGTTCGCCGCCGAGCTCAGCCTCGATCCTGTCGAGTTGCGCCGGCGCAACTTCATCGCCTCCAACGCCTTCCCGTTCACCACCGCCTCTGGCGCCAGCTACGACATCGGCGACTACGAGCGGGCGCTCGATCTGGCCCTGGAGGCGGCGGGCTACGAGGAGCTGCGCCGCCAGCAGGCGCAGCGGCGTGCGGACGGCTCGACGGTTGCGATCGGCATCGGAGTCAGCTGCTACGTCGAAGTCACCAACGGCATCAACGAGACCGAGTTCGGGGCGGTCGACATCACCGCCGAGGGCGAGGCGATCGTCCGTACCGGCTCGTTCTCGCAGGGCCAGGGCCACGAGACCACCTTCGCCCAGATCGTGGCCGACCGGATCGGGCTGCCGGTGGAGAAGATCACCGTGGTCAAGGGCGACACCGACATCGTCCCCCGGGGCACCGGCACCTACGGCTCCAAGTCGACCCAGATCGGCGGAGCGGCCGCCGCCCAGGCCTCGGAGGTGGTGGTCGACAAGGCCAAGCAGCTCGCCGCCGACGTGCTGGAGGCCGGCGTCGAGGACATGGTCCTCGACCTGGAGGGGGGAAGGTTCCACGTGGCCGGGGCGCCCGAGCCCGCGCTGGCCTGGTCTGACCTGGCCTCGCGCCTGGCCGCCGACGACCGCCTGACCGAGCTGAGCGCCGAGGTCGACTTCTCGGCCGGCCAGCCGACGTTCCCGTTCGGGGCCCACATCGCGGTGGTCGAGGTCGACACCGAGACCGGGTCGGTCAAGCTCGAGCGGATGATCGTCGTCGACGACGCCGGAACGATCATCAATCCGCTGGTCGCCGAGGGCCAGGTCCACGGCGGCGTCGCGGCCGGGATTGCCCAGGCCCTGTTCGAGGAGCTGCGCTACGACGAGGATGGCAACCCGCTCAACGCCAACCTGGTCACCTACTGCTTCCCGGCCGCGCCCGAGCTGCCGTCGTTCGAGCGCATCAACATGGAGACCCCGACACCGGTCAACCAGCTCGGGGCCAAGGGGATCGGCGAGTCGGGCACGATCGGGGCCACCCCGGCCGTCCAGAGCGCGGTGATCGACGCGGTCTCGCACCTCGGCGTGCGCCACATCGACATGCCGGTCAACGGCCTGCGGGTGTGGGAGGCGATCCAGGAGGCCGGCGGCTCGGGGTGATGGGCCTGGGATGCTGCACAAGCGGCATGCGCCAGGGGTGATCCGCCTAGGACAAAATCGGCTGGGGAAGGGGACGAGCGCCCGGAAGCGTGCACAACTGCGCCCAGCTGACAGGATTCGGCGAGCTGTGTCGGGAACCGCTCACCCCCCGGCGCGCCGAGTACAAACCTCCCCCGGAGCGTTGGGTTGGGCGCGATTTCGCTCGCTTTTTCGGCTTGGGTGCCGGAGCGGCGGGCACATGCCCGGGTTTGTCGCAAAACACCGCAGGCCGGCCGCAGCCCGCTTGACGGCTAGAGCGCTTCCAGCAGGTCCGCGACGCCGTCGATGACCGCGTCGGGCCGGCGGCGCTCGGGCACCCGGTCGAGGTCGATTGCGCCGCTGATCCCGCTGCGCACCAGCACCGTCCGCGAGCCGCCCATCCGGCCCAGCGCGATGTCCATCCCCAGGTCGTCGCCGATCACCGCCACCTCTTGTGTCGGCATCCCCAGGCGGGTGCCGACCTCGGCCACCGCCGCGCGCGAGGGCTTGCCCAGCACCCGGGGACGGGCCCCGGTGACCTTGGCGATGGCTGCGGTGATCATCGCGCCACGGCTGAAGATCATCCCGTTGGCGCCGGCGTAGCCGCGGACGTAGCTGCCCGTGAACAGCGGCGCGCCGGCCACCACGGCGCGGGCGGCGCGGTCGAGCATCGCCATCTCCACCTCGTCCAGATGGGCGACGAACACCACCTCGGCGTCCTCGTCGCGGGCAATCGGGATCCCGTGCTCGGCCATGTGCCGGCACACCGACTCCGAGGCGAAGGCCAGGACCGGCGCGCCGGCGTGGCGGCGGCGCAGGTAGGTGATGGCGCTGTCGACGGGGGTCAGCAGCTCCTGGTCGGCGACCGGCAGCCCATCCTGGCGCAGGCCGTGCGCGATCCGCGCCGAGGGGACGTGGCTGCCGTTGGTGAACAGCACCAGCTTGCGGCCGGTGGCCCGGATGCGGTCCAGCACCTCGACGGCGCCGGGCTGGGGACGGCCGCGGCCGTCGGGGCCGCGGTGCAGGAGCGTCCCGTCGACGTCGAACACGAACCCGCGCACGCCGTCGAGCCGCAGCTCGTCATCAGCCACGGCGCCACACCACCCGCTCGCCATCGCCGACGGCGATCTCGACATCGGTCAGGGCCGGGCGGCGCTCGAGCTCTCGCAGCAGCGCGACCAGCGGCGAGCGACCCGGGCGGGCGGCGGCCAGCGGCGGGCCGGCCCGGTCGGTCCGGTCGCGCGCGGCGACCATCGCGTCGACCTGCTCGGCGGGCATCGTCAACCGCAGCAGCAGCTCCTCCTCGGACAGCCGGCTCCCGAACCGTTGACGGGCCCCCTCCAGGCTGACCGGCTGCAGGTCGGCCAGTCCGCGCGCATTGGGCCGCGACAGCACCCGGTCGGCGATCGCCTGGTCCACCGGGGCCGGCGAGGGGCCGTAGTGGCCCAGGAAGTAGCGGACCGTCTCGTCGGAGACGTTGACCCAGCGCTCGCCGTCGATCACGTTGCGCGCGGCCTGGCTGGCGATGAACTGCGAGACCGGGGTGACGATGATCGGGTAGCCCATCTCGGCGCGAACCCGGGTTACCTCGTCCAGCACCGCGTCGAACAGCTCGGGGCGGCGCAGCTCCTCGAGCATCCGGCGAGTGGTGGTGACCATGCCGCCGGGCAGCTGGTGGCGGTAGTAGACGGCGTCGAACTCCCGTGGCGCGCCGGCCGGTAGCCCCTTGACCCGGGCCAGCTCGTCGAAGTGGGCCGAGACGATCGCCTGGGACTCGAGATCGAGCCCGTGCTGGTAGCCGGAGGCCTCCAGGTTGCGCACGGTCGAAGTGACCTCGGGCTGGGAGGTGCCGCGGCCCAGCGCGCCGGAGGCGGTGTGCAACACGCCGAAGCCGGCCCGGAGCCCTTCCATGTAGACCAGCGGCGCCAGTCCAATCGTGCAGTGGCTGTGCAGCTCCAGCGGACGCTCGCCGGCCGCGGCCAGCAGCGCCGGCGCCAGCTCGCGTACGGCGTCGGGGGTCAGCAGCCCGCCCGGGTCCTTGAGATACAGCCGGTCCATGTCCGCGCAGTCGGCCAGCGCAGCGGCGCGCTGCGCGTAGTAGGCGTGGGTGTGGACCTCGCTGATCGAGTAGGTGAGCCCGATCACCACCTCCTCGATGCCCTCGGCCCGGGCCATCGCCGCCAGGTGCTTGAGGCGATCCGGGTCGTTGGAGGGCTCGGCGATCTGGAAGCGGCTGATCCCGTTGCGGGCCACCAGCCGGAACGAGAGCCGCATCACCTCCTCGTCGGCCGGGACCCAGGAGATGAATCGCATCCCGGTGGTGATCATGCCCAGCGGCGTGTCCGGCATCGCCGCGCTGACCAGGCGGATCCGCTCCCAGGGATCCTCGCGGTGAAAGCGCACCGACACCGCCATGTGGGTGCTCGAGGTGAAGTCCAGCGCGTGGTAGCCGACGGCGTCGAGCGTGGGAGCGATCGCCAGCACATCGGGCGTGGTCAGGCCGGTTGCGCTCCACAGGCTCTGATTGCCGTCCCGGGTGCTGGTGTCGATGAACCCGACCTGAGTCATCGCACAGCCCGCCGCATCCGCGTCATCGGATGGCCCGCTCCAGCCAGTCAGTGGTCACGGCAGCGGCGCGGAAATCGGGGTGGCCGAGCACGCCGATCAGCACCGCCCGGTTTGTCTCCACGCCCTCGACATCGACGTCCTCGAGCGCGTCGAGCAGGATGTCGATGGCGTGCTCGCGATCGTCGCCATGGGCGATCAGCTTGGCCAGCAGCGAGTCGTAGAAGGGCGGGACCACCGCACCGGGTTGCAAGCCGGTGTCGGTCCGCAGCCCCGGGCGCTCGGGCACCGAGAACAGCGACAGCGTGCCGGGTGTCGGCATGAACCCTCGCGTGACGTCCTCGGCGTTGAGCCGGCACTCCACCGCGTGCCCGGCCAGGGCGACGTCGTCCTGGGCAAAGCCCAGCGGCGAGCCGTCGGCGATCCGGAGCTGCAGCGCCACCAGGTCGCGGCCGGTGACCGCCTCGGTGACCGGATGCTCGACTTGGATGCGGCAGTTGACCTCGAGGAAGAAGAACTCGTCGCTGTCACTGTCGGCGTCGATCACGAACTCGGCCGTACCGAGGTTCTGGTACCCGATCTGGCGGGCCAACGCCACCGCCGCCTCGCGCAGCCTCCGGCGTGTGGGCTCGGCCAGTGCGGGCGCCGGGGCCTCCTCGATCACCTTCTGGTAGCGACGCTGCACGGTGCAGTCGCGCTCGCCGAGATGGACCACCGCCCCGTTGCGGTCGCCGGCGATCTGGACCTCGACGTGGCGGGCGGATTCGATCAGCCGCTCGACGTAGACGCGATCGTCGGCGAACGCGGCCGCGGCCTCGCTGCGGGCCAGCCCGATCAGCGCCGTCAGCTCGCCCTCGTCGCGGATTCGCTTGATCCCGCGGCCCCCGCCGCCGCCGGCCGCCTTGACCAGTACCGGGTAGCCGATCCGGGCCGCCAGCTCGCGGGCCTCCTCGACGCTGGTCACCTTCCCGCCCGGGAGGACCGGGACGCCGGCCCGCTGGGCCTCGGCACGGGCGGCCAGCTTGTCGCCGGCCAGCGCCATCGCCTCGGTGGGCGGCCCCACGAAAACCAGTCCGTGCTCGCGCGCGCGCTCGGCCAGGCGGGTGCTCTCGGACAAGAAGCCGTAGCCGGGGTGGATCGCGTCGCAGCCCGTGCCCAGCGCGGCCTGGACGACGATGTCGTCGCGCAGGTAGCTCTGGCCGGCCGGGCCGGGACCGAGCACCACGACCCGGTCGGCCTGGCGCGCCGCCAGCCCGTCGCGATCGGGCTCGGAGGCGCCGACCACGCACTCCAGCTGAAGGTCCCGGCAGGCCTGGACGATACGCAGCGCGATCTCTCCGCGGTTGGGGATGAAGACGCGCTTCATGGCTGCCGGACTCTGAACAGCGGCTCGCCGTATTCGACCAGCTGACCGTTCTCGCCACACACCTCGGTCACCGTGCCCGACACACCGGCGGGGACCGAGTTCATCATCTTCATCACCTCGATGATGCAGACGATCGTGTCGGGCTCGACCTCGGCACCGACCTCCACGAACGGCGTCGCCCCGGGGGACTCGGCCCGGTAGAAGGTGCCGAGCATCGGCGACGGGATGGCGATCAGTCCATCGTCGGCCTGGGGCGGCGGCGAGCCCGGCGGCGGCTCACGGTCCGCCCGCGTCGCGGCGGCGGACCGAACCGACTGCGGCGGCTCGGCCCGGGCCACCCCACCCCCCTTGCGTACGTGCAGCGAGAACCCCTCGGTCTCGATGCTGAGCTCGTCGAGCTCGGACTCGTCGATGATGCGCAGGATCTCGCGGACGTCGTCGTGGCTAAGCGCCATCCGAACCGCCCGCGCCGAAGGTCCCCATCACCAGCGAGATCGCCGACGGCGGCGGCTTGGCCTTGTCGCGCTTGTTGACCGCGGTCACCGGGCGCGACTGCACCACGAATATCTCGTCCGAGCCGGGGATCGCCCACTCCACGTCCTGATGGCTCCCGAAGTGGGACTCGATCCGGCGGCCCACCTCGACCAGGGACGAAATCGCCTCCGCGGTCAGGCAGCCAACCTCGCGGCGCCCGGGGGCGACCTCGATCCGTTCGGTGCCGCCGTCGGCGCGGGGCACGTACTGAATGGCCTTGGCGCTGATCTGCTCACGCACCACCTCGCGCGTGACCTTGCTGACCAGGTAGTCGTCGGGCGTGACCTCCCCGCCCACCACGGCCAGCCCCAGCCCCCAGCTGGCGTTGATCGCGATCATGCTGGGATCCCCGGTGACCGGGTTACACGTGAACATCACGCCGGAGACCTCGGCGTCGACCATCAGCTGGACGGTGACCCCCATGGCGGGGTGGGCAGTGTCGCCCAGATGGGCCCGGTAGGCGGTCGCCGGGGCGCTGTACAGGCTGGCCCAGCAGTCGCGCACCGCCGAGCAGACGGCGTCGACACCGCGGACCCACAACGATGTCTCCTGCTGGCCGGCGAAGGTGGCCTGCGCACTGTCCTCGCCGACCGCGCTCGAGCGCACCGCCACCGCCGGCTCGCCGAGCTCGCGGTAACCGCTCGCGATCTCGTCACGAACGCGGTCGGGAAGCGGCGCCGAGCGCATCGCCTCGGCGACCTTCTGGCCAGCCCCGCCGCCGGCCGACAGCGCCCCATCGATCAGCGGCTGAAGGTCGGATTGAGCGATGAACGCTTCGTAGGCGCCGGTCGACAGGCCAAACCCCGGGGGGACCGGGATCCCGGCCGCCAGCAGCTCGCCGAGCGCCGAGCTCTTGCCCCCGAACCGGGCCTCGTCGGATCGGCTCAGCGCCGCCAGGGACCGAACGTAGTTCATCAACCGCCGTCGACCAGCGTCACCACGCCGGCCGAGCCGTCGACGCGGATCGTCTGACCGGTTTGGATCTGCGAGGTGGCGCGTCCGGTGCCGACCACGGCGGGGAGCCCATACTCGCGGCAGACGATCGCGGCGTGCGACATGACTCCGCCGACGTCGGTCACGGTGGCCCTGACCTTGGTGAAGATCGGCGCCCAGGCCGGCGAGGTGCTGCCGCAGACCAGGATCTCTCCGTCGCGTACGTCGGCGATCTGGCTCACCGACCTGACCACGCGCGCCGGCCCCTGCACCACGCCCGGAGAGGCCGCGGCCCCGTTGAGCTCGCGGCCACCCTCCTGGTGGCGCGCCCACTCCCGCACCCGCTCGGTGGTCACCCCCCAGAGCATGATCGTCATCGGGTCGGTCACCGCCTCGGGCGCCACGCCCAACGCCGGCGGCGGGGTCCAGTCGGCCAGACGCTCGAGCAGCTGCCGGCGACGAGCCACGATCGGCGGCCAGTGCTGGGGGCCCAGCGGCGGACCGCCGGCGGCCCAGGTCAGCACCAGCTCGTCGAGCGCCGAGGCGACCTCGTGGCGCGAGAGCTGGAAGATGTCCTCGCCGTCGTCCAGGAAGCGGTGCTCGGCGAGCAGCGCCCCGAACTCCCTGACCTTGTTCCACCACCGGGTCAAGAACCAGTAGTCGCAGAAGAACTTGTGCTCCTCGACGTACGGGAACACAGTCCGTGACAGCGCCAGGAGATCGTTCCAGGGCCCGCGTGTCTCCTCGTCGAGCAGCGCGCCGTACTCCTCGGCCAGCCGCTCGCGCTCGCGGACGATCTCCTCGGTGGGGCGGTCGATCTGCTGACCTGCGCGCAGCGCAGTGATGTGACCGATCAGTGCCGCGTAGGGGATGCTGGGGTCGTCGAGCCAGCTGCGGTAGTAGTGATACAGGCCGTCGCCGGTGGCCATGTTGAACCACGGGTCCTTGACCTGCTCGAGCTCGGCCAGCCAGTCGCGCCCGGCCTCTGAACGCGCCAGCTCGGCGTCGATCTCGTGGGGCGGGCGCCCTTCCACGAACGCGCCGTCGACGCCGGTCTCGATCGCCAGCCGGGCCAGACGGCGCAGCTCGGCGTCGGGCTTGAACAGCAGCACGTCCATGCCGGCCACCATCTGCGCGATGTGCTGATCGGGGATGTCGGGCAGGTTGGCCTTGCACAGCTCCACGAAGGTCGCGTAGGCGCCATAGCCCAGCAGCAGGAACTCGAAGTGGTGCTGCCACATCAGATCGCCCATCCGCAGGCATCGCCCGTAGGCGTCGAGCACCTCGTAGAAGGCGGTGTTGCGATCGTCGCCGAACGCCACCTCGTCGGGTTCGTACTCGGGCAGGTCCGGGACCTTCAGCTCGCCCAGCTCGGCGATCAGCGCCTCCATCTTGGCCCGCCACTTGCCGTACAGCTCGCTCCAGTTGGCGTAGTAGTAGCCGGCTCGCTCCTGGAAGAAGCCGGCCCTCTCGGCGATCTTGTCCGGGTCGGTGACCGGGTTTCCCGAGATGTAGATGTAGCCGTTGACGGCGCGGTAGTCGATCCCCATCGCCGGCGGAACCGCGAACACGCGGTTCTGCCACGACCCCACGGCCTGGTAGGGGGAGTCGATGCAGATCACGTCGAAGGCGGGCATCGGAACCGGGAAGTGCATCGAGTTCCAGAACCAGAACCGGTTCTCGTCGCTGTCGCGGCGCCGCTCGTCGAACAGCGCGTAGTACGGATACATCTCCTCCCAGCCCTCGCACCCCGGCGGCGTCTGCACCGAGTAGGGGCTGGGAAACGCGCCGAGCGCGGGCTCCGTGGTGCTCATCTGAACCTCCCTCGCGTTCCGGGTCGCCTCACGCCCTTTGAACCCTATATACGGGAATTGCGGCGGAGAAGTCAAACCGCTTGCTCCTGCGCGCAGCGCCGCTTGAGATCCGGCGCTCGGTTCGTGGCTCCAAGCGGCCCCCGGGATTAGTGTTCGCGGCGATGAGGTTTGTCCTGATCCACGGAGCCTTCGGAGGTCGCTGGTCATGGATGTCGACCGCGCAGCAGCTCGTGCAGGCCGGCCACCAGGTCAGCGCTCCCGACCTCCCGGGCCACGGGTCTGACCCCACGCCGCTTGACCAAGTCGATCTCGACGCCTACGCCGACCGCGTCTGCGATGTTCTGAGCGAGGGCCCGCCGGCGCTGCTGGTGGGCCAGAGCATGGGCGGGATGGTGGTCACCCAGGCCGCCGCGCGCACGCCGCAGCACGTCGCCGCGCTGGTCTACGTGGCTGCCTTCGCGCCGCAGGACGGCCAGAGCCTGATCGAGATCACCCAGCTTCCGGAGGCGGCCGGCGATCAGGTGCAGGCCAACCTGGTCGTCGA
>DASXZB010000043.1:0-14036 GCA_036502145.1 Solirubrobacteraceae bacterium | reverse complement strand
CCGGTCAACGGGTTCGGGTTCCACGGCACCTGGAAGATCACCTCGCAGTCGGCGACGCCCACCCAGGCCGGGGCGTCGATCACCGGCCGCGTCCAGGCCGCCCACGTCTACCTGGTCATGACCTCCGCCGGCAACATCCCGCGCACCGTCCGGGTGCTGCTGAACGGCCACCCCATCTCCCCCTCGCAGGCCGGCGCCGACGTCAAGGGCGGGTTGGTCACGGTCCGCGGCCAGCGCCTGTACGACCTGATTTCGCTGCCCAGTGCCCAGCCCCAGACGTTCACGCTCGATATCCCGCCCGGCGTCAGCGCCTACGACTTCACCTTCGGCTGAGCAATATCTCGGCCCGGGCCAGGTCCTCGGCGGTGTTGACGTTGAAAAGCAGCTCCGGCGCGAGCTCGATCAGCCGCGGACCAATCGCAGCCACGGCGGCCCGCAGCGGCTCACGGGCCTGCCGCGCGGCCGGCTCCAGCAGCGCCAACGCCGACGGCTCGTAGCGCCCGAGCAGCGGCTCGAGCGCCCCGTCGCGGGCCGCCACCACGGCCGGCGCCCCGGCCGGCTCGGCGTAGGCCAGCTCGGCCACCGCCGCCGCGGTCAGCAGCGGCATGTCGGCGGCGGCCATCAGCACCGGCCGCGGCGCCGCCAGGCGCAGCGCCTGCACGATCCCCACCAGCGGGTGTCGCGGCTCCGCAGGCTCGGTCCAGACCTCGACGCCGGGGAGCGCGGGCAGGGCGGTGTCCGGCTTGGCGAGCACCCGCACCTCAGCCAGCACCGACTGCAGCGCCTGCACCGGATAGCCGATCAGCGGCTGCCCGGCCAGCTCTATCTGTGGCTTGCCACCGCCGATCCGGCGGCCCAGCCCGCCGGCCAGGACGACGCCGATCGGCTGCTGTGGCGGCTGCTCCACGACGCCGAGCATAGGGCTGACCAAGTTGCCGGCGCTCCGTCCTAGAATCAAGCCGATGGAGGGCTCAACCGAGGTCCGCAGCTGGCTTCGTTGCTACCGCTGCTGGTCCCAGAACCTCGAGGTGCAGGTTCACTACGAGGGGATCCACCGGATCGACCCGGAGAGCGGCGAGCGGGGAGAAGTCGTCGACGAGATGCAGGAGGCGGTCGTCCAGTGCCTGGAGTGCATGCACGACCAGCCCCACCTGGGCTTCCACAACGGCCGCGTGGAGCCGATCGAGGACCGCTGGGAGCGGATGATCGCCGGCACCCCCTGGGTGGCCTCGTGCACGGTCACCGTCGACGCCGACGAGGTCGAGACGTGCTCGGGCCCCGAAGCCGGTGACGCCCTCTCCTACGCCGCCTTCGGCGACCACGGGACCCGCGAGTTCTTCACCCACGTGCGCTTCCACAAGCATGACGAGGACCGGATCGTCGTCCACCTGCTGGTCGAGCTCTACTCGCGCTCGGCCGAGGAGGCCACCGAGGTGCTCGAGGAGGCCGCCCGGGGCCAGCTGGCGATCACCTCGCTGGCCGAGGAGTCCCGGCCGCCGGCGTCGACCGGCGACGACCAGCACTAGTCCGCGCCGGCCGCTACGGAGCGGCTTCGACCGGAGCCCGGGCCGCCGCCGGCTCGCCCGCCTCCCGGCCTCCCGGCCGCAGACCGAGCCAGGCCAGCCACCGTTCCCGTCGCCGCCAGGCCTCCTCGACGATCAGCGCCAGCGCCACCGGAACCGTCGCCGGAAGCTCGTTCAAGACCAGGAACAACAGGTCGAACAGGCCAGCCAGCACCAGCGTCAGCAGCGCCGTGGACCACTGGCGGCGCCGGTCGCCGGCCAGCACGGCGCCCAGCAGCGCGGCCACGAACAGGTCCCCGTAGCCCAGCGACACCGACCCGAACAGCTCGCTCTGGAGCTGGGGCAGGCCGGCGCCCGGGCTGGCCCCGACCAGGGTGGCGTTTGGCGCCTGCAGCAGATCGGACAGCACCAGCCAGGTGTCGGCGGCAGCCATCGCGATGATCCCCCACTTCAGCCAGCCGGACGGAGTCACGGTGGCCAGCAGCACGCCCAGGGTCACGCACGACAGCGCTGACAAGAGCACCGCCGCCCCCTGCCCCACCAGCGACGTCCGCGACCACCAGGCCAGCGCGAACAGCGGCAGAACCGCCAATGCCAGCCACGGCCTCGAGCCTCGCGCGGCCCATCCAAGGGCCACCGCCGCCAGCAGCGGGATCGCCACCAGCGCCAGGTAGGTCAGCCCGGTGGCCGTGCTCGACACGTAGCGGATCGCGTAGATCACGCCGACGATGGAAGCGATCGGGATCAGCGCCCATCCCGGGCCGCGGACGCGCTCGAGCACCGCGATCCGGGGCGCCACGCGGGGAGCCGCCACCACTCCGGCCTGGACGGCCAGCACCGCCGCGTCAGAGGGTATGAAGGGAAGGGACACGCCCTTCCCAAGGGTACGTCAGCGGTTCAGCCGTTCCTCAAGTGAATCCAACTGTGAGCGAAGTTCGGCGGGCAGCTGGTCGCCGAACTCCGCGAAGTGCTCCTTGATCTGGGGCAGCTGCTTGATCCACCCCTCGGCATCGACCTCGAGCAGCCGGGCCATCGTCGCCTCGCCCACGTCCAGGCCCTCGGTGTCGATGCCGCCCCGGCCGACCGGGGGCAGCAGCCCGATCGCCGTCTCGGTGGCCTCGGCGTGGCCGGCCACCCGGCCGAAGATCCAGGCCAAGACCCGGGAGTTCTCTCCGAAGCCGGGCCACAAAAACCGTTTGTCATCGTCCTTGCGAAACCAGTTGACGTAGAAGATGCCAGGCAGCTTGGCGCCGTCACGACGCCCGATCTTCAGCCAGTGCGCGAAGTAATCCGCCATGTGGTAGCCGCAGAACGGCAGCATCGCCATCGGATCGAAGCGCAGCTTGCCGACCTTGCCGGCCGCCGCCGCGGTCGTCTCGGAGGACATGATCGAGCCCAGGAACACGCCGTGCTCCCAGTCGCGCGCCTCCAGCACCAGCGGCACGACCTTCGCACGGCGCCCGCCGAACAGGATCGCCGAGATCGGCACCCCCTTGGGGTCCTCCCACTCGTCGGCGATCGACGGACACTGGTCCGCCGGGGTGGTGAAGCGGGCGTTGGGGTGCGCCGCCGGGTGCTCGGAGTCAGGCGTCCAGTCGTTGCCGTGCCAGTCGATGGCGTGGGCCGGAGGCTCGCCGGTCAGCCCCTCCCACCACACGTCCCCGTCGTCGGTGCGGGCGCAGTTGGTGAAGATCGAATTGCGGCTGACGGTGTCGATCGCGTTGGGATTGGTGCGTGCTCCGGTGCCCGGCGCGACGCCGAAGAAGCCCGACTCCGGGTTGACTGCGTACAGCTGGCCGTCGTCGCCGAACTTCATCCAGGCGATATCGTCGCCGACGGTCTCGACCTTCCAGTCGGGCAGAGTCGGGATCAGCATCGCCAGATTGGTCTTGCCACAGGCGCTGGGAAAGGCGCCGGCGATGTACTTGACCTCCCCTTCCGGGGAAGTGAGCTTGAGGATCAGCATGTGCTCGGCCATCCAGCCCTCGTCGCGGGCCATCACCGAGGCGATCCGAAGCGCGAAGCACTTCTTGCCCAGCAGCGCATTGCCGCCGTAGCCCGAGCCGAACGACCAGATCTCCCGGGTCTCCGGGTAGTGCACGATGTACTTGTTGTCGGCGTTACAGGGCCACGGCACGTCCTGCGCGCCGTCGACCAGCGGCATCCCGACCGAATGCAGGCAGGGCACGAAATGCCCGTCCTCGCCGAGCACGTCGAGCGCCGGCTGACCCATCCGGGTCATGATCCGCATCGACACCGCCACGTAGGGCGAGTCGGTCAGCTGCACCCCGACGTGGGAGATCGGCGAGCCCAGCGGTCCCATCGAGAACGGGACCACATACATGGTGCGCCCGCGCATCGAGCCCTCGAACAGCTCGCCAAGCATCGAGCGCATCTCTTCCGGGTCGCGCCAGTTGTTGGTAGGGCCGGCGTCCTCCTCACGCTGCGAACAGATGAACGTCCGGTCCTCGACCCGCGCCACGTCGGCGGGATCCGACAGGGCCAGGTAGGAGTTGGGCCGCTTGGCCTCCGAAAGCCGCTGGAAAGTGCCGGCTTCGACCATCTGCTGGGCCAGCTGGTCGTACTCCGCCGCCGAACCGTCGCACCAGTGGATCTCGTCGGGCTGGGTGAGCGCCGCGACTTCCTCTACCCACGCCCGCAGGCCGGCGTGCTTAGAGATCGCTTGGTGCTTCGGTGCGGTATGGGCCATGTTCTGATGGACTCCTTGACGAGTTCGGTGGCTGCAAAAAGCCTACCCGGCGGTAACACAAACTGCTCACAAAGTGGTCCGTCGGATTACCCCGGCTGCTTGCGCGGGACCAGCACCAGCCGCTTGAACTGGGCCACCAGAACCCCGTCCTGATTGAGCACCCGGGTATGAACCCGTACCGTGCCGCGGTCGGGCTTTGACTGCGAGGGCTTTACCTCCAGCACTTCGGACTCGACGAACAGCGTGTCGCCGTGGAACACCGGCGCGGGGTGGCTCAGCTCCTCGGTGGCCAGGTTGGCGATCGCCTTGCCGCTGACGTCCGAGACGCTCATCCCCAGGGCCAGCGAGTAGACCAGCGGCCCCACCACCACGTTGCGGCCCTGCTGGGATTGCTTGGCGTAGACGTCGTTGAGGTGCAGCGGGTGGTGGTTCATGGTGATCAGGCAGAACAGGTGGTCGTCTGACTCAGTCACCGTCTTGGCCGGCCAGTGCTTGTAGACGGCGCCGACCTCGAATTCCTCGAGGTAGCGCCCGTAGGGATGCGCGCCGCTGGCCTCGCGCGCCGCCTGGTCGGTTTCGATTTCGCTCATGGCCCGGAGAATGTCAGGAAGACGAGGCCGGCGGGGGCGTGGATGCACGCCCACCGAACACCACCACTACTGTTCAGTTCATGCGAAACCCCCGTGATTTTGGAAAACCGCTGGCGATCGGCGCCCCGCAGCCGGTCTCAGAGATCCCGTTCAAGCCCAGTCGGATGATCCACTTCTTGGACTTCTCGAACGAGAAGATGGTCGCCAAGGCGCCCGACATCGCCCCGACCGTGGACATCCTGCTCGGCAACCTCGAGGACGCCGTCCCGGTCGATCGCAAGGTCCCCGCCCGGGAGGGGCTGATCAAGGTCGGCAAGCAGCTCGACTTCGGCGCCACGGCGCTGTGGACGCGGGTCAACAGCCTCGAGTCGCCCTGGGTGCTCGACGACCTGACGACCCTGGTCACGGAGATCGGCGACAAGCTCGAGGTGGTGATGATCCCCAAGGTCGAAGGTCCGTGGGACATCCACTACGTGGACCGCCTGCTGGCCCAGCTCGAGGCCCGGGCCGGGCTGGAGCGCCCGATCCTGATCCACGCGATCCTCGAGACCGGCCTGGGCGTGGTCAACCTCGAGGAGATCGCCACCGCCAGCCCGCGGATGCAGGGGATGAGCTTCGGACCGGCCGACCTGGCCGCCTCGCGCCGGATGAAGACCACCCGCGTCGGCGGCGGCCATCCCGGCTACCGGGTGATCAACGATCCCGATCCCGAGAATCCCGAGGCCGCGCGCCCCACCGCCCAGCAGGATCCCTGGCACTACTCGATCGCGCGCATGGTCGACGCCTGCACCTCGGCCGGGATCCTCCCGTTCTACGGCCCGTACGGTGACATCCGCGACGTTGAGGGCTGCGAGACGCAGTTCCGCGCCGCCTTCCTGCTGGGTTGCGTTGGGGCCTGGTCGCTGCACCCGGTCCAGATCGAGATCGCCAAGAAGGTGTTCAGCCCAGATCCCGACGAGGTGCGCTTCGCCAAGAAGGTGCTCGAGGCGATCCCGGACGGGCGCGGGGTGCACATGATCGACGGCAAGATGCAGGACGACGCCACCTGGAAGCAGTGCAAGGTGATGGTCGAGCTGGCTGAGCTGCTGGCCGAGAAGGATCCCCAGCTGGCCGAGGCCTACGGGTTCGCCCGGACGGCAGCGTAGGCTGCCCGGCGATGCGCATCTCCGCCAAAGCCGACTACGCCGTTCGAGCCGCCGTGGAGCTGGCCGCGGCCGCGGGCGACAAGCCGGTCAAGGCCGAGCGGATCGCCAACGCCCAGGAGATCCCGCTCAACTTCCTGGAGAACATCCTCGGAGAGCTGCGCCACGCCGGTGTGGTGCGCAGCCACCGCGGCGCCGAGGGTGGCTTCCGGCTGGCCAAGGCGCCCGAGGAGGTGACGGTCGCCGACGTGATCCGCGCCGTCGAGGGCCCGCTGGCCAGCGTGCGCGGCGGCCCGCCGGAGGACGCCACCTACGCCGGCGCCGCCAACTCTCTGCTGCGGGTCTGGATCGCGGTCCGCGCCAACCTGCGGCGCGTCGTCGAGAACGTGACCATCGCCGACATCGCGGCCGACCGGCTGCCGGCCACGATCGACGAGCTGACCGAGGACCCGGGGGCCTGGATCACGCGCTGACCAGGCGCGGGCGCTGGTGGCGGCGCAGCGTCGGGCGGCCGCTGACCCACTCCTCGCTGACCTCGTGCAGCACGGCCAGCATCGCCGAGGCCGCCGGCGAGCGGTATCCCCCCGGCAGCACCGCGCCGATGGGGCGCGGGGGCGGGGCCGGGTCCAGCGTCCGGATCACCACGTCGTCGCGGGCGCCGCGACTGATCATGTCCGGGATCAGCGCCAGCCCGACGCCGGCGGCGACGAAGCCCAGGATCGCCGAGTAGTCGTCGTTCTGAAACGCCAGCCGGGGCTCGAAGCCGGCGGTGTGGCAGGCGCGCAGGAACAGCCGCGCGTCGGGGCACGAGTCGGTGGTGGCGAGCATCCACCATTCCTGGGCCAGGTCGGACAGCTCGAGCCTCGGAACCTCGGCGTGACGATGGCCGGCCGGCAGGGCCACATACATGGGGTCGTCGAACAGGTGAACGTGCTCCAGGTCGGCGAACGCGGCCAGATCCAGGCCCCCGCGGTCGGGGACCTCGTCGATCGGCGCGTGCGACAGCACGAGATCGAACTGCCCGGCCCGCAGCCGGGGCACGGTGTCGTCGGGATCGCCCATCGCGATGCTGAGCTCGATCGCGGGGTAGCGCTCGCGAAACCGGGCCACCGCGATCGGCAGCACCGACGCCGCCGCGGAGGCGAACGTGGCCAGCTTGAGCGTCCCGCCCTCCAGCCCCGCCAGGGCGCGAAGCTCGGTCTCGGCGTCGTCGAGCCGCGCCAGGATCGCCTCGCCGCGCTCGACCAGGAGGCGGCCGGCGTCGGTCAGCACCGCCCCCAGCGGCACCCGCCGGACCAGGACCGCTCCGACCTCGGCCTCGAGCGTCGCGATCTGGCGCGAGACGGCCGGCTGGGTGTAGCCCAGCGAGCCCGCGGCGGCCGAGAACGAGCCCTGGCGCGCGACTTCGACGAGAACTCTGAGTCGGCGGCTGTCGAGCATGTCTAAAAGTTATACCCCATCCAGCAAACCCCTATTTGCATTTATGGGCTCGCGGGTTCATCTTCCTTACACGATGACTGCCCACACAGCCCAAATCATGATCCGCTCGGCGTACGCCGATGACTACGACGCGCTGGCTCGGCTCGCGGCTCTCGACAGTGCCCCCGGAGTCCCGCACCGCCCCCTGCTGCTGGCAGAGGTGGACGGGACGCTGCGGGCGGCGCTGTCGCTGCGTGACGGGTCGGCGATCGCCGATCCCTTCTATCCCTCGGTCGGTCTCCTGGCGCTGCTCAGAGCCCATGCCGCGGGCGAGAAGGCTAGCCCTCGGCGGATCCGGCCGCGGTCGCTGCGACGTCTGCCGGCCTACGCCCGGGTTTGACCCCGCCGCGCAGCGACGGCTCGATCGGCACGCCGGCCGGCGGCCGGACGTAGACGATGTCGCCGTCGGCGACCTCGAGCTCCTCGGCCTGTCCTCGGGTCAGCTGGGCGCGGGCGCTCGAGCCGTCGGGTAGCTCCAGCTCGAGTCGGACCTCGAACCCGAGATGGACCACGCGGCGGACCATCGCCTCGATGCCGTCGTGGTCGTTCTCGATCGAGATCATCACGTCGTGCGGGCGGACCAGGCTGCCCCCGAGGCGGCTGACCGGGCCCACGAACCCCATCACGAAGTCGGTGGCCGGCCGGTCGTAGATCTCGCGCGGATCGCCCACCTGCTCGATCGTGCCGGTGCTCATCACGGCGATCCGGTCAGAGACCTCCATTGCCTCCTCCTGGTCGTGGGTGACCAGCACCGTGGTCACGTGCTGCTCGTCGTGCAGCCGCCGCAGCCAGGCCCGCAGCTCGGCGCGGACGGTGGCGTCGAGCGCCCCGAACGGCTCGTCGAGCAGCAGCACCTTGGGGGCCACGGCCAACGCGCGGGCCAGCGCCATCCGCTGGCGCTGGCCGCCTGAGAGCTGGGACGGCCGCTGCTCGGCCCACTTCGTCAAACCCACCAGCGCCAGCAGCTCGTCGACGCGGTCGCGGGTCTCGTCTTTGGGGCGCTTGCGGATCCGCAGGCCGAAGGCCACGTTCTCGCGCACGCTCATGTGGGTGAAGGCGGCGTAGTGCTGGAACACGAAGCCGATCCCGCGCTTCTGCGGGCGCACGCTCGAGACATCCTCGCCGTCGATCATGATCGCCCCCGTGTCGGGGACCTCGAGCCCGGCGATGATCCGCAGCAGCGTCGATTTCCCGGATCCGCTGGGACCCAGCAGCGAGGTCAGCGAACCCTGCGGGACCTCGAGCGAAACATCGTCCAGCGCGGTGAAGTCCCCGAACCGCTTGGAGATACCTTGGATATCGATCCTCATCTGGGCTCATGCCTCCTGGGTGAGAACGCGGTCATCGCGAGCAGCACGATCAAGGACATAACGGCCAGCTCGCTGGCCGCGGCGTAGGCGCCGGTGACGGTCGAGGAGCCGAGCTGGGAGTCGCGCTGGTAGACCAGCAGCGGAAGGGTCAAAGTCGATCCGGCGACGTTCGAGGACACCACCAGCACGGCGCCGATCTCCCCCAGCGCGCGGGCGGTGGACAGCACCACGCCGTAGGCCACCCCCCAGCGGATCGAGGGCAGGGTGACGCGCCAGAACGACTGCCAGCTCGACGCCCCAAGCGTCGCCGCCGCCTGCTCCTGCTCGTCGCCGACCTCCACCAGCACCGGGGCGACCTCGCGGACCACGAACGGCAGCGACACGAAGATCGTGGCCAGGGCCATCCCGGCGGGGGCGAAGATCACCTGGATCCCGTGGCCGTTCAGCCAGCTCCCGAACCAGCCGCTGTTGCCGTAGACCAGCGTCAGCGCCAAGCCCACGATCACCGGCGAGATCACGAACGGCAGGTCGATCAGCGAGTTCAGCAGCGACGCCAGGCGACCGCGCCGGCGCACGATCACCAGCGCCGCGGTGACCCCGAAGATCGTGTTCAGCGGCACCGCGATCGCCGCCAGGGTGACCGACAGCCAGAAGGCGCTGACCGCGGCCGGCGTGGTGATCCAGGCCCAGGCGACGCCGAAGCCGTGCTCGAAGGTCCGGTAGAAGACCACCCCCACCGGCGCCAGCAGCATCAGGGTCAGATACAGCAGCGCCAAGCTGCGCAGCGACAGCGTGGTCCGGCGGCTAATCAGCAACTCGGCCTCCCAGCCTGCGCATCGCCACCAGCACCACCAGCGAGACCACAAGCAGCACCAGCGACAGCGACGCCGCCGCCTGCGGGGCGTCTGACTCGACGTCGGCGAAGATCACGATGCTGGCGATCTGGACCTTGCCCACCACCAGCAGCAGCGATCCGATCTCCCCCACCGAGCGCGCGAAGGCCAGCGCCGCCCCGGACAGGATCGCCGGGCGCAACGCGGGCAGCACGACCCGTCTGAAGGTGGTGGCGTTGGAGGCGCCCAACGATGCGGCGGCCTCCTCGACCTCCCGGTCGACCTCGAGCAGCACCGGCTGCACCGAGCGCACCGAGAACGGCAGCGTCACGAACAGCAGCGCCATCACCACCGCCGCCCGGGTGTAGGCCAGGTGCACCCCGACCGGGCTGTCGGGGCCGTAGAGCGCCAGCAGCGTCAGTCCGGCGACGATCGTCGGCAGCGCGAACGGGAGGTCGATCAGCGAGTTGACAAAGCGCTTGCCCGGGAACTGGTCGCGGACCAGCACCCAGGCGACCACGGTGCCCATGACGGCGCCGATTGCCGCCACCAGCAGCGACGCTCCCAGGGTCACCCCCAGGGCCTTGAGCACCAGCGGGTTGGTGATCGACTGCCACAGAGCGCTGGGGCTCTGCGAGAACGCCTCGACCGCCACCGCCGCCAGCGGGATCAGCACGATCACGCTCAGATACAGCGTGGCCAGGCCCAGGCCGAGCCCCAGCCCGCCCTGGCGCGCGGTCCGCGACCGGAATCGGTCCCGCCCACCCCTGGGCTTGGGCTTTGACGGGGCGGCGGGTGCCCCGGCCGCGATTGCGTCAGCTGGAGGCAGTGGGCACCCCCGCGGCCTGCTCGATCTTGGTGATCGACCCCGAGGCGGGATCGAAGAACTCCTTCTTGATCTTGGTCCAGCCACCCAGCGAGGCGATCGTGAACAGCTGCGGCGGGGTCGGGAACTTACTCGCGAACTGGCTGGCCACGGACTTCAGCACCGGGCGGTAGCCCTGTTGGGCCCAGATCGTCTGGCCCGCCTTGGACCACTGCCAGGCCAGGAACGCCTTGGCCTGGGACTGGTGCGAGCTCTTGGACGTGACCGCGATCGGCGTCTCGATCAGCAGGGTCTGCTTGGGGATCAGGTACTGGATCTGGTCGCCCGCCTTCTGGGCCGCGATCGCGTCTGACTCGTAGTCGAGCAGCACGTCGCCCTTACCGCTGGTGAACGTCTGCAGTGCCGCGCTGGCCGCCGAGTCCTGAACGCTGACGTTCTTGGTCAGCAGCGTCTTGACGTAGGCCAGGGCCTGGGCGGGGGTCTTGCCCTCCTTGAGCTGGGCGCCGTAGCCGGCCAGGATGTTCCACCGGGCGCTGCCCGAGGTCGAGGGGTTGGGGGTGATCACGTCCACGCCCGGCTTGATCAGGTCATCCCAGCCGGTGATGTGCTTGGGGTTGCCCTTGCGCACCACGAACACCACCACCGAGTCGCTGGACATCCCCTTCTCGGGATTGGCGTCCCAGTCGGAGGCGACGAGGTTGTCCTTGACCAGCCGGGTCATGTCGGGGGTGGTCGAGAACGCGACGATGTCGGCGTTCTGGCCGGAGTCGACCGCGCGGCTCTGCGAGCCGGAGGCGCCGAACGACTGGCTGAAGGAGACGCCCTTGCCCTGCGAGGTCTGGCCGAACGCCGTGGTCAGCGCGTCATAGGCCTTCTTCGGGGTCGAGTAGCCCACCAGCGCGAGCTGGGCGCTGGACCCGCCGCTGGACCCGCTGGTCGATCCGCTGCTGGCGGCGTTGGTGGCCGCGTCCGAGGACCCGCCGCAGGCCGTTAGCGCCAGCGCCGCGGCAGCGGCGGTACCGAGCACAGCGACCGAGCGCATCAGTCGAGGGTTCAGTCGTTTGGTCACTTGGGTCCTCTCTTAGTTCGAATCTCGAGTTAGTCGATTGGCTTGGGAGCTGAGTTCACGCCGGGCCAATAGTACAGAGTTATTCGATCGACTAGACAATTTTAGTTGAGAAGATTGGATTGCTGGGGATAGGAGCGGGCCTCGACGCGCGATCGGGCATCGGCGCTGCCCCCGGCCTGGGCAGTCGGGCAAACATCCGAACGGACGCGCCTGCGGGCCTGGGCGGTCGGCAAACGACCCAACGGAGACGCCTGCCGGATGGTTTGGGACGTTTGCCGCGTCCCACACAGCAAACGTCCCAATCCACGCGGGCGCGCGGGAGGTTGGGACGTTTGCCGCATCCCTGCCCGCCGGGGCGCCGGGGCGGCCAGCGCCACCCGCCGAAAAACGGTCAGGCTCGCTAGGCTCCCCCGCCGCCGATGCGTTTCTTCGAGTACGAGTCGCGGGCGATCGTGGCCAAGGCCGGGATTCCGGTCACCCACCACGGCTTCGCCAAGACCGCTGACGAGGCCCGGGCGATCGCCGCCGAGATCGGCGGCCCGGTGGTGATCAAGTCCCAGGTCCTGACCGGGGGCCGGATGAAGGCCGGCGGTGTCCAGTTCGCCGACACCCCCGACGAGGCGGCCGCCCAGGCCGAGCACGTGCTGGGGCTCGAGATCAACGGCCACATGCCGCGCGGGGTGCTGGTCGACTCGCGGGCCGAGGTCGAGCACGAGTACTACGCCGGCGTGGTCTGGGACGGGATCCGTAAGCGGCCGGTGCTCCTGTTCTCCGACATGGGCGGGATCGACATCGAGGAGGTCGCCGAGCAGCACCCTGACCACGTCGCCCGCGGCCACTTCTCGACCCGGACCGAGTTCTCTGACTGGCAGGCCAAGCAGGTGATCGCCTCGCTGGGGATCAGCGGCTCGCACCTGAACCGCCTGACCCCGATTCTGACCCGGCTGGCGCGGCTGTTCCTGCGCTACGACATGACCTTGGCCGAGATCAACCCGCTGGGTCGGCTGGCCGACGGCTCGTTCTCGGCCCTGGACGCCCACATGGACATGGAGAACGAGGGTCGCCCGCGCCAGAAGGCGCTGCTGCAGGAGCTCGGCGTCGGCGACGAGGAGACCCGTCAGGCGCGCGAGGCGACGCCCTTCGAGCTCGCCGGCGAGGAGGTCGACGCCCAGGATCACCGCGGCGTGGCGGGCAACGTCACCGAGTTCGACGGAAACCTGGGCCTGGTGATCGGCGCCGGCGGCGGCTCACTGACGCTGTTCGACGCGGTCCGCGCCCACGGCGGCGATCCCGCCAACTACTGCGAGATCGGCGGCAACCCCTCGGTCGCCAAGGCCTGCGGGCTGGCCAAGCTCGTGCTGCAGAAGCCGGGCGTCGACAAGATCGCGGTGATGATGTCGATCGTCTCCAACACCCGCGTGGACATCGTGGCCCGCGGGGTCATCAAGGCCTGCCTGGAGCTCGGCTACGACCCCGCCGAGAAGATCGCCATCTTCCGCATCCCGGGCGCCTGGGAGGAGGAGGGCTTCAAGATCCTCGAGCGCTACGGCGTCTCCTACGCCGACCGCTCGGTGTCCTTGAACGAGGCGGCGCGCCGCGCCGTGGAGCGGATCCAGGGGGTGGCGACGGCATCATGAGCATCCTCGTCAACGCCGACACCACCTTCATCGTCCAGGGCATCACCGGCCGCGAGGCAGTCAACCTGACCCGCGAGTGCCTCGATTACGGGGCCGGGGCCAAGATCGTCGGCGGCGTCACCCCGGGGCGGCTCGGACGCGATGTCCACGGGGTGCCGGTGTTCGACACCGTGGCCCAGGCGGTCGAGCACCACGGAGCACCGATCGACGGCTCGGTGGTCACGGTCCCCCCCGCTTTCACCAAGGACGCGGTGCTCGAGGCGCTCGAGAACGGCGTCAAGCTGGTGGTGATCGTGACCGAGCGGATACCGCGCGGGGACGTCGCGCAGATGGTCGAGCTGGCCGGAGAGCGCGGCGCCCGGATCATCGGCCCCAACTGCCTGGGGATCATCGTCCCCGACGTCATCAAGATGGGCGGGATCGGCGGACCCGCCAAGGACGCCGCCAAGTCCTACCGCCGCGGGTCGGTGGGCGTGGTCTCGCGCTCGGGCGGGATGACCACCGAGATGTCCTCGACGCTGAGCGCCGCCGGCCTGGGCCAGTCGACCGCGGTGTCGATCGGCGGTGACGCGATCATCGGCTCCAGCTACGCCGAGCTGATGCCGCTGTTCGAGGCCGACTCCGAGACCGAGGCGATCGTCATCTACACCGAGCCCGGGGGCCGGATGGAGGCCGAGCTGGCGCGCTGGGTGACCGACAACAACTCCCGGCTGCCGATCGTGGCCTTCATGGCCGGCCGCTTCATGGACGAGATGCCGGGGATGAGCTTCGGCCACGCCGGCACGATCGTGGAGGGCAAGGAGGACACCGCCTCAGAGAAGATCGCCCGTCTCGCCTCGGCCGGGATCACCGTCGCCGAGCGGATCGAGGACATTCCGGGGATGGTCAAGGAGAAGCTGGGGGTCGCTGTCTGATGG
>DASXZB010000042.1:0-1816 GCA_036502145.1 Solirubrobacteraceae bacterium | reverse complement strand
GCGAACGTGTCCGGAGACCGCAGCGGCGGCATGCTCGTCGCCGGGCTGTTCCTCCGCGAGTTCGTGCCGGCCGGGGTCCGCTGGGCTCACCTGGACATCGCCGGCCCCGCCTACAACGACGGGGGTCCGTACGGCTACGTCGCCAAGGGCGGTACGGGGGCGGCGGTCAGGACGCTGGTGCAGATCGCGGCCGACGTGGCGGAGGGCAAGCTTGCCGGTAGCCCGGCTGACGGCAAGTGAAATGATGAAGACTGGGTAAGCCAGGTAGGGCTGACTGGCTCATGAAGGAGGCTTGAGGCGTGGCAGAGGGCATCGGCAGCTACGACATCGTCGTGCTAGGCGGTGGCAGCGGCGGGTACGCCTGCGCGCTGCGCGCGGCCGAACTCGGCAAGCGCGTAGCGCTGATCGAAAAGGACAAGGTCGGGGGGACCTGCCTGCACCGCGGCTGCATCCCCACCAAGGCGCTGCTGCACGCCGCCGAGATCGCGGACCACGTCAGGGACAGCGCGTCCGTCGGCGTCAAGACCACCTTCGAGGGGATCGACGTCCCGGGCGTGCTTTCCTACAAAAATGGCGTGGTCGACCGGCTCTGGAAGGGCCTGCAGTCCACCATCGCGAGCCGGAAGATCGACACCATCGAGGGAGCGGGGCGGCTGGAATCGCCGCACAGCGTCCGGGTCGGCGACACTATCTACGAGGCCGAGCACATCGTGCTCGCCAGCGGATCGCAGCCGCGGAGCCTGCCCGGTCTGGAGATCGACGGCGAGCGCGTGATCACCTCGGACCACGCGCTGGTGCTAGACCGGGTCCCCGCTTCGGTGGTCATCCTCGGCGGCGGCGTGATCGGAGTCGAGTTCGCCAGCGTGTGGCGGTCCTTCGGCGCCGAGGTCACGATCGTGGAACTGCTTCCCCAGCTGTTGCCGCTGGAGGACGAGACAAGCGCGAAGCTGCTCCAGCGGGCGTTCCGGCGCCGCGGCATCCGCTTCGAGCTCGGCGCCGGTTTCGAGTCGGTCAAGCACACGGACACCGGCGTCACGGTCACGCTCGAGGGCGGCAAGACGCTCGACGCCGACCTCCTGCTGGTCGCGGTCGGTCGCGGCCCGGTCTCCGATGGCCTCGGCTACGAAGAAGCCGGCGTGGCCATGGAGCGGGGTTTCGTCAAGGTCGACTCGCTCTGCCGGACGAACATCCCCTCCATCTCCGCGGTCGGTGATCTCATCAACACGCCGCAGCTCGCGCACGTGGGGTTCGGCGAGGGGATCCTGGTCGCGGAGCGGATCGGCGGGCTCCCGGTCACCCCGATCGACTACGACGGCGTGCCCCGGATCACCTACAGCGATCCGGAGGTGGCGTCGGTCGGCCTCACCTCCGCCCAGGCCACCGAGCACGGCCTGAAGACGGTCGAGTTCAACTACAACCTCGGCGGCAACGGCCGCAGCGTGATCTTGCAGACTCAGGGCGCGGTCAAGGTCATCGCGATGTCCGAGGAGGACCGTCCCGGCCGCGTGATCGGCGTGCACATTGTCGGCAGCCGCGTCAGCGAGCTCATCGCCGAGGCCCAGCTGATCTACAACTGGGACGCCGAGCCCTCGGACGTGGCCCAGCTCATCCACCCCCATCCCACCCAGTCGGAGGCGATCGGCGAGGCGCATCTCGCGCTGGCCGGCAAGCCCCTGCACGTACACGCCTAATCTCTGCCCGCAACCCACCCTGTTCCTCCCCCTACCCACCCAAGGAGTCACGAGGTCATGTCGGTCTCCGTATCCATGCCGCAGCTCGGTGAGAGCGTCACCGAGGGCACCGTCACGCGCTGGCT
>DASXZB010000041.1:0-2736 GCA_036502145.1 Solirubrobacteraceae bacterium | reverse complement strand
CCAGCACCGCACGAGGTGGACGCTGGCTTCCGTCGATACCTCCACCGGTCATCTCCGGCTTCTCGTCGTCGCCATCGGTCAGCACGAAGCCTCACGGCCGACGGGACGAACCAGCGCCAGACGGATCGACTGAACACGGCGTCTTAGCCTCGTGGGCGGGAAACGCGCACCGCGTCGTCTCGTCGAGCGAGCGTCGGCGACCTCGCCGTGCTTGTCACTGGCCGCTCAGTGCGGACCGGTCGGGTCAGCAGGTGGTGGCGTGTACCGGCTGGCACCCACCGCTGGGTGGCGTTGGCCGTGATGACACTGGCGCCAGGGACTGCGAGGGTCGGCGATGCGGATACCACCCCGTCGCATACCGACGGACCTGTCGGGTCGCAGAACGAGGGCATCCCTGATGGTTGGAGAGCGATTCGTTCCTCGAAGGCCGTTCGCTTCGGGGATCGAGGAGGTCGCGGCGTTCATGTGCACCTGCGCCCAAAGACGGGGGCCGTCATGCTGTGGCCAAGCGCGAGTGCCGTCGGATGGCTCCTGATGATGACCGCGTTGATCGTTCTCGCTAGAAGCGGTACCGCCCGCTGGGAACGGGAACAGGAGCGGGGAGGGGAAACCGGGGCTACACGACCCACTTCGGAGTCGACGACGGGACCCGCTCCATCCCGAGGTTCACCGGGATGATGACTGCCCCGATGGTGGACACTGATGGCAGCTTGCTCCCGATCGACGGGACTGAGCCGATGCAGGTTCCCGACGTCGTCCTCTTCGCCCACCCGCAGTCCCTCGCCAGCGGGGGGCCGTACCAGCCGGTGACGGGAACGGTCGTTGACCGTCGTGCGCTGTTCGATCGGCTCGCCGGAGCAAGCCGGGTCACGCAGGTCACCGCGCCGCCGGGCAGTGGAAAGACCATGCTGCTGCGCTCGTGGATCGGCGAGGTGGGTCTCGCGGAGCGCGCCGGCTGGGTGTCGGTGCAGCGGCAGGAGCGCGATGCTCAGCGGTTCTGGATCTCGGTGATCGAGGCGCTGGGTGCCACCCTTCCCGGCTCGACGCGGGTACGGAGCTTGACGCCGGCACCGGATCTGGACGGCTGGGCGATCGTCGAGCGGCTGCTGGAGGATCTGGGCTCGCTCGAGGGCCCGGTCTGGCTGGTGATCGACGACCTGCACGAGCTGCGGTCGACCGAGGCGCTGTCCCAGCTCGAGCTGCTGCTCATGCGTTCACCGGCGCAGCTGCGATTCGTGCTCGCGACCCGCCACGATCAGCGGCTGGGCCTGCACCGCCTGCGCCTTGAGGGCGGGCTCACCGAGATCCGCGCCGCAGATCTTCGCTTCACGCTCGCCGAGGCACGCGCGTTGCTGGACGGCGGCGGGGTGACGCTGTCGGAGGCGGCGTTGGCGCAGCTGGTGGAGCGGACCGAGGGCTGGGCGGCGGGGCTGCGCCTGGCCGCCCTCTCGCTGGCCGGGCACCCCGAGCCGGACCGGTTCGCCGCCGAGTTCTCCGGCAGCGAGCGCACCGTCGCCGAGTACCTGCTCGCCGAGGTGCTCGACCGCCAGCCCGAGCCGGTCCGGCGGCTGCTGCTGAGGACCTCGGTGCTCGACCGGGTGAACGGTCCGCTCGCCGACGTCCTGACTGAAGCCGTGGGCGGGGAGCGGATCTTGCAGGATCTGGACGAGGCCAACGCGTTCGTCGTCTCGCTGGATGCGCGGCGGTTTTGGTTCCGGTATCACCGGCTGTTCGCCGACCTGCTGCAGTTGGAGCTGCGGCGCACCGCGCCGGCCGAGGTCCCCGCGCTGCACGCCGCCGCCGCCACGTGGTATGCCGAGCACGGAGAGCCCATCGAGGCGGTCCGTCACGCCCAGGCGGCAGGGCTTTGGAGCGTGGCCGCTCGCCTGCTCGCCGACCACTGGTTCGGCCTGTACTTCGACGGGCGAGCCGCTACCGCGCACGATCTGCTCACCGGATTCCCGGCCGGTGCCGTGGAAGTTGATGCTGAGCTGGCCGCACTGATGGCGTCCGACGAGCTGAACGGAGGAGCGCTCCCGCAGGCGCAGCGATATCTCGCGCTCGCCATCGAAAAATTGACGTCGGTGCCTCCCGACCGGCGGGGCGCTTTCCAGCTCCGGGTGGCCGTCCTTCGGCTCTTCCTTGCCCGCCAGCGCAGCGACCTGCCGGCCGTCGTCGAGGAGACACAAGCGTTGCTGGCGCTGGCCGAGGCTCCGGACACAGCACAACTGGGACTGGGCGACCAATTGCGCGCGCTGGCACTGATCGGCCTCGGCGCTGCACAGCTGTGGACCGCCCGACTCGACGAGGCTGAACGGCACCTCGAACAGGGCCTCGCGCTGGCTCACCGGATCAAGCGGCCCTTCCTCGAGATCGCCGGCCTTGGGCCCTGGGCGATGGTCGCGGGCATTCGGTCGTCGTTTCGCGCTGGGAGCGGAGCGGAGCAGGCAGGCGATTGAGTTGGCCCGACGGCACGGCTGGGCCGAGGAGCCGACCGTCGCTGTTGCCTATGCGATACAGGCTTACGCGATGGTCGGCCAGGGACGGCTCGAGGAGGCCGAGCCGTGGCTCGATCGCGCCGAACGCGCGCTTCGCGTGGAGGTGGAACCAGCGGCTGGGCTCCTGCTCCGCTGCGCTCGCGGCGGCCTCGAGCTGGCTCGCGGCCGCGATCAGGCGGCGCTGCGTGCTTTTCGGGCGGCCGAGGCGCTCGCCGAGCTGCTCGTCGTCCCGCACGCG
>DASXZB010000040.1:0-4530 GCA_036502145.1 Solirubrobacteraceae bacterium | reverse complement strand
GATCTACCAGAGCGAGACGGTGCGGACGATCGTCCGCGACGGCATCACCGCGCTCGGTGACTGTGGCCTGTCCGACGCGCAGGCGAAGCTGGTCCGTGCGCAGGCCGCCCGATCCGGAATCACCCCGACGGGGTGACGTAGTTTGGCTCGTGGGCGGCGAAGATCGGACTCAGGCCGGTGAAACGAGCGCCAATCCCCTATCTGCTGCTCGGCCTCGCGGCCGCGGGCGAGCGGCGCTCGCGGGAGGTCGCCTCGGTCGGCGTCCGCGCCGCCGCGGTGGTCGCCTGGCCGGCGGCCCGGGGGTGGAACTCGTCCTTGGCGGCACCCCTGCGTCATCGGGCCGACGACGTCTCGGCTGACCTGGCCCGGGAGGGAGAGGAGATCGTCGAGCAGGCCCGCGCCCGCCTGCAGGCCGCGTTTGACCGCGCCGTGGCCATAGCCATCCACCATCCGGCCACCGAGGCGCTGGTCGTCAAGGCGCTCGACGATCCCGGGCTCGACCCGCTGATCGCGCGGGTGATGGAAAGCCGGATGGTCGACGAGCTCACCGCGCGGCTGCTCGAGAGCGAGGAGCTGAAGCTGGTGCTCGACTACGTCACCCGATCACCGGAGCTGCGCGCCGCGCTCGCCCACCAGACCGCCGGGATCGCCGAGGACGTCGCGATCAGTGTCCGCACCCGAACCGTCGCCGCCGACGATGCCGCGGAGCGGTTCGCGCGGGGGCTGATCCGGCGCCGGCGCCGGCCCGAGGCCCGATGAGCGATCAGCCGGCGTACGTGGCCCCGGCGGGCTACGTGGGGCTGGTCACGCGTGTGGTGGCGAGTGTCATCGACGCGGTGGTGATCAATCTGGTCGTGGTAGTGGTCGGCGGAGCGGTCAATCTGATCGGGTCGCTGCTCGGCCACAACGGCGGGCTCGACGTACAGGGAGCGATCGCCGGTGGGATCCTCTGGTGGCTGTGGATCGTCAGCTACTTCGTCGCCTTCTGGACCCTGACCGGGCAGACGATCGGCAATCGGACGATGGGGATCAGGGTCGAGAACGCCACCGGCGGGCCGGTCAAGGCGCGCCAGGCCCTGCGGCGCTTCGCCGGCTCGGTGCTGGCCGCGCTCCCGCTCGGCGCGGGCTTTCTGCTGGTGCTGGTGGACGACCGTCGCCAGGGGCTACAGGACAAGATCGCCCATACCGTGGTGCGCTGGCATACGCGCGACCAGGAGGTCTACGAGCGTCTGGAGCCGGTGGCGCACACCGTGGTGGTCTCCGTCCCGACGGCCTCCGCGCCGGCGCCGGCACCGCGCGTTTCGACTCCCAGGATTCAGGGGTCTGACTGACCGGATCGGTCGGCCGAGGCGCCCCTCTGGTACCGGTACGGATGTTGGTCGATTTCCGACCAAGATCCGTATCGCTCAATCCTCCGCGTAGTAAGCCTGGAGACCGAAATGTGATGCGCGGCGGGATCGCGGGTACTCCCCTTGGGGATGAAACCGCTTTTTCTGGCCGATTGGGCCTACATAAACCGACTCTTCCGCGCCGCCATGTGGCTGGTGGCCCTGGCGCTGGTCGGCGTGATCGTCGCCTTCGCCTCGCCGCACGCCAGCCAGAAGCAGGCGCCAACGCGGCCCGCCCCGGCGGCGCATTGGTCCGCGCATTCCGCGGCCGCTGCGGGCGTCGCGCCTCGCCGGTAGCTCGCGCCACCGCCACTCGCGGATGACGCCGCCACCGGCCTCCCGGGCGAATGCGGGGGCAAACGTCCGGGTGATGACAGCGACGTTTCCGGGCTCCCACGCGGGGGAGCCTTGTACCGGCGTGGCCAGCGCGCCCGCCTGAAACCGTCCTCGAGAGAGCCAGGAGTCAGCCCATGTCGCAATCGGTCGGAGCATTCATGCTCGGACGCCTCAAGCAGTGGGGCGTCACTCGGATCTACGGCTATCCCGGTGACGGGATCAACGGGCTGCTGGGGGCCTTTCACGAGTTCGAGGACGAGATCGAGTTCATCCAGACCCGTCACGAGGAGATCGCGGCCTTCGCGGCCTCTGCGCACGGCAAGCTGACCGGAGAGGTCGGGGTCTGCATGGCCACCTCCGGGCCGGGCGCGATCCACCTGATGAACGGGCTCTACGACGCCAAGCTCGACCACTCCCCGGTGGTGGCGATCGTCGGCCAGCAGGCGCGGATGGCGCTGGGCTCCAACTTCCAGCAGGAGGTCGACCTCGACAGCCTGTTCAAGGACGTGGCCAGCGAGTTCGTGCAGACCTGCATGGCCCCCGAGCAGGCCGCGCACCTGATCGACCGGGCGATCCGGATCGCCAAGGCGACGCGGTCGGTGACCTGCGTGATCGTCCCCAACGACATCCAGGAGGCCGAGTACTCAGCACCACCGCGCGCCCACGGCGCGGTCCCGTCGTCGGTGGGGTTCCTGGATCCGGTGATCCGCCCCCGCGACGACGACCTCAAGGCTGCCGCCGACGTGCTCAACGCCGGCGAGAAGGTGGCGATCCTGGTCGGCCAGGGAGCGCGGGACGCCGAGCGCGAGGTCCTCGAGGTGGCCGAGGTGCTGGGGGCCGGCGTCGCCAAGGCGCTCAACGGCCGCGCCGCGGTGCCCGACGATCTGCCCTTCGTCACCGGCCCGATCGGGCTGCTGGGCTCCAAGCCGACCTACGACATGATGGAGGGCTGCGACACGCTGCTGATGGTCGGCTCGAGCTTCCCCTACTCGGAATGGCTGCCGGAGTTCGACCAGGCGCGCGGCGTGCAGATCGACATCGACGGGCGGCTGGTGGGGATCCGCTATCCGATGGAGGTCAACCTGGTCGGCGACAGCGCCGAGACGCTGCGCGCGCTGATCCCGCTGCTGACGCGCAAGGAGGATCGCTCCTGGCGCGAGACGATCGAGCACAACGTGAGTCGCTGGTGGGAGATCCTGGACGCCCAGGCCCACGAGTCAGCCGAGCCGCTCAACCCCCAGCTGCTGTTCCACGAGCTCTCCAAGCGCCTGCCTGACCAGGCCATCCTGACCAGCGACTCGGGATCGGCCACCGACTGGTGGGCCCGGCATCTGCGGCTGCGCAGCGGGATGAAGACCGCGCTGTCGGGCACCTTGGCGACGATGTGCCCGGCAATTCCCTATGCGCTGGCGGCCAAGTTCGCCTTCCCGGATCGTCCGGTGATCGCCGCGATCGGCGACGGGGCGTTTCAGATGCTCGGGATCAACGCGATGATCGACATCGCCCGCTACCGCGACCGCTGGTCAAACCAGCAGCTCGTGGTGCTCGTCCTCCACAACGACGACCTCAACCAGGTCACCTGGGAGCAGCGGGTGATGTCAGGCGATCCCAAGCTCGAGGTCTCCCAGACCCTGCCTGACTTCCCGTACGCCCGCTACGCCGAGCTGATCGGGCTCAAGGGGATCAGGGTCGATTCCCCCGACGGCGTGGGGCCGGCCTGGGACGAGGCGCTGAGTGCCGGCGAGCCGGTCCTGATCGAGGCGATCACCGATCCCGAAGTGCCGCCGCTGCCGCCGCACATCCGCCTCGAGCAGGCCCAGCAGATGGCTCACGCGCTGCCGGGCGACCCGGCCCGCGGGCGAATCATGAAGCAGTCGCTCAAGGGCAAGGTCGACGAGCTCCTGAACCGCTGAGCGTGGTGATCCCGGGTCGCAAAGCGCTGGCCGCGGCCGCGCTCGCGAAGGCAGGGCCCCAAAACCGGCTCCAACGATGGATGTGGAACCTGCGGGCGGGGCGGATGCAGAAGACGCTGGCGGCAACCGTCGCCGCCAGCGGCCTGCCGCTGGGCCTGGAGATGTATCTGGAGCACTACAAGGGCTCGTTCGGCGACATCTGGATGTGGAGCCCGATCGTCACCAGCCCGCTGGTCAGCGCGGCCGGCGTGGCGGCGATGCGCTCACCCGATGCCGCCCAGAAGGTCCTTCCCGGGGTGGGCGCGCTGTACGCGCTCAACGGCGCGATCGGGACCTACACCCACCTACGCGGCGTGTACCGCAAGCCCGGCGGCTTCTCGGAGCCGACCTACAACCTGGTCATGGGACCGCCGCTGCTGGCACCGGGCTCGCTGATCCTGGTCGGCGCGATCGCGATGCTGGCGGCGATCGTCAAGCGGGAGCGCTGAGGGTTGGCCCCGGCGGCGAGCGAACCCGGCGACCCCTACGACCTGCCGCGCCAGCGGCGGGGGCGCACGCCACAGATGCACGGCCGCTACCCGGACTACGACGTGCTCGAGCAGGCCGACCACTGGGATCCGGTGACCCGCCAGATGGTTCTCGGCCGCGTCAACGACGTGCCGGAGATCCGCTTTTTCTCAGAGCGCGAGGCGGCGACCCTGAGCGCGATGTGCGACGTGCTCACCGCGCAGGACTCAGAGCCAAAGGTGCCGGTGATCAATTTCGTCGACGAGAAGTACTTCAAGGGAGAGCTCGACGGCTTCCAGTTCGATGACATGCCCGACGACCGCGAGGCCTGGCGGCTGGTGGCGCGCGGGCTCGACGAGCAGGCCGCCGAGCGCTCGGGAGCGGCG
>DASXZB010000039.1:0-29097 GCA_036502145.1 Solirubrobacteraceae bacterium | reverse complement strand
CGGCGGGAGCGGTGTCGGTCGAGAACCAGGCGCGGATATGACACAGCTCCACGGTTCCCGGTCTGGGAGCCTCGTTCGGGCGCGGCGGCGCCACCACGTTCCAGCAGGACCTGCAGAACTCCGACTGCATCCTGATCATGGGCTCCAACATGGCCGAGCAGCATCCGGTCGGGTTCCAGTGGGTGGTGGAGGCCAAGGAGCGCGGGGCCAAGGTGATCCACATCGACCCCCGCTTCACCCGCACCAGCGCGATGGCGGACCGGCACGTGCCGATCCGCGCCGGGAGCGACATCGCCTTCCTGGGCGGGATCGTCAACTACATCCTCGAGCATGGGGAATGGTTTGAGGAGTACGTCCGGCACTACACCAACGCTCCGGTGATCATCGACCGCGAGTTTCGCGACGTCGAGGACGCGGCGGGCTTCTTCTCAGGCTGGAACGCGGAGGACGAGGCCTACGAGATCGAGAGCTGGGCCTACGACCAGACCGAGCCCGAGACCGCGGCCGGAGCGCGCGAACAGCGCTCGGAGGTCTCCGGCGAGCAGGCCCACGGCGCCCACGGGATGCGGCTCGAGCAGGGCGATCCCCCGCACGTGGATTTCACAATGGAGCACGAGCGCTGCGTGCTGCAGATCCTCAAGCGCCACTTCGCCCGCTATACGCCGCGGGCGGTCTCCGAGGTCTGCGGTTGCTCGGAAGCCGACTTCCTCGCCGTGGCCGAGGCCTTGTGCGCGAACTCGGGCCGGGAGCGCACCTCGGCGATCGTCTACGCGGTGGGCTGGACCCAGCACACGGTCGGCGTCCAGAACATCCGCGCCGCCTCGATCGTGCAGCTGCTGCTGGGAAACATCGGCCGGCCCGGCGGCGGGATCCTCGCCCTGCGCGGCCACGCCAACATCCAGGGCTCGACCGACATCCCCACGCTCTACAACATCCTGCCGGGCTACATCCCGATGCCCCACCCCCAGCACCACCCGTCGCTGGAGAAGTTCATCGAGCTCAACGGCCCCAGCACGGGCGCCTGGGGCAACCTCGACAACTACATGATCTCGCTGCTGAAGGCCTGGTGGGGAGACGCCGCCACCGCCGAGAACGACTACTGCTTCCATCACCTGCCCCGGATCGACGGCGATCACTCGCACTACGCGATGATGCTCAAGATGCTCGACGGGGGGGTCAAGGGCATGTTCTGCGTCGGCCAGAACCCCGCAGTCGGCTCGGCCAACTCGAAGCTGATGCGCCTGGCGCTGGCGAAGCTGGACTGGCTGGTCGTCCGCGACTTCCAGCCGACCGAGACCGGGATGTTCTGGCACGACTCGCCGGAGCACGAGTCCGGTGAGGCTCGTGCGCAGGACATCCAGACCGAGGTGTTCTTCCTGCCGACGGCCGCCCATACCGAGAAGGAGGGGTGCTTCACCAACACCCAGCGGCTGCTGCAGTGGCGTGAGAAGGCCTGCGATCCGCCGGGCGATGCGCGCTCGGAGCTGCATTGGATCTTCCACCTCGGCTGCACGGTGCGCGAGAAGCTCGCCGGCTCCACAGATCCCAAGGACCGCCCGATTCTCGACCTGACCTGGGACTACCCGCTCGAAGGGCCCCACCGCGAGCCGGACGCCGACGAGGTTCTCAAGGAGATCGGCGGCCATGGGCCGGGCCGGGCCTGCCTGTCGAGCTACGACGAGCTCGAGGCCGACGGCTCCACCAGCTGCGGCTCGTGGATCCACGCCGGCATCTATGCCGATGGGATCAACCAGCCGGCGCGCCGGCGGCCCGGCCGCGAGCAGAACTGGATCGCCCCCGAGTGGGGCTGGACGTGGCCCAAGAACGTGCGGATCCTCTACAACCGCGCCTCGGCGGACCCCGAGGGGCGGCCCTGGTCAGAGCGCAAGCGCTACGTATGGTGGGATGGGGAGGAGGGCAAGTGGACGAGCCTGGGGGATGCGCCCGACTACCCGGCCGACAAGGCCCCCGACTACCGGCCCGGCTCCGACGCCGAGGCGCTCGACGCCATCTCCGGCGATAAGCCGTTCATCATCCTGGCCGACGGCCGGGGCTGGCTGTACGCGCCCACCGGACTGACGGACGGCCCGCTCCCGGCGCACTACGAGCCGCAGGAGTCCCCGTTCGTCAACCCGCTCTATCCCCAGCAGCGAAACCCGGTACGCCAGGCCTTCGATCGCGACCAGAACCGCTACCACCCGGTCCCGGGGGAGAACGGCGAGGTGGTGTTCCCGTTCGTGCTCACCACCTATCGCCTGACCGAGCACCACACCGCCGGGGGGATGTCGAGGACCGTGCCCTACCTGGCCGAGCTGCAGCCCGAGTTCTTCTGCGAGGTCTCTCCCGAGCTCGCCTCCGAGCGGGAGCTCGAGCACGGGGGGTGGGCGACGATCGTGACCGCTCGCAACGCAGTCGAAGCCCGGGTCATGGTGACCGAGCGGGTCCGCCCGCTTCGGATCGATGGCCGGCCGATGCACCTGATCGGCGTCCCCTACCACTGGGGTGCTGTCGGGATCGTCACCGGCGACTCGGGCAACGAGCTGCTCCCGGTGGTGCTCGACGCCAACGTTCACATCAGCGAGTACAAGGCCGCCACCTGCGACATCCGGCCGGGACGGCGTCCCCGGGGGCCGGCGCGCCTGCAGCTGGTCGCCGACTACCGGCGGCGGGCGGGGATCGAGTCGTGAAGCTCTCGGTGGAGCAGTGGCCGGCCGCGTACGGCGAGCGCGCCCAGCCGCGCAAGGGGTTCTTCACCGACACCTCGATCTGCATCGGCTGCAAGGCCTGCGAGGTGGCCTGCAAGGAGTGGAACCAGGTCCCGGCCGAGATCGAGGGGTTCTCGGGCAACTCCTATGACAACTCACGCTCGCTGGGCGCCAACCGCTGGCGACACGTGGCGTTCATCGAGCAGCGGCTGCCCGCCGATGCCAACGAGGGGGCTTCGCTGGTGCAGACCGCTGAGCGCGGCGCCGCCGTCGAGGGCGGACTGGCCAGCTACCAGGAGGGCGACGGCATGCGCTGGCTGATGGCCTCGGACGTGTGCAAGCACTGCACCGACGCCGCCTGCCTCGAGGTGTGTCCCACCGGGGCTCTGTTTCGCACCGAGTTCGGCACCGTGGTCGTCCAGGAGGACGTCTGCAACGGCTGCGGCTACTGCGTGTCGGCATGCCCGTTCGGAGTCATCGATCAGCGCCAGGACGACGGACGGGTCTGGAAGTGCACGCTCTGCTACGACCGCCTGAAGGGCGACATGGAGCCGGCCTGCGCGCACGCCTGTCCCACCGACTCGATCCAGTTCGGCGACCTGGAGGAGCTGCGGGAGCGCGCCGACGCGCGCGTGCTGCGGTTGCGGGAGGCGGGGCAGGATCGGGCCCAGCTGTATCTCGCCGGCGCCGACGACGGGGTCGGCGGCGCCGGGGCCTTCTTCCTGCTGCTCGACGAGCCGGAGGTCTACGGGCTGCCTCCGGATCCGGTCGACACGGTTCGCGACCTGGGCTCGATCTGGACCGCGACCGCGGCGGCGGCGGTGGCGCTCGGAGCCGGGCTGGTGGCGGCGGTGTTCGGGGGTCGGCGGTGAGCTCCGGCGGCGCTGTTCGGGGAGCGGCGCTGAGCGACGACGCCGACCACGGAGCGGTCTCCTACCACGGCCAGCCCGTGCTCAAGGAGCCCGTGTGGGGGTGGGAGATCCCGTGCTACATGTTCACCGGGGGCCTGGCCGGGGCGTCGGCCGGGCTGGCGTATCTGGCCGGGGTGCGCGGCTCGAACACGCTGGCGCAGCGGGCGTGGCTGACGTCGTTGGCGGCGATCGCGGCCAGCCCGCCGCTGCTGATCGCCGATCTCGGCCGGCCGGGACGGTTTTTCAACATGCTGCGTCTGTTCAAGGTCACCTCCCCGATGAGCGTGGGCTCGTGGATCCTGTCGATCAGCGGCGCGAGCGTCGGCGTGGCGGCGCTTCACGCTGCGACCGGCCGGTTTGGGCGGGCGGCCGCAGTGGCCCGGCCGGCGGCGGCGGCGGCGGGGCTGGGGCTGTCGACCTACACGGCGGCGCTGTTGAGCAACACTGCGGTGCCGGCCTGGCACGAGGCGCGGGGGACCCTGCCGTTCGTGTTCGGCGCCGGCGCGGCGGTCAGCGCCGGCGGCGCCTGCGCGGCCGCGACGCCGGTCGATTGCGCCGCCGGCGCCCGGCGGCTGGCCCTGGGGGCCGCCGCCGCCGAGCTGGCGGCGACCGCCGTGATGGAGCGCCGGCTGAAGCTCCACGGCGAGGTCTACAGGCGCGGTAAGGCGTCGCGTTACTCCTGGGTCAGCCGTGCCTGCCTGGTGGCCGGCGCCGGTCTGCTGGGTGCCCGGGGGGCGCGCAGCCGCCCGGCTGCGGTGGCCGGGGGCGCGCTGGTCGCGGCGGGCGCGCTGGCCACCCGGTGGAGCGTGTTCGAGGCCGGCACCCAGTCGGCCGCGGACCCCCGGTACGTGGTGGAGCCGCAGCGGCGACGGCTCGACGGCTGACCTCCGACGCAGACTTTTACCGCCAGCACCCAATCCTAAGGAGTCCCTATGTCCGAATCCGACACCTACAAGATCGTCGAAATCGCCGGCACCTCGCCCCAGGGCGTCACCGAGGCGATGCAGTCAGGCGTGCAGCGAGCCGCCAAGACGCTGCGCGGCCTCAACTGGGTCGAGGTCACGAACATCCGTGGCCACGTCGTGGGCGACCGGGTCGCGCACTTCCAAGTCGAGATGAAGGTCGGCTTCAAGCTCGAGGAGCAGTAGCCTCGCGGCCTCCCTGATCGGCCTGTCGGTTCGCGCTCATAACGGCGCCTCACCATAGCGGCGACGGACATTCTGCCGCCAGCCTGGAGGGCGGCGAACGGTCGCTGTGCTGGGCAAGGCTTTGGGACGTGGCTGCGGTCGGGGCCGATCGCGGGCGTGGGATGGCGGTCGGTGCACAACGGTCGGGGCCGATCGCGGGTTTTCGGATCGCGGTCGGTGCACAACATCCACCGACGGGCCACTGTCTCGGGAGCGCGCGATCTTATGCACCGCAGGCGTGCACGATCGAGCACACCCTGGCCGCTGTGACGCGACCGGTGGATCTCATGCACCTGGCGGCTGGGACGCTGGCGCTGCTAGGCGCCCGCTAGCCGATCCCCGCGGCCGTCCGCATCGCCTCCCGCGACGCCGGGCGCCGCGTGAACAGCTCAAAGCTCAGCGCGCCCTGGAGCACCAGCAGCTCTAGCCCATCGATCGCGAGCACCCCCCGCGCGCGAGCGGCCCGGATCAGCGCCGTGCCCCCGGCGGCGTAGACGAGATCGACCACGCAGCCGAAATCTGGCAGCTGATCGGCGTCCACGGGCAGGCCCTGCAGCGACGGCGCGCCGTCCAGCCCGACGGCGGTGCAGTTGACCAACAGGTCCGCCGGGCGCACCGACCCGGCCACCGCGCCGCCGAGCTCCGCCGCCAGACTGCGCGAGTGCAGCTGGGACGCCGTCAGCGGCCGTGTACGCCCCTGGCCGACGGGTAGCGCTCTTGTAGTACCCGAAACCAAGGAGCTGACATGGCAGAGTCACTGAACCAGAAGAGGATCGCGATAATCGCCACCAACGGGGTCGAGCAGGTAGAGCTCGTAAGGCCTCGTCAGGCGGTAACCGAGGCCGGAGCCGACGCCGAGCTGCTGTCCCCGGAGGACGGCGAGATCCAGGCCATGAACCACGACCTGGAGCCGGCTGACACGTTCCCGGTCGACAAGTCGATCTCCGACGTTTCGCCCGATGACTACGACGGGCTGATCCTCCCCGGCGGGACGGTCAACGCCGACAAGCTTCGGATCGAGCCCGACGTGATCTCGTTCGTGCAGGAGTTCTTCAAGGCGGGCAAGCCGGTGGGCGTGATCTGCCACGGGCCGTGGACCTTGGTCGAGGCCGACCTGGTGCGCGGCCGCACGCTGACCTCGTATCCGAGCGTGCAGACCGACATCCGCAACGCCGGCGGCGAGTGGGTCGACAAGGAGGTAGTGGTCGACGAGGGGCTGGTCTCGTCGCGCAACCCCGATGACCTCCCGGCCTTCTGCGACAAGATCGTCGAGGAGTTCGCCGAGGGCAAGCACCAGGTAGCGGCCTCGGGGGCCACCAGCAGCCAGTAAGGCGCGCGGGTCACAGACGCCAGGCGAGCAAACCTCCGTTTCTCGCCCTATTTCCGGCCCGCCTGTGTGATCTCGGTCACACGAGCGGGTCGTGGGCGTGCTCATGGGTAAGCCAATGAAATGGGGGCGGCGATTTGCCTTGCTCCCGGAAAGGATCGATCAGTGAGCGAAGCGAACGAAACCGAACGTACCCTCGGAGGCCTGGCCGGTCGCGCGGTCGGCAAGGTCAAGGAGGTGGTCGGCCAGACGACCGAAAACGACGAGCTGGCCCGTGAAGGGAGGCTCCAGCAGGCCCAGTCGGATGCCGATCGGGAGGCCGCGCGCGCGGCGCAGCAGGCCAACGAGCGCCAGCAGCTCGCCCAGGTTCAGGCGCGCCAGGTGGAGGCCGAGCGCGAACGGCGAGAGCTGCAGAACGAGCTCTCGGCGCAGGAGCGCGAAGCGCAGATCGAGCGTGACCGCCTCCAGGCCGAGCAGCGGGCCTCAGGCCAAGCCGCGGCCGAGCGCGCGGCGGCGGACGCCGAGCTCGAATCCGAGCGCGGCGCCGCGGAGCGGTCGGTGCAGACCGCCGAGGAGACCCGCGTCGCCGCTACCGAGCAGGCCAATCGGCTCGAGCGCGAGGCCCGGGAGGCCGAGCACCGCGCCGAGCGCCTCGACCCACGCGAGGAGGACAAGCGATGAAGGCACGAACACTTACAGCAGCGACGGTCGACGGCGGCCTCAAGGTCGCCCGGTTCCCGCTGGACTCGGCGATCAGGCTGCTACCGGGCAAGCGCATGGGGCCCGCTTCGGCGGCGCAGCTGGCCGTCGATCGGGCCGACGCCACGATCCGGTCGGTGGCCGCGTCGGCGCTGCGCGAGGATTCGCTGCGGCGCGACGCGCACCAGCGCCGGGCCGCGGCGGACGAGCGCGAGCGGGCAGCCAAGCTGCGGCGCCAGGCCAAGCGCACGACCGACGAGGCCGACAGCCGCGTCGAGTCCCGCCATCAGCAGGCGATCGGCCGCCGCGAGCGGGCTCGTAACAGCGCCAGCGCCAAGCGGGCCGGCGCGACCAAGAAGCAGCAGCGGACCAGCCGCGGCGCCGCCAAGAACGAGACCAAGCGCACCGAGGCCAGCCGCCAGGCGCAGGAGCGCACCGCGGAGGCGATCGAGGAGCAGTCGGCGCGCGAGCGGCTCGACGCCCTCACCCAGGAAGAGCAGGCGCTGCGTCAGGGCGAGGAGGCGCTCAGCCACAGCGATGAGGCGCAACGGCTCGCCGACGCCGCGGCCCGGATCAAGGAGGAGCGCAAGGAGGAGTCGTCGCCGACTGTCGCGCAGGCGTCGCCGACCGCTGTGGAGCCGTCGCCGACCGCTGTGGAGCCGTCGCCGACGGCTGTGGAGCCGTCGCCGACGGCTGTGGAGCCGTCGCCGACCGCTGTGGAGCCGTCGCCGACCGCCGTGGAGCCGTCGCCGACTGCTGCGGAACCGTCCCCGGCCCGCGCAGACCCGTCGCCGGCCGCGGACCCGCCACCAACCGAAGACTGACTCAGGGCGCGGCGGAGGAGGACAGCTCGTCCCGGCGCCTGCTGCCCAGCGAGGAGATCGGCGGGCGCTCGAGGACGGGGACCGGGACCACCGCCCCGTCCTCCCAGGGGCGCAGGTAGCTGCCGCTGATCACGCTGCGTCCGCCGACCAGCCGTCGTTCGACGGCGGCCAGCACCGCGTAGGCCATCTCGCCCAGCGCCCGCAGCGGCTGGTGGCGGTTCTGGCGGGTGCCCAGGTGGCACTCGGCCAGGGCATCGAGCCCGTGGCGGCGCAGGGCGTCGATCAGCACCGCGATCTCCACCCCGTAGCCGACCGGGAACCGGATCGCCTCCAGCAGCTCGCGCCGGGCGGCAAATTCTCCGGCCAGTGGCTGCGCGAAGCCGGCCAGGCGGGGCTCGTGCAGGTTCAGCAGCGGCCTGGCCATCAGCTCGGTCACGCGCCCGCCCTCGTTGGCCAGTTGCCGGTCGCCGGCCTGCAGCGGACGCTCGAACGCCCCCTTGACCAGCTGCACCGAGCTGTCGCTCAGGATCGGCCCCAGCAGCCCCAGCAGATGGCTGGGTTCGGGATCCTGGGTGTCGCCGTCCAAGAAGCACACGATGTCGCCGCCGCTCACGTGCAGCGCTCGCCACATGGCATCGCCCTTGCCCAGCGCCGGTCCGTGGTCGACCGCCACCTCGTCCTGCTGCACCACGGTGGCGCCCGCCGCGGCGGCGATCTCGGCCGTGCCGTCCGGAGACGCGGCGTCGATCACCACCAGCTCGTCGACCAACCCCAATTCGGCCAGCGGCTTGACGGTTCGGCGCAAGATCCCGTCGATCGTCTCGGCGCAGTCCTTGGTGGGGACCACCACGGTGACCGTGGTGTGGCCCTTGCGGGCGGCGAGAGCCTCGGGGGCGAACTCGGAGGTGACGTGGCGCCGGTGCGCTGACCAGATGGAGACGTCGAGATCCACCGACAGACCGCGGGCGGCGCGGCCATCGGGTCGAGCCGAGGTTCGCACCCGCACGTCGGCGGGACGGACGATGGCGATCCCGTGTTGGTCGAGGCGCGCGGCGAAGGCGGCGTCCTCCAGCGCGGTGAGCGGCTCCAGGCCCCCGACCTCGCGGTAGGCCGAGGCGGTGATGCCGATCGAGGCGCCGGCGAAGTGGTGGTGGTCGGCGGCGGGATCCAGCCGCCGCACCCGGCGCAGGCGAGCCGCAGCGTCACGTTCGCGACGGGCCAGGACGGCGTCGGGAAGCGACGCCTGATCCCCGGGGTCGAGCTCGATCAGTCCGGCCACCGCGCGAGCCCCACGCTCGGTGTGGGCCAGCTGGCGCTCCAGCCAGTCCGGCGCCGGGCGCGAGTCGGCGTCAGTGGATGCGATCAGACCTTCGGGCCGGCCCGATGAGAGCAGCTGCGCCGCCGCGGCCTCCATGCCGGCCCGCCTGGCGGCACCCGCGCCGCGACCCGGTCCGGGGATCGTCCTGAGGCGCAGACTGGCGCTGGTCGCCTGCTCGGCGACCACCTCCGCGGTGCCGTCAGTGCAATCGTCGAGCACCACCAGGATCTCGAAGTCCTCCCGCGGGAGCGTCTGCTCGGCCAACGCGCGCAGGCAACCCCCGATCGTGTCCTGCTCGTCGCGGGCCGGGACGACCACGATCGCCTTCAGCTCCATGGCGCGCCCTCCGCAATCAGCTCGCGGCCGCGCTCGTAGTCCTCGTCCGCTTGGTGGGTGAGCACGCCCACGATCCGGTCCGAGCCGCCATACCAGACGGTGAATGCGCCCCCGTCGCGGCGCTCCATCCTGGCCTGCTCGTAGCCGTCGCCCCAGGCCGCGTACTTCAGCGTGCGCGAGCCGATCGTCGACCAGAACCCGGGCACGTCGTTCCAGCCGGCCTCCACGCCGGCTGCGATGGAGCCGGCCACCGATCCCTGACTCAGCGCATCGCCCCAGTGCTCGACGCGCAGCCGCCGCCCGGCGGCAGTGTTCTGGGCCAGGCACACGTCCCCGGCGGCAAGCAGCCCCTCGGCCACAGTCCGCATCCCGGCGTCGGTGGGGACCGCGCCCTGCTCCAGCTCGAGCCCGGCGGCGGCGGCCAGCTCCGAGCGCGGCGCGACTCCGGCGGCCATCACCACCAGCGGCGCCGAGGACCGGATATCGCCGGCGACGACATGCAACGTCTCGCCGGAGCGTTCGATCGACTCCACCTCGGTTCCCATCCTCAGCTGCACGCCGTCTTGGCGCAGCCAGCTCGCGATCTCGGCGGCGGCCTCGTCGCCGAGGCGGGCCACGTTCGGCGCCGTCTCGTCGGAGATCAGGGTCACCTCGTGGCCCCGGGACCGCAGCGACGCGGCGATCTCGCAGCCGATGAATCCTGAGCCGATCACCACCACCTGTCCGCCGCCGGCCAGGCGGCGTTCGAGCTCGCGCAGGTGGTCGAGCGAACGCAGGATACGGACCGCCGGGTCGTCGACGCCGGGCACCGGCAGCCGCTTGGGCTCGGCGCCGGTCGCCAGCACGCAGGACGTGAAGGCGATGCGTCGCCCTCCGGACAACGCCACGGTGCGTCCGTCGCGGTCCAGGCTGACCGCGCGGCCCGAGACCAGACTCACGCGCTGCTCGGCCAGCCAGGTCTCGTCCTCGATCGGAAGCTCGTCCTCGGAGATCTCGCGGCGCAGAAGCTCCTTGGTCAGCGGCGGGCGGTTGTAGGGCATGCGCTGCTCGTCGGTGACGATCGCCACCGCTCCCTGGCCTTCGGCATCCCGGTAGGAGCGCGCGGCGGCCAAGCCGGCCGGTCCCCCGCCGACGATCAGCAGCTCGAACTCGTCGCTCACCTGCGCTCCAGGACGTCGAGCAGGTACTCGTCGGTGCCACCCGAGTGCGTGGTCTGCAGCCACGGCTGACGGCGCAGGGCGTCGTGGACCTCACTCGCTGTGAACGGACGGTCCGGACCGGCGGGGCGCCAGTGGACGGCCACCAGCCGCGCTCCCGGGTCCATCAGCCGGCCCAGCAGTGTCAGCGTCGCCGACAGCTGGGCCGGGGTCAGGTAGTAGAGGATCTCCGAGGCCACCACCAGGTCATAACGCCGCCGGGGGATCGCCTCGGGGATTGTGCCCTCTAGCGCGGTGACCTGTGGGCTCTGGGCCAACCGGCCGCGCGCCGTCGCCACCGCGGTGGGAGCGGCGTCGATCGTGGTCAGGGCGTCACAGCGAGACGCCAGCAGCGCGCTGAACACGCCGATCGAGCCGCCGAGCTCGAGCGCGCAGCGAAACGGCCCCGGGCCGCAGGCGGCCAGCGTGGCGGAGTACTTGTCGTGCTCGTAGGCGCTGGTGGTGTAGCCCCAGGGGTCCGGGTCGGAGCGATACAGCGCCTCGAAATCGGCTGTGGACATCGCGGATGCCATGTCAGCCGGCGAGGGTCTCCAGGGCGGCTTCGCCGGCGCGGGCCAGTAGCGGGTCCAAGCGGTGCTGGAGCAGGAACAGCTCCAGGTCACGGCGGGCCCGGTCCAGGTCGCCAGCCCGCGCAAAGGGCCTGGAGCCACAGGCGCGGGCGGCCTCGTCGAGCAGCGTCCGGCAGGCGACGTAGATCGCCGCGCGCCCGTGCAGCGCGATCGCCGGCAGATCGTCTCGGCGGCCGTCCATGGCGTCGGCGGCGACGGACAGCCAGGCATCGAGCGTCGCCTGGGCGGTCAGGATCCGCCCCACGGCCAGAGCTTCGACGGGTCCGCGAGCAGGGCGTGCGGCCAGCTCGGAGAGCGCGGCATAGACGGCGGTGTCGGCCATGCCTACCCAGCTGGCGGCGGTACGCAGGGCGTCGCGGGCGAACCACGGCTGAGCGGAGATCCCGCCGGGGGGGCCGAGCTGGGCGAGAATCGGGGCGTCGTGGAAGATCACGCGGTGCGAGACCGAGGCGCGCAGGCCGTGGGCGCGATACCAGCTCTCGTCGACCTCGACCGAGCGCTCGTTGAGGTTAATCCACACCAACACCGGCGGTCCGCCGCGTTCGTTGCGCGCGAGCACCAGCGCGCGGTGCAGCCCACCGGCCCCGGAGCAGAAGGTCTTGACTCCGCGCAGGACCCGGCCGCGCACCACCCTGGCGGGGTCTCCTTCGCCGGGCACCGGGTCACCGCCCCACACCCCCCCGCGAAGCTCACCGGCGGCGAACGCCTCCAGCTCTCGGTCGCGGACGTCGTCGGGGGCCTGGACGGCGATCCGCTCGGCCGCGTTCAGGTGGCCGTCGAAGATCCGTCCCACCGACCCGTCGGCCCGCGCGACCCGACGCACCAGATCCAGCTCCTCGGACGCCGGCGGGCGCCGTGGGCCGGCGAAGGCGTTGAAGGCGGTCGCTCCGGCCCGTTCCAGGGCGGCGAACGCGTCCTCGGGGAACGCGGGGGTCGGCTCGGCGTCGCGCGCGGCGGCGCCGGCGGCGATCGCTTCAAGGGCACCCTCGAGGAGCGCTTCGGTCTGTTCCAGCACGGAACTCAATCTAGAGTGCCCTCAGCGCCGAGTGCCCTCAGCGCCAGGCCGCGGTCGCGCGCGTACTCGATCGCCAGCTCGACGTAGGCGACCGTTTCGGCGACATCCGTTCGCCGGGCCCCCGGCCCGATTCCATCGTGGGCCAGGACGATCGCGTCCGCATTGAGCGAATCGCGTGTGGCCTTGAACATGGCGGTTGCGCTGTCCCCGCGCCAGTCGTGGGTGTCGACGGTCCAGCCGACCAGCCGCAGCTGGTGCTCGGCGGCCACCGACGCCGTCCAGCCCGAGGTCACCCCCCACGGGGTGCGCCACAGGGTGGGGCGGAACCCGACCCGGTACAGCCGCCACAATCCGCGTTCGGTGTCTGCCCAGCCCCACTGCGCGGTGCGAGCGGTGTGGCGGATGTGTTCGTCGCAGTGCAGGCCGACGGTGTGGCCGCCGGCGAGCATCCGCCTGATCAGCGCCGGATGCTTCTGGGCTCGCGGAGCGATCGGAAAGAAGGTGGCGGTGGCGTCCGCTTCGGCCAGCAGGTCCAGCAGGCGCGGGGTCCAGTTCTCGTCGGGCCCGTCGTCGAAGGTGAGCGCCAGCTGTTTCACCATCGATCTCTACCCGTCAGGGCGTCCGCGACGCAAACCGCCGTGTTTGTTTGGCCTCGAGGCTCCGGGTAGCCTGGGCAGATGACCGGCAGGGCGATCGACACTTACCTCAACGACCATTTGGCGGGCGCGGTGTTCGGCTCAGACCTCGCCCGGCAGCTCGCCGAGCGCACCGATGGCACCGTGTTCGGCGAGGCGATGGGCCCGCTGGCCTCGGACATCGAGGAGGACCGCGAGACGCTCCGGGAGCTGATGGACCGGATGGGGACTTCGCGAAACCCCGTCAAGCAGGCCACCACCTACGTCGCGGAGAAGGTGAGCCGGGTCAAGCTGACGGGGCTGAGCGCCGGGGAAGACGAGTTCGGTCTCCTGCTCGCGCTGGAGACTCTGTCGCTCGGAGTGGAGGGCAAGGCGTCGATGTGGGAGGTCCTGCGCGATGTCAGTGATCGTTACCCGGCGCTTGCCGAGACCGACTTCGATGTGCTCCTGCAGCGGGCCCGGCGTCAGCGAGAGATCCTCGAGCAGGAGCGAACCGAAGCCGGACGGCGCGCCTTTGTCGAAGGCGACCGCGACGGCGACGGCGAGCGGTAGATGGCGATCGCGATCCTCGACATCGACGGCACGCTCGTCGACACCAACTATCACCACACCTTGGCCTGGTTTCGCGCCTTTCGCCGCCACCAGATCACGCTCCCGATGTGGCGCATCCACACGCACATCGGAATGGGTGGAGACCAGGTGGTGAAGGCGCTGTGCGGCGAGGAGACCGAGCGCGAGCACGGCGACGACATCCGGGACGCCGAAAAGGAGGAGTACAGCGGCCTGATCGGCGAGGTCCAGACGATGAAGGGCTCACGCGAGCTGGTGGCCGAGCTCAAGGCGCGCGGTCATGCGGTCGTGCTGGCGAGCTCGGCCAAGCAGGACGAGGTCGACCACTACCTCGATCTGCTCGACGCGCGCGAGCTCGCCGACGGCTGGACGACCTCGGCCGACGTCGACGCCACCAAGCCCGAGCCGGATCTGGTCAACGCGGCGCTGAAGGTGGTCGACGGCGCGGACGGGCCGGCGCTGATGATCGGAGACACCCCCTGGGACGTCAAGGCGGCGCTGGCTGCCGACGTCAAGACCCTGGCCGTGGTCACCGGGGGGTTCTCGGTCCAGGAGCTGCGCGATGCCGGCGCGGCCGATGTGTTCGAGTCGGTGGCGGAGCTGGGCGAGCGGCTGGGGGAGACCCCGCTGGGCTGAGGTTCACCTTGGTGCTTGTTCGCGGAAGCGCTGCTGACACTCCGCGATGTCGCGCAGCGCTTCCGGGCGGGGCCGCCAGCCGGAGATCTCGACCGTCTTGTCGGGCTCCAGCTCCTTGTAGATCGAGAAGAACTGATCGATCTCCTGCAGCAGGAGCTCTGGCAGTTCGTCGACCTCGTCGTAGTGGTTCCAGTAGGGATCGTGGACCGGGACGCAGAGGATCTTCTCGTCGGGCCCCTTCTCGTCGCGCATCACGAACATCCCGATCGGCTTCACCTCGATCAGGCATCCCGGGAAGGTCGGCTCGGTCAGGCACACCAGCACGTCCAGCTCGTCGCCGTCCTGGGCCAGGGTCTCACGCAGGTAGCCGTAGTCGGTTGGGTAGGTGGCCGCGCTCCACAGCAGCCGATCGAACTTGATCCCGCCGAGCTCCTCGTCGTACTCGTACTTGTTGCGGGTCCCCTTGGGAATCTCGACGACGCAGACGAACGTCTGCGTTTCGTCCCCCGGCCCTGACTCGCTCATGATCGCCCGGACACTATCGCGCCGTCAGCCGCGGGGCGCCTCGCCGGGGCCTGGCGATCCGACGATCTGGGTAGCGCCCAGGGGCCACGGGTAGCGCCGCCGGATACGACGAGATCGCGCTGGTGCAGATCGGCGCCGATCATCAGGAGCCGTTCTTCGGCTGGGCCGAGCGGGAGCTGCTGCCGGCGCTCAGATCGCTCTAGCGATCTCGCCGGCCACCACTTCGGCGCCGGTACGGCCAAGCACAATCGTGAAGTGGTTGACGTCCGGCACCTCCACGGCGCGCCGCCGGGACGGGTCGCTGTCGGCCCACTCGCGGACCAGTCCGAGGGGCTGCATCGGGTTGGGATCGTCGACCATTCCCCTCGGCGCGCAGAGCAGGACCGCGGACACCGACAGCGCATCGGCATCGTGGGGCTCGAACAGGTCGCGGCCGTCGTCGGCGATGACCTGACGGTTGACGGCAGAGCGCAGCTCGGGCTCCTCGCCGACGAGATCGTGGCGCGCGTACTCGTCGAGGTCGCGAGGGTCGATGTCCGAGCCGGCGAACGCGGGATGCTCCTCCCACCAGACGCGGTATGCAGCCGGGCTGGAGAAGGTCATCTCGAGGCGCGCGTAGGACGGACCGAGGAAGCGCTCGAGGAACTGCTCCGGATCAGCCCCCTCGCTCTCAGGAATGGCCAGACCGCCGTCCACGAGCACGAGATGGCTGACCCGGTCCGGATGCTGGACGGCCAGGCGGGCGGCGATGTAGGCCCCGAGCGAATGGCCGGCGACGACCGGACGCGAGAGCTCGAAGCGGTCGAGCACCGCCATCAGGTCGCGGACGTGGGCGTCGATCCCGAACGGCGGGGGCAGCTCGTTGCTGCGCCCGCGCCCGCGGAGGTCGGGGGCGATGAGAGACGCCTGGCCGCCCAGCGCCCGGGTGGTGGCCAGCCAGGTGCGGCTGCTCGAGGTGAGCCCGTGGATGGCCAGCACCGCCGGTGCCTGGGAGTCGTCGGATCCCAGCCGGTAGGTGGCGAGCTCGCCGCCCGCCACCGGCACGTCAACGCGTCCGCTCACGGATCAGGGGAGGCTCGCTGGGTGCGAGGTGCCCGGGCGCGGGCTCGCCGGAGGCGCCCGGTTCGGACCCCCCCTCGCCGGAGGCGACAGGTTCGGGCCCCCGCTCGCCGGATGCGACCGGTTCGGACCCCCCCTCGCCGGAGGCGACCGGTTCGGGCCCCCGCTCGCCGGAGGCGACCGGTGCGGACGCTGGCTCGGCGGTGCCCGCGGTGGCCGACACCCTCCAAGGCTTGGCCACCACCAGCCAGCCGCACGCCCCGCCCAGCAGCGTCGCACACAGAATCCACCCCAACGCAGTGGTTCCCACGCCGATGTACTTCAACCCGGAGGCGAAGATCACAAACGCGATCGCCGGCCGCACGTAGCGGTCGGGCACGCTCGACGAGAGCAGGCTGCCGACCAGCACCGCCGGGACGCTGCCGATGATCAGCGAGCCGGTCACCGACAGCTCCACGTGTCCGAAGGCCAGCGCCCCGAGCGCGGCGGCCACGGTCAGCGGGACCGCTTGGGTCAAGTCGGTGCCGACGAGCTGGTTGGCGCCGAGCTTGGGATAAATGAAGAGCAGCCCCACGATCATCAGCGACCCCGATCCCACCGAGGTCATCCCGACGATGAGCCCACCGACGACGCCGATCGCCAGCGTCAGCAGGGGGCGGGGATGGACCTCGGTGACGAACGCGGTGCGGGCGTTACCGGCGCGGCGGTCGAGCACGAACCGCAGCGCCATCGCGCCGGCGCCCACCAGCAGCGCCGCGCCGAGGAACACCTCGATGTGGTCCTCGGCCGACTTGGCATTGCCGAGCAGGTGCAGCAGATACGCGCCCAGGAACGCCGCCGGGACCGATCCCAGCACCATCCAGCGGACCAGCTTCAAGTTCACCGTCCCGGCCCGCATGTGGACGGATGCGCCGATCGGCCGCATCACCACGGCGGCGACGAGGTCGCTGGAGATCGCGGTCGACGGACTGACCCCGAACAGGAGGATCAGCATCGGCGTCATCAGCGCGCCGCCGCCGGCGCCGGTCATGCCCACGAGCAGGCCGATGATCGCGCTGCCGAGAACGATGTATGGATCGATGTGCACGCTGCCCTAGAACCCCTCGCCGCCGCTCGGAACCGGGGAGGGTAGCCGTCCCGGGGGGCGGGGGGAAACTTGGTCGATCAGCTCGACCAGCGCGATGACCAGCTGGTGGGGGCGTTCCAGCGGCGACATGTGCCCGGTCTCGGGCAGCTCGATCAGCGCCTGGAGGTGGGGGAGGGACTCGGCGATCCGGCGGGCGTGGGTGGGAGGCGTGAGGCGGTCGCGGTCGCCGGCCACGACGAGGGTGGGGACCGTCAGCTTGGCCACCGCCTCGTAGAGGTTCATGTCGGACATCGCCACCCCGGTGGCGGCGCGCGCGTCCGGCGAGCACTCCATCAGCATCCGCTCGTAGAACGCGACCTGCCCGGCGGTGGCGGTGGGGCCGAAGGCGACGTAGCGGATCGCGGCCTGCTGAATCGGCGATGAGAAGCCCGGCATCGGAGCCCGGGAGCCGAGCACCAACCGGCTCGCGACGGGGTGGTTGAGCCACTTGGCGAGCTCGCCGAACAGCAGATGACCAGTGACCAGGTCGCCCAGGCCCGTGTTGACCAGCGCCGCCGCATTCGCTCTCGAGCCCACATCGTGGTGCTCGGCCCACGCGGCGATCGACATCGCGCCCAGCGAATGGCCGGCCACGGTGGCCCGCCGGCCGGCGGGCAGGGCCGCGGCCAGGACCGCCTCGAGGTCCTCGCCGAAGCGCTCCAGCGCGTAGTCGTGATCCACGGCCGGGTCGCTGCGCCCGTGACCGCGCAGGTCGTAGGCGACCGCCCGCAGCCCACGGTCGGCGAGCCGTCCGATCACCGGCCCCCAGAAGCTCAGCTGCTCGGTCCAGCCGTGGGCGAGCACGACGGTGTCACCGATCTCCGGGCCGAACACCTCGGCGTGCAGCTTGGTGCCGTCGGCCGACCGGACGGTCAGCGGCCGGCCGTCGAGCCGGGTGCTGAGTCGCGCGTAATCCTCGTCGTGAGCCAGCCGGCGAAGATGGCGACGTTCCAGCACCACCCCCGCCGCCGTGCCGGCGGCGACGGCCGAGAGCGTCAACGCGCGAGCTGGGACTCGACCTCGGCGCCGGTTTGCCATCGCGGCAAACCCTACCCCGGAGACGGCCGCAGGGGCCTCGCCGCTCGGTCTGCGTAGGATCTCTGGCCGTGCGGATTGGACTGCTCACCGGAGGCGGCGACTGCCCGGGTCTCAACGCGGTCATCCGGGCCGTGGTCCGCAAGGGGATCGACGCGTACGGCGACGAGCTGGTGGGCTTTCGCGACGGCTGGCGCGGCGTCCTGGACGACGTGCACGAGGAGCTGACGATCGAGTCCACCCGCGGGATCCTGCCGCGCGGCGGGACGATTCTGGGCAGCTCGCGCACCAATCCGCTGGGCCGCGAGGACGGCGCGGGGGTGGTAGCGGAAACGCTGCGGCGCCACCGGCTCGACGGCCTGATCGCGATCGGGGGCGAGGACACACTGGGCGCGGCCAGCCGCCTCGCCGATGGCGGCGTCGAGGTGATCGGTGTTCCCAAGACGATCGACAACGACCTCGGGGCCACCGACGTAACCTTCGGCTTCGACACCGCGCTACAGGTCGCCACCGAGGCGATCGACCGGCTGCACACCACCGCCGAGAGCCACCACCGGATCCTGGTGGTGGAGGTCATGGGCCGAAACGCCGGCTGGATTGCGCTTCACTCGGGGCTCGCCGGCGGCGCCGACGTGATCCTGATCCCCGAGATCCCATTCGACATCGAAGAGGTCTGCCGGCTGATCGACCGCCGGCACCATCGCGGACGATACTTCTCGATCGTGGTGGTCGCCGAGGGGGCGATGCCCAAGGAGGGGACGATGAGGGTTACCACCGGCGAGCTCGACGAGTTCGGCCATCCCCGGCTCGGCGGGATCGGCCACCAGCTGGAGAGGGAGATCGAGCAGCGGACGGGCTTTGAAACTCGGGCCACCGTGCTCGGCCATGTGCAGCGGGGAGGTACGCCGACCGCGTTTGACCGCGTGCTGGCGACCCGCCTGGGACTGGCCGCGATTGATGCCGCCCACGACGGCCGGTGGGGCACGATGACCGCTCTGCACGCCAACACCATTGCGCTGGTGTCGCTGTCGGAGGCCGTGGCCGAGGTCCGCCGGGTCCCGCCCCAGGAATACCAGCGCTATGGAGTGCTGTTTGGCTGACCGGTCGTTGGGCTAGCCGGTACGCAAATTCCAACCTCCCGTTTCAGCCATCCGTCTATGCTGAAACGCGCCTGCAAGCCAGTGAAGGAGGGCTGAAGAGATGAGCAGCACCGAGGCCGCGAACGTCAACGCGAACCTGCGCGCGCTCGCGGAAGCGGGCACCAGCACCTGGCTCGATCTGCTGCGACATTCGCTGATCACCAGCGGCGAGCTGGCCCGCCTGGCCGCCGAGGACTCGCTGCGGGGCGTCACCGCGAACCCCTCCATCTTCGAGAAGGCGATCCTCGGCTCCGACGACTACGACGAGGAGCTGCACGAGATCGCAGGCGATCTCGACGCCCAGGCGATCTACGAGCGGCTGGCGATCAAGGACGTCCAGCTCGCGGCCGACGTGCTGCGTCCGGTCTGGGAGGCCGAGAACGGAAACGACGGCTTCGTCTCGCTGGAGGTGGCCCCGGACATCGCCCACGACCAGCAGCGCACGATCGAGGGCACGCGCGACTTCTGGCAGCGGCTCTCGCGCCCCAACGTGATGATCAAGATCCCCGGCACCACCGAAGGGGTGGGGGCGATCGAGCAGGCGACCTACGAGGGCATCAACGTCAACATCACGCTGCTGTTCTCGGTCGAGGCCTACGAGCGGATCGCCGACGCCTACCTGACCGGCCTGGAGCGCCGGCTCGCCGAGGGCAAGTCCTTGCACGTCATGTCGGTGGCCAGCTTCTTCGTCTCCCGGGTCGACACCGCGGTCGACAAGCAGCTCGAGGAGCTCGGGCGCGAGGACCTCTACGGCAAAGCCGCGATCGCCAACGCCCGGTACGCCTACCGCACCTTCGAGCGGATCTTCTCCGGGCCGCGCTGGGACGCGCTGCACCACGCTGGGGCCCACGTGCAGAGGCCACTGTGGGCGTCCACCGGGGTGAAGAACCCGCGCTACCCGGACACCATGTACGTCGACGAGCTGATCGCCGCCCACACCGTCAGCACGATGCCGCTGGACACGATGAAGGCATTCGCGGACCACGGGCGGGTGACCGGACCCACGGCCCAGCGAAACCCCGACGATGACCTCAACGCGCTCGCCGATGCCGGCATCGATCTCGGCCAGGTCACCGACCAGCTGCTGATCGACGGGATCGAGCTGTTCGAGGAGGCGATGCGCAAGCTGATGGACGGGATCGAGCAGCGCCGTCAAGGCGTCCTGACCGGGACCTCCGCCGACAAGTGATGAGCCGATGAGCACCGCCCCGCCTCCGAGCGCGCTGGACCTGGAGAACCCGCTCTCGGAAGGGCTCGAGCGTCAGCCGGTCCATCCCACGTCGCTGGTCATCTTCGGCGCCACCGGCGACCTGGCGCACCGCAAGCTGCTGCCCGCGCTGTACAACCTCGCGCACGAGGGCGCCATGCCCGAGCGCTTCGAGCTGGTGGGGGTGGGCCGTCGCGGCCAGGAGCACGCCGACTTCCGTCAGGCCACCGTCGAGTCGATCGAGCGCTTCTGCCGCCGCCGGCCAGACAAAGGCGTGCTCGAGGGACTGCTGAGCGACATTCGCTACGTGCAGGGCTCGTTCGACGAAGAGCATGTCTACGCCGAGCTGGCCCAGACGCTCGCGCACTTTGACGAACGCGCCGGCCAGCCGCTCAACCGCGTCTTCTATCTCTCGACCGCGCCCCAGTTCTTCCCGCTGATCGCCCAGCAGCTGGGCGCGGCGGGCCTCAACGAGGCCGAGGACGCTGAGGTGCGCATCGTGATCGAGAAGCCGTTCGGCTACGACCTGGCCTCGGCGCGCCAGCTCAACGCTCAGCTGCTGGAGGTCTTCGACGAGCCGCAGATCTTCCGGATCGACCACTACCTCGGCAAGGAGACTGTGCAGAACCTGATGGCGATGCGGTTCGCCAACGCCCTGTTCGAGCCGGTCTGGAACCGCAACTACATCGATCACGTGCAGATCACCGCAGCTGAGGACATCGGGATCGAAGGCCGGGCCGGCTATTACGAGGGGGCCGGCGCGCTGCGTGATCTGGTCCAGAACCACATGCTCCAGCTGCTCGCCCTCCTGGCGATGGAGCCGCCCACGGCTTTCGACGCCGATCGGCTGCGGGACGAGAAGCTCAAGGTGCTGGAGGCGATCGTGCCGCCCGAAGTGCAGGACGTGCCCGCGATGGCGGTCCGCGCGCAGTACGGGCCCGGGGTGGTGGGCGGCGAGCGAGTGCCGGGCTACCGGCAGGAGGAGGGGGTGGCGCCGGACTCGCGCACGCCGACCTACGCCGCGCTGAAGCTCCATGTCTCCAACTGGCGTTGGGCTGGGGTTCCGTTCTACCTGCGGACCGGCAAGCGGCTGGCGCGCAAGCTGACCGAGATAGCGGTGGTCCTCCGGCCGGTTCCGCACCTCGCGCTGCAGAGCTCGGGCTCGGTCGGGATCCAGGCCAACCAGATCGTGTTCACGCTGCAGCCTGACGAGGGCGTCTCGGTGTCGATCGGAGCCAAGATCCCGGGCTCGCGGATGCGAATCCGACCGGTCAACATGGAGTTCCGCTACGGGACGTCGTTTTTGTCGGAGTCTCCCGAGGCCTACGAGCGGCTGATTCTCGACGTCATGCGCGGCGACGCGACCCTGTTCACGCGCAACGACGAGATCGAGGCGCTGTGGGGGATCATCGATCCGGTCCTCGAAGCCTGGGACGACGACACCGTCTCATCGATCGCCCAGTACGCCGCGGGCTCCTCCGGTCCCGAGGACGCCGCCGAGCTGACCGAAGAGGACAGCAGGATGTGGCGGCGGCTGTGAGCGACGACGTCTGGGCCGAGCAGAACACCACCCCGGACGCAATCGAGGCGGCGTTGCGCGAGCTGCTGCGCCGGCGCCACGCCGTCAACGAGAACCTCGCTCCCGCCCGCGTGCTCAACATGGTGGTGATCGTCGACCGCCAGTGGAAGGGCGAGATCGCCAACCGCCTGGAGCGCGCCGGTCGCTACCACGCCTCCCGCACGGTTCTGTGCGCGGTCGAGGACGGCCGCGACAAGCTCGACGCGGTGGCCACGGTCAGCTACGAGGAGCCCGGTGGCGGGAGGATCGGAGTGATGCGCGAGCAGGTCGAGATCGACGTCGGTCCCGAGCATGTGGGTGGGCTGCAGACGATCGTCGATCCGGTCCTGGTCTCCGAGCTACCGACCATCGCCTGGTCTCCGCACGGCCACGAGCAGGCGGTCGAGGTGCTGCTGCCGCTGATCGACGTGATGCTGATCGACTCCGACGACCCCCGCGATCCGGTCGAGGCGTTTGCCCGCGCTCAGGAACTGTGCGACCGTGTCTACGTGGTGGATCTGGCCTGGCTGCGTACGACGCCGTGGCGCGAGCGCCTGGCGGCGGCCTTCGATCTGCCCCAGCGACTGGCTGCCCTTTCGCACGCCATCGAGCTGGAGGTCCGCCATCAGGGCGGCTCCGCGGCCAGCGGGCTGCTGCTCACCGGCTGGCTTGCCTCGCGGCTGCACTGGGAGCGCGAACCGCTCGCCGTCGAGGGGCGTGGCGACCTGACCGGCACGGTGGAACGCGACCAGGATGAGATCGCGGTGCGGCTGCGGACCGCGGTCCAGGAGTCGCCGGGGCTGGCCGGAGTGACCGTCACCTGCACCCGCGGGACCTCACTGTCACTGCAGCGGGGCGTCGGCGGCCTCGACGCCCACGAGGAGCTCCTGGACGGAAGCTCGCGCGACTGGAAGATCGTCGGCGCCTCGCGCGGCGAGGGCGGGATCCTTGGTGAAGGGATCCGGCAGGCTCTCCTGCGCGATCCAACCTACGGGCCGGCGCTGGGCGCGGCCCGGGAGCTCTGTCCGGTATGAGTGTCGCAATCGAAGTCGTGGAGGACCCGGCCCGGGCCTGCGCGGCGATGCTCGTCAGTGCCGCCGTCGGTGGGGGCGAGATCGTGCTCGCCGGCGGCTCGACCCCGAAGGCCGCCTACGTCGAGTTCGTCCACGCGGTCGAGACGGTGGGGATGGATCTCAGCCGGACGAGATTCTGGGTCGGCGACGAGCGCTGCGTCGATCCCACCGACGATCGCTCGAACTTCAAGATGATGAAGGAGTCGCTGCTCGATCCGCTGGCCCACATCACGCAGCCGGCGGTACGGCGGATGAAGGGCGAGCTGGGCCCCGAGCAGGGCGCCAACGAGTATGAGCGCGAGCTGCGCCAGGCCGGGCCTCCGGAGTTCGACCTGGTGCTGCTGGGGATCGGACCCGACGGCCATACCGCTTCGCTGTTCCCCGGCCAGCCCACGCTCCAGGAACGCCGGCGGCTGGCCGTCGGCGTGCCGCAGGCCGGGCTGGAGCCGTTCGTGCCGCGGATCTCGCTGACTCTCCCGGCCCTCACGGCGAGCCAGCGGATCATCGTGCTGGCGGCCGGAGAGTCCAAGGCAGACGCTGTGGCCGAGGCGTTCGGAGGCGGCGCCGAGCCTGACCCGCTGGTGCCCGCTTCGCTGCTGGCGCGGAGCGCCAAGTTGATCACGGTGCTCGTCGACCCGGCCGCCGCCTCGGGCCTGGACTCCGGGGGGGCCAGTTGAGCGAGGTGATCGGTGTCGACCTCGGCGGCACCAAGATCGCGGTGGCCACGTTGCGCGGCCCGAAGTTGAGCGACTCGGCGCTCAAGCCGACCAACCGCGCCGACACTGACGCCCTGATCGACCAGCTCGCCGAGACGGTGGAGTCGTGCCGCAGTGACGCACTGGATGCCGTCGGCGTCGGCGTCCCGTCGGTGGTCGAGTTCGACACCGGCCGAATCGTCTCCACCGTCAACCTCCCGTTGACCGACGTCCCGCTGCGCGAGGTGCTGGGCGAACGGATCGGCGTCCCGGTGTTCGTCGACAACGACGCGACCGTGGCCGCGCTGGCCGAGGCACACGACGAGGAGATGCGGATGGTCGCCCGCTCGCTGGTGATGATCACCGTCGGCACCGGGGTCGGCGGCGGTCTGGTGCTCGGCGGCCGCATCTACCGCGGCGCCACCGGGGGGGCCGGAGAGCTCGGTCACACCCTGGTCGGGCTGGATCTGACGGGTTCGGCGCCGCCGCCGGGCCGGTTTCCTCAGCACGGGAGCCTGGAGCGGCTGGCCGCCGGCCGCGCGCTTGACGCGCTGGTGGAGGAGTGCATCGAGACGCATCCGTCCTCGATGCTGGCCCGGATGCGCGCCGAAGGACATGAGGTGCTGGGGGCGGAGGCCGTCACCGCCGCTCAGGACGGCGACCGCGACGCCGCTGCCCTGGTGGAGCGGTGGGCCGAGCGTCTGGGCATCGGCGTCGCCAATGCGATCAACACCTTCGATCCCGACGAGGTGGTGATCGGCGGGGGCGCGGCCCGCGCCGGAGACCTCCTGCTCGAGCCGGTCCGCCGCGTCGCAGCCGGTTACCTGGTACCGGGACTGGGGGAGCGCACCACGATCAGGCTGGCCCGACACGGCGTCCGCGCCGGGGTGCTCGGAGCCGCCCTGCTGGCCGCGCACGAGCTCGAGGACGCGGCGGCGGGGGATTCGGCGGCGGGGCATTCGGCGCCAGGGGATTCCGAGCCGGCTTCCACCAACGTCACCGGCTGATTGACGTGGCCGACCACATCTACATCGTTCGCCACGGCCAGACCGAGTGGAGCGCGTCCGGTCAGCACACCAGCCACACCGACCTGCCACTGACCGATCAGGGTCGCCGGCAGGCCACGGCGCTGGGAGAGCGGCTCGCCGGACAGCGGTTTGCGCTGGTGCTGACCAGTCCGCTGCGACGTGCCGTCGAGACCTGCGAGCTGGCGGGGTTCCGAGAGCAGGCCTCGATCTGCGACGAGCTTCACGAGTGGGACTACGGCGACTACGAGGGGCTGACCACCCCGCAGATCCGGGAGCGCAACCCGGACTGGAACCTGTGGCGCGACGGCTGTCCGGGGGGCGAGGCGCCGGCCGAGGTCGGAGCCCGGGTGGACGAGGCTCTGTCGCGCCTGCGGGCGGCCGACGGCGATGCCATGGCCTTCGCGCACGGTCACGTGCTGCGGGTGCTGACGGCGCGCTGGCTGGCGATGGAGGTCGGCGCCGGGGCCCGCTTCAAGCTCGCGGCCGCCGGGGTCGGGGTGCTGGGCTACGAGCGTGAGACCGAGGTCCTGGAGCGCTGGAGCGCATGACAGATGTCATGGCCGATTTCGGCCACTCACCACTTACGCGAAGGCCGATTCGAGCCTACGCTTCGGCCCATGAGTTCAACCCAGACATACTCAGGACCGGCGATCGAGGTCCGCGATCTGCACAAGTCCTACGGCGACACCGAGGCGGTGCGCGGCGTCAGCTTCGACGTCGCGCGGGGAGAGGTCTTCTGCCTGCTGGGCCCTAACGGCGCGGGCAAGACGACGATCGTCGAGATCCTCGAGGGCTACCGGACGCGGAGCGGAGGCGACGCGCGGGTCCTGGGGATCGATCCGGCGAGCGGCTCGCGCCAGCTGCGCGAGCAGGTGGGGATCGTGCTGCAGCAGTGCGGCGTCCAGAGCGACCTGACCGTCGCCGAGCTGGTGGAGATGTACGGGCGCTACTACGTGCGCCACCGGGCGGTAGACGAAGTGATCGACCTGGTCGAGCTGACCGAGAAGCGCGACACCAGGGCCAAGGCGCTGTCCGGCGGCCAGCGACGCCGGCTGGACCTGGCGCTGGCCCTGGTCGGCGACCCCGAGCTGATCTTCCTCGACGAGCCGACGACCGGCTTTGACCCGGCGGCGCGCCGGCAGGCCTGGTCGACGATCCGCTCGCTGTGCGACCTCGGCAAGACGGTCTTTTTGACCACCCACTTCATGGACGAGGCCCAGCACCTCGCCGACCGCGTGGCAGTCATGCGCACCGGCGAGATCATCGCCTCCGGCCGGCCCGACGAGCTGGGCGGCCGCGATGTCCGCCCAGCCGAGATCCGGTTCTCGTTGCCGGCCGACTGGTCGTTGGGCGACGTGCCCGAGATGCCCTCGGTGGACCGATCGCTGGAGGGTGACCGGGTGCTCGTGCTGACTCACCAGCCGGTGCGCGCCACGCAGGTACTGACGACTTGGGCTGTGGAGCGTGAGGTGGATCTCGGTCGCTTCTCGGTCACTCAGCCGACCCTGGAGGACATCTACCTGGAGCTCACCGGGGCCAGCCCGGCGACGACCGAGCACCAGCGCGCTGCCGAGGAGGCTTCCGTATGAGCACCGTTCCACAGTCGAGCTTCAGGCGCGATCTTGGCCTCGTCGGCTGGCAGATCCGCTACGAGCAGCGCGCCTACTGGCGCAACCGGGGACGCGGCATCTTCACGTTCGTGTTCCCGATCATGTTCCTGGTCATCTTCGCCAGCCTCGACAAGGGTCAGCACCTGTCCAGTCGCGGCGGGATCCCCTACGACGACTTCTTCGTCCCGGGCATCCTCGCCTACGGCGTGATCGCGACCACGTTCGTGAACATGTCGATCGGCACCACGATCCTGCGTGACGAGGGGATCCTCAAGCGGATGCAGGGGACCCCGCTTCCGCGGTGGGCCTACGTCGCAGCGCGGATCGGCTCGACGATCCTGATCATGCTGGCCCTGACGGTGGTGGTGCTGGCGCTGGGGGCCGGGGTCTGGGGCATCGAGCTCCGGGCGGGCGCGATGCCGGGGCTGGTGGTCACCCTGCTGCTCGGTACGGCGGCGTTCACCGCTCTGGGAATCGGGCTCGCTCGCTTCATCCCCAACGCCGAGGCGGCTCCGGTGGTCGTCAACCTGGTGATCCTGCCGCTGACGTTCATCTCGAGCATCTGGTTTCCGGCCGACTCGCTGCCCAGCTGGCTGAAGACGATCGCGAGCATCTTCCCGGTCAAGGCGCTGGCCGAGGGCCTGCAATGGGTGTTCGACCCACGACACGGCGGGACGGGGCTGCATGCCTCCGATCTGAGGGCCTTGGTGATCTGGACGGTGATCGGGATCTTCTTGATGCTCCGCTTCCTGCGCCAGCCCCAGGGTGAGGTTGCGTGAGCCGGATGCGCTCATTTCTGGCCTCGGATCGCTGGATGCTCGGACGGGGCGCCAGCCGCACCCGCGGGGCTCTCTCGCTGGTGTGGCTGGCCTTCATCCTCGTCCCGCTGGTCACGGCGATCACCAACCAGGGCCGCGGGCACGGCTACGTGATCGCCGCCGCCGCGGTGTTCACCGCGACCTACGTGGGACTGGTCATGGTCCTGTTCCATGACGAGCGTCACGCCTTGCGGTTGGTCTTGTTCGGCCTGCTGCTAGCCGTGACCATCGCCCTGACGGTGGCCGACCGCCCAGGCTGGGCATTCCTCTTCACCTACTGCTCCGCGTGCGCAGCGATGGCGGCGCCGTTGGGCTTCGGCTTTCCCGCCGTCCTCGGCTGCACGGTGCTGGCGGTGGTCTGCTCGCTCCTCGGCGGAGCCTCGAACGGCGCGGCCATCGGTTACGGGGCCAGCGCCATCGGCATCGGCCTGCTCATGGTGCTGATGCGCGACCTGCGAACGCGCAACAAGGAGCTGACCGAGGCTCGGGCCGCACTGGCGGCGACAGCGGTGATTCGGGAGCGGGAGCGTTTCGCCCGTGACCTTCACGATCTGCTCGGTCACACGTTGTCGGTCATCGCCTTGAAGGCCGAGCTGGCCGGGCGCCTGTTGCCCGACAGCCCGCAGGAGGCCGCCGGCGAGGTGGCCGAGGTGGAGCAGGTGGCGCGCCAGGCACTGGGGGAGGTGCGCCAAGCCGTCAGCGGCTACCGCCGGCCGACCCTGGAGGGCGAGCTGGCGGGGGCGCGGATGGCGCTGTCGGCGGCGGGCATCGAGGCCGATGTCCAGCGTCCGCCGATCGCCTTTGACCCCGACGTGGAGGCAGTGCTGGCCTGGGCGGTGCGCGAGGGGGCTACCAACGTCATCCGCCACAGCGGCGCGCGGCACTGCTGCGTGAGGGTCAGCGCGCGGCTCGGGGACGCAGCGGTCGAGGTTCTCGACGACGGCTCGGCTGGAGCTCCCGTCGCTGGAGGGGGCGGCACGACCGATCTGAACGGCAACGGCGGGCACGGTCTGGCCGGCCTTCGTGAGCGTGCCGAGGCGCTGCGCGGGCGCATCGAGGCCGGAGGCCGCCCGGAAGGCGGCTTCAGACTGGCCGTGTCCGTGCCGGTCCTCGGCGACCGATGATCCGCATCCTGCTCGCCGAGGATCAGGGGATGGTGCGCGGCGCGCTCGCCAGCCTCCTGACCCTGGAGCCCGACTTGGAGGTAGTCGCTCAGGTGGCCCGCGGCGACGAGGTGGCCACGGCGGTTCGGGAGTGTGAGCCAGATGTCGCGTTGTTGGACATCGAGATGCCGGGGGCCACAGGCCTGGAGGCCGCCGAGGAGCTGCGCTCCGTGGCGCCAGGGTGCCGCGTGCTCATCCTGACGACGTTTGGGCGGCCCGGGTACCTGCGCCGGGCCATGGAGGGCGGCGCCGCCGGCTTTCTCTTGAAGGATGCTCCCGCCTCCGAGCTGGCCTCGGCCATCCGGCGTGCGGTCGCGGGGGAACGCGTGGTCGACCCTGGGCTCGCCGCCGCCGCGCTGTCCCAGGGCGCCTCCCCGCTGACCCGGCGCGAGCACGAAGTCCTGGCTGCCTCGCGCTCCCACGCCACCGTAGCCGAGCTGGCGCAGGCTCTGTTTCTCTCGCCCGGCACGGTGCGCAACCACCTGTCCTCGGTCATGCAAAAGCTCGACGCCCGCAACCGGACCGAGGCGGTCCGGCTGGCCGAGGAGCGCGGCTGGCTCTGACGCTCGGGGAAGGGCACGTTCGGCCGACGTGCCCGCAGCAATGACGGGCTGATTCGCCAGGCGCGCGCCCTGTTCTACCGCGCTGGGTCGCTGATCCGACGCTAGGGCGCCGGCGGCGGTGGACGAAAACTGGGCCCGGGCCGCAGATCGCGGGCCGGGCCCAAGCCCGTTTGGCCCGAGTCCCCTATCGCGGGCCGGGCCCAAGGCCGTCTGGGGCCCCCGACCACGGCCCTCGGTTGATGCGGCTGAGAGGATTCGAACCTCCACGCCCGTGAGGGCACGGCGACCTGAACGCCGCGTGTATACCAGTTTCACCACAGCCGCTGGCTGGCCTGCAACTTAGCAACTGGCGCACGCCTCGGTGGACGCTGACGCGGCCAGCTCTCAGCGGCCACCGCGCCCGGCGGCCGCCACGCTAACCTCAGTGGCTCCGGGCACCTGGCACCGGTTGGCTGCCCGGACCGCGCTCCTCCCGCCGCTATCGTCTAGGGGACTAGGACGCCGCCCTCTCACGGCGGAAACCCGGGTTCGAATCCCGGTAGCGGTACT
>DASXZB010000038.1:0-22439 GCA_036502145.1 Solirubrobacteraceae bacterium | reverse complement strand
CGTTGACGATCAGCAGCCCGGGGCGGCCAGTCGGCCGGTGGCGATCAGCCGGCCCGGGACGGTCGCGAGGCGTAGGCTATCGGCGCGGCGCCCAGCGCCGCAGGAGGGCGGGCGGGGGCGGCCGTTCCCGCCGCGCTCGCGCAGTCACGGTCAAACGATTCGTCCCAGAACTCCTCAGCGGCGCGTGGCGGAAACGGACGCCCCGTCCGCACACCCACAACAACAAGCTAGGACGACGCGACGACCATCGTTTTGACGGCCGCCGTCACGTTGTCGGCGACCTCGACCACCACCATGTAGGTCCCGACGTTGCGGATCGGCTCCTCGAGGTGGATCTTGCGGCGGTCGACGCGAATCCCGCGGGCGTCACGGATGGCATCGGCGATGTCCTGCGTGGTGACCGAACCGAACAGCCGCCCGTCGTCGCCGGCCTGCTGGGGGATCGTGAGCACGGTCCGCCCCAGCACGGCGGCGTTCTCACGCGAGCGCTCCTCGGCCTCGCGCTGGGCGCGTTCGGCGTCGGCCTGTCGCTTCTCGGCCGCCTTGATCGAAGTCCCGGTGGCCGGTTCGGCCAGCTTGCGGGGCAGCAGGTAGTTGCGCAAGTAGCCGGGCGAGACGTCGACAACCTTTCCGCGCTCGCCCAGCGCCTCGACATCTTGAAGCAGGATCGCCTGCGGCATCGTCGCTCGGGCCTTCTCAGCGGTCGCGATCGCGGTCGCCACGGTCGCGATCGCCGCGTCCGCCCCGATGGTCGCTTCCTTCGGCGACGTACGGGAGCAGCGCGAGCTCACGCGCGCGCTTGACCGCCCGCGCGACTTGACTCTGGTGGCGGCGGCAGGCCCCGGTGATCCTGCGCGAGCGGATCTTGCCGCGCTCGGAGATGAACCGGCGCAGCATCGACACGTCCTTGTAGTCGACCTGGTCGACCTTGTCGCGGCAGTACGGGCACGACTTCCGGCGGGTCGAAGTCGGCCCACCCTTCCTGTCGCGCCGGCGCACCGGTCGTCTGCGTTGCTTAGCCACTGGCAGTCAGCCTAGCTCGATTGCTCTGTCGTTGTCTTAGAACGGAATGTCTTCGTCTGCGCCGGCGCTCACCGGAGTGCGCTCGAAATCGCCGGTATCGATCGGGACGTCGCTCTCGGCGGCACGTGCGCTGCTCGAGAAGCCGTTCCCGTTGCCAGCGTCGTCGCGTCCGCCGAGGAACTGCACAGACTCAGCGATGATATCGACCCCTTGGCGCTTGTTGCCCTCCTTGTCGGTCCACTCCCGCCAGCGCAGCCGGCCGTCGACGGCCACCGGCCGACCCTTGCTCAGGTACCGGGCGCAGTTCTCACCCTGGGCGCCCCACACGGTGACGTCGAAGTAGTTGGGCTGATCCTCCCACTGGCCGGTCTCGTTGTTCTTGCGCCGGCCGTTGCAGGCGACGCGCAGCGAGCAGACGGAGGTGCCGCTCGACGGAATCGCGTTGAGCTCGGGGTCGCGCGTCAGGTTCCCGGTGATGATCACGCGATTGATGTTGCCAGCCATTGCTGAGGCTCCTTTCCAGGGCGTTGAAGATCGTGTTCGAGTCTATGCCTGGCCCAGACGGCATCCCGGGCGCTGGGCGGAAAATGGTCAGAAAGGTTTGGGTGTTGGCGCGGAGGCTTGGCACGCCATGGCAGTTCGGGCACAAACCGGCCTCGGCCGGGCCGTGCTCGGCCTGAGCCAGAGGTCCGGGTCCGGCCCGCCAGACCCCGGGTCCGGCCCGCCAGACCCGTGGTCCGGCCCGCCAGGCCCGAGGTCCGGCCCGCCAGGCCCGAGGTCCGGCCCGCTAGGCCTCGGCCGGAGCGCGCTCGGCCGGCGGGGCGACCGCCGGCGGGGCGGTGTCCGGCGGCGGCGGGGTGCCCGGCAGGACCTTGATCACCCGGAAGCGCAGCACGGCGTCGTCGATTCGCAGGCTGTGTGACACCGCCTCGATCAGTGCCGGCGGGCCGGTGAACTGGATCAGGTGATATTCGCCCTCGCTCTGGTGCCGGATCTCGTAGGCCAGCGGCCGCGAGTGCCAATCGTCGTTGCGCTGCACCGAGCCCCCGCCGTTCGAGATCTGAGCCTCGACGTCGGAGAGGATCCTGGCGCGCCGGTCGTCCTCGACGGTCGTCGAGAGAACCAGCATCAGGTCGTAGAGCGGAGCTTGATTGGCCATGGGGATAGGGCCCGGCTCGGGCGGCGGCCGACTATAGCGGGTGACGAGTGGCCGATTGCGCCCGGGGCCGCGTCCACTCAGTGGCGTGGCGAGTGGCCGATTGCGCCCGGTGCCGCGTCCGCTCAGTGGCGTGGCGAGTGGCCGATTGCGCCCGGGGCCGCGTCCGCTCAGGGGTGTCCGGCGGGACCCTCGACGCGCTCCTTGGCGCGGATGTCGGAGAGCTGATCGTCGATCCAGTTCCCGGGATCACGTGCGGTGACGATCGACATCAGGCCCTCGTGGCGGCGCCTTCGCTCGTCCACGGCCATCGTCAGCGCGGCGTGGATCGAGTCGGCGAGTTCCTGGATGTCGAACGGGTTGACCGACAGCGCGTACTCGCCCAGTTCCTCGTGCGCGCCGGTGTTCTCGGACAGGATCGATACCCCGGCCCGCTGGTTGACCATCGGCCCCTCCTTGGCGACCAGGTTCATCCCGTCGAACATCGCGTTGACCATCAGCACGTCGTAGTGCTTGTAGGCGGCGACCGCCTCCTCGAGGTCGTCGCGCAGCTTGAGCTGGATCGGCATCCAGTCGGGCGAGCCGTGGCGGTGGTTGACCACCGCGACCACGGCCTCGATGCGCTCCAGGTACTCGGCGTACTCGGCCACGTCGGTCCGGGACGGCATCAGCTGGGCGATGAAGGTCACCTTCTCGCGGAACTCGGGGTGCTGCTCCAAGAACGTGTCGAAGGCGCTGAACCCGCGTAGCACGTTCTTGCTCAGGTCGGCGCGGTCGACCCGGAGGATCAGGTGGTCGCGCCGGCGGCGCAGCAGCTCGCCCTCGAACTCCCTCACCCGCGGGCGCTCGGCGACGGCCTGGACGGCGCTGGAATCGATCGGCAGCGGGTAGGCGCGGACCCACACCTCGCGATCGTCGAGCTTGACCACGCCGGCCTCGAAGTCGACCTCCAGGCCCATCAGGTCCTGGCAGCACTGCAGGAAGTTCAGGCGGTAGTGCCGGGTGTGGAAGCCGATGATGTCGTTGGAGAGAATTCCCTCGTAGATCTCGTTGCGGATCACCGCCGGAAGCACACGCCAGGAGTCCGACTGGCTCCACGGGATGTGGACGAAGTGGTGCAGGAAGACGTCGGGACGGCTGCGACGGATCAGGCCGGGGAGCGTGTAGAGGTGGTAGTCGTGGACCATCACCACCGGGTTTTCGATCTCCTCCACCTCTTCGAGGACCGCCCGCGCCAGGTCCTCGTTGACGGCGTTGTAGCCGAACTCGAAGGCCTCGGTCTCGTTGCGGCGGATGTCCGGCGCATTGCTCAAATCCCACAGGTAGTGCTGGATGAACCACAGCAGCGGGTTGGCGATGATGTTGTAGAAGCCCTCGTAGGCGTCGCCGTCTGAGGCGACCAGCTTGACCATGTACTCGTCGCCCTCGGGGGTGTGGACCGGGAACGGACGTCCGTCGTGTCGCTCGGCCTCGGTTACGTCCTCGTCGGTCATCGCCGACGCCACCCAGGTCACGGGCCGGTGCGAGGCCAACCCGATCAGGGCCGTGACCAGGCCCCCGGTGCCGCGCTTGATCTCGCCTCCCTCCTGGAAGGTGACCGGGCCGCGGTTGGAGACCAGGACTAGCGGAGTGTCAGTGGACACGGGCTCTCACTACCCCCATTTCATCATGCGGCCCTCAGGCGTCGATGCGCTCGAGCAGCTCGAGCCAGTCGCGCAGCAGCCTGGGCATCAGGAAACGGCGCCGCACGCTCTCCTTGCCGGCTCGCCCCAGCCGCCTGCCGAGCCCTGGATCCTCGAGGATCTGAAGCGCCCGCTCGGCGCACTGCTCGACGGTCGAGACCAGAAAGCCGGTCTCCCCGTCGGCGACCTGCAGCGGGATCCCCCCGACGTCTCCGCCGATGAACGGACGGCCCTTCCAGATCGCCTCGGTGACGGTCAGTCCGAAGCCTTCGCGGGTCGACTTCTGGATCACCACGTCGCAGTGCGACTGAAACGCGTTGACCTCGATCGCGCCGACGTTGTTGAGGTTGTTGAGGATGTGGATGTCGGGGTCCCCGTCGGCGTGGGCGACTGTGGTGTTGAAGTAGTCCCAGCCCTCCGGGTCGTCGGTGGCCATCGAGCCGACCAGCGCCAGCTGGATGTCCGGGATCCGCGACTTGACGATCCGGTAGGCGTCGATCACCCCCAGCGGGTCCTTCCAGGGATCGAAGCGCGAGACCTGGCAAAGCAGCGGGCGGTCGACGTCGATGCCGAACTGCTCGCAGATGTAGACCGCGTCCTCGGGAGAGAAGGCCATGTTCTTGGGCGCCAGCGGATCGATCGCGGGCGGCATCGCGTGGGCCCGGCCATCGACTCCGGACGGGACGTATTGCGGGATGTGGAAGACCGCCACCCGGTAGGGATCCAGGTAGGGCATCAGGCGCTGCAGCGTCGCCGCGTTGGGGTTGGAGAGATCGATATGGCAGCGCCACACCCACTGTCGGGCCTTCTCGGTGACCAGCGAGGGGATCGCCGCCGGCTGGGGATCGTGGATGATGCACACGTCCCAGTCGCTGGACAGCTCGGCGGCGTTGATCTCGTTGTAGCGCAGCCACGTCTCCCACTGCTCCTCGTCGAGGTCATTTGGGGCGCCCTGAAGCGAGTTGTGCAGCACCTTGGTGGCGTTGAAGAACTCCTCGCGACCGTAGATCACGTGCCACTCGCAATCGAGGCCGACGTCGGCCATCAGCGGCACGAGCGTGTACAGGATCTCGGCCACCCCGCCGCCGAACGCCGTTGCCGAAACGTGCAGGATCCGCTTGCCCTGGAGCCGGTCGGCGCGCTCCCGGATCTCCTCGATCAGGGCTCGGCCGACCAGACTCGCGTAATCGGCGAGATGCTTCTGAGCGGGGGAAACGGGCTGGAGCATGACCGATCAAAAATTCTGCGCGTGCGCCTGAGAGAAGATACTCGGCAGGTCAGCCGGAAAGTTTGATCAAACGGGCGATTCCGGCGTCGATGGCGGCAACCAGCTGCTCGTGCAATTCGCGGTTGGCTGCGGAGATCGAAGACATTTGAAACTCGTGGCCCGCGCCGAGCAGACGGTGGCCGTCGAGCGGCATCCCCCAGCCGTCGGAGACGAAACCTCCGGCCTCGGTCAAACACAGCCACGGCGCGGCCAGATCGTAAGGGGAGTTGTTGAGGATCTGGCCGTCGCCGACCTGCTCAAAATCGGTCCGCAGCCCCGGCACCTCGTCGATCATCCGCGATCCCACTTCGACCACGGCGTCCAACTGCCCGGTCACCACCCGGGTCATCGCGAACGCCTGCGACCCAAGCTCGAACGTTCCGCCGCGCACCGACGAGCCGTCGATCAGCTCCGCCAGCACCTCGGCGGTGGGCCGGGCCGGGCGGCCCCGGAATCCGTAACTCCAGAACATCCGCCGTAGGTCGACGTTGTCGCTCAGCTGGGCGGCCCGGGTGGAGCGGACCAGACCCTCGCTCCGGGCGGCCAGAAACCAGTCACCGGTCTTGATCTCGACGACGCAGCCGGTGAGCACGTCGGCCATCGTTGGCTCGCCGTCGCCCAGCGGCGCCAGGGCGACCGCCACGCAGGCCGATTCCAGCCCGGCCATCGCCGGACGGGTGCCGTCGATCGGATCGACGACCAGCACGTCAGTGCTGTGGTCATTCGCCACCAGCCCCCGGTCCTCCGAATAGAAGGCCACCCGCGGTGCGCGGTGAGCGAGGAACTCAGACAGCGACTCCTCAGCCAGCGCGTCGATTCCGAAGGTTATGTCGCCGCCGGCGCCGTCACCGGTCTCGGTCCGGCCGGAGTGGGAGCCGAGCTCGGGCAGCACGACCTCGCGCAAGCGAAGCCCCAGGTCGAGGACGAGCCGCTGGCGCTCGGCGGCGGATCGCAGTTCGGACGCCACGCCCGCAACGCTAGCCCCAACCGGTCGCAAAGCCGCCGCGTCGGCCCACCGGAGCGCTGTCTGACGATCTCAATCGACTTGATAGCTTTTCCCGTCCCGTCCCGTCCCGTCCCGTCCCGTCGCGTTTCCGCCGCCATCACAGTCCGCTTTCGCCAAAAAGGAGAGCCCAGTGAGCAACACCGACGAGCTGCTAGCCAACAACGAGGAGTACGCAGCGTCGTTCGACAAGGCCGACCTGCCGCTCGCGCCGGCCAAGAAGCTGGCGGTCGTGGCCTGCATGGACGCCCGCGTGAACGTCTATGGGGCGCTGGGGCTCCAGGAGGGCGACGCTCACGTGATCCGCAACGCCGGTGGGGTCGTGACCGACGACGGGATCCGCTCGCTGGCGATCTCCCAGCGGCTGCTCGGGACCGAGGAGATCGTGCTCATCCACCACACGGGCTGCGGCATGCTCACCTTCTCCGACGACGAGTTCAAGGCCTCGATCGAGCAGGACACGGGGATCAAGCCGGTGTGGGCAGCCGAGGCGTTCAGCGACCTCGACTCCGACGTGCGCCAGTCGATCGCGCGGATCAAGGCCTCGCCGTTTATCCCCAACAAGGACTCGGTCCGCGGTTTCGTCTACGAAGTCGAGACCGGCCGCCTGCGCGAAGTCTCCTAAGCCGGCCCCAGCCGCCCCCAGCCCGGCCACCCCGGCAACCACAAATTCGGCGTCGACTACGGTTGACGCCACATGGGCGAGCACGACGTGATCGTGATCGGTGCCGGGCCGGCGGGCGAGGTGTGCGCCGGGCGGCTGGCGAGCGAGGGGTTGGATGTGGCGCTGGTCGAGCGCGAGCTCGTCGGCGGCGAGTGCGCGTTCTGGGCCTGCATGCCCTCCAAGGCCCTGCTGCGTCCGGGCGAGCTGCTCGAAGAGGTTGGGCGCGTCCCCGGCGCCCGCGAGGCGCTCACCGGCGCCCTCGACGCGACGGCGGCCCTGGCCCGTCGCGACCAGGTCATCCACGACCTCGACGACTCCGTCCAGCTGCCGTGGATCGAGGACCGGGGCATCACGCTGGTCCGGGGCCGGGCGCGGCTCGACGGAGAGCGCCGGGTGCGGGTCGAAGACCAGCTGCTGCATGCCCGCCGGGCGGTGGTGATCGCGGTCGGCAGCGGCGCGGCGATCCCGCCAGTGCCAGGGCTGCGCGAGCTCGCGCCGTGGACCAACCGGCAGGGCACCACCGCCAAGCGCCCACCGGCCCGCCTGACCGTCCTCGGCGGCGGTGTCGTGGGCTGCGAGCTGGCCCAGGCCTGGGCGTCGCTGGGGTCCCAGGTGGTCCTGGTCGAGGCGCTGCCGCGGCTGCTGGAGCGCGAGGAGCCGTTCGCTTCCGAGCTGCTGCTGGAGTCGCTGCGCGCGCGCCAGATCGACGTCCGGCTGGGCGCCGAGGCGGTCAAGGCCGCCCGCGACCACGAGCAGTGGATCCTGACCCTGGCCGACGGGACCGACCTGCGCAGCGACGAGCTGCTGGTCGCGGTCGGCCGAAAACCCCACACCGACGATCTGGGCTTGGAGACCGTCGACCTCGAGCCGGGGTCCACGATCCGTGTTGACGACCAGATGCGGGTTCCGGGCCGCGACTGGCTGTTCGCGATCGGGGACGTCAACGGCCGCGCGCTGCTGACGCATGCCGGCAAGTACCAAGCCCGCGTGGCCGCCGGGACGATCATGAACCGCGAGGCCCAAGCCGTCTGGGACGGCGAGCTCTCGCCGCGCGTGGTGTTCACCGAGCCGCAGATAGCCGCGGTGGGCCAGACCCTGGAGCAGGCGCTGCGGGCGGGACTTAAGGCCCGCGCCGTCGACGCCCACCCCGGCGCCACCCCCGGCGCCAGCTTCGTCGGCAAGGGCGCGGCGACCGGCGCGCGGATCGTCGTCGACGAGCAGCGGGGGCTGATCGTCGGTGCGACCTTCACCGGCCCGGAGGTCGCCGAGTGGCTGCAGGCGGCGTCGATCGCGATCGTCGGCGAGGTTCCGCTGACTCGCCTGATCCATGCGATCCCTCCGTTTCCCACCCGCAGCGAGGTCTGGCTCAAGCTGCTGGCCGACTGGGACTTCTGAGCGCTCCCGCCGCCAGCCGGTCAGGACGGGATCTCGAGCATGAACACCGTCGCTCCGGTGGCGGAGTGCACCGAGAGCTTGCCCGCCATCCGTTCGGCCAGCTCGGAGGCGATGGCCAGGCCGAGCCCCGATCCCTGCGCGTCGTCGGCGGTGTAGAAGGGCTCGAAGATGCGTTGCTGCGCCTGGCGGTCGATCCCGTCGCCGTTGTCGCGCACGGCCAGCTGGACGCGGCCGTCGTCGCGCGCGCCGGTGACCACGATCTGCGTGCCCGGCGGCGTGTGGGTAAGGGCGTTGTCGATCAGGATCCGCATGATCTGAGCGACCCGGACGGGGTCGCACTGGGCCTCCAGGCGCCGCGGCGGGAGTCGCAGCTCCAGGCGCGAGTCGTGCTGGGCGAGGGTCGGCTCAAACTCCCCGGAGACCGACCGCGTCAGCTCGCTGAGATCGACCTCCTCGGGTCGCAGCTCCAGCGAGCCGGCCTCCAGGCGGGAGAGATCGAGTAGGTCGACCGACAGCTTGCCCAGGCGCAGGACCTGTTCGCGGACCTGGTCCAGGAAGCGCCGCCGGGTCTCGCTGTCGAGCTCCTCGTCCTCGAGCAGTTCGACGAAGCCGCCCAGCGAGAAGACAGGGGTCCGCAGCTCGTGCGAAGCGGTGGCGATGAACTTCTTGCGCGCCAGGTCGAGCTGGGCGAGCTGACGCTGCATATCGTTGAAGGCCATCGCCAGCCGGCCCAGCTCGTCGTTTGAGTCGACCGGGATCGGGTGGCTGAACTCCCCGGCGGCCACTCGCTTGGCGGCCTCCTCGAGCCGCTTGACCCGCAGCGCCAGGGCCCGCGCCACCAGGTAGCCGACGACCAGCGCCAGCAGGAGCGCGATCGCGCCCGCCTCGAGGATCTCGTGGCGCACCGTGGTGACGGTGTGCACGATGTCCGACACCGGCGCGGAGTACACGATCACTGCCGCCACGCGTCCCAGGTAGACGACGGGGTAGGCCGCCTCGGCCACCATCCTCGAGCCACTCGAGGCGGTCCCCGTCTGGGTGTGGCGGCTGGCGATCGCTCGCTCGGCGATCTTGTGGGTCACCGGGCCGCCGGCGGCCGGGTTGCTCGAATCGGCCTGGACCGATAGCTGCTGGGAGCCGAGCACCAGATTGACCACCAGCAGGGTCACCCGGTCGCCGGTGATGTTGCTGGTCCGGACCACCAGGCGGCGCACCTGCGGCAGCGGCGTGGGACTGCCCACGGTTCTGCGGATCGGCCCGGAATATCGGTGCGCCGTGGTGGCCAGCGCCTGCAGCTTGGATCCCATCAGCCGGCTCTGCAGCCCCGGCGCCACGAACAGATACAGGCCGCCGACCGCCAGCAGGGTGATGGCGAAGAACACCAGTGCCAGCCGGTTGCGCAGCGACAGTGTGAAGCGCACGAGGGGTCCTGGCTCCTAGAGCGCGGTGTCGCGGGACCTGTGGCCCACGGCCCTCAGAGCTCCGTGTCGCGGAACCTGTACCCCACGCCCCGCACCGTGAACAGGTACTCCGGGTCCTTGGGATCGCGTTCCATCTTCTCGCGCAGATGGCGGATGTGGACGTCGATCGTACGCGGGTCCCGGTACGCCGAATCGCCCCAGATGCGCGCCAGCAGCATGTCGCGGGTGAACACCCGTCCCGGCGCTCGGGCCAGGGCGGAGAGGATCTCGAATTCGACGTACGTCAGCTGGGCGTCGTCGCCGCGGACCCTGACCGATCGCTTGGAGAAGTCGATCCGCAGCTCGAGGATCACCAGCGGCGTCTCGTCGGGGGCGGTCTCGACCGGGCGGCTCATCTCGGCCCGGCGCAGAGCTGCCTTGATGCGGCTCGAGAACTCCCGCAGCGAGAACGGCTTGGTGATGTAGTCGTCGGCGCCGAGCTCCAGGCCGACCACCTTGTCGATCTCCTCGGACTTGGCGGTCAGCATGATGATCGGGACCGAGCTGCGGCTGCGCAGCCGGCGGCACACCTCCAGCCCGTCGAGCTGTGGCAGCATCAAGTCGAGGATCACCAGGTCGAAGGCCTGCTCGTCGAAGCGCTCCAGCGCCTGGCGGCCGTCGGTCGCCTGAACGACGTCATAGCCCTCCTTGCGCAGTGGATAGGAGAGCAGCGTTTGGATCGACTGCTCATCGTCCACGAGCAGGATGCGCGCTGAATGATCGGGCACGAGTGAGCCTCTGGGATGCAAGCAAAGAGTAGTGGCACCCACCCGCGGCACCCTCCGATCGGCCATGCGGCGCTCCCGGAGCCATTACGCACCCGCGCCACCCGCCCATCCGGTTACCCTCTCCCGTGATGCTCGATCCGCGCATCTACCGCACCGGTCTGGTCGTGGTGGCGCTGGCCGTCGTGGTGCTGGCGTTCTCGCTCCAGAATCAGCCGGGCGCGCTGTCGTCCTCGCTGGCCCCGGATGCCTTCAACGGCCAGAACGTCTGGGCCAGCATGAACTCGATCGCCGCCAGCGACCCCGACCGCCAGCCCGGCTCAGCCGGTGACTATGCGCTGGCCGCCCAGGTCGCCTCGAGCTTTCGCAAGTACAAATTCACGGTCTCGACCGACGCCTTCACCGGTCGCACCGCCGACGGCACCAAGACACTCGAGAACGTCGTCGCGGTCAGGCCGGGGATGGAGAACGGCAGCGTGGTGATCGTCGCGCACCGTGATGCCCGGAGCTCTCCGGCCCTGGCAAGCCTGTCCGGGACTGCGACGCTGATGGAGCTGGCCCGCGACCTCGAAGGCGAGACCCTCAACCGGACGGTGGTGCTGGCATCGACCAGCGGTTCGCAGGGAACCGCGGGCGCGATCAGGCTGGCCTCGACCCTGAACGGGCCGATCGATGGCGTGGTCGTCCTCGGGGATCTGGACTCCGCCCGGATCCGCCAGCCGATCGTGGTGCCGTGGTCGGATCGGACGGCCGTGGCGCCACCGGTCCTGCGCAACACGCTGGCCTCGGCGCTGAACGCACAGGCCGATCTGCGCAATGGCGGCACCAGCTTCGCCGGCCAGTTCGCGCACCTCGCGTTCCCGTTCACGGTCTCCGAGCAGGGACCGTTCGGCGTCGACGGCTACCCGGCCGTGCTGCTGTCGCTCTCCGGCGAACGCGGGGCGGCTCCCAACGCCCCCACCGGCGGCCCCACGCTGGTCAACTCCACCGGCCGCGCGGTGCTGCAGACGATCTCGGCGCTCGACTCGGGGCGCACGGTTCCCAAGGCGTCGCCGTACCTGCTGCTCGACGGCAAGGTCGTGCCCGGCTGGGCGATCTCGATGTTCGTGCTGGCCCTGATGGTGCCGGTCGCGCTGACCACGATCGACGGCGTGGCCCGGGCCCGCCGCCGCCGCCGCTCGGTCTGGCGGTGGCTCGCGCTGGTGCTCGGGGCTGCGGTCCCGTTCGCACTGGGCGCGGCGGTGATTCTCGGTGCCCGAGTGGTCGGTTGGATCGCCGATGCGCCGCCGGGGCCGGTTCCGGCCGGTGCGGTGCCGCTGACCAGCTCAGGGACGGTCTCGCTGATCCTGGCCGCGGTCGTCGCCTTGGGCGGCCTGGCGCTGCTGCGGCCGTTCGCCCTGGGTCTGGCCCGGCGAGAGCGGGCCGCCGAGGGGGCCGCCCCGGCGCTGCTGCTGGTACTGGTCGCGGTCACGTTCGCGATCTGGATCGCCAATCCGTTTGCCGCTCTGCTGGTCGTCCCCGCGCTGCACCTGTGGCTGCTGGCGGTCAACCCTGACCTGCACATCCCCCTCCCGGTGCGTCTCGGGCTGGTCGCGCTGGGGGTCGTCCCGGCGGTGCTGATCGTCGGCTACTACTGCGTGACGCTCGGCTTCGGCCCGCTGGACGCCATCTGGAGCGCGGCGTTACTGATCGCCGGCGGGGCGGTCACGCCGCTGGCGGTGCTGGAGTGGAGCGTCGTCCTGGGGTGCGTGCTCAGCGCGGTGGCGATCACCGCACTGGCCGTGCGCGAGACACGCTCGCAGCCGGCCCCGGTGACAGTCCGCGGGCCGATCAACTACGCCGGCCCGGGGTCGCTCGGCGGGACCGAATCCGCGTTGCGGCGCTGAAGCGCCCGGCGCTGGCCTCCAATCCCACATCAACTTCGCTGAGCACCGCGCGGACCCGGCGCCCCCCAGCAACGCCGCGTGGCACCATAGGCCCCAGGGCGTGAAGTGCGACGACTGATCCGCGACATCTCCTCGGTGCTGATCCTGTCCGGGCTGCTGCTGGTCGTCGACGCCGGCGTGACGCTGGCCTGGCAGGAGCCGGTCACGGCGGGGATCGGGTTGATCCTCCGCTCGCAGGTAGACCAGCGTTATCTGAGCTACAAGACGGCGCCGTTGACGGTCATCGATCAGCATGCGCTGACCGGGCTGCGCACCGTCAACCAGCGGATCGAGTACCTGGCGCGCCACGAGGGCGATCAAATCAAGACCGGCGACGGGTTCGGCCACATCGACATCCCCAAGATCGGCGCCGGCTACACGATCGTCCAGGGCACCGACGAGCTCAGCCTGGAGAAGGGTCCGGGCCACTACCCGGCGACGGCGCTGCCCGGGATGGGACAGACGGTGGCGATCGCCGGGCACCGCACCACCTACCTGGCGCCGTTTCGCCACATCGATGCCCTGAAGCCCGGCGACAAGATCGTGGTCAAGATGCCCTACGGACGGTTCACCTATGTGGTCCAGTACCACCGGATCGTGTTGCCGACGGCGCTGTGGGTGACCCGCAACGTCGGCTACGACCGGCTCGTCCTGTCGGCCTGCAACCCGCTCTACAGCGCGGCACAGAGGATCATCGTGTTCGCGCGCCTGACCTCGGTTCAGCCGCTCGGACCGGCCCGTACGACCCTGATCTGAGCACTCCTCCTGGACGTTCGTTGTCGGCTGCTTGTCCGTACGTCCAGTCTGGGTTAGACAGTTCCAGCTAGTGGGAACGATCGCCGAAAATCAGATCGGATTTCGGATGACAGATGACGCCGAAAGGGGAAGGAAAACTCGCCATGCAGCTGGTGCAACTCCAAGAACAGATCGGCCGTGGCGAGTATCAGGTCAACACACAGGCAGTTGCGGACGCGATCGTCCGCCGCCTCGTGCAGGAGCGCAAAGAGCCCGATCTGCAGCCGAAGCGCCCTCAGGGAGAGTGCTCATAGCCTGACAGCTGCACCTTCGCATCCCGGAACGAGACCCGGGCCGGACCCTCGAGGACTCGTCCGATCCAGGTGATTGGAGGATCGGAGTCGTCGGCGCTCGACGGGGGCCATCGCTCTCGGACGGCCGGTAGGGAGGCCTCCGGGATGCAGGCGCACAGCTCGTAGTCCTCCCCGGCGGTGGCGGCGAACTCGGCGGGGTCGCGGCCGAGCTGGGCGGCCACGGAGGCGACTCCGGACGCCAGCGGAAGCGAGGCCAGGGTCAGCTGCACCGTCACACCGCTGCGGGCAGCGATGTGACGGGCATCGGTGGCGAGGCCATCCGAGACGTCGATCATCGCCGTCGCCCCGAGCGCGGCCAGCTCGGCTCCGGCGGTCAGGCGGGGCCGAGGGCGGGCGTAACGGTGGCGGAGTGCGGTCGCGGTCGCTTCGTCGAGACCATCGGCGCTGGCCCGCCCGTCAAGCAACGCCAGGCCGGCCCCGGAGCCCCCGAGCGAGCCGGTGACCGCCACCAGGTCGCCAGGCCTGGCTCCGTCGCGACCCACCAGGTCCCCGGGATCCCGCGCCCATCCCACCACCGTCACCGATACCGTCAGCGCGGAGCCGGAGCTGACATCGCCGCCGGCGATCGCCACTCCGTTCTCGCCCGCCAGTCGCTGCGCCCCACTCGCCAGCGCGACGGCCTGCTCGAGCTCGACGTCGGCCGGGATGGCCAGGGCCAGATAGGCCTCCCCGGCCCCGGCCCCCATCGCGGCGAGATCCGAGAGCGCGGCCCCCAGCGCCCGCTGGCCGATTTCCTCGAAGCTCAGCTGGCCGCGCCGGAAGTGGATCCCGTCGACCATCGTGTCCACCGAGGTGACCGCGTATCCGCGGCCCCGGACCACTGCGGCATCGTCACCGAGCCAGCGCAGCACCTGCGGGCTGCGTGCCGACGGAGCCAGCACCTCGCGCAAGCACTCGATCAGCTCGAGCTCGCGCACCATGCCGGGCTGCGGACCGCTCAGCGGTGCCGGTAGACGATCCGCGCTCGGTCCAGGTCGTACGGCGAGAGCTCGACGCGAACCCGGTCTCCGGGCAGGATCCGGATCCGGAAGCGGCGCATCTTGCCGGCCACGTGACCGAGCACGACGCGATCCATGTTGTCGAGCTTGACGCGGAACATGGCGTTGGGCAACGCCTCCACGACTTCGCCTTCGAGTTCGACTTTTTCTTCCTTGGGCATCCGTTGCTGACCTCGCTTGACTTCCGCGCGTGGTCGCGCGGGCTACAGCGATGACAAAGCTACCAGCCGCTCCGCCGGCCGGAGATCAGTGACCGTGGCCGGACTTCGGCAGGCCCGACCCGCCGCTGGTGCCGGGCGGGGACTGGGGCGGACTCGCGTAAAGGCTTCGGTTGTTGTACGGGCTGGTGCTCGTTCCGCCGCCCGTGGCGGTGGTGGTCGCGTTGCCGCCGGTCCCGCTGCTGGTCGGACTACCGCCACCGCCGTTGGCGCCGGGGGTCACGCCCTGGCTGCCGGACACCGTGTTGGACCCCCCGGTGACCGCGTAATGACCGAAGTAGGCGGTGCCGTGGAACGGGTCGGTTGGCTGCGGGAAGTTACCGCAGTAGCCGCTGGAAGCCGTCGACATGTAGTCGTGCCAGATCGGCGCCGCCAGCGCGCCGCCGAACCCGTCGGCCATCGGGATGTTGCCCTGCGGATAGCCGACCCACACCGCGGTCGCCATCCGCGGCGTGTAGCCCACGAACCAGGCGTTCTCGAGGTTGTTGGCGGTCCCCGTCTTGCCGGCGGCGGGACAGCCGTAGCCGGCCGCGGTGCCGGTGCCGCTGGTGATCACCTGCTTGAGCACATTGGTGGCCGCGTAGGCCTCGCCGTCGGTGAACACGGGCTTGGGCTTGGAGTCGCCGAAGTTCGCCGTGCTGCCGTCGGGGAACACCACCTTGTTGATGATCGTCGCCGGGACGTGGCTGCCGCCGTTGGCCAGCGTCGAGTAGGCGTCGGCCATCTCCAGCGGGGTCACCCCGATCTTCAGTCCGCCGATCGCTTCCGCGGGGAGCGAGTCCAGGTGGGTGGTGATCCCCATGTTGTGGGCGGTCTGGGTCACCTTCTCGGGTGTGAGGTCGGCATCGAGCTGGGCGAAGACGGTGTTGTCGGACAGGACCGTGGCCTTGGTGATGCTGATATTGCCCTGGTAGGAGTCCTCGGCGGTGTGCACCGTGTAGTCCGGGTACCCCGCCAGCCATCCGTTGGCCAGGAAGTGCGAGTTGTAGAACGTCTGGTTGGGGTCGCCGTGAAAATCGTGGATCAGGGTCATCAGGACGAACACCTTGAACGACGATCCCGGCTGCCGATGGGCCTGAGTGGCGTAGTCGAATCGAGTCTGGCTGTAATCGGCCGAGGAGGCGATCGCCAGGATGTGCCCGTTTGAGGGGTCGACCGACGCCAGTCCCGCTCCGGCCGCCCCGGGGCCGCCCTGCTCGGCGAGGGTCGACTCGTGGTTGAGGATCGCCTGGCGGGCCAGGGCCTGCTTGCGCAGGTCGATCGTGGTGTAGATCTTCAGGCCGCCGTTGGTCAGCGTCGGGCAGCGCCCCGGGTTCTTGGGACAGAGGTCCTTGGCGACGGCCTGCTGGATGTAGTCGAACACGTAGGGCTGCTGGCGCACCTGATAGGCCGAGCTCGGCTTGACGTCGAGCTTCGTGCGCGCGGCCGCGTCAGCCTTTGCTTGGGTGATGTAGCCCGCCTGGACCATCGCCTGCAGGACCTCGGCGCGCCGGTGCCGCGCCGCGGACTTGTCCAGGAACGGGTTGTACTGCGAGGGCGCCTGAGGCAAACCGGCCAGCAGCGCGGCCTGGGCCAGGGTCAGCTTGCGCACGCGCTTGTCGAAGAACATCTGCGACGCCGCGCCGACCCCGTACGAGGTCTGCCCGCCGACGGTCCCGTAGGGGACGTCGTTGAGGTAGCTGGCCAGGATCCAGTTCTTGGAGTGCTCGCCCTCCAGCTGCTCGGCCAGCTTGGCCTGCACGATCTTGTACTTGAGATCTCGCTGGGCCCGGAGGTGCTGGGGGAGGTAGACGTTGTCGACCAGCTGCATGGTCAGCGTCGACGCGCCCTGGAGGCTGCCACCGTTGAATGCGTCCTTGATCGCCGCCCGCAGAATGCCCTGGTAGTCCAGCGCTCCGTGCTGGTAGAAGCGGCGGTCCTCGATCGCGATCGTCGCCTCCTTGACCACCTGGGGGATCTGGCTGGTCGGAACCTTGTTGTGCAGGCTCGGGGACCAGATGTACCCGAGCGAGGTTCCATCGGCGGCGAACACCTGCGAAGGCGAGCCCGGGATCTGCGGCTTGAGGGTCTTGAGGTCAGGCGCCGACTGCGCGACGTTGACCACCCAGCCCGCCACGGCCAGCACGCCGACCGTGATCGCCGAGACCACCAGCACGCCGGCCAGCGCAAACGCTCTGAAGAGCGGGGAACCTTCGTTGCGCCGGCGGCGCCGCTGTCGTTCGCGTCGGCTCATGGATTCGGTCTGGGCGGAGCGGCTCCGGCTCGAGGGTCGTTGCGGGCGCGCACGACCGTCGCCGGAGCAACAAGCCAGTGTACCTGCAAGGGCTTTTTCGTTCCCCCGGTTCTGGGTCCTGCAACGGTGCCAAGATCGCTGGCGCAATGCCGCGAACGGCAACCCGCACTGCAAACGCCCTGCTGGTGGATGCGCTGGGAACACTGGTCGCGCTGGCGCCCCCGGCACCCGCTCTGCGCCGCGAGCTGGCTCGCCGGTTTGGGGTCTCGATCTCCGATCAGCAGGCCGGGCAGGCCCTGGCCGCCGAGATCGGCTACTACCGCGCTCACCTGCAGGACGGCCGCGACGAGGCGAGCCTGCGCGCTCTGCGCCGGCGCTGTGCCGAAGTCCTGCGAGCCGCGCTCCCGTCCGAGCTCGCGGCTGTCGAGGTCGAGGCGCTGACCGAGGTACTGCTGAGCTCGCTGCAGTTCAGCGCCTTTGCAGACGCCCCGGTGGCGCTGGCCGCGGCCCGGGATCGCGGCCAGCGAGTGGTGGTGGTCTCAAACTGGGACGTCTCGCTGGTCGCGGTGTTGGCGCGCGTCGGCCTGGAGCCGCTGCTCGACGACGTGGTGACCTCGGCCGGGGTCGGCGCGCGCAAGCCCGCGGCGGCGATCTTCGAGGCCGCGCTGGCCCGCGCCGGATGCATCGCGGAGCAAGCGGTTCATGTCGGCGACAGCGTCGAGGAGGACATCGCCGGCGCCCGGGCGGCGGGAGTCCAGGCGGTTTTGCTGCGCCGCGACGGGGGGCCGGGGCCGGCCGGGGTGAGAACGATCGCCAGCCTGGCTGAGCTGGCCTAACCTCCCTGCGGCCGATGCCCAGCCAGCCTCCCTCTCCGGCTGTCGACCCGCCCGCCGCTGCGCCACCGCCGCCAGCGGCGGGCCCAGCGACCGACATCCCGCCGTGGCCGGTCTGGACCGCACTGGCCGCGGTCGCGCTGGGCATCGGGCTCGGCGGCCTGGCCACGATCCTGGTCGACATCGTGGCCCACGCCGCCGGGGCCAGCCTCACCCACCCGCCTCCGGCCGTGAACATCATCGGCGATGTCGTGTTCGATCTCGGCTTCGTCGCCGCGGCCCTGTATCTGGCCTCGCTGCGCGGGCGGCCCGGCTGGGCGGCGTTCGGCTACCGCCCGGTCAGACTTCGGCTCGCCATCAAGTGGTTTTTGATCGCGGTGGTGGGCTACTACGGGGTCACTGCGGTCTACAGCGCGGTCTTTCACCTCCATGGCAGCGACAAGCTGCCGAGCGAGCTCGGCGCCGAGCACAGCACCGCCGCGCTGGTTGGCGCCTCGGTCTTCGTGTGCGTGATCGCGCCGATCGCCGAGGAGTTCTTCTTCCGCGGATTTCTGTTCGGCACGCTGCGGCGGTTAGGGGTCCGGATCGCCGGCCGCGACCTCAGCGTCTGGATCGCGGCGATCATCACCGGGATTCTGTTCGGGCTCGCCCACACCGGCTCGGCGGCGCTGCAGTACCTGATCCCGCTCGGCTTTCTGGGCTTCGTGCTCTGCATCGTCCGCTGGCGCACCTGCTCGCTGTATCCCTGCATGGCGCTTCACAGCGCCAACAACGCGCTCGCCCTGGGCGTCAACCAGCTCAACTGGAACGCCGTCGAGATCGTGGGGCTGACCCTGGGCAGCTGGCTGCTGGTGGCGGCCATCACCGGGCCGCTCAGCGCGGGTCAGCCACGGCTGGCCTGAGTGCTGCGCCTCGGGCCGCCGAAGCCGCGCTCGCCGGGGGGCGGCCACGGCTGGTGTAACAGTTGCGGCGCCGGGGTTGGTTGACTGATTTACTTTCGCCGCATGAGCCGTCATCTCGCTACCACAGCCGCGGCTCTGGCCGCCGCGATCGCGTCGCTCGCCCTCGGGGCCGGCGGCGCCCTTGCCGCCGGTCCCTCCTCCTCGTCGGCGACCGCCGCCTCCACCGTGGCGGCGCCCACCGGCCCCCCCGCCTCGCTGGCTACGACCGGCTCGCCGGCGACCACCACTGCCGCCTCCAAGCCGAGCACCAAGCCGGCCAAGGGCAAGACCAACCCCAAGCCGCCAGTCGCCCAGGCGGTCCGCTCGACGGCGACCCTGTTTCTCAAGGACGCGTTCTTCGTGCGTCACGGCGCGGTGACGGTGCCGGACCGGCTGATGCACGTAAGTGGCGTGGTGCGGCCCTACGTTCCTGGCCAGTGGGTGAACGTCAAGGCGTACCTGGGGCGGAAACTGATCAAGTCCTACCGGTTGCGGATCAAGCCGTCGGCCCACGGCAGCTTCGGAGCCTTCTCCGCGAAGGTCAAGAGCACCGGCACAGGGGTCCTGCACATCAGGGCGATGCACGCGCGCACGGCGCAGATGCTCGGCTTCCTGGCCCAGCGCGGCGTCGCCTCGGTCGCCGAGCACGCCGGCTTCGGCGCGCGCGGAACGTTCGTGGACCTGGTCCAGCAACGGCTGGCCGCGCTTCACATCTACATCCCCCAGACCGGCGTCTATGACCAGCAGACCGGCCTGGCGATCGACGCCTATCACCGGCTGCTGGGCCGCGGCACCTCCCAGAACCTCGATCCGGCCACGACCTCTGCGCTCCTCGACGGCGTCGGGCATTTCAAGGTCCACGATCCCAGCGGCGGCACCCACGCCGAGGGCAATCTGAGCAAGCAGCTACTGGCGCTGGTCAACGGCTCCAAGGTCTACGCGATCTACCCAATCAGCTCGGGCAAGCCCTCGACGCCGACGATCCTCGGCCACTTCCACGTCGACCAGCGCACGCCCGGCTACCTGCCGGATGGGATGTACTACTCGGACTTCTTCTACGGCGGGTACGCGATTCACGGGTATGACCCGGCGCCCGACTATCCGGCCAGCCACGGCTGCATGCGGCTGCCGATCGTCGACGCGATCTCGGTCTTCAACTGGCTCAACTACGGCGACGTGGTCGACGTCTACTACTGATCCGGTGAGCGGTGGGTCGGCCCGAGAGCGCCTGCTGGCGGAGCTCCGCCGGCACGCGCTGGTGATCGGCGAGGTGGTCCTGACCAGCGGCGCCACCGCGCAGTACCTGGTTGACGCCAAGCGCGCGATCCTGCTGCGCCCCGGTTTCAGCGCGCTGGCCGAGCTGGTGGCCGAGCAGGCCCGGGAGTGGTCGGCCACGGCGGTGGGCGGGATGACCATGGGGGCCGACCCGATCGCCTGCGCGGCGCTGGCCGGCGGAGCCGACGTGAAGGCCTTCTTCGTCCGCAAGGACGTCAAAGATCACGGCCTGGCTCGGCGAATCGAGGGTCCACTGCTCCAGGCCGGGGAGCGCTGCATGCTGGTCGAGGACGTGGTGACCACCGGCGGTTCGACGATCCGCGCCCTGGAGGCGCTGCGCGAGGAGGGGCACGAGGTGTGCGGGGTGCTGGCGATCTGCGACCGGCTGGCCGGGGGGGCGGCAGCGGTTCAGGCGGCCGCGGGGGCGCCGTTCCGGGCGCTGACGACGATCGACGAGGTCTATCCGGAGCGTCCGGACCGGGGGTAGGGGGCTGCGGCGCGCTGACGGCAGGCTCGCGCCAGGCGCAGGCGTTGCGCGCGCCTTCCCGGGCCCGGGCCGGCTGTGGCTGCCCTGACCGGGGTTGATTCTGCGACAAAACCGACAGGCGGGCCCAAGGTTGTCACCAGACGCCGCTGTGACGGGCTGATGGCGACAAATCCGGCGGCGGAGTCCGGGTTTGTCACAGAACGCAGGGCCCGCCGCCCACGCCTGCGACGCGGACGATCAAGCCAGCCCGGACCTCAAGCCGACGCGGAGGATCAAGCAGCCCGCGACGCCTCAGCCGGCCGTCGGCAACGACCGGCACCCCGGGCTGGTCTGGTGCATCGCCTGCACCAGCCACCCGTGCGAGGTCGGGGTGTACATCACGATCGGGTTGCCGTGCGCGATCGCCTGGCCGTACTTGAAGCCGATCTTGGCGACGTTGATCTGAAGCGTGTAGGCCAGCATCGTCTGATACTCGAGCCGGGTCAGCGGCTCACCGCAGGCCCGCAGCCGCGCCGCCCCGCCCAGCCGCGAGACCACCGGCGCCAAGCGGTTGATCTCGGCGGTCCGCAGCCGCTGCTGGCGCAGGTCCCTGTGCTCGCTGCGCAGGTGCGACAGCGCTGCCGGGAGCAGGCTCACCACTAGGACCGCCACCACCACAGCGCCGACCCACGACGGAACCCGCACCGGCAACGACCGACCCGCCTCAGACCCCAACAGCAGCAGCCAACCCACCGCCACCCCCGCCAGCACGACCGTCACCGCGGCCGCTTCGAACATGTAGCGGCCCAACCCCGGCCAGCCGTGCAGGGCGAACGCGATCTCGACCACCACCCACAGCACCACGCCCACCGCCAACCCCAGCACCACCCGGTCGCGGCGCAAGACCGCAAACCCCACCGCCACCAGCGCCGCGAGCTCGACCGGCAGCTCGTTGAGGTCCAAGAACCGCCCCACGGTCCCGAACACCTTGTCGTTGGTCAGCCGTCGGCCGGAGCCCAGCGCGTTTGAGGCGGCCACGAACGGGCTGCGCGAGGTGAGCGCCGGAATCCCGAACCACAGCACCACGACCACCGCCAGGCCGCCGGCCACCCACCAGCGCGTCGACGGGACCGCCCGCCAGCACCAGATCGAGTACAGGGCCAGAAACGGCCACACCTCCGGGCGGCCCAGCGCGGCCAGGACCCCGAGCGCGATCGCGGCCCGGTGGCGCTTGTACAGGTGGCAGTCGATCGCGCCGAGGGACAGCGTGACGATCATCGGGTCCGACTGCGAGCTGAGGACGTAGTGCGCGTAATCCTGCAGCCCCAGCAGCGCCAGTCCGGCAAACACCCCGGCGGCGATCCCGGCCCAGCGGCGCTGGGGCGGGGCATCGGTCAGCTTGTAGGCGATCCGCCCGGCGAACAGCATCCCGCCCAGCGACACGAAGACCACAGTGATCATCCACAGCCGGAGCTCGAGCCGGTGGCCGGCCAGCGCGTAGGGGACCGTGAAGATGTAGGACAGCGGCTTCCACGACGGCGCGGCATTGGTGTCGAGCGACCCCAGCAGCGTCTGGCGGCCCCAGACCAGCCACCCGTAGGGATCGAATCCCGGGCGCGTGCCGGCCCAGTAGACGGTCACGATCGACAGCAGCGCCAGCGCCACCGTGGCGCTCCACCAGGGATGCCGGCGCATGAACAAGCGCAGCGTCCACGGCTGGGGCGCTACAGGGGCTTCGGTGCTCGCGGGTGCCGAGGCCGGGATCGGCGGGGCTTCAAGCGTCTCTGACACGAGGGCGGGCTGACCGTAGCACGCAGGCCCGGTGGCAAACTGCCACCCGCCGAGCGGTGGATGGTCTAATTTGCCCCCGGCAGGAATCGAACCTGCATCCCGCGCTTAGGAGGCGCGTGCTCTATCCATTGAGCTACGAGGGCCAGCCGCCAGGGTATCCGGCCGCGTCCAATAGTTGAGGAACCATTAGAGATGGATGACAGAGCCCTCGGAATGTGGTTCGATCCCGGGATGGAGGTAGTTGAGGTACGGTCGGGGGCACCCCGCCGATGAGC
>DASXZB010000037.1:0-41493 GCA_036502145.1 Solirubrobacteraceae bacterium | reverse complement strand
AGCATCGGCAGCTCGAACCGGTAAGGCCCGAGCGTCCAGGTGATGTCGATGTCGTCAGGGTCGCGGGTGCGCCGCGAAGGGACGATCGCGATGTCGTCAAATCCGTACGCCCTACGGGCCTTCTTGCCGCGGCCGATCTCGACTTCCATTACGGCATCGTAGATGTCGGCGCGGACAGGAGCTGGAGGGTCGTGGCGGCAACCATCGGACGGTCGATGCTAGCAGTGGCCTGAGGCCGCCCAGCCCCGCCACCGAGACGAAATCCCGGAGGTTGCGCCCCTGTTTTCAGCCGATCTCGGCGCCTATCTCCAGCCGTTCTGTCTCCACCCCGTGCAGCAGCCGGTCGACCCGCCCGGGGTCGATGATCCCGGCCCCGAAGTGCTGTGTGGACTCGGCGCCGCAGGCCACTCCGAAACGCAGGCACTCCACCGGCTCCTGCCCCGAGTAGCGGGCGGCGACGAAGCCGGCCAGAAAGGCGTCGCCCGATCCGACCGCCGACCGCGCCTCCTGCTCCTCGATCCGGACACGGTGGAGGGTGGAGGCACCGTTCTCCAGGATCCGGGCGTAGCAGCCGTCAGAGACGGTCATGATCGCCTCGCGCGCGCCCAGGCGCGTCATCTCGACGACGGCCATGGCGCGGTCCTGGGCGTCGTTGAACTCGTGGCCGACGAGCTCCTCGGACTCGAGCTCGTTGGGCGAGACGACATCGGGCTCGGCGCGCATCGCCAGCCGCAGCGGCTCGCCGTCGGTGTCGATCATCGTGGTCACCCCCAGCCGGCGCACGTCGCGGATCAGGGAGTGATAGACGTCCTGCTCGATGCCTCGCGGCAGGCTGCCCGCGAACACGCAGATGCTCGCTCCCTGGCTGAGATAGAGCAGCTTCTCGCAGAACAGCGCGAACTCCTGGCCCGACACCGCGGGGCCGCGCTCGTTGATCTCGGTCTGCAGGCCGGTGGTGGGATCCATCACGGCGGTGTTGGTCCGCGACTCGTCCTGGATGCGCACGAAGTCACTGAGGATCGACTCGGCGTCGAGCGCCTCGACGATCCTGGTGCCGGTGGCTCCCCCGGCGAGGCCGGTTGCGATCACCGGTTGGCCGAGCTGCTTGATCGTGCGGGCGATGTTGACGCCCTTGCCGCCGGGCATGGTGGTCTGATCGACCGTACGGTGCCGGCGGCCCGGGGTGAAGCTCGGTACCTCGAGGGTTTTGTCCATCGCGGCGTTGAGCGTCACGGTGATGATCATGCTGCCTCCAAACTGCGACGGGCCGCCCGCGACCGGCGTCGGCGCGAGACGATCAACGCGATCGCCGCGGCGAGCACGATCGCGATGATCACCAGCATCAGCGGCTTGCTTGTGGCTCGGGCCGCCAGGGTCAGGCCGCTGACTGCGGGCAGCGTCCGCGCCAGCACCAGCGGCACGCGGGCGATGGGGCGGCCGTTGGCCAGCACCACCACGGTCCCGACGTCGGCATGACGGCGCAGCGGCCCGGTCAACTGGCGAGGCGCGTGCAGGCGGAGCTCCACGCGCGCGTGGCGGGGAAGGACCCGCGTGAAGCTCCGCGCAGCGATCACGGGGACCCGCACGCCCGGCCGTTCACGCACCGTCGGGCGCGCCAGGACCTCGCCGGCGTGGACGGGCGCCACCGGATGGAAGTGGGCGAAGCCGTAGTCGAGCAGGGCCATCGTGTTGGCGTCGCGCTCCCCCTCGCTCGTGGTCCCGAGCACGGCGCTGACCAGTGTCATCCCGTCTCGATGCCCAGATGCAACGAGGACGTAACCAGCATCTGCGGTATGCCCGGTCTTGACGCCGTCGATCCATGGCACCTCTCCGACCAGGACGTTGCGGTTGACGACATAACGAGAATGATCTCCAGATCGCAGCACCGCGCTGCGGAGGTCGACGATTCGCGCAAAGTATGGCGAGTGGGTGAGGTCGTAACCGGCAAGTTTGACCAGATCGGCCGCGGTCGAGTAGTTGCCCGGGGTATCGAGTCCGATCGGGGTCGTGTAATGAGTGTGGCGGAGGCCCAACTCCCGCGCCCGCGCGTTCATCATCCCCACGAAGCGCACCGCCGAGCCGTGTCCGACGTTGTAGGCGAGATCCTCGGCGGCGTCGTCGGCGCTGGGGAGCATCAGCGCCAGCAGCAGATCGTGGACGCTCATCCGCTCACCGGGCACCAGCCCGATCTGCGAGTCGGTGGCCGCCGAGTAGTAGTCGGGCGCGGCGAACATCGTGCCCAGGCGATGGACATGCTCGAGCGTCACCAGCGCGGTCATCAGCTTGGTCGCGCTGGCGATCGCGAGCTGCCGGTTGGGGTGCACCGCGAGCAGTGCCTGGCCGGTGGAGGGGGCAACCAGGATCGCTCCCCGTACGCTCAGCGCCGGCGGCGAAGACGCCATCCCCTGCGCAGGCGCGAACACCAGCGCGACGGTTGCGCAGAGTACTGTGGCGAGCAGGCGGCGAGCGGCTCGGCTCACCGTCGCAGCCTCAGCCGCTGTCCGGTCTGCAGGCTATTGGGCGACACCAGCGGGTTCAGGCTCAACAGCCGATCGATCGGCACATGCGTCTTGACCGAGATCGAGCTCAGCGTGTCGCCCGCCTTCACCAGGTAGAACTTGGGATGCGGACGCCGGCGAGCGGGCTTGTGCGGCGTGGAGACACTCCCGGTCGACTGGGCCTGGGTGTGCGGATGCGTGGCCATGCTGCTGTGCACGACCAGGTAGACCCCTACGGCCACGGCAGCAAGGGCCATCGGCGCAAGCAGGCGCGCGCTCTTTGCCAGCATGGCCCGGCGATCATACAAGCGGGAGCCGGCGGGGCTTGCACGATCGCCGCCGGACCGCCGCCGCAAAGCGGTCCACGACCGCGACTGCGGGGCGATCGGTGAACTCCCGTGCGCTCCACGACCGCCGCCCGGACGCGGCTCACGTCGACATCCCCCACGCCAGCGCTCGCAGCCTGGCCGCCTCGCGCGCCGCGGCTCCCTCCGGATCACCGCCGATCTTCTCGTGCGCATTGACGATGCTCCGGGAGGCCGACACCAGGCCGCCCGCCGGCCCCGGCGCGAATGCCGCCGCCAGATCCTCGACCCGGCCTCCCTGTGCCCCGACCCCGGGAAGCAGGAACGGCGCGTGCGGCATCGCCCGCCGCAGCGCCTGCAGGCGATCGGGGGCGGTGGCGCCGGTGACCGCGCCGATGTCCGACAGTCCGGTGGGGCCGACTCCCGGTCCGCCGAGCGCGTCGACCAGGCCGGCCAGTGCGTCGGACACCACACCACCGGCGGCGAGTTCCCGTTCCTGCACGTCGGCGGCGCCCGGATTGGAGGTGCGAACCAGGACGAACAGCCCACCCATGTTCGCTCGCGCCGCCTGCGCCAAGGGCGCCAGCGAGTCAGCTCCGAGCAGCGGGTTGACGGTCAGGGCGTCGGCGCCGAGACCGGGGACCGCGCCGAACGGAGTCTCGGTACCCCCGAAGAACGCCTCACCGTAAGCCCGCGCCGACACGTCGATGTCGCCGCGCTTGGCGTCGGCGATCACCAGCAGTCCACGCTCCTGCGCCGCCGACACGACCGCTCGCAGCGCCGCCCAACCGGGCGCCCCGAGCCGCTCGAAGCATGCCACCTGCGGCTTGACGGCTACGCACTGCTCGCCGGCGGCTTCGATCAGCAGCCGGCAGTGGGCGAGCACCGCATGGGCGGTCTGCTCAGCCGGACCGCCGCCGATCCCTTCGGCGGCCCGCATCGCTCGAGGCCACAGGTGACCGGGGTCGGGGTCCAGCCCCAGCACGATCTGCGAACTGCGCTCGGCGACGAGACTGGTGAGCCGGTCGCCGAATGTCTCCTGGTTCACGGTGGCCGGAGACGCCGAGATGCTCGGCTCCGGTGAGAACGCCGTCGCTACTTGACTGCTTTCTTCAGCGCCGCGCCGGCGGTGAACTTCGGAACCTTGGAGGCGGCGATCTGGATCTTCTCGCCTGTGGCCGGGTTACGCCCCTCGCGCGCGCTGCGCTGCGAGACGCTGAACTTGCCGAAACCGGAGAAGGTCACATCGCTGCCGCGCTTGAGCGCGCCCTCGATCGTCTCCAGCATCGCGTCGACTGCGTCTCCGGCGTCCTTCTTGCTCAAGCCGGCGCGGTCCGCGACCTGGTCTACGAATTCAGACTTCGTCACTTGCTCCTCCTTCACAGGTGGTAGGAAGGCCCGAAGCTAACACGGTCGGCGGACGATGATCCACCCGCGATGTCCGGGGTCCGAGCCATTCTCGCCACGGCGAGCACCGGATCGGGCCAAACCGCGGTCTGGGATCCGCAAATTGCGGAAATCGGTTGAGCCTGTTCGGCGCCGTCAACGTAGCGGGCACCCCGGTCGGGGGCGGTCGGGGTCCCGGTTCGGGGGCGGAGCACGCGGCAGCCATCGGACCCGCACGCGAGAATGCGGCCGTGGACCTCGCCCGCATCGGATGGCTCGCGACCGCGCTCGCTTCCCTGGTGGCTGTGCTGATCCTGGTGCTGCAGGGTTACTACGGATACGCCGGCGTGACGTTCGCGGTCGCGCTGTCGGCGGCGATCAACCTGACCTGAGCACCAGCCGGAGGACCCCCAGAGGCGACCGCCTGGGGGCCCGGGGAGGCCACCGGGGTCCCCAAAGGCGGCCGCCGGGGACCCCACGAGGCGACCGGGTCCCCAAAAGCGACCGCCGGGGGACCCCAGGAGACGACGTGGGTCATCTGGGTTCCGCTACGCGAACCAGGATGACCCACGTCCCCGCGATGCCCCCACCGGGCACCCGGCGGCCTCCGAATCAGCTGCCGTCGACTTGAGCCCGGGGCGGCTCGGAGGGGAGCACCTCGCCGGGGCGCACCCGGTCCTCGGGCTCGAGGTGGATCAGCACATCGGTGCCGGCCAGGCGGGAGCCGATCAGGTCCTGGAGGTCGTGCGCGGTGCGGTGGGCGTCCTCGAGCGAGGTCCCCGCCCGGAACTGAACGTGCAGGTCGACATAGCGCCGGGCGCCGGCGCGCCGGGTGCGCAGCTCGTGGTAGCCGACCACGCCGTGGGCGGCGAAGTCCACGATCGCCGCCTGGATCGCCTCCACCTCGGCCGGCGGCAGCGACTCGTCGACGAGCACGCGGGTGGACTGGGCCAGCAGGCGCACTCCGGTGCCCACGATCACGGTCGCCACCAGCAGCGCGATCACCGGGTCGATCCACTGCGCGCCGGTCACGTCGACCAGCACCAGGCCGATCAGCACCGCCGCCGAGGTCAGCGCGTCGGTCCCGAGATGGGCGGCGTCGCCGGCCAGCGCGGGCGAGCCGGTCTCGTGGGCGGCGCGCCGCAGCCGCAGCGAGACGATCAGGTTGGCGGCCAGGGAGATCCCGATCACCGCGATGCCCAGTCCCACGTTCTTGATGTGACCGTGGTTGATCAGATGCCGGATCGCTTCGAAGGCGATCGCCGCCGAGCCGATCAGGATCAGGATCCCCTCGATGGCGGCCGCCAGGTTCTCGATCTTCTCGTGCCCGTAGCGGTGCGACTCGTCGGCGGGCTCGTCGGCCTTGCGGACCGAGAAGAAGGCGACCACCGAGGCGACCAGGTCGATGCTCGAGTGCACGGCCTCGGTGAGGATCGCGACCGACCCGGTGATCGTCCCGGCGATCACCTTCAGCAGGATCAGGCTGGAGTTCGAGATCACCGACAGCGCAGCCGTGCGCTGCTTGACCCTGGCCTCGTTCGCCCGGGCGGCGGCGTCGGCGACCATCACCGGGCTCCGCGCCACCAGTCCACCAGCGCCCGCACGGCGGCGCCCCGGTGGCTGATCGCATCCTTCTCGGCATCGGTGAGCTCGGCCATGGTCCGGTCACCGTAGTCCCCATCCGGCAGGAAGGCGGGGTCGTAGCCGAATCCGCCGCCGCCACGGGCCTCGGTCGCCAGCCGCCCCTCCGAGAAGCCGCAGAACACCCGCTCGATCCCGGCCCGGGGATCGACGTAGGCCAGCGCGCACACGTAGCGCAGGGGACTCAACGCCGGCGCCTCGCCCATCAGCTTGTCGAGGTTCTCCTGGTCGGTGGCGTCCTCACCGGCGTATCGCGCCGATCGCACCCCGGGGCGGCCGCCCAGCGCCTGCGCCTCGATTCCCGAATCGTCGGCGATTGCCACCGCGCCGGTCGCCGCCGCGGCCGTCCGCGCCTTGGGCAGCGCGTTCTCCGCGAACGTCTCCCCCACCTCGGGCGGCAGCTGCACGTCCGGGGGCAAGGCGACGACGTCGACGGCGGCCGGTGCCAGCAGGCGACCGAACTCTCGCAGCTTGTGCGGGTTACGGGTCGCGAGTACTAGCGACGCTGGTGCGGCCATCGCTCAGGAAGCGGCGACCGGGCCCGTCTCGTCCTGCAGCCCGCGCAGCTCGTCGATTCCGTGCGCGGCGAGCGCCAGCAGGTCGTCGAGGTGGGCGCGCGAGAGCGGCGTGCGCTCGGCCGTGGCCTGGACCTCGACCAGCCCGCCGTCTCCGGTCATCACAACGTTGGCGTCGACCTCGGCGGTGGAATCCTCGGAGTAGTCGAGATCCAGCAGCGCGGCGCCGCCCACGATCCCGCAGGACACTGCGGCCACGGTCCCGGTCAGCGGCGTGCGGCCGAGCCGGCCCTCCTCCACCAACCGGTCGCAGGCGAGCCGCAGCGCCACCATGCCCCCGGTGATCGAGGCGCAGCGCGTGCCGCCATCGGCCTGGAGCACGTCGCAGTCGACGTAGACCGTCCGCTCGCCGAGCGCCGAGAAGTCGATCACGCCGCGCAGGGAGCGTCCGATCAGCCGCTGGATCTCCACCGTGCGTCCGTCGGGACGGCCCTTGGAGACGTCGCGCTGCTTGCGATCGCCGGTCGAGGCGGGGAGCATCCCGTACTCCGCGGTGACCCAGCCACGGCCGGAGCCGGCCAGCCAGCGGGGCACGCTGTCCTGGACCGAGGCGGTGCAGATGACCCGCGTCTCGCCCATCGAGATCAGCGCCGATCCGGTCGCCGTCCGCACGAATCCCGGCTCGATCGTGGCCGGGCGAAGCTGGTCGGTGGCGCGCCCGTAGCTGCGTTCGGGAGCGGTGGCGGTCATGCCGCAAGCCTAGACGTCAGCTCGACGTGCCTGACCTCGCCGAGCGGCATCTGCAGAAAGCGCGTGCCCAGGGCGTGAAAGGACTCCACGGCGCCGGTCGTCTGGAAGCGATAGCTGCCCTCGTCGCGGCGCGGGTTCAGCAGTCCGCGGGACGCCAGAGCTCGTTCCACGCTGCGCGCCACCCCTGGGCCCGAGCCCACCAGAGTCACGCCGCGGCCCAGCATCCGCTGGAGCATCGGCGCGATCAGCGGGAAGTGGGTGCAGCCCAGGATCACCGTGTCGACCTCGGCTTCTCGCAACGGCGCGCAGTACCCGCGGACGGTCTCGACGAGCTGCTCGTCGAACGGAAAGCCGGCTTCGATCACCGAGGCCAGATCCGGGCAGGCCACGCTCTCGATGTGGACGTGGGGATCGGCGGCCAGCACGGTGCGCTCGTAGGCCCCGCTGGCGACGGTCGCCGGGGTGGCCAGCAGCCCCAGGCGGCCGCTCCGGCTGGCCGCGACGGCGAGCTGGGCGGCCGGCAACAGGACGCCGATCACGTCGATGTCGTATCGGCGCTGGTCGAGGTGCTTCTGGACGGCGCTCAGCGCCGCGGCGCTGGCGGAGTTGCAGGCCACCACGATCAGCTTGGCGCCCTGCTCGAGCAGATGGTCGGCGATCTCGATCGAGAACGAGACCAGCTCCTGGGGCGTGCGATTCCCGTACGGAAGGCGCGCGGTGTCGCCCAGGTACAGGTAGTCCTCGGCGGGCAGCGAGACCAGCAGCTCGTGCAGCACGGTGAGGCCCCCGACGCCGGAATCGAACACGGCGACCGGGTGATCGCAGACTGGGGGCACGGCTGCATGGTGGCAGAGGCGGCGGCGCTGGACGGGCGCCACCCGCGCCGCCCGGACCACAGCCGGCGGCTCCGGACCGATGCCGCCACTGGGTACGCTCGCCCACGAGCGATGCGCGCGCTGGTGGTCACCAACATGTATCCCACGCCGCAGCGTCCCGCCCTCGGAAGCTTCGTCGCCGACCAGGTCCAGGCGCTGCGGCGGACCGGCCAGGCCGAGATCGAGGTGTTCTCGTTTGACCCCGGCGGCGCCGCGGCGTACCTCAACGCGGCCGTGGAGCTGCGCCGCCGCTACGGCCGTGAGCGGTTCGACATCGTCCACGCTCACTTCGGGCTCTCGCAGTGGCCGGCGCTGGCCGCCCGGGGTCGGGCCCGGGTGGTGACCGTGCACGGCACCGATCTCGCCCATCCACGCTCGCGCCCGATCACGCTGGCCGGACTGCGCTTTGCGGACCTGGTGGGGGCGGTGTCGCAGCCACTCGCCGAGCGGATCCCGCGGTGGGCCGCCCCGCGAAGCCGGGTTGCCGTGCTGCCGGCCGGCGTCGAGCTGCCGCGCTTCCGATCGATCCCGCGCGCCGAGGCCAGGAAGGCCCTGGGTCTGAATCCCGCGGGGCCCTACCTCCTGTTCCCCGCTGATCCGGCTCGCGCCGAGAAGCGCTACGACCTTGCGCTCCAGGCTGCCGGCGATACCCCGCTGCTCGCGCTCGACGGGATCGAGCCCCAGCGCGTGCCGCTGTGGATCAACGCCGCCAACGCTGTGCTGGCCCCGTCAGAGCGGGAGGGCTTCGGGCTGGCGGTGCTCGAGGCGCTGGCCTGCGACGTTCCGGTGCTGGCCACGCCCGTGGGGATCGCGCCCGAGGCCCTGGCCGGGGTCACGGGGGCTCTGTGTGCGCCGTTTGACGCCGAGCGCTGGCGGGCGGCGCTCACGCCTCATCTGAAGGCCGCCGATCCGCGGATCGGGGGCCGCGCCCACGCCGAGCCGTACTCGACCGACCGCATGGCCGCCCGGGTCCTGGCCGCCTGGCGGCGGCTGCTCGGTGCCTGAGGCGCCGACGCGTGCGGGACGTCGCCGGCTGGTCGCGCTCGCCATCGCCGGGAATACGGCCGGCGCGCTGACCCCGGTCAGTAGTCGGCGCTCAGCCCGGTGAATGCCCGGCGCGCTGACCCCGGTCAGCTGCCCTGCCGTGAGCCCCCGGGGGCCAGCTGGGGCCACCACTCACCGAGCCGATCGGCCGCTTCGCGGGCGACATCGGTTACCGGAGCCGGCTCCGACGCCGGGACCACCGAGGCGCCCAGCACTTCCATCGTCGCCGCCACCGATCGCGCCAGGGCGACAAGCGCGTAGCCGCCCTCGAGCACCGCGCCCACGGGGGCCCCGAGCTCGCCGCCCACAGCGCGCATCGACGCCGTCATCGCGGCGTAGCCGGCCTCGGTGACGCCGCAGTCGGCGAGCGGATCGTCGCGATGAGCGTCGTAGCCGGCCGAGATCAGGATCAGCTGCGGCGCGAACCCGCGGGCCAGCGGGACCACCACGTGGTCGACCAGCGAGCGGAACACCGCGTCGTCCGATCCGGCGCCCACCGGCAGGTTGACCGTGAACCCGCGGCCGTCCCCGGTGCCGACATCGGACGCCGCGCCCGAGCCCGGCCACAGCGGCGACTGGTGGATCGAGCAGAACAGGACGCGCGGGTCGGCGGCGAAGATGTCGTTGGTCCCGTTTCCGTGGTGCACGTCCCAGTCGAGGATCAGCACCCGTTCCAGGCCGTGGGCGTCGAGGGCGTGCCGGGCCGCCACGGCGATGTTGTTGAACAGGCAGAAGCCCATCGCACGGGCCGGCTCGGCGTGATGGCCCGGCGGCCGATGGGCGCTGAACCCGGCCGGGACCGAGCCCTCGAGCAGCCCGTCGACCAGCGCGACAGCGCCGCCGGCAGCGTGCCGCGCGGCGTCGAATGAGCCCTCGCTCATGATCGTGTCGAGGTCGAGCTGGGCGCCACCGCGCGCCGCCGCCTGCTCGATCATCGCGATGTATGACTCGGAGTGCACCGCCTGCAACGCCGAGCGCTCCACGGCGGGCGAGCGAACGCGCTCGAACCCGAGCCACTCCCGGCTGTCGAGCTCACGCTCGATGGCGACGATCCGCGCCGCCTGCTCGGGGTGTCGCCCCGTGTCGTGAGCCAGTGACGACGGATGCTCCAGAAACACAGGGGCGGTGGCCATCGGCGAGTACCGTACCTGTCAGTGGCGCATTCGGAGACCCAGGTGGCGGTCGTAGGGGCCGGCGCGGCCGGCCTCTACACGGCGCTGTGCGGAGCACGCCGGGGCGCACGAGTGACGATCGTCTCGGCGACGCCGCTGGCCGGGTCCTCGAGCTACTGGGCCCAAGGCGGGCTGGCGGCGGCGCTGGCCGCCGAGGACAGCCCTGACCGGCACCTCGCCGACACGATCGCGGCGGGGCGGCGCGCGGTTCGCCAATCGGCGGCCCGCGTGCTCTGCGACGAGGCGGCCGAGGCGGTGCAGGATCTGACCGGGCTCGGCGTCCGGTTCGACGCCGACCGCCACGGCCGGCTGGCACTCGGGCTCGAGGGCGGCCACGCGGTCCGCCGGATCGTGCACGCGGGCGGTGCGGCCACCGGTCGCCGGTTGATCCGCCAGCTCTCGGCGCTGGTGGCCCAGGACGACCGGATCGAGGTCCTCGAACGACGGCGGGCGATGCGGATCCTGACCGCCGAGGGCCGGGCCGTGGGGATCCTGCTCGACGGTCAGCGGGTGATCGCCGCCCGAGCGATCGTGCTGGCCACCGGAGGGGCGGCCGCGCTGTGGGCTCGCACCACCAATCCGGCCGGGGCGATCGGGGGCGGTTTGCTGCTGGCCGCCGACGCCGGGGCGGAGCTGGCAGACCTGGAGCTGATGCAGTTTCACCCCACCGCCGTGGTGGGTGCAAACGGCGCCGACGGCTTCTTGGTCACCGAAGCCGTGCGCGGCGAGGGAGCGCTGCTGCTCGACGCCGCCGGTGAGCGGTTCATCGACGAGCTCGCGCCGCGTGACGAGGTCGCCCGCGCGGTCCAGCAGCAGATGCTGGCGACCGGCGCCAGATCGGTGGGTCTCGACATGCGGGCGGTCGATCCGGCGTTGTTTCCGAACGTGGTCGGCGCTCTGCGCCGAGCCGGGTTCGACCCCGAGCGCGAGCTTGTCCCGGTGGCCCCGGCGGCGCACTACATGATGGGCGGGATCGCCACCGACCTCGATGCCAGGGCGTCGCTGCCCGGACTGTACGCCGTCGGGGAGTGCTCGTGCACCGGGCTGCACGGCGCCAACCGCCTGGCCTCGAACTCGCTGAGCGAGTGCTTCGTGTTCGGGGCCCGCGCGGCACGCTCGGCAGTGGCCGAGGCGGATGGCTCGACGGCACCGGCGGCCGCCGCGCCCGCCCACGACGGTGAGGCGCCCGAGCTGCCGATGACGATCTCGGAACGCTCCCGGACCGCCCTGTGGCGCTACGCCGGCCTGGAGCGAAGCGGCGACGGGCTACGGGGCCTGATGGTCGACGAGCACCCCCTGGTGCGGATGATCGCGCGCTCGGCGCTGGCCCGCGAGGAGAGCCGCGGGGCCCACCAGCGATCGGACTTCCCCGAGCGCGACCCGGCGCTGGACGGTCGCCACGTGACGCTCCACGCGAGCGGCGAGACCTCTCTCGCCGCCTGGTCCTGACCGCAAGAACGGCCCCTCGCCGACTGGGCCTGACCGCCGGAACCGACCCCTCGCCGCTCGGTCCCGACCGCAACAACCGGGCCCCGAGCGGGTTTTACCGGCAACAGGTTGCCCACAAACCCCGAAGTTGTCCCAGAAGCAGCTTTGAGGAGAGACCGATTTTCCGCTTAACGTGCGGTTAATATCTGGAATGTCTCCAAATTCACAACTTCGGGGAATACTCGCCCAGAGCTAGAGGAAGGCGCGGGCAGGGAGCGCCGAAAGGAGTTGGAGACCATATGTACCGCTTTAGTCGTGCGATCTACCGGGAGATCGCGTCCGACATCATCGAAGATCCGCACGGCGTGTGTCCGCACGCCAACCATGAGCGCGTGCTGCGCGCCTGTGAGGCGGCGATTGAGCGACTGGCGACCGATCGTCACTACTTCGCCCGTCCGTCGCGAACGCTGTTCACCGACATCAGGGCCTACTTCCCGATGTGCGCTCAGCCACGGGTGCTCCGAGTGATCGAGCGTTACCTGGCGTGCGCCGACGAGTTCCTGCGCAGCCAGCCCCAGAACGGCTACGACCTCTACGGTAATCCGCTGCAGTGCCGCGCCAGCACGCGCAAGGGCACGCCGTGCCAGCGCATGCCGCTGCCCCACAACGGCTACTGCCCATCCCACCAGCACCTGGCGGAGACCGAAGAGATCGAGGTCCCGCTGGCCGCTTAGCGCCGGCGTCTCCGCACACTGCCGACCGGCACCACTATCTTGCGCCCATGCTCCTGGGCGTCGACGTGGGCGGAACGTTCACCGATGCCGTCCTGGCGTTCGACGGCCGCCTGATCACCGCCAAGGCGCCAACCACCCCGAGCGACCAGTCCCAGGGCGTCCTCGCCGCGATCGAGAAGGCCTGCGAGCGGGCGGGTCGTTCCACATCCGAGATCGAGGGCTTCTCGCACGGCATGACGGTGGCCACCAATGCGCTGCTCGAGGGCACCGGCGCCAGGACGGCGCTGATCGCCACCGAGGGCTTCACTGACATCGTCGAGTTGGGGCGCCAGGACCGGGCCGAGCTCTACCGGCTGTGCGCCTCCCGTCCGGCGCCGCTGATCGCCGCCGACATGCGCTTCGGAGCCCCCGAACGGATGACCCCCGACGGTCCGCTGCGCGAGCTCGACGCTGACGCGGCGAGCGCCTTGGTGCAAGAGCTGAAGCCGGCGCAGCCTGAATCGATCGCGGTGGTGCTGCTGCACTCCTACCGCCATCCGCAGCACGAGCAGGCCATCGGGGAGGCGATCCGTAAAGCGCTGCCCGATGTGCACGTCTCCCTGTCGCACGAGGTGGTGGGCACGTTTCGCGAGTTCGAGCGGGCCGCCACCACCGAGGTCGACGCCGCGCTCTCGCCGCTGCTGGCCGGCTACCTGCGGGGTCTGCTGGAGCGCTGCCAGGAAGGGTCGATTCCCGAGCCGTCGATCATGCAGTCAAACGGCGGGCTGATCGACGTCGCAGCCGCTGCCGATCACGCCGCCTGGACTGTGCTCTCGGGACCGGCCGGGGGCGCCGCGGCGGGGGCGTTCGTGGCCCGGGCGGCGGACCACGACAACGCGCTGTGCTTCGACATGGGCGGGACTTCCTGCGATGTCTGCGTGGTCGACGCCGGTGCGGTGCGCGAGGAGAGCTCGGGCACGATCGCCGGCCGGCCGCTGGCGCTGCCGATGGTTGCGGTGCACACGGTCGGTGCCGGAGGCGGCTCGATAGCGTGGCGCGACGGCGGCGGCGCGCTCCGGGTGGGGCCGCGCTCCGCGGGCGCCGAGCCCGGCCCCGCCTGCTACGGCCGCGGCGGGACCGAGCCGACGGTGACCGACGCCAACCTCGTGCTCGGCTACCTGTCGCCCGACGCTCCGCTGGCCGGCGACGTGGAGCTCGACCGCGGGGCCGCCGAGCAGGCGATCGCCTCGCTGGCCGAGGCGCTGGACCTCGATCAAACGCAAACCGCCGAGGGAATCGTCCGCGTCGCCAATGCCGAGATGGTCCGCGCCCTGCGAGTTGTCACGGTCCAGCGCGGGATCGACCCCCGCCGCTACGCCCTGCTGGCGTTCGGCGGCGCCGGCGGGTTGCACGCGGCGCGGATCGCCGAGGAGCTGGGCATCGGCCGGATCCTCTGCCCGCGCGCCTCGGGGGTGCTCTCGGCGCTCGGGCTGGTCGTCTCGCCACGCCGCCGCGACGTCCAGCGAAGCGTGTTCCTGGCCGGCGACGACCTGCGCGCCGAGCGGATCGCGGAGCTCGTGGCCGAGCTGGGCGACCAGGCGCGCAGCGCGCTCTCCGAGCCCGACGCCGAGCTGCGGGCGACGTACGAGCTGCGCTACCGCGGGCAGGCGTTCGAGCTCGCGATCTCCGGCGCCGTCGAGCCCGAGGTCGATGACCTGCGCCAGGCGTTCGAGGCCGAGCACGAGGATCGCTACGGCTACCACGACTCCGAGCAGCAGCTCGAGCTCGTGACGATTCGCGTCACCGCGGCCCTGCAACCCACCGACCTGAAGCTGACGCCCGGCGACGAGGATCCCGAACCGGAGCACAGCCGGCGCCGGGCCTGGCTGGATGGCTCGGAGATCGAGCTCGACGTCTGGCACGGGGCACCGGCGCCGGGCGCAGCGATCGAGGGACCGGCGGTGGTGGAGCTGGCCGAGTCGACGCTGCTGGTGGCGCCGGACTGGATCGGGCGAGTCCACGAGTCGGGCACCATCGAGCTGGAGCGGGCCGCGTGACCGACCCGGTCGAGCTTCAGGTTCTGAGCGGAGCGCTCCGCTCCATCTGCGAGGAGATGGGGGCGGTCCTGATCCGCTCGGCGCACTCGGCCAACATCAAGGAGCGCCGGGACGCTTCGACGGCGCTGTTCACGCCGGCCGGGGAGATGGTCATGCAGGCCGAGCACATCCCTGTCCACCTCGGCGCGATGCCCGCCGCGGTGGCGGCCGTGCTCGACTGCGAGCACGCTCCGGAGCGCTCATGGATTCTCAACGATCCCTACCGCGGCGGCACCCACCTGCCCGACATCACCGTGATCACTCCGGTGTTCGTCGACGACCGTTTGATCGCGTTCGCCGCCAACCGCGCCCACCACGCCGACGTCGGCGGCCCCACGCCGGGCTCGATGCCCGCCGACAGCACCACGCTCGACGACGAGGGAGTGGTGATCGAGCCACGGGTGCTCGACGAGACGGCGATCGACGAGCTGGTGGCGCAGATGCGAAGGCCCGACCAGCGACGGGCCGACCTCCGGGCGCAGCTCGCCGCCGGCCGGGTCGGCGCCCGCCGGCTGACCGAGCTGCACGAGCGGGTCGGCGCCGGGGCGCTGGAGGAGGCCTTCGACGCCGTGCTGGACTACGCCGAGCGGCGGATGCGCTCCTGCCTGGACGAGCTCGACGACGGCACGCGGACGGCCGAGGACGTCCTGGAGGCCCGGGAGGGAGACCTCCGCATCACGCTGCGGGCCACCGTGGAGGGCGAGCAGCTGACACTCGACTTCACCGGCAGCGCCGACCAGCACGACGGAAACCTCAACTGTCCGCTGGCCGTTACCCGCTCGGCGTGCTACTTCGCGGTACGCGTTCTCACCGACCCGGATATTCCAGCCACCGCCGGCGCGTATCGTCCGATCGAGGTGATTGCGCCGGAGGGCAGCCTGCTCAACGCACGTTCCCCGGCCGCGGTGGTCGGCGGCAACGTCGAGACCTCCTCGCGCGTCGCCGACGTGGTGATGCGGGCCTTCGGCCGCGCCCTCGGTCAGGGGACCATGAACAACGTCACCCTGGGCGACGAGGACGTCGTCTACTACGAGACGATCGGCGGCGGCCAGGGCGCCTGCGAGGACGCCGATGGCCCCAGCGGCGTCCACGTGGCGATGAGCAACACGCTCAACACGCCCGTCGAGGCGCTGGAGCTGGAGTTCCCGGTGCGGATGATGGAGTACTCGCTGCGGCGCGGCTCGGGAGGCGCCGGGGCCCACCGCGGCGGCGACGGGGTGATTCGCGAGCTCGAAGCGTTGGCGCCGCTTCGCTACTCGCTGATCACCGAGCGCCGCCGCCATGCTCCCCCCGGCGCCGAAGGCGGCGGGGACGGCGAGCCGGGGAGCAACCGGCTCGACGGCGAGGAGCTCGCGGCCAAGGCGATCGGCGACCTCGAGTCCGGGCAGCGGCTGCGGATCGAGACGCCGGGGGGCGGCGGCTACGGTGCCGGCGATTCTGGGCGCTGAGGAGCGCGCGACACGTAACCGCCGCGACGCGCGATGATTCGACGATGAGCGAACGGGTCGCGTTTCTGGGGCTGGGCATCATGGGCTCGCGGATGGCCGCGAACCTGGCCCGGGCCGGGGTCGAGCTGACGGTCTGGAACCGCACCCACGCCACCGCCGAGCAGTTCGCCGCCGAGCACCACGCGCAGCTTGCCGCGACACCCGCCGAGGCCGCGAGCACGGCCTCGGTGGTGTTCACCATGGTCGTGGACGGCGACCAGGTCGAGCAGGTGCTGCTCGGAGACGAAGGCGCGGCCGGCGGCGCCGCGCCCGGCACGCTGTTCGTGGACTGCTCGACGATCGGACCGGCGGCGACGCAGAAGATTGCCTCGGCGCTGCAGGAGCGGCGGCTGACGCTGATCGACGCCCCGGTGACCGGCTCCTCCCCCAAGGCGAAGGACGGCACGCTCACGTTCATGGTCGGGAGCTCGAGCCAGGACTTCGCGCGCATCCGCCCGCTGCTGGACGCGATGGGCGAGAAGATCGTCCACGCCGGGCCGCTCGCCCACGGCCAGATGGTCAAGCTGATCAACAACGCGGTCGCCGCGGCCAACGCCTCGGTGGTCGGCCAGGCGCTGCTGGTCGGAGCCAAGGCCGGTGTCGACCTCGACGCCGTGGTCGATGTCCTGGGCGCGGGCGCCGGTGGGTCGGCGATGCTGTCGCTGAAGGCCGGCCCGATGCGCGAGCACGACTACACGACGCTGTTCAAGCTCGAGCACATGCTCAAGGACGTGAAGCTGTGCCTGGACGAGGGTCAGCGGCTCGGGGTGCCGTTTCCCAGCGCCGCATTCGCCCGGGAGATCCTGTCTGCGGGGATGGGGCTGGGCCACGGCGACGACGACTTCGCGGCGATCATCGAGCCGCTGCAGGGCCTGGCCGGAACCGAGCTTTAGGCCGGGCCGGGGGCCGATCGGCGGGCCGGCGATGCCCTTCGGTGCTACGGCAGCGTAGCTTTGGCTTTCTACAGCACTCCAAAAATCGCCGCATTGCAGGAACATTTGGCAATCCGGAGCTTGTCGCCTACAATCGACGAGTCCCGTCGCTGACGGTCGCGTGAGCTGCGCGTGCGGGATTTAACCCGAAAACCCCTGTCTTCCCCTTACTTTCTCTATGCCGATTGCTTTTAAAGAATGGGCCGTCACTGTGCGGGCGCTTGCCGAAGGCGAGCAGCTCTTGACTCTGCGCAAGGGCGGTATTCGTGAACCCGAGAAGCACTTCAAGCTCGACTACGAGCGTTTCTTCCTGTATCCCACCTTTGACCATCAGCGCGCCGATCTGGTACGCGAATCCCACCGCCCCGAGCTCTCCCGAGCGCTCGAGGAGGGGGTGTGGAGCGATGGCGAGCCCCACCCGCAGGCGCTGCACCGTGGCGATGAGCTGGCCCAGCCCGACCGCGTGCGAATTCGCGCTTGGGCCGAGGTCGCCGCTCACTTCACGGTCTCCGACCGCCGCGCGGTCGATGCCCTGTCGCCGTTCTATGTCTGGACGACCGACTACGCGGAGAAGCGACTGGCCTGGAAGCGCCGTCACCCGCTGCACGTGATCTTGCTGCGGACCTACCGGATCCCCCGTCCGGTGACCGTCAAGGTGCGCGACGAGTACGGTGGCTGCCGCTCGTGGCTCGAGCTGACGCGCGACCTCCCGTTCGAGGGCACCCCGGTGCTGTCCGACGAGGAGTTCGAGCGGGCTTCGGAGGAGATCGCGTCGATCGCCTCCGATCGCCAGCCGGCGCTGGTCTGAGCCGCCGCGGCCGCGCCGGCACCGCTCGTTGCAGCGCCCATGGCGTGGGACGAATCTGCCTCGGCTTCGTTTCGGGCCCGCCACGATTCGGATGACGCGCGCGATGCTCGGCGCGTCCTGGACTCGCTCGAGATCGCCCGCGATCGCCTGGAGGGGCTGTTCCCGCGCCCGCTCGACGGTGTCACGGTCGTGCTGCACCGCGGCGTGGCCGCGCTGACGCTGACCAACCCGATGCTCCCGCTGATGTGGCTGTCGACGGCGCCGGCGGCCCGCCGGTACGTGGCCGGCTGGGCGGGCGCGCACGAGCTGCACATGCTCGCCCCGTCGATTCTCAGGGCCCGAGCCTCCAACGTTCCGGGCTCCCGGGAGATGCTGGCGCTGAGCGCCGCCGCTCTCTACGCGCGCCGTGTGATCGCCGAGAACAACAGGGATCTGCAGGGGCTGATGACGGCGATCCGCGTCCGGCGCGAGCTGCGCTGGGCGTGGCTGCTGGAGGGCGGGGCGCGCTGGTTCTCAGGGCAGACCGAGCACGCCCGGCCGGCGATCGCCCGCCGCCTGCGTGAGGGCGGCCGGCCCAGCTTCCCGCCCGGGCTGCGCGATGCGCCGCTGCTGGGGGGAACGGTGATCGACCTGCTGGCCCGCGAGCAGGGGGAGCAGGCCGCCGCCCGGTTCTGCATGAGGCTGCATCCCCAGGGCGCCCGTGCGGCGCTGACCAGGGCCTTCGGGGGCCGCTCGCTGTCCCACACCGAGGACGCCTGGCGCTCGCGCCTGGCTGGACTCAGTGCCCCAGCAGCGTGATCAGCCAGACGATCAGCGCCCCCAGCGCCAGCGCCACGAGCAGCCCCACCAGCAGCCGTCCCGGGGCGACCGGCCGGCCCACGGATTCGGGGCCGATCAGCTCGGCCTCCAGCAGCACCTCGCGGGCGGTCATGGCGCCCGAGGCCGGCACCATCACGTCGCGGGGACCGGCGGCCAGGAAGTCCGGGACGTCAAAGCCGGCGCTGCGGCGCAGCAGGCTGGGCACGCCCTCCTCGAGCAGCATCCCCTGGATGAACTCGCCCTCGGCCTGGTTGTGGGCCCCGACCACCCTCACCAGCTGACCCTCGGCCAGTTGCGGCTTGATCTTCCGGGCGCGGGCATGGGTGGCCGAGACGGGCTCGGGGTAACCGCCACCGGGATCCTCCAGGGTCAACGGCAGCTTGCAACGAGGGCAGAACCGCTCGTCGGCGCCGAACCGCGAGCCACAGCCCGGGCAGACGAGCACTCGCTCGGGTACCCGGCCCCCGATTGTCATGCCAGCGTCAGCTCCGCGTCGGTCACCCGGCCGTCGCGGATCTCGTAGGCCCGCACCTCCGGCTGATCTGCGGCCAGCCCGACGATCACGTAAAGCGCGTCGGGATAGAAGGCGAGGTTGATGTCGGTCTGCGATGGATACGGCGCGCTGCGAGTGTGGGAGTGATAGATCGCGCCGAGGTCGAGCCCGGCGTCGTCGATCGCCATCTGGATCCGGTACTGCTCGCGGCCGTCGATCTCGTAGCGAAGCGGGCTGGCGGCGGCGTTCTCGGCCGGGTAGATCTTGACCGCCGTCCCGTCCCGGGAGGCGATCATCCCGCAGCACTCGTTGGGCGCATCGGCCCGCGCGTGCGCCACCATCTCGTCGTAGAGCTCGCGGGCGATCCGCATCGCCGCCCGGAGGCTACTGAACTCCCTGCACGAGCCCATAGGGCACCGCCTGGCCGGCCTTGCCCGGATACAGCAGCTCGCCGACGATCGCCTCGTGCTGGGCGTCGTTGGCCATGATCTCGGCCGCCAGGGTGATCAGCCCGGGATCCTCGAGCTTGGTCAGCGCCACGAAGTAGGCGCCGACCGTGACCCGTTCGACCGCCAGCAGCAGCCGCAGCGCGTCCTTGGCGCCCTTGAGCTTCCCCAGGCGCCCCGACACCTCACGGTGGGCCAGGGCCTTGTCGGCTCCGGCCACGCTCGCCGGCGGGGAGGGGGCGACCCCGCCGAGCGCCGAGAGACGCGCCCCGAGCGCGCGGATGTGGGCCTCCTCGTTGGCCCGCAATGGCGCCAGGGCCCGCCGGGCCGACGGACTCAGCAGCGATGACGCCATCACCTGGCGGTAGGTGTAGAGCATCAGCAGCTCGACGCTCATCAGGCGCTGCAGGCGGTCGGCCTCGGATTCGGTGGCGGCGCGGCCGGCCGCCGGCGCGGAGGCCGGAACCAGCAACGCCGCGCCGGCGATCCCGGCCCCGTAGGCCAGCAGCTCGCGCCGGGTGCTCGACTGGCCCGTGTCCACCGGCCACTACTCGCTTCCGGTCACGAACGCCGAGGGCACCGGAGTGGTCCCCTGCATGAGGCGAATGAACGATATGTGCTGAGCGTCGTTGCACAGGATCGACGCCACGGCGGCCCTGACCGGCCCCGGCGACAGCTTCGAGACCGCCTTCACGTAACCGGCGATCTGGGCCCGCTCGAGCTCGTGCAGCAGCGCCAGTACGCCGGCGGCGTCACGGGGGTGGCCGATGTCGTAGGAGTCGGCGCGGGGCGGCGCGATCCCGTCCGCGGCCTTGATCAGCCCCAACAGCTCCCCGGTGTGCTGGAGCTCTTCGTTGAGAAACTGCTTGGCGGCCTTCTGGTCACGGTGCTCCAGCAGCGGGATCCCGGCCGTGTAGGCGGCGATCGTGCGACGCTCCAGCGCCAGCGCCGCATTGAGGAGCCTCACATCCCGGCGCCGGATGTGCCGCGGCGCCGTCTTGACGGCCTGGCGCGGGACGTGCTTGTTGCCCCCGCAGCCCGCCAGCCCCAGGGCCGCTCCGGCAGCCAGGGCGCTCCCGGCGCCTGCCAGCAGCTCGCGGCGCGGCGCGCCGCCCTCAGTGCTCACCACCAGACGGTGGAGTCCAGATCCTCGATCTCCTCCACCGGCCGGGTGTAGATCCCAGAGGAGAGGTACTTCCACCCGTCGTCGCAGACGATGAACACGACATTTCCCTCGTCGAGCTCGCCCGCGATCCGCACCGCCACCCGAGCGATCGCGCCGGAGGAAACCCCGGCGAACAGCCGCTCCTCGTCGAGCAGCTTGCGCGTCCAGACGATCGCGTCGTAGTTGGTTACGAAGATCTTGCGATCCAGGAGGCTGAGGTCGATGATCGGGGGGATGAACCCGTCATCCAGGGATCGCAGACCCTGGACCGGCTCGCCCTGCATCGGCTCTGCAGCGACGATCTTCACCGAGTCGCCGAGCTCCTCCTTGAGCCGGCGGCCGTTGCCCATCAGCGTCCCTCCGGTCCCCAGGCCGGCCACGAACGCCGCCACCTCGTCGAGCTCCTCGAGGATCTCGAGCGCCGTGCCCTCGTAGTGAGCCTCCGGGTTGGCCTGGTTGCCGTACTGGTAGGGCATGTAGTACGAGGCGTCCTTCTCGGCCATGTCGAGCGCCTTCTCGACCGCGCCGTTGGAGCCCTTGGACCCCTCCGAATAGACGATCTCGGCGCCGTACATGCGCAGCAGCTCGGTCCGCTCCGGAGTCACGTTGCGCGGCATGACCACCTTCAGGTCATAGCCCTTGAGACCGCAGATCATGGCCAGCGAGATGCCGGTGTTACCGGAGGTCGGCTCGAGGATCGTCTGACCGGGTCGGATCAGCCCTTTCTCCTCGGCGTCCTCGATCAGCGCCCGGGCGACCCGGTCCTTGACCGAGCCGGTGGGGTTGCGCGACTCCAGCTTGGCCCAGATCCGCACGCCGGGCTTCGGACTCAGGCGCTTGAGCTCGACCAGCGGCGTGTGGCCGATCGCCTGGACGATGTCGCCGTAGCGTCCTCCGCAAGGCTTGTTCTGCAAGCTCTCGGCGGCCATTGCTTTACGAAGTGTAGCGAGGTCGGAACGGCCGTCGCGGGCGCGCCGCGCCTAGGCGGCGCCGCCGGCCATCGCCGGCAGGATGACCAGCGTGTCGCCGGCGCCGACCGACGTCTCCAGACCGTCGAGAACGCGCACATCCTCGTCGTTGAGATACACGTTGACGTAGCGGTTCAGGCCGCCGTCGGGGCCGAACAGCTGCGACTGGGTCTCCGGGTGGCTAGCGGCCACCGAGTGGAGGATCTCGCCCACCGAGGTGCCGTCGGCGCTGAGCTCCTTCTCGCCGCCCACGGCAGCGCGGAGCACGGGTGGGATCTTGACGATCGCCATCGCCGTGAGCCTAATGGGCGCCGGCGCAGAACGCTTCGTAGTCCGGGAACACGCCGAGCTCGTCGTCGGAGATCTCGTCCGGCTCACGGGAGCAGATCGGGCATTCCGGATCGCGACGGACCTTGACCTCGCCGACGGTCGCCGCCAGCGCGTCGTACATCAGCAGGCGGCCGATCAGCGGCTCGCCCTCGCCGAGGATCAGCTTGATGACCTCGGTGGCCTGCAGCAGCCCCATCGTCCCGGGAAGCACCCCCAGCACGCCGTTGGCGCCGCAGGAGGGCGCGAGCTCGGCGGGCGGCGGAACCGGGAACAGGCACCGGTAGCAGGGCCCGTCGTAGGGCTTGAACACCGACAGCTGTCCCTCGAAACCGAGGATCGCCGCTGACACCACCGGGATCTGCAACCGCACCGAAGCGTCGTTGAGCAGGTACCGGGTGGGGAAGTTGTCGAGACCGTCGACGACGATGTCGTAGCCCGGCAGGATGTCCATGATGTTCTCGGGACCGAGCCGGACGGCGTACTTCTTGACCTCGACGTCGGGGTTGAGCGCCTTGATCGTCTCCTCGGCGGAGTCGACCTTGGGCACCCCGACGCGCTCTGAGGAGTGGATCACCTGGCGCTGGAGGTTCGAGAGGTCCACGGCGTCGTCGTCGACGATCCCCAGCGTCCCCACCCCGGCCGCCGCCAGGTAGAGGGCGGCGGGCGAGCCGAGACCGCCGGCGCCGAGCAGCAGCACCTTGGCGTCCAGCAGCTTCTGCTGGCCCTCGATTCCGACCTCGGGGAGCAGCAGATGGCGCGAATAGCGCTCGCGCTGCTCCGCGGTCAACGTCCGGGGCTGCTCGACCTCGTAGCCGCGGTCCTTCCACAGCGTGAACCCACCGGTCATCGACTCGACGTTCTCGTAACCGAGGTCCTCGATCATGGTCCGCGCCGCCCAGGCCGAGCGGTTGCCGGATTGGCAGTACAGGACCACGTGCTGGTCGCGGTCAGGAGCCGCTCCCTCGACGCGCGACTCCAGGTAGGACTTCGGCACGTGCTTGGCGCCGGGGATGTGGCCGGTCGACCACTCCTCGGCCTCGCGCACGTCGATCACCACCGCGCCGTTGGAGACCTGCTCCCGCACGACCGACGGATCGACCTCTTCGATCCTGCTCTTGATCTGGCGGAGAACCTCGGCTCCGGACGGACTCATCGCGAAACTCCTCAAATGCAGTAGGGATTCAATACTTCACAGAGTATAGCGCCGCCGGTCGAGCCTGAGGAGGCGGCGTCGGCGCCTGTGGGACCGGCGCCCGCGATGAGTCGGTCCGGAGTTTCAGGCTACTGCGGGATTGGGGCCGTGGCCGGCAGACCCATCCGCTTGTACGCCTCGTAATACGCCTTCCAGGTGTCGCTCCGCGCGGGCCGCTGGGGGGCGCTGCCGGCGGCGACCTGCTCGAGCATGTCCAGACAGCTGTCCCAGCCGGCCGAGTCGCGTGCGGCCTTGTCCTCGCTGTCGAGCACGACCGAGAAGGCCAGCCGGCAGGTGGCGCCATCGTCGCGCTCCTCGAGCTCGAAGGTGAGGCGGTCGTCTCCCCAGCTGAACGCCAGGCGCTCCCGGGGGCGTACCTCCAGGACCTCCCCGGTCATCGGGGGATACGCATCCTCGGCGAAGCGGAACGCGATCGCCGCGCCGGGCGAGAGCGAGTCGAACTCCACGGTGGTCGGGAACCATTGCTCGAGCTGCTCGGAGTCGGTGATCGCCTCCCACACCGCGTCGACGGAGTGCGGGAAGGTGCGCTCGAAGCGGACCACGGGGCGGCCGTCGACGTGCGTGAAATTGCCGGTGGTCTGGGTCATGTCTGCTCTGTCCTTTCGGAGTAGGCCTTTCGGTCGAGGTGGCGTCCGAGGGCGTCGAGGCGGTCCTCCCACAGCCGCCGGTACGGCGCCAGCCAGGCGTCGAGCTCGGCGAGCGGGGCGGGATCGACCTCGTACACGCGCCGTTGGGCGTCGATGCGAACCCGCACCAGTCCGGCGTCGCGCAGCACGCGGAGGTGCTTGGAGGTCCCGGGCTGTGTGAGCCCCAGCCCCGCCACCAGCTCGCCGACCGGGCGCGGCCGTTCGAGCAGCATCGCAAGCACTGCGCGACGGTGGGGATCGGTGAGGGCGGCCCACGTAGATGCCATAGGCGTAATATAACCGATCCGGCATCTATGTCGATGGAGTCTACGATCCGGTCCGGTGAGAGCTCCCGTCGACCACATCGTGGCGCCCCCCTTTCCCGCCGGAGTGCCGTGGATCAACGTGGCCCCGCTGCGGTCCGACCAGCAGCTCGGGCGCCCGGTGCTGATCGAGTTCTGGGACTTCTGCCGGCCGAACTCGGTCCGCACGCTGCCCTACGTCAAGGGCTGGCACGAGCGCTACGCCGACTCCGGACTGCGCGTGATCGGCGCCCACGCGGCCGGCTTCGAGCCCTCGGCCGACCCCGAGGCGGTGGAGCGCGCGGTGGCGCGGCTCGGGGTCGTCTACCCGGTCATGGTCGACGTCCAGTTCGAGCTCTGGCAGGAGTTCGGCAACCTCGGCTGGCCCGCGCGCTACCTGTTCGACCAGGAGGGGCGCCTGTTCGAATATCACTACGGCGAGGGCGCCTACGCCGAGACCGAGCTGGCGATCCAGGAGCTGCTGGGGGTGCAGCGGCCACCGCTGGATCCCGTGCGCCCCGAGGACGCTCCCGACGCCGTCCTCTCGCCCCAGAGCGAGGACGTGATCGGGTTCTACGAGGGGCCGTACGAGGCCGGCGGAGTGTGGGCGGTGCTCGACGGTGAGGGCACGGTCCGGGTCGGCGGCGCGAGGGGTCGCACCGTCGATGTGGATCACCCCGGCGCCTACGAGCTGATCTCGCACCCCCGCAGCACCGCCGGCGTCCTCGAGCTCGAGCTTGGCGACGGGGTGCGCTGCCACGCCGTGTGCTTCACCCCGGGCTTGGCTCCGTAGCGTCAGTCCAGGAGATTGGACAGCACCGGCGGGCCCTGGTCCTCGACCGTGACGCAGAAGCCGACCCGGTAGGGACTGCGGTGTGGCTGGGCTCCGACGAAGCTGGGCTCGCTGACCCAGCAGCCCGAGTTGATCAGCCGCCCGCCGCCGCAGGTGCGCCATTCGCCCTGGTCGTCGTGGGGCAGGGGGCCGGCGCGATGGGTGTGACCGAAGATCACGTGCTCGGCGGCAACCCCGAGACGGTCCAGCGCCTGATCGATTCCCCGCAGGCCGGCGCGTCGCAGCGCCGCGCCGGTCAGCTCGGAGTGCAGCGGCCCGAGCTTGGCGCGGTTCAGGGCCGCGATCAACGCCGGGTAGGCGAGCGTCAGCGAGCGCCGTCGTAGATTGCGACGGCCCGGTCCGGTGAGGGCCACCCACCCCCTGACCGAGCTGTTGTGCAGGGTGCCGCCGCGCTGCGGATCCACGCGCTGGGCGATGGCGTGGATCCAGGCGTAGATCGGCGCCAGCGCCGACTCGTAGTCCTCGGCCGTGGCGGGAGCCGGCGGTCCGCCCGGCGGGAGCCCCACGATCCGGCCCATCACGCCGGCGGCGAGCCGCTCCATGGTGGGGATCGTCAGGTGCAGGTCCGCGTAGTGGCCGTGGGTGGCGTACACGTCGTCGCGCAGCCAGATGCCGGGGTAGGCGCCACGCACCCGAGCCGGCGACAGCCACTCCGCGATCTCCGCCAGCGGCTCGCCCGGCTCCCAGTCGACCTCGGTCTCGAGCCCCATCGGCGGCGGCTGACCGTCGCGGGTGCGGCGCGCCAGCCAGCCATCGAGCAGCGGGTGATCGTGGTTGCCGGCGAGGATCACCACCTCGCGCTCGGGGCCGAGCGCGGCTCCGATCTCGGTCAGCGCTTCACGCGCGGCGACCAGGGCGTCTCGCTCGGGGCTGTGGCGAAGCTCCAGCAGGTCGCCCAGGATCACCAGCCGGTCGCAGTCCCGCACCGCCCGCACCAGCGCCGCCCGCGGCGCGGGATCCCGCAGCACCGCGAGCTTGGTCACCGAGCCCAGGTGAAGATCGGACACGACCAGCGTTTTCAGCTTGGGCCCTCCGGGAGGGGCTCGGTCAGGCGCCGGTCGCGATCGCCTGACGGATGACCTTGGGGAGCATGAAGCGCACGTCCTCGGAGACGACCTCCAGCTCCTGCACGTCCTCGGTCCCCCGGCGGCGGAAGAAGTCCACCAGGCGCTGGACCAGCTCCTCGGGCGCGCTGGCGCCGGAGGTGATACCGACCACGCGCTTGTCCTCGAGCCACTGCTCGCGCACCTGCGACTCGTTGTCGATCAGGTACGAGTCAGCCCCGTGCTCGCGCGCCACCTCTACCAGGCGATTGGAGTTCGACGAGTTGCGCGAGCCGATCACCAGGACCAGATCGGACTTCCGGGCGAGCTGCTTGACCGCCGCCTGGCGGTTGGTCGTGGCGTAGCAGATGTCGTCGGTGCGCGGCCCGACGATGGCGGGAAAACGCTCGCGCAACCGGTTGATGATCGCGCGGGTCTCGTCGACCGACAGCGTGGTCTGCGAGATGTAGGCGACCTTCTGCGGATCCTTGACCTCGAGTGACTCGACGCCGGCCTCGTCCTCGATCAGGACGATGTGGCCCGGCGCCTCGCCCATCGTGCCCTCGACCTCCTCGTGGCCGGCATGGCCGATCAGAACGATCGTGTAGTCGTCGGCGGCGAACTTCTTGGCCTCGACGTGGACCTTGGTCACCAGCGGGCAGGTGGCGTCGATCGTGTGCAGCCCGCGCTCGCGCGCGCCGGCGTGCACGCTGGGCGACACGCCGTGGGCCGAGAAAACGACCGTGGCGCCCTCGGGGACGTCGGACTCGGATTCGACGAACACCGCGCCGCGGGCCTGAAGCTGTTCGACGACGTGCTTGTTGTGGACGATCTCCTTGCGCACGTAGACCGGCGCGCCGTAGCGCTCCAGGGCACGCTCAACCGTCTGCACCGCCCTGTCGACGCCGGCGCAGTAGCCGCGCGGGGCGGCCAGCAGGATCTTCTCGGGGACCGAGTTGGACATCGAAACCAGTCTAGGAGCTTTAATCGTTGGCCGTTACGGCCTCGAGCAGCTCGGCGAACTGCGCCCGCGCGGCCTCTCGCCGCGCCGGGATGTGCTCGCTCGGGATGCCGTCGGCCGGCGCCTCGTAGCCGCGCAGGACCTGCCGCGCGACCGAGGCGCGATGAACCTCGTCGGGCCCGTCGTAGATCCGCGCGGCGCGGGCGAAGCGATACATCGCCTCCAGCGGCAGATCGGTCGAGTAGCCCAGTCCTCCGTGGGCCTGCAGCGCCCGGTCGACGACGTCGTGGAGCACCTTGGCGCCGTAGAACTTGATCAGCGCGATCTCCTTGCGCGCCGCCGCCACGCCCTCGGTGTCCATCTTCCAGGCCGCGTGCAGCGTCATCAGCCGGGCCGCCTGCATCTCGGCCTCGGAGTCGGCGATCCAGTTCTGGATCGTCTGGTGCTTGGCCAGCGGGGACCCGTGCGAGACGCGGTACAGAGAACGCTCGCAGAGCATGTCGAACGCCCTCCGCGCCACCCCGAGCCAGCGCATGCAGTGGTGGATCCGGCCCGGGTACAGCCGCTGCTGCGCGATCAAAAAGCCCGCGCCCTCGGCGCCCAGCAGCGCACCGGCGGGCACCCGCACGCCCTCGTAGCGGATCTCGGCGTGGTTGCCGTAGCGGCCGAAGCTGTCGTACGGATGCTCCATCGTGGCCACGTCGCGAACGATGTTGACGCCCGGCGTGTCGGCGTCGACCAGGAACATGGAGGCCCGCTGGTGAGGGCGGGCGTCGGGATCGGTGACCGCCATCACGATCAGGAAGTCGGCGATCGATCCGTTGGAGGAGAACCATTTGTGCCCGTCGATCACCCACTCGTCGCCGTCGCGGATGGCCCGGGTCTGCAGCATCGTGGGGTCCGAGCCCGCCGTCTCAGGCTCGGTCATCGAGAAGGCCGATTTGAGGTCGCCGGCCAGCAGCGGGTGCAGATAGCGCTCCTTCTGCTCGGCGGTCCCGGCCATCGCCAGGATCTCCGAATTGCCGGAGTCGGGCGCCGCGTTGCCGAACATCAGCGGCGCGATCGGGCTGGAGCCCAGGATCTCGTGCATCAGCCCCAGCTTGACCTGGCCAAAGCCCTGGCCGCCCAGCTCGGGATCGAGGTGCGCGGCCCAGAGCTCCTGGGCCTTGACCTCGTCCTGCAGCCCCCGCGCCGCCCGCTGCAGGCCGTCCCAGCCGAGCTCGTCGTGCAGCGTCTCCAGCGGCCACACCCGCTCGCGGACGAAACCGCGCATCCATTCCAGCTTGCGCTCGAATTCCGGCTCGGTTGAGAAGTCCCAGGCCATCGTCAGCTATCCGGCAGCGAAGGCTACCGGTGCCGGGCCTTGCGGGTACGCTTGTCGCTCGTATACGCCGGCAGGAGGATCCCGATGGTCCAGCAGCACCTCGACCGCCTGACTTCGATTGACGCGTCGTTCTTGCACCAGGAAGGTCGCGCATCGCACATGCACATCGGCGGCGTGCTGCTGTTCGAGGGCCCGCCGCCCCCGTTCGAGGACTACCTGGACCACGTCCGCGGCCGGCTGCACCTGGTCCCGCGCTACCGCCAGAAGCTCGCCACCCCGCCGCTCGAGACAGGGCGCCCCCTGTGGGTCGACGATCCGAACTTCAACCTCGAGTACCACGTCCGCCATACGGCGCTGCCGGCGCCGGGCACCGAGGAGCAGCTGTTCCTGCTCACCTCGCGGATCGCCTCCCAGCAGCTGGATCGCGCCAAGCCGCTGTGGGAGAACTGGCTGGTCGAGGGGCTCGCCGACGGACGCTTCGCCGTGATCTCGAAGACCCATCACTCGCTCGTGGATGGAGTCTCGGGCGTCGACCTGGCCTCGGTGCTGTTCGATATGGAGCCCGAGCCGCGTGCGCCGGAGGCCGATCTAGAGCCCTGGCGCCCGCAGCCAGAGCCGTCCGGCGCCGAGCTCGTCCTGGCCGGCGCCCGCGGCGTGGTCACCACCACCGCCGAACTCGTCGCCCGCGCGGTCGGCGCCGCCACTCGGCCGGGGACCTCGCTGGGCTTGGTCCGCGATGCCGTCGAGGGCGTCGGCGAGATCGTGTGGGCGGGGCTCAACCCGGCTCCCGAGACGCCGCTCAACGTCCCCATCGGCCCGCACCGCCGCTACGCCGTGGTGCGCCAGGAGCTGGCCGACTACAAGCAGGTAAAGGACGCGCTCGGCGGCACCGTCAACGACGTGGTGCTGACCGTGGTATCGGGCGCGCTCGCCGAATGGCTGCGCCTGCGCGGGGTTCGCACCGAGGGGCTCGAGATGCGCGCCCTGGTCCCGGTCTCGGTGCGGACCAAGGCCCATCAGGGGACGCTCGGCAACAAGATCACGGTGATGCGGGGGCCGCTGCCGGTCTACATCGAGGATCCGGTGGCCAGACTCGAGTTCGTCCGCACCGCGATGGACGGGCTCAAGGAGTCAAAGCAGGCCGTCGGCGCCGCCACGCTGGCCGCGGTCAACAACCTGGCTCCGCCGACGGTGCTGGCCCAGGCCTCGCGGCTGAACTTCTCGACACGCCTGTTCAACCTGATCGTGACCAACATCCCGGGCCCGCAGTTCCCTCTCTACGTGCTCGGCCGCCAGCTCGAGGACCTCTATCCGGTCGCCTTCCTACCCGACGACCACGCGCTGGCGATCGCGATCATGTCCTACAACGGCGGCCTCGACTTCGGGCTGCTGGGCGACTACGACGCGCTGCCCGACATCGATCTGGTCGCCGAGGGCATCGACGCCGCGCTGCAAGAGCTGCTGGCGGTCGCGCGCGGCAAGCGCTCCCCGCGGTCGGGTGCGTCCTCGTCGGCGAGCGCAGCCGCTCGGCTGGCCTCACCGCCGGCGGCGACGGGAGGCCCGGCACCGATCGTCCCCACCGCCCACGCGCGACCCAAGCGCGGTCCCGCCGCCGACATGCGCGCCAAGCGCGAGCGCGGCTCACGGCCGGCCCGCAAGCGCTCCGACGGCTGAGCACCTCGAGCCCGACATGACCGACGATCTCCTCCCGCCTGACGAGCTCGAGCCTGAAGATCTGATCCGCCCCGGCGAGCCCGCGTTCCGGCTCGAGCTGACCGCGGCCCAGATGAAGATCGTCCACACCGCGCTCAAGTCGCTGCTGGACGACCTCGGCCGCGAGGAGCACGACGTCAGAGACGTGGTGGCCTCGGTGCTCGCCAAGCTGCCCGGGGACCACGACATCCGGGCCATCGACCTCGACCGCGAGCTGCACGGGCCCGACCGCTGACTACTTCCCCGGATAAATGATCGGGGTTAGGCGGCCAGGCTGGTTGCGTCCGTCGCGCAAACCCGCCCGGAGTGTGTTTGGCGATCACGAGTTGACAACCGTGAGCCAGCTGCTCGGGGCTGAAAGTTCGGATCGAGGACGGGCTGAGAGGCCGCTCACCGTCTGACCAGCGATCCTGGCTGAGAAACCGGCCTTATGTTCCGCTTTCTCGGCCAGCATCGCGATCGGCGACCCCGGGGCCGGGCGCTGGCTCGTGTCACGTTCATACAACGTCGGCGGTTCGCGCGACAACCCGCGCAGTACTCGCCAGGGCCCAGACATTTCTGTCTACCGCCGATGATCGCGTGCGTGTCGCCGTTGTGGCAGGTCTTCGCGGCCTACGCGGACGGGATCACGGCGGGAACGGCCATCGCGGCCGCCACCAGCACGCCAGAGAAGAGCTTTCGCAAGGTTGCCCCCTTCGCTTAGAAGTGGAGCGACTATAGACCCGCTACAGGCCGATCGCGAACGCTACGGCCTAGAAACCAAGCGCGAACTTGGCGTCTTCGCTCATCCGCTCCGGGGTCCACGGCGGCGTGAAGGTCATCGTCGGCTCGACCTCCTGCACGCCTTGGAGCTCGCCTACGAACTCCTCGATCTGCTCGGAGACCTGGGGTCCGATCGGGCAGCCGGGGCTGGTGAGCGTGTATGTGATTCGAACCGTTGCGCCGTCGACCTCGACGTCGTAGATCAGGCCGAGCTCGACGAAATCGAGGCCCAGCTCGGGATCGATGACGTCTCGCAGCGCGTCGGTCACCTCGTCAACTGATGCCATGCACACAAAGTCTAGGAGACCTGCGTCGCGAGACGGTTATCCATCGCCCCCTTTGGGTAGGTTTCCACGATCGTCGACTTCGATGACAAGCCGCCGACACTGCGCTGCTGCGGCGACGAGGACCGGACCACGCAGGGGTCTCGACGGCGGGCGCTGACGCGCGCGATCCGGGCCCAGGCGGATGTGATCGTCGATCTCAGCGACCTGGTGTTCGCGGACTCCTCGCTGATGCTCGACTTGGCGATGCTGGCCCGCCGCCTCCGGACCCAGGGGCGCGCGCTGCGGCTGCGCGACGCCCAGCCGCAGATCCGCCGGTTGATCGAGATCGTGGGCCTGCACCGGATGCCGGGCGTAAAGCTTGAAGGCCCGGCCACCGCCTTGGCCTAGCAGCGCCGTCCTTCGCCCCTTCTTCACTCACTGGCGACCCGCGCTTAGCGGCAGTGTCCTAGCCTTGCAGAGACCATGTTCGTCTTCCCGCTGCTGATTCTCTGGCTGATCGCCGAAGTGTTCGTCGCGATCGAGGTCGCCGCACTGATCGGCGCGCTGGCCACGGTGCTGCTGCTGATCATCGCCATGCCCCTGGGCGCCCGGCTGATGCGGTCCGAGGGACGGGCGGCGTGGAGGCGACTGAGCGCGGCCGTGGCCGCCGGCCGGCCACCGGGCCGCGAAGTGGCCGATGGAGCGCTGGTGCTGATCGGCGGCGCGCTGCTGATCGTGCCGGGGTTCATCGGCGACGTGGTCGGTCTGCTGCTGCTGGCGCCGCCCATCCGCTCGATCGCCCGCCGCGGAGTCCAGCGCAACGTGCGCAACCGGATCTTCGTGCAGGCGACGCAGTTCGGTCGCCCCGCCTCGGCCTACGACGTCGACTCCACCGCCAGCGACGTCGATCCGCGTACGCTGCCTCGATGACCGCGACTTCCGAGTCCGGCGTCCGGATCGTGTCGTTCGGCGACCTCGGAGGCGGCCCCTGGGGAACCGCGGTGGACGCCGGCCAGCCGGCGGCGGTGTTCGGCGCCGGGTCGGCGACCGGCGCGGCCGGCGGTGCCGATGCGCTGCGGTTCTCGAGCCGAGACGGCGAGTGGGAGCTTGCCGGCGACTCGCTGCAGCTGGTGATCACGCCGGCCGAGCCCGGCGGCGAGAGCATCGCGGCCAGCGGATCGGCGACCCGCGGCCCGGCGGCCGTCGGCGAGCTGTGCCGGGCCCGCGGCAGGGTCGTGCTCGACGGCGCGCAGACCACGGTCGATTGCCCGGCCACGCGCAGCGACTCCAGCGTTCTGGACCGCGCTGACCTTGACTCGATCCGCGGAATCTGGGGATGGTTCGAGGAACAGCGCGCCTTGGCGCTCTTGGCTTTCCGCCCGCGCGGTGGCTCGGGCCAGGAGGGCGACCGGCTCACCGCCACCCTGTTTGACCCCGACCAGGCGATCGACGTCGATGAGCCCCGGCTGTCGACCACCTACACCGCCGACGGGCTCCCGTCGCGGGCCAGCCTCGAGCTGTGGATCGGCGAAGGCGAGGAGCAGTACCCGCGCCGCGCCGCCGCCGAGTCGCTCGGAACCGGTGCCGGGGTGAGCGCGGCCGGGTTGAGCCTGTACGCCTCCCCGCTGCGATGTCACAGCCAGGGACTCGATGGCCCCGGCGTGTACCTGCTGGCTCGCTTCTAATCGTTTATGGCACGCCTGGAGGGGATCATCAGCGACTTCGGCGGCGTGCTCACGTCGCCGCTGCTCGGCTCGTTCGTCGCCTACCAGGAGTCCTCGGGCGTGCCACTGGAGGAGCTCGGCAAGGCGATGGCGGCGGTCGGCGAGAAGCACGGCGCCAACCCCCTGTTCGAGCTCGAGACGGGCCGCCTGACCGAGGCGGAGTTCATCAACTCGGTCGGGGCCCAGCTCAGCCAGCAGCTCTCCAGGCAGATCGACATGAACGGCTTTGCCGAGGGGTGGTTCGCCAATCTGAACCCCAACCAAGAGCTGATCGACTACATGCGCGATCTCCGCGGCCGTGGCTTGCGGATGGCGATCTGCACCAACAATGTCCGCGAGTGGGAGAGCCGGTGGCGCGCGATGGTGCCGGTCGACGAGATCTTCGACGTGGTCGTTGACTCGGCGTTCGTCGGGACCCGCAAGCCGGAGCGGCGGATCTACGAGCTGACGCTGGAGCAGCTCGGCACCGACGCCGGCGCCACGCTGATGCTCGACGACGTCGAGATCAACTGCGCCGCAGCGCGGGAGCTGGGGATGCAGGCCGTCCACTTCCAGTCCAACGAGCAGGCGATCGAGGAAATCGAGACCGCGCTGCGGCAAGCGGATTAGCGGGGACGCGCGCGGACTATGCGATGGCGCCTTCCCCTCGGCCTGGCCACGCTGCTGGTGCTCGGCGTGGTGGTAGGCGTGGTGCTGAGCAGCGCCGGCAGCGGATCTGACGGCTCGGATCCGGGCGCGACTCGCAGCGCCCAGACCGCGACGATGCCCGCGAGGACGCCGAAGATCCCCCACGGCGCGCTGGTGGCTCGCGTCAGCGATCGGGTGGTGGGGCGGCCGATCAAAGCCGGTTTCCTGGGGTTCTCGTTCGAGTTTCAGGCCGTGCGGGCCTACACGGGCTCCGATCCTGATCGCATCAACCCGGTCCTGGAGCAGCTGATCCGCAACGTGGCCCCCGGACAGGCCCCGGTCATCCGGATCGGCGGCGACAGCACCGACGTGTCGTATGCCCCGGGTCCGGGGGTCCGGCCCCCGGGGTACGAGGGCTATCAGCTCACGCCGAGCTGGATGGCGACCACGGGCGCCCTCGCTCACCAGCTGGGGGCCAGGATCATCGTCGGTCTGAACCTGGCCGCCAATGATCCGTCGCTGGCGGCAGCCGAGGCCCGCCGGTACGTCGAGGCCTTCGGCCGGGGCGCAATCGAGGCGCTCGAGATCGGCAACGAGCCCAACGTGTACGCGAACGTGACTGTCTTCCACACCGCCGGCGGGGACCGGATCCACGCGCGTGCGCCCGACTACGGCTACCCGCAGTTCGTCGATGAATTTGGGGCGATCGCCGCCGCCACGCCGTCGCTGCCGCTGGCCGGACCCACCCTGGCGGTGGGCCCGACGCCGAGCGCGAACTCGTGGATCGACACCGTCCCCGGCTTCCTGCGTCAGGAGCCCCGCGTGAAGCTGATGACGGTGCACCGCTACCCGCTGCGCAACTGCTTCGTGGCCCCCAGCTCACCGCAGTATCCGACCGTCTCGCACCTGCTGGCCGGCTATGCGACCGTGGGGCTGGCCGCCAGCCTCCATCCGTGGATTGCCAGCGCGCACGCCGAGCACCGCCAGCTCCGAGTCGACGAGCTCAACTCCGTCGCCTGCCGCGGCAAGCGGGGGATCAGCGACACGTTCGCGAGCTCGCTGTGGGTCACCGACGCGCTGTTCGCGCTGGCTCGCGCCGGTGTCGACGGCGTCAACCTGCACACCTTGCCGAAGTCCTCCTACGAGCTGTTCGAGTTCAACCGCTCCGACGGGCGCTGGCGGGCCTGGGTCAGGCCGGTCTACTACGGCCTGCAGCTGTTCGCGCAGGCGTCGCCGCCTGGATCGCGGCTGCTCCGGCTGCGCGGTCCCAAGACGAGCAGCCACGTGAGCGTGTGGGCTACCCGCGCTCCCGACGGGCGCGTGCGGGTGGTGCTGATCAACAAGGACCCGTCACGGAGCCGGACGATCGCCGTGCGGCTTCCGCGAGGCGTCGGCACCGCAGCCACAGTCGAGCGGATGCAGGCCCCGAGCGTCCATTCCAAGCGCGGGGTGACCCTCGGGGGGCGCAGCTATGGGCGCCGGACCTACACGGGCACGCTGGGCCCGCTGCAAACGCGCGCGGCCAGCGGCGGTGCCGGCACTTACCTGGTCGAGCTCCCGCGCGGCAGCGCGGCGCTGCTGACGACCGGGGGCTGAGCGGCGGCTTTAGTTTTCGGCGCCGAGGCGGTCCCAGCAGTACAGCTCGAGGCATTCCGCGGCCAGCGAGGCGCACCGCTCCTCCGACAGCCAGGGGAGGACCGTGTCAAACGCCTGCTCCTCGCCGACGCCGGCTTCGAACGCCTCCTCGCCGCGGAAACCGGCGGCGATCTTCAGCGCTTCACGGCGATTCTCGCCCAGTGACGGGAACACATTGACCAGGAACTCCTTGCTCGGCAGTGGATGGCCGACCTCCAGCGAGACGTGCCAGGCCGCCAGCAGCGACAGATCGTGCTCGTCCAGATCGGCGACCGCCTTGGCGTAGTGCGACACCAGCTCCGGCTCGGGGATTTCGTCCACCCACGCGCGGACCACCTCGCCCAGGATCTGGCGGCGCGCCTCGCGGCCAACCGAGTCGGCGATGACCCGGATGGCGTTGTGCGGTTCGATGAAGCAGAGAGACATTGCAGCTCCGGCTCGGGGACGCGGACGCCCAGAAGGTAGGCAATGGTCCGGACGGAGCGCCGCGGACCCCCGAATCAGAGCCCCAGCGCCCCGCGCGTGGCCTCCAGCACCCCCGGATCGGGTTCTGAGTCAAGGCCCAGCCCCAGGGTCGCGCGCGAACCGCGCTCCCAGTTGTAGAGGCCGACATCAAGCGCCTCCAGCGGCAGCTCACAGGCGCCGGCGAGCTCGGCGGCGCGCCGCTCCAGCAGCAGCGGATCGCCGATTCCCAGAGCGCGCTTGGCCCCGGTGGTGACGGTGTCCGAACCGCCCAGCTGGAGCGCTCCCGCCTGCAGCTCGTACACCCCGAGCCGACCCAGCGTGGTGAGCAGCTCAAACCGCGCGTCGCGGGGAAAACCGGGAAGCGAGAGGCGCTCGAATGCCCGCGCGAACCGCCGCTGCGACGGCCAGCTCGGCTCGCCGGTGAAGGCCGCGCTCTGCGACCCCGCGCGCGCCGCCCAGGCCCGGTAGGCCTCCACGGTACGCCCGTCGTTGGCCGGCTGGTGCGCTGCCCGCGGCCCGGTACGGACGCCTTCCAGGGCCGGCGGCCGTCCCGAGCTCCAGGTCGTGCGGGCCCGCTCGATGGCGGCGAAGGGATCCTCGCCGTCGAGCGGACCGAGGTAGGCGATCAAGAACGCCAGCCAGGCCCGCTCTTCCAGCTCGCCGGCGGGATCGGCAACCTCGGCGTAGAGGCCGGGCGGTTGCGAAGCCAGCGTGGCCAATCGAGTCGATGCGAAGGCCAGCTCCTCGGCCAGCCGCTCGGCGTCGGCACCGGACTTCAGCCCCGGAACGAGGGCTGAGCGATAGCCGTCCTCAGGACCACGGTCCAGCTTCCGAACCGTCACCCCAGAACCGGCCCGCGCGGTGAAGCGACCGGACCCCGAGCGCGCCGCGGTCCTCGACGACGAGCCGCCTCGGGCCCGGCTGCGCGGCGAGCTCGGCTGGCCGGTCCGGGGCCCACTGGGCGAGACCATGGGGCGCATCTCGACGTGCTGCTCACGCGAGCAGATGGGGCAGTTCTGGATCAAGCGGTTGTGTCGGCAGAAGGTCGGCATCGGCTCCGGTCTGAGGCTACCGTGCAACTGCACACATCCCGGCGTTAGGATTCGGCAACTTTCGGAGCGGCGTCGTCGGGAGACGGAGGATCTATGAGCAGCTGGGGATTTGGGTGGATGTTGCGCGCAGCAGCGCGAGAGCGCTCGCGGGCGCGCTCGACGGGCAGGCGGTTCGGGGCGCGAGCGCGCTCGACGGGCAGGCGCGCCGGCGCCCGGGCGCGGTTGGCGAGCGCCGCCGCCCTCGGGCTGGGCATGGCGCTCGGGCTGGGCGGGGCAGTCGGGTTCGCTTCGGCAGGACAGGGACACACGCTGCGCCACACCTCCCAAGCATCGGGCAACCTGCCGTCGATCTCGCCTGCCCACGGCAAGCGGTTCGTGCCGGCGCTGGGCGATTGGGAGGGCACCGCAAACGGCTTTCCGGCCAGCTTCAGACTGAGCTATGGCCGCGATTCAAGGGGCAATCTGAGCTACGGGCTCGACACCCTGGTCGCGTTGCGCCCGGCGGGCTGCCCGGTCAGCTCGTCGCGGTACGCCGAGGACGTCATCTCCTCCACCCGTGTCAACCCGTTGGGGCGCGCCGGTTCGCTCGGGCTTTCGCGCTTCGGCTTCGGGGGCGCCATGCGGGCGGCGCGGACCGCGACGCTGTCGACGCGCTACCGGCTCGGCTCGTGCTCGGGCACGCTGAACTGGCATATGCACCCGGCGACGCGGACCCCGGTCCAGGACGGCCTCTGGCACCTGCACTACCCAGGCGGCGAGTCGAGCAGCTTCCGCGTCCAGGCCGGCGGGCGGCTGGCGAGTCAGATCGACGTCGCCCCAGCGCTCAAGCGCTGCAACGGCGTCAGCGGCCAGTACGACCTGTTCATCGGCCCGAACGGGCGGGCCGGCACCTCACAGCGCGGGCTGCGGGCTTCGATTCGCTTCACCCGCCGCGGCGGCAGTGGGCAGATCGACGGCGCCGGGAGTGGCTGCGCCAAGGGACCGTTTCACTTCAGCGTCTCCGGGCCCGAGGCGAGCAACCAGCCGCGACGAGGACCGGGCGCCAGCGAGCGCAGGCCGGGGCGGGTCAGCCGACGGCCATCCCCTCCCGGCGCCGGTGCTCGCGGCCGTGGGCGATCACCTCGCGGAAGCTCCGGAAGCGGAAGACGAACACCAGCGCCGCGAATCCCAGCACCGAACTGAGCACCGCGGTGGCGATCTGCTGGCCGACCGAGAAAGCGGCCACATCGGAGTTGTTGGCGAAGATCGTCAACAACAACGCCTGCTGAACCCCGGCCCCGCCGGGCGTGAACGGGAACACCGAGGCCACGACCTGCACGGCCAGGACGAGCAGCGCGTTGCGGACCGATCCCCCGATGTGAAACGCGTCCAAGAGCGCCCAGTACGCGGCGAAGCGAGCGATCCAGCTCGCGAACTGCCAGCTCGCCATCCGACGGTAGTACAGCTTGCGGTCGCGGAGGATCGACAGCCCCTGCCTGATGCGCTGCCAGAACGCGCGAACCCGCGCCGACAGCAGCGCGAACCCGACCAGGAAGGCGATCGCGAGCACGGTCAGGAAGAACAGCGTGAAGCGAATATTGGCGGCGAAGAAGCTGATGTCGAACGCCGGCAGCTTGGAGAAGTCCGGGGGCTTGGGAAACACGCCCTGGGTGAAGGCGAAGCCCATGATCAGCAGGCCCATGAACCAGTCGAAGATCACGCCCGTTGAGAGCGAGGCGGCGATCGCCGGATAGCTCGACGGTGGGATCGCGATCCGCGTCAGGAACAGCTGCGCGATGTTGCCCCCGCCGAGCGGAAACACGTTGTTGACCGCGTAGCCGACCATGTAGGCGCCCCACACGTCTCGCCAGCGGACCGTTTCACCGGGGTAGGCGGTGCTGACCGCTCCCCACAGGGCCCGCGAGCGCAGCAGCAGATACAGCGCGTACAGCCCCAGCCCAAGCAGCAGCGATACCCAGCTCAGGTTGGCCAGCTGCGAGAAGAACTTCCCCGCATTGTCGAGGAAATGCTCGATCGTGGTCCCGATCGAGGTGTGGCCGTGGGCACTCGCGAATGCCATTGCTGCCGTCGGCGATCCCATGCTCACACGGTCGCATACCGAGCAGTCGGGGTGAGCCGAGCGGACCGCGCCCGGGTCAGGCCTGAGCTGTCCCCGGGAGTTGCAAACCAACTGGGATCAAAAAGGACCGGGGGGCCCAGATCCATCTGGGCCCCCCGGAGAGCCAGGGAAGTGGGGGCGCAGTTCCCTGACCGACAGGGGCGAGTTTCCCCGTCCCAAGCCTTGAGCAAACCTCATTGCCCCGAAATATCCGAATCGAGAGACGCAGACTCTCGCTCCGTGCGCTTAAGGTAGCACCTCGGCGACAGCCGTGCGCAAAAGTTTGATCAACGATTGCGAGTTCCGGGTCCCGTGAAAAACTCCTCCCCGGGCCGCACGGTACCGGCGGCTTCGGCCTCGTGGCGCAGCGTGCGGTCGGCCTCGCCGCTCCAGGCGCCGACCGCGAGCATCTCCCGATCGGCGTCCATCGGGCTCCCGCCCAGGTCGGCGTTGACGATCCGCGCACACTTGCGCCCTTCGGCGATTGCGGTGACGACGAGCGACTGACCGATCCGGGCGTCGCCGCAGGCATATACCCGCCCCACCGAGCTGCGATAGGTCTGCTCGGTGCGGATGTTGCCGCGGCGATCGACCTCGAGTCCGAGCCCGCCGACGATGCCGTCGTGCTCGGGATGCTCGAATCCGATCGCGATCATCACCAGGTCGGCCTCGAGCACGAACTCGCTGCCGGGGACCGGCGTCAGATCGCGCGACGAGGTCCCGGTGACCTGGCGCGCGTAGACGTGGCTGACCGCGCCGTCCTTGCCGCCGAAGCCGGTCACCTCGGTTCCCCACCGGCGCTTGCCACCTTCGTCGAGCGCATAGGTGGAGGCGGTCCGCTTCGGCGGCAGCGGCCATGGATACCGAGGATCGTCGCGCCCTTCCGACAGCTGGGCGTAGACGTCGAGCACGACCACGCTCCGGGCCTGCTCGCGGTGCGAGTTCGAGATGCAGTCCATCCCCGTGTCGCCGCCGCCGATCACGATCACCTTCTTGCCCCGGGCGCTGATCTCGCGCTCTGAGTCGGTGGCTCGGGCCGGGCGGCCCTGGCTGGCCGCCACCCAGCGGTTGCGCTGGTAGAGGTAGTCCATCGCGAGGTGGATCCCGGCCAGGTCGCGGCCGGGCACGTCGAGGTCACGCGAGACCCGCGAGCCGATCGCGATCACCACTGCGTCGAAGCGGCTTTGCAGCTCCTGGGCGGAGATGTCGTGTCCGACGTCGGCGTCGTAGACGAACTCGATCCCCTCCTGCGCGAGGATCTCCACCCGCCGGTCGATGATCCACTTCTCCAGCTTGGCGTCGGGGACGCCGAAGCGCAGCAGGCCGCCCGGGCCCTCGTCGCGCTCGAACACGGTCACTGAGTGCCCGCAGCGGTTGAGCTCGGCGGCGGCGGCTAGCCCGGCCGGGCCACTGCCGATCACCGCTGCCGTCTTGCCCGAGCGGCGGTCGGGCGGCTCGGGGACGATCCAGCCCTCCTCGAAGGCGCGGTTGACGATCGCCAGCTCGATCTGCTCGATCGTCACCGGGTCGTCGTTGATCGCCAGCACGCAGGCCGATTCGCACGGGGCCGGGCAGATCAGCCCGGTGAACTCCGGGAAGTTGTTGGTGGCGTGGAGCTGGTCGATGGCCTCGCGCCACTTGTCGCGGTAGACGAGGTCGTTCCAGTCCGGAATCAGGTTGCCGAGCGGGCAACCCTCATGGCAGAAGGGAACGCCGCAGTCCATGCAGCGGGCCCCTTGACGGCGCAGCTCCTCAGCCGGCTGCACCGCGAAGTACTGGTCGTAGTCGCGCACGCGCCGACGCGGGTCGCGCTTGTCGAAGCCGACCCGGTGGATCTTGAGGAACGCTCCGAGCTCGCCCATCGGGCTGCGGAGCGTACCAACGCAATGCCGTCGTCTCGTACATTGGGCCCCATGACCGGCGCCAGCGATCTGGCCATCGAGCTGCCCGTCCGAGGGGACTTCTCGCTACGGGCCGCGGCCGAGTTCGGATTCGGGCCCAACGAGGGCGGAGCGCCCGAGTTCGACGGGGCCATGCGGCTCGCCTTCCCGGTCGATGGCGGGCACGGCTACGCCGGCGCGGTGGTCCGCCAGCCGGCGCCGAACAGCCCCTTGGCGGTGGAGCTCGAGCTGCGCGGCGACACCTCGGCAGGCGCGGCGCTCACGCAGCTGGCGCGGGTGATCTCGGTGGACCACGACGGCGAGGCGTTCCGGCAGGTGGGCGAGAGCGACCCGCTGATCGGCGCGCTGCAGCGGGCCCACCCCGGGCAGCGGCCGGTGCTGTTCCATTCCCCCTACGAGGCGGCGGCGTGGTCGATCATCTCGGCGCGCCGCGGGCCCGCTCAGGGAGCGCGTGTCCGCGAGGAGCTCAGCGTCCAGCTCGGCGAGACCTACGAGCTCGCGGGCCGGACGGTGCGCGCCTTTCCCCAGCCTCAGCACCTGCTCGGCCTCGGCGATCAGTTCCCCGGCCTGAACCTCGAGAAGCTGATCCGGCTGCGCGGCGTGGCCGAGGCGGCGCTCAGCGGCTCGCTCGACGTGGCTGCCCTGCACGCCCTCGGACCGGAGCGAGCCTACGAGCGGCTCCAGCAGCTGAGGGGCATCGGGCCGTTCTACGCCGGGCTGATCGTCCTGCGAGCCAGCGGCTTCGCCGACGCGATGCTGCCGATGGCCGAGCCGAAGCTGCTGGGCCATGCGGCCCGGTTCTACGGGCTTTCCGGCGAGCCGAGCGTGGAGTGGCTGGCCGGGCTGGCCGAGCGGTGGCGGCCGTTTCGGACCTGGGCGATGGTCCTGATCCGGCTGGCCGGGGACCGGGGCACCACTGTCTAGGTGACGAAAGTTGGTGCGCCGACCTCCGAGCGTGGGTGCGCTGCGCGGGGCGGAGACGAAAAATCAGCTGGGGAAGAGGTGATGTGAGCCTCCGAGGCGGGCGAAACTGCGCCCAGCTGACCCTGCTCGGCGA
>DASXZB010000036.1:0-36446 GCA_036502145.1 Solirubrobacteraceae bacterium | reverse complement strand
CCGCGCGGGCGGCGATCAGCCACGTCTCGGACTGCGCCAGGCCGCCGGCCAGCGAGGCGAGTGAGAACACCACCAGACCGAGCATGAACATCCGCCGTCGACCGAGGAGGTCGGCCATCCGCCCGCCCAGCAGCAGGAAGCCGCCGAACGTCAGCGTGTAGGCGTTCACGACCCAGGTGAGGTCGTCGCGGGAGAAGTGCAGGTGGGCGCCGATCGACGGCAGCGCGACGTTGACGATCGAGGCGTCGATCACGATCACGAACTGCGTCATCGCGAGCAGCGCGAGCGCGAGATTCTTGGTGCGGGGCGTGTGCGCGCTCACAGGCTCATCCCCAGCGTCCGGCCCAAGCCCGACAGCGACGCGAATGCAAATCGCTGGAGGCGCGAGGTTCGGATCGCGGTCGGGTGTGCTCTGAACAGCATCGCTGCGTAGATCGCTTGACGCGGACTGTGAGGTGTTCCGGCGCCCATCCGGCCGGTCGACGCCAGCGACGCCATATCGCGAAAGAACCCCTCGTTGTCGGCGGCGGGGCGGTGGCGATTGATGAACCTCACCGGCTCATCGTGAGTGTTTCGCAGGGTGTGCCGGTGACCGGGAGCCGCTGCGGCACGCTCTCCAGGACCATAGGTACGCCAGGTGCCGTCGAGCTTGACGTCAAGGCGGCCCTCGACGATCTGAAAACTGTCTTCGACATTGTCGTGCACATGCACAGGCGGGCTCGGCTGGTGGGGACCGAGCCAGGCATCTGCCTCAAGAACTTCGCCGTCTGTGTCCTCGCCGTTGCGCACGATCTCCCACCACATATCCATGCCCGGGCGGAAGTCGATGCGCCGACTCACGGCGCGGCGGTTTACAGGGTCAAGGGCAGCAGTCTTCATAGGGGGCTCGGCGCTCATAACCTCTCCTAGTCGTTCACTTTGGTTGACAAGTTGAGAGCACCTTCTCACGGCGCGCGACGTTTGTCAAGCAAGGTGAACTACAATTGCGTGAGCATGCCGAAGAGCATCAACATCCTGCTCCGCAACGCCCACACGACGATTGACCTCGCCGTACGCGCCGAACTCGCACAGCACGGCTTTGCCGACATCACGCCCTCGCAGTTCGCGCTCCTGCGCAACCTCGGCGAGGACGGCTCCCGCCCAAGCGAACTCGCCGCACGCGCCGGCGTCACGCGCCAGGCGATCACCAAGATCGTGGACGAGCTCGAACGGCTCGATCTGGTGCGCCGCGCCCCGGACCCGGACGACGGGCGCGGCGTGATCGTCCGCTACACCGACCGCGGACTTGCCGGCCTCGAGATGGCCCGCGAACTGGCGCTCGAGCTCGAGCGCGAATACGCCACACGCGTCGGCGGGGACCGCTGGGCCCAGCTCCGAGCAACCCTCGAGACCCTATTCAGCGACGATCTCCCGAGGACCTGAGACGCGCAGGAATCCAAGACTGACTGAGGCCGACCTGCTGCAGTCCGCACTACCAGCACGTCGAGCGCAGCTGAACCTCTGGCCGGCCCCTCAGCAGGGGGCCCAGTTGGTGGGCGCCGTCCTGTACAGCCGGAACCGCCCGGAGGCGCGACGGGTCAGGACGGTCACCTTCGAGTACCACCGCTTGCTCTTGCAGCGGCGAATGTTCGAGAGCCGGACCAGGGCCCGGGCGTGATGGGCCGGAGCCGAGGCGCAGTTGGGATTACATCCGTGGAACTCCGCCAGGCCCCAGCCCTTGGCGACCTTGCCGCCCCACGCCGTCCAATGCACCTTGCCGACAAACAGCGTTCCATCGACACTCAGGTACAGGTTCGAAGGTCGCACGGTGCGCGTATGGGGCGGCAGCACCGCGCCTTCGAAGTGGACCTGGGCCACGGCGGCCGGGACCACGATCAGCAGCACGGCAATTGCGAGTCCGATACGGCGCATGCCGGCAGCTTAGGGGGGCCCCGGACGGCGCGTCAAATCTCGCGCCCTCGCCGACGCCACTCCCTCACCCCTGTCGACGTCTGCAGCTAGGGTCTGCGGCGATGACGCGGGTACCGACGAACATCGCCGACCTCGTCGGCCGCACCCCGATCGTCAAGCTCGCCGGCCTGGTGGACGATCACGACGTGGAGCTGTTCGCCAAGCTCGAGGCCTTCAATCCCGGGGGAAGCGTCAAGGACCGGATCGGGGTGGCGATGATCGAGGCGGCGGAGCGCGAGGGGATGATCGAGCCCGGACGGACCACGATCGTGGAGGCCACCAGCGGCAACACCGGGATCGCGCTCGCGTTCGTCTGCGCCGCCAAGGGCTATGACCTGATCCTTACCCTGCCCCAGGGGATGAGCCGGGAGCGGGAGGGTTTGCTGCGCCTTTACGGGGCGACCGTCCAGGTCACCGAGTCCCTGGGCGGTATGACCGAGGCCGTCGACGCGGCAAGGGCGCTGGCGACACGCGACGACGTGTTCCTCCCCGATCAGTTCTCGAACCCGGCCAACCCCGAGATCCACCGGACTACCACCGCGCCGGAGCTGTGGGAGGCCCTCGACGGGCGCATCGACGTGTTCGTGGCCGGAGTCGGGACCGGAGGGACGATCACCGGCGTGGGGGAGGTGCTCAAGGCACGCAACCCGGCGTGCCGGGTGGTGGCGGTGGAGCCGCGCAGCTCTGCGGTGCTGTCCGGTGGCCCTCCGGGCCCCCACAAGATCCAGGGGATCGGCGCCGGGTTCGTACCCCAGGTGCTGAACCGCGAGCTGCTCGACGAGGTGATCGCCGTCGACGACGAGGACGCGATCGCGATGGCGCGGACCCTGGCGCGGCGTGAAGGGGTGCTGGCCGGCATCTCCTGCGGCGCGGCCGTCTGTGGGGCGCTGAAGGTCGCCGCCCGGGCCGACTTCCGCGGCGCCAGAATCGCCACGATCCTGCCCGATTCCGGCGAGCGCTACGTGTCCACGCCGTTCTTCGCTCCTTGAGCCACGACGGCGCCGGCACGCCCTCAGTCCCGATGGCCGAGACGTTGAACGAGTACCCGCAGCGCCGCACCGGTGGACGAGCGGGCGGCCTCGATACGCTTAATCGACGATGCTCGGCCTCGGGCTGATCAGGCGCAGCGCGGCGGAGATCCGGCGTGACGTGGCGGCCGCGCAGAGCCGGGATCCGGCCGCTCGCGGCGTCAGCGCGCTCGAGATCCTGGCCACCTGGCCCGGGGTCCACGCGTTGCTGGCCCACCGGGCCGCCCACGCGCTGCACGGCGCCGGCGTGCCACTGGTGCCCCGACTGATCGCGGCGCTGGCCCGGGCGGTGACCGGAATCGAGATCCACCCCGCCGCGCAGGTCGGCGATGGCTTCTTCATCGACCACGGCATGGGGGTGGTGATCGGCGAGACCGCCGAGATCGGCAACGACGTCACCCTGTATCAGGGCGTGACGCTGGGCGGCACGGGGTTTGCGACCTGCAAGCGTCACCCGACCGTGCAGGACAACGTCACGATCGGCTCCGGGGCCAAGCTGCTGGGGCCGATCACCATCGGTCACGGCGCCAAGATCGGCGCCAACAGCGTCGTCATCCACGACGTGCCACCGAACTCGACGGTGGTCGGGAACCCGGGGCACCCGGTTCGCATCGAGGGCCGGCGACCCGAGGGCCCCGACGCCGACTGGGTCCATCTCCCCGACCCAGTAGCCGACGCGATCAAGGGACTGTCGAGCCGGATCGCGGCGCTGGAGAGCGAGACCGCCGACAACGACGGTCAGTCCGGGGCCGAGGTCCGGCGGCTGCGGGCGGCCGGAGGCAGCAGCGAGCCCGACGGCCGGGCGAATCCGGCGGTGGGGCCAAACCCGGCCGGCGGCTGAGCTCAGGGGTCTAGCGCTCGGCGATGTGCAGCGGCGGCCTGGTGGGGGCGACATGCTCGCGCACGGCTCGCACCACCTCGCGGACCTGATCGTCGCCGAGCGCGGGGCCGATCGGGATCGCCAGATTCGTGCGGGCCGCCACCTCGGTGCCGGGCAGCGGCCGGTCGGGAAAGTAATCCCTCATCGCCGGCTGCTGGTGCGCCGGCACGCGGTAGTACGACCTGGCCTGAATCTCGCGCTCGTGCAAGCTTGCCGCCAGCAGTCCCGGCGTCGGCGTGCGCACCACGTACAGATGCCAAGCCGGGGCCGAGCCGGCACCGGCTCGCGGCAGATCGACCAGCTCGGCCAGCCCTTCGCGCTCGTAGCCCGCCGCTGCCTGACGTCGACCGTCGGCCCAGCCGTCCAGGTGGGGCAGGAGCACTCGCAGGACCGCCGCCTGCAGCTCATCCAGGCGCGAGTTGTAGCCGACCTGCTCGAAGGTCTGCTTGTCGCGCGAGCCGTGGAAGCGCAACGAGCGAGCCCGTTCGGCGATGGCCGGCTGCGAGGTCGCGATCGCTCCACCGTCGCCGAAGCAACCGAGGTTCTTGGACGGGTAGAAGCTGAACGTCGCCGCCGTGCCCAGGGCGCCGGGGCGCCCGTCGGGCCCGCGCGATCCCGCGGCTTGCGCGGCGTCCTCCAGCACCGGAATCCCCAGCGCCTCGATCTCGCGGACCGGGGCGACGTTGCCGAACAGGTGCACGACGACAACCGCCTTGGTGGCCGGGGTCAGCGCGGCGCGGACCGTTTCCGCGGTAACGCAGTAGGTCTCTGGGTCCACATCGCAGAAAACAGGTCGCGCTCCGGTCGGGGGAACGGCTTCGGCGCTCGCGTAGAAGGTGAACGAGGGCACGACAACGTCGTCCCCCGGGCCCACGCCCATCGCCCTCAGGGCGATCGTCAGCGCGTCGGTGCCGTTGGCGACCCCAATCGCATCGTCCACCCCCAGGTGGGTCGCAAACTCGCGTTCGAATGACGCCACCTCGGGACCGAGCACGAACGTGCCCGAGTCCACGACGCGGAGGAGCGCCTGGCGCAGCTCATGGTCAAGTGGCGCCAGCGGCGATGACGTGTCGAACATCGAGATAGCCATGGGAGCGTCGCGCAGCTTAGCGCTGCGTGTCGGCGCCGTGGCCCAGCGGCAACTCGCGCGCCGGGTCGGCCGTCGGGGCTCCGTCCTGCCCCGTCTTGGGCAGGTTGCGCCTTGCCCGCACCAGATACAGCGGCCGTCCCTTGACCTCGTCGTAGATCCGGCCGACGTATTCGCCGATGATCCCGATCGCGATCAGCTCGATTCCGCCCAGCAGCAGCACGATGATCGTAACCGCGCTGAACCCCGGCAGGTAGGACCCCAGAATGCGCAGCACGACCACGATCGGAATTGCGATGAACGCCAGCGTGGAGATCATGAAGCCGAGCAGCGTGGCGAGCTGCAGCGGACGGTGCGAGAACGACGAGATCGCGTCGAGCGAGAACCGCAGCATCTTGGAGACCGTGTACTTCGTCTCCCCGGCGTAGCGAGGATCGCGGACGTAGGGGACCGCCGCCTGCGTGTATCCGACCCACACGGTCATCCCGCGCAGGAACCGGTTTCGCTCGCGCATCGACAGCAGGGCATCGAGCGCGCGGCGGTCCAACAGCCGGAAGTCACCCGAGTTGTGCTGGAGCTCGACCTGGGCGAGCTTGTCGAACAGCCGGTAGAACCAGCGCGCGGTGCTGAGCTTGAAGCGCGATTCGCCGGCCCGCTCTTCGCGGACCGCGTAGACCACGTCGCAGCCGGCACGCCAATGGTCGAGCATCGTCTCAATCACCTCAGGCGGGTCCTGGAGGTCGGCGTCGAGCATCACCACGGCGTTTCCGCACGCGTGGTCCAGGCCGGCGGTGAGAGCAGTCTGGTGGCCGAAGTTGCGAGACAGGTAGACCACCCGCACCCGGGGATCGCTCTCGGCCAGCCGCTCCAGGGCCAGCGGCGATCCATCGGTGGAGCCGTCGTCGACGAGCACCAGCTCGAACTCGAGGCCGTGCAGGGCGGCGCACACCCGCGAGTAGAACTCGTCGATCGTCGCCTCCTCGTTGTAGACCGGCGCCACCACACTGACCAGGTCGAGAACCCGGGGGGCGACGCTGGAGGCACTGGACGGGACTGTCATCGAAGGCCCTAAGAGTGCAGTTCGCTGGGGCTCATTCAATCAACCGAACGGCGAACTGCCACCGTGGGGAATGTACCCGAGCATCTGGACTGCAAGCACGACCCCGGTGAGCGCCAGCACCGCTCTGAACAGGCGGCGGTCGGTGCCGACGGCGGCCAGCGGCAGCGCCCAGGCCACGTACCACGGCAGTAGCGCGCTGGCGGCGATCAGCATCGCCACCGTCGCCCAGCCGGCGGCATCGATCCAATCGCTGCGCCCGCGCCAGACGCGCCGCAGCAGCCAGGCGCAGACGCCGACAAAGGCCGCGGCAAGCACGAACCCCAGGATGTGACCCGCGGTGGGCAGCCCGAGGCGGGTGGAGACGAAACCGGGGAGGCTGTGCCAGTCGCCCTCGCTCTGGGTGCGCTGCACGGTGGCCAGCAGCCGCAGTGCCCCGGTGCCGTACAGCGCCACCGTGATCGAGACGATCAGCGCGAACACCGCGCCGGCGCCGAGCAGCAGGTCGCGGCGCCGATCGCGCCCGCGTCGCGGACCCCCCGCCGCGACCGCGAACGGCAGCAGCATGCCGGCGGTCAGCTTGATCCCCACCGCCAGGACGGCGAGCCCGCCGCCCAGCCGCTCACGCGAGACGAGGATCGCGTAGATCGCGGCCGTCGACGCCACCAGCATCAGCAGATCGTTGTGCCCCCCGCCGACTCCGTAGAGAACCAGCAGGGGGTTGAGTCCCACCAACGCGGCAGCTCTGACCGGATTGGCTCCCCGCACCCGAGCGGTGTTCCAGACGATCGCTACCAGAGCCAGACTGGCGACCGCGGCGATCGACTTGTAGAGGCCCACGCTGGCGGCGATGGAGAGCGGCGCCAACGCGTAGCTGAAGACGGTGAACACCGGCCCGTAGACGCTGGGGATGTAGGACCACTTGGCCCCGATATAGGGGAACACGGGATCCATGGCGATCGCGTGGGGACCGATCAGATAGGGGTTGGCGCCGTAGGTCGCGCCCATCCGCGCATAGGCCTGGTAGCTGAAGATGTCGGTCGAGATCAGCGGTGGCGCCAGCAGCACTAATGCGTGCAGCGCGGCGATGCTCATCAGCACAGCCCGGGCCGATAGCCGTCCCGAAGCGGCGACCGCGACCACGTAGGAGATGAACATCAGACTGAGAGCGGCGATCGCGCCGCCGGGATGCAGGTTCGGCCCGTCGGCGAACGCTCCGGCCAGCGAGGCCGGAACCGGACGGATCGACTCCGGCAGCAACGCCTCGGTGTTGGCGGCCGAGATCGTGACCAGCAGGCCGGTCACCAGCACCCCGGCCAGGCCGATCAGGCCGAGACGGCTGCGCGACGCCGCCCCGCGCGCGCCGAGGGCGCCGGTCGACAGCTCGAAGCCGCCGGTCTGAGGAGTCGCGCCCAGCGGGCTTCGAACGCTCATCGCAATGAGGATGCCCGGCGAGCTTCCGGGTGCGGTTGCGGCGACATAGAAATTACGTTAGGTGCTGGGAGCGTGGGGGCGCGGATCGCGGCGTTCGCCGACGCCCTTGCGTGACAGCGCGGCGACCGCTCCACGCCTGATGGCTGGGACGACCCACATGGCCTCTAGCGCAATGCGTGTCGACATCTTGCTCTTACCCGCTGTTCGATCGACGAACACGATTGGTATCTCACGCACCCGGAACCCCGCCAACAGGGCCCGGTAGGTGACCTCGATCTGGAACACATACCCGTCGGCGCGGACGGTGTCGAGCTCGATCGCCTCCAGGACCTCGCGCCGGATGCACTTGAAGCCGCCCGTGAGGTCGCGCACGTCCACGCGCAGGATCAGCCGAGCGTACATGCCGCCGCCGCGGCTCACCAGACGGCGCAGAACCCCCCAATCGCGCACGCCACCGCCCGGCACGTAGCGCGAGCCGAGCACCAGGTCAGCGTCCTCGGCCGCCTGCAGCAGCTGCGGCAGGTACCGGGGATCGTGCGAGAAGTCGGCGTCCATCTCGATCACCAGCTCGGCGCCGGCGCCCAGGGCGCGCGCGAATCCGGCCCGGTAGGCCTGGCCGAGACCCGCCTTGCCGGGGCGGTGAAGGACCTCCACGCGGTCCAGCTCAGCGGCCAGCCGATCGGCTATCGCGCCGGTCCCGTCAGGTGAGTTGTCGTCGACGATCAGTATCCGGTGAGCGTCGGGCACGGCGCGCTCCAGCTCCGCCGACGCAGCGCGAACGATCCCCTCGAGACTCGCTCGCTCGTTGTAAGTGGGGATGATCAGCCAGACGCGATCACACATCGGCTCAGGAGCGTAGACGGCTCGGCGAGCCACGGGTCCGTGGCTGCTGGGGCCGTGTGCGCTCCGCAAGCGACCGCTCGAGACGGCATCATGTCCGGGGGGAATCAGGATGGACGACGGCTACACGGCATTGCGTGAAGGTTCCCGCCGGCGCCTCGCGCCGCGTGGGTCTGGGCCTGCCCGCGGGCTGCCCCTGGCGGCCCATCATCGCCGGCGGCGGGCGGTTGCGCTGGCGGTGCTGGCGCTGGTCGCGCTGATCCTGGGGATCGTCGTCGGGGCCGGGTCCGGAGGCGGTTCGACCGTCGTGCAACACGTCGCGGCCCCGCGCACCGGGTATTTCGCCCGCATCCGCACGCTGGCCGGCGGCGGGGCCGGTTCGTTCGCCGCCGTGCAGCAGGGCGAGGAGAGCGCCGCGATCACTCGCACCCTCGCCTACATGCCCGCGATTCGCTTCGCAGGCACCCAGCACCGCGAGATCGCGCTGACGTTTGACGATGGCCCCGGGCCGTACACGCTGCAACTGCTGTCGGTGCTCGATCGCTACCACGTCCCGGCCACGTTCTTCGAGGTCGGCGTGGAGGAGCAGTACTTCCACGCCGGTACGGCGGCGATCGTCGCCCACGGCGACCCGATCGGCGATCACACCGAGAACCATGCTCCGATGTCAAAGCTCTCCGCCAAGGACCAGCAGAGCCAGCTGCTTTCCGAGACCGCGGCGATCGGCACCTCCGGAGCGCCGTTCCCGCGGATGTTCAGGCCACCCTACGGTCTGTGGAACTCGGCCACCCTGTCGCTGCTGAAGCGGTACAAGATGCTGATGATCCTGTGGAGCGCGGACACCAGCGACTACACGGTGCCGGGGACCGCCGCGATCATCCAGCGCGCGCTGGCCGGAGCCAAGCCGGGGGCGATCATCCTCATGCACGACGCCGGCGGGAATCGAGTCGAGACGATCGCCGCGTTGCCGAAGATCATCAAGAAGCTGCGCGCCCGCGGCTACAAGCTGGTGACCGTGCCGCGGCTGATCCTGGACAACCCCCCGCCGAAAAACCAGGACCTGACCACGCTCCAGGGATCCGGCGGCTAGCTGGGGCGAGCCGGCGGATGTCGCCGGCGACTAGCGCCGGACGTAGGCGACGCGGTTCCAGCTCGGCTCGGGCGCCAGCTCGATCGGCTCGCCTCCCCGGTCAGGCTGGACGTAGACGAACGCGCTGGTGTCGTCGCTGAAGGTGACGTCGAGCTCGCCCTCCTTGACGCGCTGGTCGAGCCAGGCTCCACGGAAGATGAGCCTGCGCAGCCAGTGGACCAGCGAACGCTCCGATGGGCCGACGAGCTCTGACCAGCACTCGTTGACGTGCTCGCCGAGCCCCGAGGCGGGGTCGGAGACCTCGCCGTTGACGACCAGGTTGATCAGGTCCTCGGCCTCGTCCTCCTCCACCGCGCCGCCCAGAAACCCGAGCTTGCGCGCGGCCTGCTCGCACCGCTCGCGGAAGTCACGTTCGTTGAACGTGAAGCGCAGTTCTCCATACTCGAGTACGAAGTCCTCGCCCGAGCTGTAGTTGCCGCGTCGGTACATAAGCGTCGGCATCATATGGTGCAATCCTGCTTCGCCGCAGCGGCTGAAACCGATGTTGCAGGGGGCGAATGTCTGCGGCCTGCACGCTCTTGCGGCCATGGACTCTAAACCAGCGACGATCCTGATCGTCGAGGACCACGCCACTACTCGCAGGTTCCTCGCCGACAACCTCTCCGCCGACGGCTTCGAGCCACTGGAGGCGGACACGGCGCGCGAGGGACGGCGCCTGATGGCCGCCAAGGCTCCGCACCTGGCGATCGTCGATCTCGGCTTGCCCGACCGCGACGGACTGGACCTGCTGCGTGACGTTCGCGACGCCGATCCGCTGGTCAGCCGGATCGATCCGAACCTGCCGCTGCTGATCCTCTCGGGACGGACGGGCGAGCTCGATCGGCTGCGCGGCTTCGAGCGCGGCTGCGACGACTACCTGAGCAAGCCGTTCAGTTACCCGGAGCTCCGCGGTCGGATCGGCGCACTGCTGCGCCGCGCGCGTTGCGCTCCCGGCAGCGGGCGTCTCCGTGTCGGCCCACTGGAGCTCGATCCGCTCGGGCGCGAGGTATGGCTTCACGGCCAGTCGATTCACCTGTCAAAGAAGGAGTACGCACTGCTGCGGGCCCTGGCCGAGGAGCCGACCCGGGTGTTCACGCGCGAGGAGCTCCTGCGGGGTGTGTGGGGCTACCGGTCGCTCGGCGCCACCAGGACGCTGGACTCGCACGCCTCGCGATTGCGCCGGAAGCTGAGCGCTGCCGGCGGCGCCTTCGTGGTCAACGTCTGGGGAGTCGGCTACCGCCTGATCGACGGGACGGTGTGAGGGGATGCTGGGACGTCGCGGTCTCGACGGGACGGCGTGAGCGGATGCTGGGGCGTCGTGAGGACCTCGCGCGGGCGTGCCACGAGCTGCGCGGGTCGATCACCGCGGCGCGGCTGGGGCTGGAGCTCGGCGTGCGCCGCGAGCAGCCGTCGCCCGCGAGGATGCGGGCCATCGAGCTGGAGCTCGAGAAGGCGGCACTGGCGGTCGACGACCTGGCCCGCGCGGCGGCGCCTAATCCCGGCCGGATCTTTCGGCTGCCCGTGCGGCGGAGTGCGACGCATCCCCGAACCGGGACACCGGTCGGGATCGAGAAGGTCGACCTGCAGGCGCTGCTGGCCGACACTGTGGAGGCCTGGCGACCGGCGGCGGCGCGGCGGAGTGCGCAGCTGACGCTGCGCTGGTCGGGAGCCCCGACCGCGGTGTTGGGCGACCGGCTGCGCCTGGCCCAGGCCACCGGCAATCTGATCGCCAACGCGATCGAGCACGGCGGGGGCGAGGTCGAGGTACGGGCCCGGCCCGAGGGGTCCCGGATCAGGCTCGAGGTGATCGACGGCGGACCCGGGCTGCCGGCGCCGGTCCAGCAGCTGATTCGCCGGGCCCGCAGGGGGCGGGGGGCACGCGGTCGGGGTCTGGCGATCGCGGCCGGGGTGGCGGCGGCCCACGGCGGGCGGCTCGGGGTGGCACCGAGCGATCGCGGGGCGCGGATGGTTCTCGAGCTGCCGATTGCGTCGGTGTCCCGCCGCCGCGGCTGGACGGTGCGCGTCCCGCGCGTCTGACCGCAGCCGCCGGACGGGGCGGGTCAGCCCACCCTGTCCCACCGCCCCGCGCCTGACGCACACTTGCCGGACGGGGCGGTCAGCCCACCCTGTCCCACCGCCCCGCGCCTGACGCACACCCGCCGGACGGAACCGTCCCCGCGCTGCAAGCGCCCCCGCAAATCCGCAATTTGCAGCCAATCGTGCACCGTGGACGAATGTCCGACGGGCGCGCCTCCCACCGCGCATTCCCTTATCGGACGGGCGTTTTGGCCTGCCCACGCGCTCTGCGAACCGGATCGTGGGGCAACTGGTGGGAATTGGGTTGCATTGTGGGGGAGAGTGGGATACTGTGGCGACCGCATGCGGAACCCGGGTGGCAGGGCTCCTCCCACCCAGCCACCCGGGTTTTGAATTTCGGTCAGCTCCATGAGAACCCTTGACCTTCCGCGGAACCTTCGAACACGCGCTCGACGCGAAGCATCGGTTGACCATCCCGGCCAAGTTCCGCGGCGCCCTCTCCAACGGTGTGGTGCTGGCCGCCTCGCACGAGGTGGAGCCGGGGGCGCCGCGATGCGTCGCGATTTGGACGCCCGAGGCCTACGACCACTTCACGGGCTCGACGCTGGCGGGGCTGAACCCATCCTCGCCCAAGGCGCGCGAGCTCAAGCGCTTCTTCTACAACGCATCGGCTGACACCGAACTCGACTCCGCCAACCGCGTGATGATCCCCTCGTTTCTGATGAGCTACGCCGGGCTCGACAAGGAGGTCGTGGTCACGGGCTCGGGGGAGTGCCTGGAAGTGTGGGACCGCCGGCGGTACGCACAGAACTTCGAGGACGTGTTGTCCCGAATCCCCGACCTCGCAGCGAGCCTTGGCGACACTGCTTGACATGACCAAGACGCACATCCCGGTCCTCGCCGGCGAGCTGGTCGACGTGCTCGACCCACGGCCGGGGGAGACCGCGGTCGACTGCACGGTCGGGGGCGGCGGCCACGCGCGGTTGATCGCCGAGCGGATCGGGCCGGCCGGGACGCTGATCGGCGTCGATCGCGATCCGCTCGCCGAAGAGCGCTTCGCTGCGCTGGCCGCCGAAGTCCCGTGCCAGACCCGGTTCATCCGCGCCGATTTCGTGACCGCTCTGGCCGAGCTTGGCCAGGAGCACCTCCGAGCCGACATGGTCTACCTCGATCTGGGGATGTCCTCGATGCAGGTCGACACCTGGGCGCGCGGCTTCTCCTACGCCTACGACGCGCCGCTGGACATGCGAATGGACCCCGATCAGGAACTGAACGCCGAGACGATCGTCAACACCTGGGACGAGCGCCGGCTGGCCCGGCTCCTGCGCGAGTACGGTGAGGAGCGCTACGCCGTGCAGATCGCGCGGGCCATCGTCCGCGGGCGGCGCCGGGAAGAGCTGGCCGGCACGCAGCAGCTGGTGGATGCGATCAAGTCGGCGGTTCCGGTCCCGGCCCAGTTCGCCGGCGGCCATCCCGCGCGCCGAACATTCCAAGCGCTGCGAATCGCTGTCAACGACGAGCTGACGCAGCTGGAGGCGGCGCTGCCGGCCGCCTGGGACCTGCTCGCCGCCGGTGGCCGCCTGGCCGCGATCTCCTTCCACTCGCTCGAGGATCGCCTCGTCAAGCGCTTCCTGGCCGCTCGCGCGCGGGGATGCATCTGCCCGCCCGAGCTGCCGATCTGCGTCTGCGGACGCGATCCGGAGGCCGAGCTTCTCACCCGCCGTGCGGTGGCGCCGACTCCCGGGGAAGTCGCCGCCAACCCGCGATCGAAATCAGCGCACTTGCGCGCCGCCCGCAAGCTGGAGGTCACGCCCCGATGACGCCCATTGCCCTGACTCCGGCCGCCCGGAGCAACAAGACCAAGGCGCGGGAGCGCCCCTCGGCTCGCGCCGTCAAGGCCCAGGCGAGCGAGACCCGGGCAGCCGGCCACCGCGCCGGCGTGCGCCGGACTGCCGCGCCGGCGGCCCCCCGCCGGGTATCGGGTCCGGTGCGGAGCGCCGTCGCAGACGCCCCCAGCCCCGGGGTACGGCGCCGCTTCCCCGGAACGGCGCGGCCCGCTCGCCCGGCGCGCCCGGCGCGCCCCGCGCGTCAGACGGCCCGCCCCCGGACTCGGCGGGTCGGTTCTGGCGAGCCGCTCGGCGCCCGCGCCGTGGCGTTCGTCAAGGCACTCCCCGACCACCAGTTGCTGGACCGGGTCGTCCGCGGGCGGGCGTGGATCCCGCTGCTCGGCGTGCTGCTGGCCGGAATCGTCGCCATGCAGGTGGAGGTGCTCAAGCTGGGAGCCGGGATCGGCCGCTCGATCGAGCACGGAACCGAGCTGCAGAGCCGCAACGAGCTGCTGCGCGCCAGCGTCGCCGGGCTCGCCGACGATCAGCGGATCGAGCGGCTGGCCGCCGGGATGGGGATGATCATGCCCGCGCCGGACGCGATCGACTTCCTCTCCCTGCGCCCGGTCGGTTACGTGCCGCGCGCCGCTGGCAGCATCCACCAGCCCGACGCGGCGGCGTTCACCGCGTCGCTGCCGGTCGCCACCTCCACGGCTCCCGGCGCCAGCTCCACGGCTCCCGGCGCCAGCTCCACGGCTTCCGGCGCCACCTCCACGGCTCCCGGCGCCAGCACCAGCGCTTCCGGCGCCGTCACTGGGGCTGCTACCGCCGCCGGCGCCGCGACATCCAACAGCACGGCGACCGACACCGGCGCGACGGCAGCCGGCAGCGCCACGACCACTCCGACTGGCGGCTAGCTCCCGGTGGCGCTCGTCGATCGCCGGATCGGATGGATCTTTCTGGCGTTCCTGGCTCTGCTGGCGCTGGCCCTCACGCGCGCCACCTACCTGGGCGCGATCAGGGCGGACTCGCTCCAGCACGCCGCGGTCAGCCAGCAGATCACCCAGAACCTGGTCCCGGCCGCGCGCGGCACGATCACCGATCGCAACGGCGTCCAGCTGGCGATCTCCGAGTCCGCAGATGACGTCGTCGCGGACCCCTACCTGATCAAGCGCCCGCTGCCGGCGGCGCAGAAGCTGGCGCCGCTGCTCGGCATGCCGGTGCTGACCGTGCTGGCCAAGATCACCAAGCCCCACACCGGCTTCGTATACCTGGCGCACCTGCTGTCCGCGGAGCGCGCCACCGAGATCACGAAGCTGCAGATCAACGGCATCTCAACCATCCCGGAGACCAAGCGCATCTATCCCCGCTCCTGGGCGGCGTCACAGGTGCTGGGCAGCGTCGGCTGGGGAAATCGGGGGCTGAGCGGGCTCGAGTACCTCTACAACAAGCAGCTGGCGGGGACCAACGGTGTGCGCCGGATCGTCAACGACGCCATCGGGCAGCCGATCTCGATCGACGACGTCAAGTCGATGAAGGCCGGCAAGACCGTACGGCTGACCGTCGACGCGGCGCTGCAGGACGAGGTGGAGCAGGTGCTGGCCGGCGTCGGCGCCCAGTACTCGCCCAAGGGTGCTACCGCGATCGTCATGAACCCGGACTCGGGAGCGATCCTGGCGCTGGCCAACTGGCCTCGGGTGAACGCCAACGACCCGGCCGGCGCGCCCGGTTACGCCGACGAGGACCGTGCCGTCGCCTACGACTACGAGCCGGGCTCGACGTTCAAGGCCTTCACCGTCGCCGGCGCACTCCAGGACGGCGTGGTCAACCCGACCACCCAGTTCAACATCCCCTCGGTGCTGCAGGTGGCCGATCGCCAGATCCACGACGCCGAGGACCACGGCGACGAGACCCTGTCGGTCGCGCAGATCCTCAAGGTCTCGAGCAACATCGGCGCCGACGAGATCGGGATGAAGCTGGGCCCGCAGCGCTTTGACAGCTGGGTCCACAGGTTCGGCTTCGGGGCTCCGACCCGGGTCGACCTGCCCGGAGAGGAGCGCGGGATCGTGCTCCACGCCTCCCAGTACTCGGGCTCCTCGATGGGCAACCTTCCGATGGGCCAGGGAGAGTCGGTGACGCCGATTCAGATGGCCACCGCGTACTCCGCGATCGCCAACGGCGGGGTCCTCAGGCCGCCCCACATCGTCGGCGCGATCGGCGGCAAGGCGATCAAGGGCCCGCGGGGACGCCGGATAATCTCCTCGGCGACGGCGGCCGAGCTGCGCGACATGCTCCGCGGGGTCCTGGCCGACGGCGGCACCGCCTCTGGAGCCGCGATCAAGGGCTACGACCTGGCCGGCAAGACGGGGACCGCGAGCGTGGTCGTCAACGGCAAGTACTCAAACAGCGACTACATCGCCTCGTTCATCGGGATGGTCCCGGCGCGCGATCCAAAGCTGGTCACGGCGGTGATGGTCGACGAGCCGCACGGGGCGATCTACGGCGGCTCGGTGGCGGCGCCGGCGTTTCAGAAGATCGTCGGCTGGGCCGTCCCGTACCTGGGGATTTCACCCCGGTAGCCGCCTCATAGCCGCTAGCGCGGGTCCGGCCGGCCCAGCGTCAGCGACAGGCGGCTCAGCCGGTCGTCCCATTGGCCGCCGACCTCCGCCATCCACGACATCGCCTCGCCCAGCGGCGCGGGCGTGAGGCGATAGCGGATGTCGCGCCCCGATCGCTCGCGCTCGAGCAGGCCGGCTGCCGAAAGCGAGCTGAGATGCTTGGTCACGGCCTGACGGGAGATCGGCAGCCGGCTGGCGAGCTCGGTCGCGGTCGCCGGGTGGTCGGCGATGCTCTGGAGCAGCTGTCGTCGCATCGGTTCTGCCAGTGCGCCGAACACCGCCCCGGCGGAGTCCTCGGCCATCGTCAAGCCGCAACCAGAGCGGGTCCGTAGCGGACGCCGCCGTGGCCGGGGAGCGGCACGCCGACCAGATCGAGGATCTCGAGCGGGCGCGTCTCGACGATCCTCAGCAGCGTGGTGGCCCGGTCGGTCAGCGACAGCACGAGCTCGACGCGCGAGGCGGGCTCGCCATCGTGGGCCCACCAGAACGTCAAGCGCCCGCTCTCGCCCCTGTCATCCAGATCGGAGTCCGGGGCCGGCGCGACTACCTCTTCGATCCATCCCGAGCGCAGCTCGTCACCGTTGCGGAAGCTGGCCTCGCCGCCGGGGCGCAGCTCGAGGGTGACTTCGTCGGCGAGCCACTCGGCCAGCAGCTCGGGGTCGGTCAGTGACTCCCAGACCCGGACGGGGGAGACGGGAAGTTCGAGCTGACGTTCGATTCGGTCGGTCATGGAGGGCCTCCGGGTCGCGAAATGTGCAACTGGTGGGTTGCGGATCTGCTACGGTTTCCCGCAACCAGTCGGTTGCACCTTACCACTCAGATCGAAGGAGTCCACATGCCCCTGGTCCCAATGGTCGTCGAGCAGACCGCCCGTGGCGAGCGCTCGTTCGACATCTATTCTCGGCTTCTCAATGATCGCGTCGTCTTCGTCGGCGGCGAGATCGACCAGGAGAGCGCCAACCTGATCGTCGCCCAGCTCGTCCATCTGGAGTCCGACGATCCCGACAAGGACATCCACCTCTACATCAATTCCCCGGGCGGTTCGGTCTACGACGGCATGGCGATCTACGACACGATGCAGTTCATCCGGCCCGACGTGCAGACCATCTGCTACGGCGTGGCGATGTCGATGGGCTCGCTGCTGCTGACCGGCGGCACCAAGGGCAAGCGGATGGCGCTGCCCAACTGCAGGATCCTCATCCACCAGCCCTCGGGCGGGTTCCAGGGCCAGAGCGCCGACATCGAGATCCACGCCCGCGAGGTACTGGCGATCAGGGCCCGGATCGACGAGATCTACGCCAAGCACACCGAGCAGCCGATCGAGCGAGTCCACGCCGACATGGACCGCGACCGCTTCTTCACGGGCGCAGAGGCGGTGGCCTATGGCCTGGTGGACCGGGTGATCGAGAGCCGTGACCTCCCCAGCGGAGCGCGTGGGTTCGGTCAGGGCTAGCGTGCGCCCGCCCGGGTCCGGAGGGTGCGCCCGCCCCGGGTTCGGAGGGTGCGCCGGCCCGGGCTTGCGAGTCTCGCTGGCATCGGTGTGCGCGGTCGTCACCGCGGTTAAAAGTAAGTTTCAGCCTTCGTAAGAGGCCCGTGTGCCACGGCCCCGCCGGCGGCGCGGCAGTGGCCGCCTGGGCCGGGGATACACTCGCCCGCGATGCGGTTGGATGAGCTTATGCCCGGCGTGGTCCAGGGCAGCGCGGGGGCGATCGAGATCGCTGCGCTGGCTTACGACAACCGGCTTGTCGTGCCCGGAACCCTGTTTTTTTGTGTGCCCGGTTTCACACGGGACGGCCACGATTTCGCATCCGACGCGGTGGCGCGGGGCGCGGTCGCGCTGGTGGTAGAGCATCAGGTCGACGTTGACGTTGCGCAGATCCGGGTGGCCTCCGCGCGCGCGGCGATGGCGCCGGCCGCGGCGACCTTCTACGGCGATCCCACGGCGAGGTTGCAGACCGTCGGGGTCACCGGGACCAACGGCAAGACCACCACCGCCTTCCTGGTCCGGGCACTGCTGGAGGCCGACGGCCGCCAGACCGGCCTGATGGGGACGGTCAAGAGCGTGGTCGGGGGCGTCGAGTACGACGTGAAGCGGACCACGCCGGAGGCGATCGATCTGCAGCGCACCTTCAGGACGATGCTCGACGGCGGGGATACGGCCTGCGTCATCGAGGTCTCATCGCACGCGCTCGAGTTGCGCCGTGCCGATGCGATCCACTACGCCGCGGCCATCTTCACCAATTTGACTCAGGACCATCTCGATTTCCATCCCACCATGGAGGAGTATTTCGCGGCCAAGCGCCGCCTGTTCGTGGACTTGGAGACGAGGCGAGCGGTCATCAACATCGATGACCCGTACGGCGCCAGGCTGGTCGCCGAGCTCACCGACCCGATCACTTTCGGGGTCCGCAATCCGGCGACCTACCGGGCCACCGAGGTCCACACCGACCTCCGAGGTTCGACGTTCCGGGTGCAGACTCCGGACGGCCAACTCGCCCTGACCTCGCCGTTGCGGGGAGAGTTCAACGTCTACAACGTTCTCGGGGCCTTGGCGGCCGCACGCGTGGTGGGCGTCCCGGATCAGGTATGCGCACGCGCGATCGCCGACGCCGGTCAGGTCCCGGGGCGCTTCGAGACCGTGGATGACGGCCAGCCGTTTGCCGTCCTGGTCGATTACGCGCACACCCCCGATTCGCTCGAGAATGTGCTGCACGCCGCGCGCGCCCTGACCACGGGCCGCCTGATCGTCGTGTTCGGCTGCGGGGGCGACCGCGATCGCGGCAAACGGCCGCTGATGGGGGAGATCGCCAGCCGCCTGGCCGATCTGGCCATCGTCACCTCCGACAACCCGCGCTCGGAGGAGCCCGAGGCGATCATCGAGGAGATCCTGGTCGGAGCCGGTCCGCAAACGCCGCGCAATGTCGACCGGCGGGCAGCGATCGCGCAGGCCATCGGGGAGGCCGGCCCCGGCGACGTCGTGGTGATCGCCGGCAAGGGCCACGAGCAGGGCCAGGAGTTCAAGAATGGCCGCACGATCCCGTTCGACGACGTGACCGTCGCGCATGCGATCCTGCAGGGCGCGTCGGTCCGCGCCGGCGCCGGCAACCGATGAAGCAGTGGACAGCCCAGCGGGTCGCCGCGGCGGCCGGTGCCCGCCTGATCGCAGCGCCGGTGACCACCGGCGGTCCGCAGCGCGTCTCGATCGACTCTCGTGAGGCCGGGCCCGGGGTGCTGTTCGTAGGCCTCCCCGGCTCGCGGCACGACGGGGGGACGTTCGCGCCGCAGGCGCTCGCTGCGGGGGCGTGGGGAACCTTGACCACGCGCGATCACGCCGAGCCGGCGGCTCCCACGGCCGACGGTGCGGTGCTGGCGGCGGCCGATCCGCTGACGGCGCTGCAGCGACTCGCCACTGCCTGGCGGCGAAACCTCGATGCCCAGGTGATCGGGGTGACCGGGTCCACCGGCAAGACCTCGACTAAGGACCTGCTCCGCGCCTTGCTGGCCCCTCACCGCAGGACGGTCGCCTCGCGGGCCAACTTCAACACCGAGATCGGCTTGCCGCTCGAGCTCCTCGCCGCGCCTGCCGACACTGAGGTCCTGGTGCTGGAGATGGGGATGCGCGGGGCGGGACAGATCAACGAGCTGGCCGAGATCGCCGAGCCCGATGTGGCGGTGATCGTCAGCGTCGGCCCGGTCCACCTCGAGTTGATGGGTACCGTCGAGGCGGTCGCGGCGGCCAAGGCCGAGCTGATCGGCGCGCTCCCCCCCGGCGCGACGGCCGTCGTCCCGGAGGGTGAGCGGCTGCTCGAGCCGTGGCTGCGCGACGACGTCTCGACGGTGACGTTCGGGGAGCACGGGGACGTGCGGTTCGCCGAGCAGGGTGACGAGCACGTGGTGATCGACGCCGCCGGCGCGCGGATCGAGCTCGAGGTGCCGTTTCGCCAGGCTCATCTGCGCTCCAACCTGCTGGCCGCGGTGGCCGCCGCTCAGGCCGTGGGCGTAACCCCGTCGGGGCGGGTGGAGCTCCGGCTGTCGGCCGGCCGGGGCGAGACGGTGGCCCTTCCCGGCGGGGTGACGGTCATCGACGGCTGCTACAACGCCAACCCCATGTCGATGCGCGCTGCCCTGTCCGACCTCGCCGCCACCGCCGAGCGCTCGGCCGCCAGTCGCCGGGTGGCGGTGCTGGGGGACATGCTCGAGCTCGGTCCCGAGGCTCGCTCCTACCACGCGCAGCTGGGCGAGCTCGCCAACGACGCCGGCGTCGACGTGCTGGTGACGGTCGGGCCGCTGGCGGCCGCGATCACCGAACGGTTCGCGGGTCAGGCAACCTCCTTCGCGGACGCCGAGGAGGCCGCTGCCGCCGTCCCCGAGCTGCTCGAGCCGGGGGACCTGGTGCTGGTCAAAGGCTCCCTCGGGGTGGGGCTCAAGCGCGTCTGCGACGCGCTGGGCGTAGGGATCCCCGCGTGACCACCGGCTCGGCTTCCGGTCCGGTTCTGATCGCCGGCACCGCGTCGCTGCTGATCTGCCTGTTCTTGAGCCCGCGGTTCATCGACTTCCTGCGCCGCCGGGAGTTTGGCCAGAACATCCGCGAGGAGGGCCCCCAGGGCCACAAGACCAAGGCCGGCACTCCGACCATGGGCGGGATCATCATCTTCACCTCGATCACGGTCCCGTTCCTGCTGCTGTCACACCGGGACTGGCAGTCGGTGGGGGTGTTCGGCGCCTGCATCGCCTGTGCGCTGCTGGGGTTCGCCGACGACTACACCAAGATCGTCAAGCGCCGTTCGCTGGGCCTGCGCGCACGGACCAAGCTGGTGGTAACGGTCGCTATCTCGGTCGGGCTGTGGTGGGTGGCCACCCAGAAGGCGGGCATCTCGTCCAGCGTTCAGGTCAGGTTCGCCGACGTGAGCATCGACCTCGGACCGCTTTACCCGGTGTTCGTCTATCTGGTCGTCGCGGGAACGACGACCGCAGTCAATTTCACCGACGGGCTGGACGGCCTGGCCGCCGGCTGCGCGGCGATCACGCTGCTGGCCTACATCGGGATCACCTTCATCTCCACCGGCGAGCACGACCTGACGCTGCTGGCCTCGTGCCTGGTGGGGGCGTGCATCGGCTTTCTGTGGTTCAACAGCTTCCCGGCCAGCATCTTCATGGGCGACACCGGTTCGCTGGGGTTGGGCGGCGCCATCGCCGGGCTGGCGATCATGACCAACACCGAGTTCCTGCTGATCCTGCTCGGCGGGATCTTTGTGATCGAGGTGCTGTCGGTAGTGATCCAGGTGTTCTCGTTTCAGACCTTCCGCAAGCGGGTCTTCCTGATGGCGCCGATCCACCACCACTTCGAGCTGCAGGCGTGGTCGGAGACCAAGATCATCCTGCGCTTCTGGATCGTCGCCGCGGCGTTCGGAGCGATCGGCTTCGTCGTCTACCAGCTCAGCATCCGTGGCTGAGCTCGTGGGCCCCACGGAAACACTCCACCGCTGGAGCCCACTAACCGCATCAGCCTGGCGATGAAACCGCGCCCGCCGCTGCCCGGCGGCCCCTATCTGATCGTCGGCCTCGCCCGCTCGGGCGTGGCCGCGGCGCTCGCCCTGCGCGCCCGAGGGGAGGAGGTGATCGGATTCGATTCGGGCGCGCCCGGCAGCGCCGGGCTCGACGCTGCCGCCGGAAGGCTTTACGAAGCCGGCGTCGAAGTCCACCTCGATGCGTCAGGCGACGCCCTTGCCGCCCGCGCCGGGACGCTCATCAAGAGCCCCGGCGTTCCCCAAAGCGCCCCCGTTGTGGTGGCGGCGCGGTCCCGTGGCGTGCCGGTTCTCGGCGAGCTCGAGCTCGCCTGGCGGCTGGTCCCGAACCAATTCGTGGCCGTGACCGGGACCAACGGGAAGACCACCACGACCGAGTGGATAGGACACATCCATCGTCAGGCCGCGCTTGAAGTGGCGGTGGTCGGCAACGTGGGGACGGCGGCCAGCTCGCTGGTCGGCGCGGTGCAACCAGAGGCCACGATCGTCTGCGAGGCATCGTCGTTTCAGCTGGAGGACACCGAGGCGTTCGCCCCCGAGGCGGCGGTGCTACTCAACCTCGAGCCCGACCATCTCGACCGTCACCCCAGCTACGAGGACTACGTGGCGGCCAAGCTGCGGGTGTTCGCCAACCAGGGCGACTACGACGTGGCCGTGGCGCCCGACGAGCTCGACGTCGACGACCTCGGCGGCTGCGCCCGGCGGGTGACGTTCGGCGCCACCCCATCGGCCGAGCTGTCCGACCGCGCCGGATACCTGTGGTGGGCCGAGGAGCCGCTGCTGGAGGCCGACGCGATCTCCCTGCCCGGGATCCACAACCGCTCCAACGCGATGGCCGCGGCGGCCGTCTGCCTGGCCCGAGGGGTGGACCGCGACGCCGTTGTCTCGGGTCTGAGCACGTTCGCCGGCGTCGCGCACCGCTTGGAGCTGATCGCCGCCCGCGAGGGGATCGCGTTCGTCAACGACTCCAAGGCCACCAACGTTGCCAGCACGCTCGTCGCGCTGCGCAGCTACCGGGGCGGCGTTCACCTGATCGCGGGCGGTCGCGGCAAGCAACAGGACTTCTCACCGCTGGCTGCGGTGGTCGCCGAGCGGTGCACCGCCGTCTACCTGATCGGTGAGGCCGCCGGCGAGCTGGCGGCAGCGCTGTCTGCGGCCGGGGTTCCGATGATCGACGCCGGCGACCTGGAGCGGGCGGTCGTCGCCGCCGCCACGGCCGCGGTCCCCGGCGAGACCGTGCTGCTCTCGCCGGCCTGCGCCAGCTACGACCAGTACCCGAACTTCGAAGTCCGCGGAGACCACTTCCGCTCGCTCGTGGAGGCGCTCTGATGGCCGGCGCGGCCGCGCCGCGCGCCAGCGGATCCAGCGGGGCGGGCAAAGCCGGCGGCGTCGCGTCCGGCGGCGGGGCCCGCCGCCGGGCCACTGGCCGGCGGGTGGCGCCCCCGCTCGAGCACCGCATCCTGATGACCGCGACGCTGTGCCTGCTGGCGTTCGGGGCGGTGATGGTCTACAGCGCATCCTCGCCCTTGGGCGTGCTCAACGGGCAGGGCAACGGCACAGGGGATTTCGTCCGCTACCTGGCCTTCGGGGGGCTGGGACTGGGAGCGATGCACCTGCTCGAGCGCCGCGGCCTGGCGCTGCTCGATCGCCGGCTGGTCAACCTCCTGCTGCTCGGCTCCTTCACACTGCTGGTGCTGGTGCTGGTGCCGGGGTTCGGCGTTCAGGTCAACGGAGCGCGGCGCTGGTTCGCGCTCGGTCCGATCCAGTTTCAGCCCTCGGAGCTGATGAAGATCGCCCTGGTCCTATACGTGGCCAGATACCTGGCCGACCATCCCAAGCGAATCCGCAGCTTCCGCCAGGCGATCACTCCGATCGCCATCCTGAGCGGGCCGGCCTGTCTGCTGATCGTGGTGGAGCCGGACCTCGGGACCACGCTGGTGGTGGCGTTCACGATCACCATGCTGCTGCTGGCGGCCGGGATGCCGATCCGCTATCTCGGGCTGCTGGCCGCGGTGGCGATCGGCCTCGTGCTGATGCTGGCGATCGCGCAGCCCTACCAGCGCGCTCGGCTGACGTCGTTCCTCAATCCCTGGGCCTCGAAGTCGACCGCGGGCTTCCAGGCCGTGCAGGGGCAGATCGCGCTGGGCTCGGGCGGGCTGCTCGGTGTGGGGCTGGGGAAGTCGGTCCAGAAGATCTTCTACCTCCCCGAGGCGCAGACCGACTTCATCCTGGCCGTGATCGGGGAGGAGCTGGGCGTGCTCGGCGTGTTCGGCGTCGTCTTCCTGTACGGGATGATCGCTTACGCCGGCCTGCGGACGGCCCGCCGGGCGGCCCAGCGGTATGCCAAGCTGCTGGCCACCGGACTGACGTCGCTGATCCTGTGCCAGGGAATCCTCAACATCTTCGTCGTGCTGGGAATCGCGCCCCTGACCGGAGTGCCGCTCCCGTTCATCTCCTACGCGCCGACCAACCTGTGCGTGATGCTGGCTTCGGTCGGGCTGCTGCTCAACATCTCCCGGCCCGGGGCGCGGAGACTCAAAGTGGTCGAGGCGCCCAGGCGTGACAGCGCCGCGGACCGTGATCGGCGCCGGCGAGATCGCCGGGCCCGACGAACCGGCGCCGGCGGGGGCCGGCGCTCGGCGGGCTGACCGCGGGCTCACGGCGGGGACTCCTCGCCCTTACACGCACTCCCTGCTCACGATCGCGGCGGTTCTACTAGCGGGCGGGTTGTGGCGCCGGCGGCGATTGACTCTGCTCGGGATCGCTCTGGGGCTGGCGCTGCATTTCTGGCGGGATACCGCTGAGCCCGGCAGTGGGGTTGCGCTCCTGTGGCCATTCTCCAATAAGGCATTCAGCACCTCGCACCTCACTTATCTCATCATCTTGGGGGCAGCATTCGGGGTGGCCATGTGGCGCACGGTGCAGTGGAAGCGGGACTCTCGAGGTAGGCCACGTGTCGAACAGGGCGCGGACTCCGAGTCCATGCGTGCGGCCCGGGTGGCTCAAGGCTCCAGCGCGTGACCGGATCAAGGATCGTGATCGCCGCCGGCGGCACCGCCGGCCACGTCGTGCCGGCGCTGGCGGTAGCCGACGCCCTGCGCTCCGCGGACGCCGAGGTGGTGTTCGTGGGTGGTGAGCGGGCCGAGCAGGAGCTCGTGCCGGCCGCCGGCTATGAGCTGCGGACCCTGCGGGTGGAGCCGCTGGCCCGCCGTAGCCCCCTGCGGGCCGCGCACGCGGCTCTGGTTGACGCCGGTGCTGTGCGGACGGCGCGACGGCTGCTGTCGGAGCTCGAGCCCGCGGCGGTACTCGGCGCCGGCGGATACGTGGCCGGACCGGTGGGGCTGGCGGCCGTGACGTTGCGTGTGCCGCTGGTGCTGATGGAAGCCGACAGCCACCTGGGCCTGACGAACCGCCTGCTGGCGCCCCTGGCGCGCCGCGTCTGCCTAGCCTTCCCCATCGCCGGACGCCAGGGCGAGCGCTACCGCCTCACCGGGCGCCCGGTACCGCCGCCGGCGACCGATCGAAAGGCGGCCAGGGTTCGGTTTCAGATCGCCGACGGCCAGCTCTGCGTGCTCGTGTTCGGCGGAAGCCAGGGCGCCCGGTCGATCAACCATGCAGCGATCGAGGCCTTCACCGGCACCCGCTTTCACGTCCTGCACGCCGCCGGGGAGCGGGACCTGTCCAGCCTCGAGTCGCCCGGGCCCAACTACGACCTGCGCGGCTATATCGACGACTTCGGGGAGGCGCTGCTGGCCAGCGATCTGGTGGTGGCCCGGTCCGGCGGGTCGGTGTTCGAAGTCGCTGCCCACGGACGGCCCATGGTGTTGATCCCCTATCCCTACGCCGCCGCCGACCACCAGACCGAGAACGCCCGCTACATGGAACGAGCGGGGGCGGCGGTGGTGATCCCGGACAGCGAGCTGACCGGGCCGCGACTGGCCCAGGAGGTGGGCCAGCTGCTGGCCGACCCCGGGCGGTTGACCGCGATGGGGCGAGCCTCGGCGGAGCTGGCGCGTCCCCAGGCCGCGGGGGACATCGCCGCCGAGGTGCTGGCCGCGGCCGGCCGCTAGCTGCTAGCCGCGGCGGGGAGGGCCTCACCGCGTCGCCCGCCGTGCCGAGCGGCTAGTAAGGCTGACTGGGGAAGCCCGGACCCAGTCGTCCGTTGGCCCGCGCGGCCAAGCCCACCGCTCGCGCGACCCAGAAGCTGGCCGCGGGAGGACCGCCTCCGCAGCCGCTGCTATTACCCGGAGGCGAGGTCCACAGCCACGCGTCGGCGAGCGCGAAGCCGGTGTTCGTGGTGGGCCGTGGCCCCAGCGCCCGTCCCGGCGGGTTGCAGAGATTCTCGATCCCCTGCCTACGGGGATGCTTGTTGAGCAGCGGCCCGGCTCCGCTTTGACCGGTGTTGACGATGTAGTGCACGCGGCCTGTACGCGCCGAGACCTTGTTCGCCCATCGCACCTCGTTGATCGTCCAGTTCAGATGCGTGTCGTTGGTGTAGAAGCCGCGGATCCGCCGGACGCCGATGGCATTCAAGACCCTGGCTGTGTATCCGACCGAGTTGGCGTCTGAGTACCCGGCCTCGGTGTAGACAACGGCATGGGGCAGGCCGGTGGCCTTGGAGATCTCGTAGCGCAGCAGCGACTCCCAGATCCCCAGCGATCCCACCCGCTGGACGCATGATGATGTGCCGATCGAGTCAGTCTCCAGCAGGAGCACCACCGGCCGCAGATCGATCGCGTCGACGAACTCGTTCACGCGCCGCTTGAATGTCGCGCTGGCCGCCCTGATGGCCCTCGGCCTGGGGCAATGACCCGCCGCCGGATTGAGGAAGTAGGTGTTGAGGATCGGGACCGACCCCGGATCAGCGGCGATGTTCTTGCAGAGCAGCTTCTGGGTTTGCAGGAAGACCCCACCGCGTTTCCCGCCGCGCGAGAACGCGCTGACTCGCTGGACCTCGGGCTCGGCGGCGATCTTCGACAGCTGCCGTACCTTGTTGGCCAAGCCGGCGTTGGCCGCGAGCTTGCCGGCCAGCGGTCCCGTGGTCAGGCGATTTGCAAACGCGGCCCAGGATTCGCTGTCGGGTTCGAGGGCCGGATTGAGCCCCACCGCCTGCGCGATCGCCTTTGCGGCGACGCCGTGCGCCGGGCCGTTGACAAAGAACTTGGCTCCCTGCAGTGGATTGGAGCCGGGCGCGACCGGCAGGGCCAGCGGGTTGGCAGGATCACGCGTGGTGGAGTAGGGCTCGGCGCACTGCTGCTGGCCGGCGGCCTGCGCGATCGGAGCTGCGCCCGCCGGCCCGGCCGGGCCGCCGACATGCGCGGTGGCCGCCGAGGCCGCGGCAACGGTGATCGCAGCCCCAAGGGTCAATACCACCAAAGCGGTGAAGAAGATGCGCCCCAACCTCATCGGCAGGAGTCTTTCACGCCAGCCGGCGGAACGCGAACTTTTTCTCGGGGTCCTATAGCCTCGCCGCAGCAAGAGTCCCAGGCAGCGAGGAGTCCGAGATGCCGGTCGGCCAGGAGCACGTGAAGCGCGCGCCGGTCCCCAATTGGTCGGGCCGCCGGCTTCACTTCGTCGGCATCGGCGGCGCCGGCATGAGCGGGCTGGCGCTGATCGCGCAGGAGCTCGGCGCCGAGGTCACCGGATCTGACCCCACCGACTCCAGCTACGCCGAGCGGCTGCGGGCGCGGGGCATCGAGCCGATCATGCACCACTGCGCCGAGAACGTCCCGACCCGGGCCACGGTGGTCTACTCGACCGCCATTTCCTCAGCGAACCCGGAGCGCGGGGTCGCCGAGCGCGAGCTTCACCGCGCCGATCTGCTGGCCGAGATCGCGGCCCTGAAACGGTGCCTCGCGGTCACCGGCACCCATGGCAAGACGACCACGGCGGCGATGGCCGTGCAGGCGTTGAGCGGGGCCGGCCTCGATCCGGCGTACGTGGTCGGGGGCGAGCTGCGGTCGACCGACTCCAACGCGGGCTGGGGGACGGGGGAGTGGATCGTGGTCGAGGCCGACGAATCGGATCGCTCGCTGCTCAAGCTCGATCCCGAGATCGCCGTGCTGACCAATGCCGAGCTCGATCACCATTCAACCTACGCCTCGCGGCTGGAGCTCGAGGACACCTTCCGCACGTTCATGGGCCGCGCCGGCGACGGAGCGGTGGTCTGGGACCGCCCGGAGCTGCGCGCCCTGTGTCCGCCCGGAGCCGTCCCGTACGACGCGCCCGCTCCGACCCTCGGCCCGGACGGCTCGCGGTTTGCCTGGCGCGACATCGAGGTCCACTTGACGGTTCCCGGAGCCCACAACGCCGTCAACGCGGCCGGTGCCCTCACCGCCTGCGCGCTGGCCGGAGCCGACCCGGGGCGCGCGGCGGCCGCCCTGACCGAGTTCAAGGGCGCGCGGCGGCGCCTGGAGCGGCTGGGGGAGACCGCGGCCGGCGCCGCCGTCTACGACGACTACGCCCACCACCCCACCGAGGTGGCGGCGGCGATCGCGGCGATCCGAACCCTCGCGCCCGGCCGTGTGGTGGCCGTGTTTCAGCCGCACCTTTACTCGCGCACGCGCGCGCTGGCGCAGGACTTCGGGCGCGCGCTGGCGGCCGCCGAGCTGGTGGTCGTGCTTCCGGTTTACCCGGCCCGGGAGCGCGCCGCCGACTTTCCCGGGGTGGAGGGACGCCTGATCGCGGCCGCGGCGGCCGACGCCCCGGCGCGGCGGCCGGTGGCCTGGATGCCGGGATTCGAGCCGGCGCGCGACTTCCTGCGTGGTCAGTTGCGCTCCGGGGACGTGTGCTTGGCGATGGGGGCGGGCAACGTCGACTCGCTGGCGAGGTCGCTGGTGGCCTGAGCCGGAGTGTGGCTCTCGGCGCTGCCGGTCTGGCGTGGCCTGAGCAGGCGGATGGCTCTCGGCGCTGCCGGTCCGAATGGCTGCTGCCGGTCGGCCTTCTACCCTGGCCTCGTTCATGTCTGATCTGCCTGCCGGGATCACCCGCGACTTCCCGCTCGCGCGGCTGACGACGATCCGCGCCGGTGGCGCGGCCGAGCTGTTCGCGCGTCCGGGCACCGTTTCCGAGCTCGAGACGCTGCTGGCCTGGGCCGACGAGCGGGGAATCGAGGTAGGGGTCGTCGGCTCGGGGTCGAACCTCCTGGTGGCGGACACCGGGGTCCGCGGATTGGTGCTGAAACTTGATCGACAACTGAGCGAGATCGAACTGGACGGCACGCGGATCAACTGCGGCGGTGGGGCACGCCTGCCCGCCGTCTCGGCGCGAGCGGCCAGGGCGGGGCTGAGCGGGATCGAGTTCGGGGTCAACATCCCCGGGACCGTCGGCGGCGCGGTCAAGATGAACGCCAACGCCTACGGAGGGGAGTTGGCCCGAGCGCTGGACTGGGTCGATGTGGCCAGCGCTTCGGGGACCGAGCGGCGGTCCCCCGATCAGCTCGGGTTCGCCTATCGGCGCTCGGCGCTGGGAAAGGGGGAGATCGTCGCCCGGGCCGCGTTCGCCCTGCATCGCGCGCCGTCCGACGAGGTCCGCCTGACCTTGGCTGAGATGCGAAGCTGGCGCAAGGAGGCCCAGCCCTCGGGGATCAAGACCTTCGGATCGACCTTCAAGAACCCGGACGATCCGCGAGCCGAGGGGCGCAGCGCGGGCCAACTGCTGCAGGCCGCCGGCTGCCAGGGGCTCAGGATCGGCGGCGCGGGCTTCTCCCCAAAGCACGCCAACTTCGTCGAGAACGTCGGCGATGCCACCACCGCCGACGTGGTGGCGCTGATGGCCGAGGGGCGCCGGCGGGTCAAGGAGCGGTTCGGGGTCGAGCTCGAGCCCGAGGTGCAATCCCTGGGGCCGGTGGCGTTTCCCGACGACTGGCGACTGAAGTGATCGGCGGTGGCCGATCCGAGGGCGTGCTGGGCCGGCGTCGCCGGCCCAGGATGGCCCGGCTGCATTCGCGCCAGGGGCGGTCGCGACGGAGGCCCAGACGGCTGCCCCGTCCGCGTCCGCGGACGCTGATCGTGCTGGTGGCGCTGGTCGCGGTGCTGGGCGGCGCGTGGCTGTGGCTTCGCGACTCGTCGCTGGTGGCGGTGCACCGCGTCCAGGTGGCCGGGGCAAGCGGACCGGACGCGGCTCAGATTCGCTCGGCGCTGATCGCGGCGGCGAGCAACATGACCACGCTGGACGTGAAGATGAAGCAGCTGCGGACGGCGGTGGCCCCGTATCCGGTGGTCAAGAGCCTGGTCGTCGACACCCAGTTCCCGCACGGGATGCGGATCCGGGTCGTCGAGCAGGTTCCGGTCGCGATCGTCGATGCCGGGGGGCGGCGGACGGCGGTGTCGGGCGACGGAACTTTGCTGCACGACGTCGTCGCCCCGCCGGCGCTGCCGACGATCCCGCTCGGAGTGCCCCCCGGCGGGACCCACCTCACCGGCTATTCCCTCAGCGAGGTGCGGCTGCTGGCGGCGGCGCCGTACGAGCTGCTGGCCAAGGTGAGCCAGGTCTCGGACGGTCAGGCCCACGGCCTCGTCGCGGAGCTTCGCAACGGGCCCAGCATCTACTTCGGCGACTCGCATCAGCTGGGAGCCAAATGGACGGCCGCGGCGGAGGTGCTGGCCGACACGGGCTCGGCCGGGGCCGCCTACCTGGACGTGACCGATCCTGGCCGCCCGGCAGCCGGGACGGGGAGCGACAGCGCTGCTGCGGGGCCGACGAGCGGCGACGGCGCGGCGTCGTCGGGCGCGGCGGCGACGTCGTCAGGCGGGGCATCGGCAGCGTCGACGGGCACTTCCACCAACGCTACCGGTGGCTAACCCTCAACTATAGGTTGACTGTAGGTCGAGAGGCAACACTAGGTCCCGAATCGAGAGTTGGGCGTTCTGCAACGTTCGTTGCGGATCGGCAACTGCGTTGACTTGGCGTGTGACCAGGGCATAACGTGCCAAACTGCGAGATTCACGAACGCACGTTTTAAACTCTCAACCCTATCTAGAGGGTCGGACGGAAAGCGATGGAGAGCGGAAGCTACCTAGCAGTCATCAAAGTAGTCGGCATCGGCGGCGGCGGCACGAACGCGGTCAACCGGATGGTCGACGCGGGCCTCCGGGGCGTGGAGTTCGTCGCCTGCAACACCGACGCGCAGGCGCTCGCGATGTGCGACGCCGACATCAAGCTGAATATCGGGCACGAGCTGACCAAGGGGCTCGGCGCCGGCTCGAACCCAGACATCGGACACGGCGCGGCCGCCGAGTCGCGTGACGACATCAAGGAGGCGCTCAAGGGCGCCGACATGGTCTTCGTCACCGCCGGAGAGGGTGGCGGGACCGGCACCGGCGCGGCGCCGGTGATCGCCGAGATCGCCAAGAACGAGATCGGCGCACTCACCGTCGGCGTGGTGACGAGGCCGTTCTCGTTCGAGGGCACCCAGCGGGCCCGCCAGGCCCACGAGGGGATCCAGCGGTTGCGCGACAACGTCGACACCCTGATCGTGATCCCGAACGAGAAGCTGCTCACGATCGTCGAGCGGCGGACCACGATCCTCGATGCCTTCCGCGAGGCCGACAACGTGCTGCGCCAGGGCGTTCAGGGGATCACCGACCTGATCACCATCCCCGGGCTGATCAACCTGGACTTCGCCGACGTGCGGACGATCATGCACGACGCCGGCAGTGCGCTGATGGGCATCGGGAACGCGGCCGGCGAGAACCGCGCCGCCGAGGCGGCCAAGATCGCGATCTCCTCGCCGTTGCTGGAGGAATCGGTGGAGGGCGCGATGGGGATCCTGCTCAACATCACCGGCGGCCACGACTTGGGGCTGTTCGAGGTCAACGAGGCGGCCGAGATCGTCCAGAGCGCCGCCGACAACAACTCCAACATCATCTTCGGCGCCGTGATCGACGATGCGCTCGGCGACGAGGTCCGGGTGACGGTGATCGCCACCGGCTTCGACCACGGCCATCGCAGCCCGAGCACCGCGCGCGAGACCACCCGCCGGGAGCGGCGCGACCGCGACGTGACGATGGACGACCGTCAGCGCTCCTCGCTCGAGATCGGCGACGACGAGATCGACATCCCGTCGTTCCTGAAGGACCGCTAGGTCCTGATCCAGGGGGCGGTTGAGCTAGCCTGCCGGTAGTGACCTCGGTCGCTGAGACCCTCCGGCGTACCCCCCTCTACGAGCGCCATCAGAGGGCGGGGGCGAAGCTGGTCCCGTTCGCGGGCTGGGAGATGCCCGTCCACTACCAGGGGATCCGCGAGGAGCATCTGGCGGTCCGGCGCCGGGCCGGCCTGTTCGATGTCTCGCACATGGGCCAGATCGAGACCCGGGGGCCTGGGTCGCTGGAGTTCCTGCAGCGACTGCTGTCCAACGATCTGCGCCGTCTGCCCGAGGGCGGCGCCCAGTACAGCGTGCTGTGCAACGACGACGGCGGCATCCTCGACGACCTGTTCAGCTACCGGCTGGCCGAGTGCCACTACCTGACGGTCACCAACGCCGCCAACCACGAGCGAGACGTCGCCTGGTTCACCGCTCACGCCGGCCCGTTCGACGTCGACGTACTCGACCACCGCGACGATTTCGCCATGGTTGCGCTCCAGGGCCCGGGAGCCCGGGCGCTCCTGGCCGGCTTGGCCGACGGCGGCCTGCCGTCGCGGATGCACTGCTGCCAGCGCACGGTGGCCGGGGTCCCGATGCTGGTCTGCGGGACCGGCTACACCGGCGAGGACGGGCTCGAGCTGCTGCTCGATCCCGCGCAGGCTCCGGCCGTCTGGGACGCGCTGGTCGACGCCGGGGCGATCCCGGCCGGCCTGGGCGCTCGTGACACGCTCCGGCTGGAGGTCTGCTTCTGCCTGTATGGCAACGATCTCAGCGAGCAGCGCGGGCCGATCGAGGCCGGCCTGGGCTGGTGCTGCAAGGAGCCGACCGGATTCATCGGCGCCGACAAGGTGGCCGGCGTCCGAGCCGAGGGTCCGTCCGAGCGGCTGGTCGCGTTCGAGCTCGCCGAGGGCGCCATCGCCCGTTCCGGCAACTCGATCGTGGGCGGCGGCGAGGTCACCAGCGGCACGTTCTCGCCCTGCCTGAAGCGCGGCATCGGGATGGGCTATGTCCCCGCCGAGCGCTCGGAGCCGGGCACCGAGCTCGAGATCGACGTCCGGGGCACGGCGCGCGCTGCGGTGGTCGTCCCCAAGCCCATCTACAAAAAGGAGTCACCCTAGTGCCCGACGGTCCCAGCTACCCCGACGAGCTGCTCTACCACCCTGAGCACGATTGGGCCAGAATCGATCCCAGCCGCCCGGAAGAGGCCACCTTCGGGATCACCTGGTACGCGCAGGATTCGCTCGGGGAAGTGGTGTTCTTCGATCCCCCGGCGGTCGGCACCGCCGTCGCCAAGGACGCGGCCTACACCGAGGTCGAGTCGGTCAAGGCGGTCTCGGACGTCATCTCCCCGCTTTCGGGCGAGATCGTGGCGGTCAACGAAACCCTGGCCGACAAGCCGGAGACGATCAACGAAGATCCGTATGGCGAGGGCTGGCTGGTCCGCGTGAAGCTTTCTGACCCCTCCGAGCAGGACGCGCTGCTCGACGCTGCTGCCTACGAGGCGACGCTTGTCTAGGTACACCCCCGCCACCGATGCCGACCGCCGCGAGATGCTCGAGGTGATCGGCGTGGACTCGATCGAGGACCTGTTCGCCGACATCCCCGCCGGACTGCGGCTGACCGCACCGCTGGGTCTGGGTCGCGGCCTGGCCGAGCAGGAGGTCTACGACGAGCTGCGCGCGCTGGCCGCCCGCAACACGAGCACCGAGGACGAGGTGTCGTTCCTGGGCGCCGGCATGTACGACCACTACGTGCCCGCGCTGGTCGACTCGATCACCTCCCGGTCGGAGTTCTTGACCCCGTACACCCCCTACCAGCCCGAGGTGTCCCAGGGCGGCTTGCAGGCCATGTTCGAATACCAGACCGCGATTTCCGAGCTGACCGGTCTGCCGTTCTCCAACGCCTCGGTATACGAAGGGCCCAGCGCAGTTGCCGCCGCCGGCTATGTGGCCAAGCACGCCGTCGGCCGCCGCCGGTTTGTCGTCTCCTCCGGGGTGCATCCCCACTCGCGCGAGACGCTGCGCACCCTGGCCCAGGGGTGGGGGATGGAGATCACCGAAGCCCCGCTGCACGGCGGCGTGACCGAGCTGCCCGAGATCGACGACCAGGTCAGCGCGGTGATCGTCCAGCAGCCCAACTTCCTGGGGGCGGTCGAGGATCTCGAGACGCTCGCTGAATCCGCCCGCCAGGCCGGAGCGCTCACGATCTGCGCCTGTGACCCGCTGCCGCTGGCGTTGCTGCGGGCGCCCGGCGAGTGCGGCGTCGACATCGCGGTCGGCGAGGGCCAGACGCTTGGCAACCGGCTCGACTTCGGAGGCCCCTCGTTCGGCTTCTTCGCCGTCACCGAGGCGCTGATCAGGCGGCTCCCGGGCCGGATCGCCGGCGAGACCCGCGACCTCGACGGCAGGCGCGGCTTCGTGCTCACGCTTCAGACCCGCGAGCAGCACATCCGGCGCGAGAAGGCGACGTCCAACATCTGCACGGCGCAGGCGCTGAACGCGCTGGCCGGGATCATCTACCTCAGCTGGCTGGGACGGCGCGGAATCGTCGAGCTCGCCGAGCTGATGCTCCAGCGCACCGCCTACGCGCGTGAACGGCTGACCGCGCTGGAGGGCGTCCGGGCGCTGCACGAGCAGCCCGTGGTACGGGAGTTCGCGATCGCCGTGGACGCTCCGGTGAAGCGGGTGATCGAGCGCTGCCGCAAGCACGGGGTGAACCCGGGCTATCCGCTGGGACGCGATTACCCGGAGCTTGGGGAGGGGCTGCTGGTCGCGATCACCGAGCGGCGCACACGGGAGGAGATAGACCGGCTCGCCGAGGTGCTCGGTGAGGCGGTCGCCGTCGAGCGCCGGCGGTCGTACCAGAGGGTGGGATCGTGATCGCGGCCGCCGACGACGAACTGACCATCTTCGAGCGTTCGCGGCCGGGTCGCCGCGCGTTCGAGCCGCCGCCCCTGGACGTCTCCGAGCGGCCCTTGGACGAGCTGCTCGAGCCGCGCCTGCGTCGCTCCGAGCCACCGCGGCTTCCGGAGGTCACCGAGCCCGAGATCGTGCGTCACTACAACCGTCTCTCCAAGCGCAACTTCGATCTGGACGCCGGCTTCTACCCGCTGGGGTCGTGCACGATGAAGCACAACCCCAAGCTGCACGAGCGGGTGGCGGCGCTGCCCGGTCACGCCAAGCTGCACCCGCTTCAGGATCCCAGCCGGGCCCAGGGAGCGCTCGAGCTGATGTGGCGCCTGCAGTCCGCGCTGTCGGAGATCGCCGGGCTGCCGCACGTCTCGCTGCAACCCTCGGCGGGATCGCACGGCGAGCTGGCCGGGGTGCTGTTGACCCGCTCCTTCCACGAAGACCGCGGGCAGCACCGCAGCAAGGTGCTGACGCCCGACACCGCCCACGGCACCAACCCGGCGACAGTCACCATGGCCGGCTACGAGGTAGTCAAGGTGGGCACCGATGAGCGCGGCAACGTCGATCTCGACGATCTGCGCGCCAAGGCCGACGACGAAGTCGCCTGCCTGATGCTGACCAACCCCTCGACGCTGGGGCTGTTCGAACCCGCCATCGAGGAGATCGCCGAGATTGTCCACGGCGTGGGGGCGACGCTGTACTACGACGGGGCCAACCTCAACGCGATCATGGGCATCTGCCGTCCCGGCGAGATGGGCTTCGACATCGTGCACTTCAACCTGCACAAGTCGTTCACCCAGCCCCACGGGGGCGGCGGTCCCGGCGCCGGCCCGATCGCGGTCTCGGATCGCATCGAGCCGTTCCTCCCCCGGCCCCAGGTAGTGCGCCGCGAGTCCGCCGGCAACGGGTCCTCCAACCCGCTGTACGACCTCGACTACGACCGCCCCAAATCGATCGGCCGCCTGCGTGGCTTTCAGGGCAACTACGGCGTGTTCGTGCGCTCGTACGCCTACATCCGCTCGCTCGGGGCGGCGGGGCTGCGCGACGTCTCCGAGGTCGCGGTCCTGAACGCCAACTACCTGCTGGCGAAGCTGCGCCAGGTCGGCGTGCTCGAGTACCTGCCGGCCGGCTACGACCGCCTCTGCATGCACGAGTTCGTGCTCTCGGGGGCCCCGATGAAGCAGGAGCTTTCAATCAAGACGCTCGATCTGGCCAAGCGGCTGCTCGACCACGGCGTGCATCCGCCGACCGTCTACTTCCCGCTGCTCGTCGACGAAGCGCTTCTGGTCGAGCCGACCGAGACCGAGACCAAGGAGACCCTGGACCGGTTCGCGGAGATCCTGGCCGACATCCTGAGCGAAGCCCGCGAGGACCCCGAGATCGCCCGGACCGCACCGCACACCACTCCGGTCCGGCGACTCGACGAGGCCTCCGCGGCCCGCCGGCCGGTCGTGCGCCAGCCGTTGTAATCCGGGGCCGCTGAGGCTGGAGGGCGGTTGCCGCGGGGGCGGCCATTGGACGGGGGGTCTGGGGGTGGCTGGCTGCTGTGGGGCGGTTGGCTGCTGGGGGGTGCCTGGCTGCTCCGGGGGTGCCGGGCTGCTGCGGGAAGTGGCTGGCTGCTGCGGTCCGCTGCCCCGCGTCCTGCGACAAATCCAGTTCGCGGCTTCGGATTTGTCGCATCGTGGCGCTGTGGCGGCGCTCTCGCGCCAAATCCAAACCGTGATTGCGGATTTGTCGCATTCTGCAGGTGGCGCGCCCCCCGCCGGTGGTCCGCGGGCGCGGCCCGCGGGTGGTCCGCGGGCGGTTGCCGCGGGTGGTCCGCTGACGGTTGCCGCGGGTGGTCCGCTGACGGTTGCGTCGGGCGGTCCGCTGGCGGTTGCCGAGGGCGATTGCGGCGGACGGTTTCGCTAGTCGGCGTCGGCCACGATCGAGCCCACGCGCTCCCCGAGCGTTCGGTCGCGGGCGTACACGATGGCGCCGTAGATCAGCGCCACCACCACCACCCCGCCCGCGATCAGCGGGTAGGAGTTGAACGGTGCCGG
>DASXZB010000035.1:0-18987 GCA_036502145.1 Solirubrobacteraceae bacterium | reverse complement strand
AGCGCACGCCCTGCAGCACATCGCCGTCGGTCACCCCGGTGGCCGAGAAGAACGCGTCATCGCCCTGGACCAGGTCGCCGCAGGTCAGGACCCGGTCCAGGTCGTAGCCCGCCTGCTCCGCCGCCGAGCGCTCCTCGTCGTTGCGCGGCCACAGCCGCCCCAGGAGCTGGCCGCCGATGCACTTGATCGCCGCCGCCGAGATCACCCCCTCGGGGGTGCCGCCGATGCCCCACAGCAGGTCCACCGGCGCGTTGTCGCTAACCGCCAGCAGCGAGGCCGAGACGTCGCCGTCGGTGATCAGGCGGACCCGCGCTCCGGCCCCGCGCACCTCGCGCATCGCATCCTGGTGGCGCTCGCGGTCGAGCATCACCACCATCACGTCGCGGATGTCGGTCTGCTTTCGCTCCGCCACCAGGGACAGCGTCTCGGCCAGCGGCCGGTCGAGGTCCAGGAGATCGGCGACCTCCGGTCCGCCGGCGATCTTCTCCATGTACACGCACGGCCCCGGATCGAACATCGTCCCGCGGCCCGAAAGCGCGATCACCGCCAGCGCGCTCGGCATCCCCAGCGCGGTCAGGCGGGTGCCCTCCAGCGGGTCCACGGCGATGTCGACCTGCGGCGGGCTCCCGTCGCCGATCTGCTCACCGTTGTAGAGCATCGGCGCCTCGTCCTTCTCCCCCTCGCCGATCACCACCACGCCGTCCATCGAGACTGAGTCGAGCACGTCGCGCATCGCGTCGACCGCCGCCTGGTCGGCGCCCTCCTTGTCGCCCCGACCCACCATCCGGGCCGCCGCCAGCGCCGCCGCCTCGGTCACCCTGACGAGCTCGAGCGCCAGGTTGCGGTCCGGCCGGTCGCGCTTGGGAGGTTCGCCGGTGACGCTCACAGGACTCCTGGGGGCTTTCGCCGCGCGCCGCTCTCCTTGGCTCGCCAGACCGAGCCGAACAGGATCAGAAATCCGGCGACCAGCGCCAACCACCAGCCGATCGTGATGCTGATCTCCGCCGGCGGCGAGCCCGGCTTGTCGATCACCCCGACGAACACGATCATCGTCAGCGCCAGCAGCGCCGTCACCGCCGTCAGCTCGCCGCGCGGCCACGAAAGGGCGTGGCCACGGATGATGATCCAGGCCAGGATCGCCGGCGCCACCGCCGCGAGGAGCAGCAGGTAGCGCAGGATCGTCAGCGCCGCCCAGCCGGTGCAGGTGGAGTTGGGCCCGTGGCAGGTCCCGACCTGGGCGTGGCGGTTGTGAAGCGAGTACCAACTCAAGAACAGCGAAATACCGAGCAGGATCCCCCCGATGGACGCCAGAAGCTCTCCGCGCGACAGCGCTTTGAAGTTCATCGCGCGGCAGCCTAACCGTTTTTCGGCGTTGGAGGAATGCTTGCCCGGCGGGCCCATCGGCGGCCACCGGCGCCACACTGAGCCCGCCGAGCGAGGCTGTCACAATGGGGTGAGTGCTCGGCTCGGAGACCGCCCCGACCACGCTGACTGACGAGCAGGCCGTCGAGGCGCTCGACGAGGCACGGCGCCGGACGCTGGCCCTGGTCGAGTCGGTCTCCGACGACGATCTGGAGCGTGTCCATTCGACGCTGATGAGCCCACTGGTCTGGGACCTCGGGCACATAGCCGCGTTCGAGGACCTGTGGCTGGCGCACCGCTACGGAGAGCGTCCGCTGCTGCGCGAAGGACTGGCTGACATCTACGACGCGTTCGAGACGCCTCGCGCCGGGCGCGGAGAGCTTCCCTTCCTGCGCCCGCCGGAGGCCCGGGAGTACCTGGCGCAGACCCGCGAGCGAGTGCTGGACGTGATCGCCGAGCGGGGCGTGGGCGACGGAATCGTCGCCGAGCTGATCATCCGCCACGAGCAGCAGCACAACGAGACGATGCTGCAGACGCTCCAGCTCGCCCACCTGGACGGTTTCTGCCTGGGGCGCTCCGCGCACGGCGTCGGCGCGACCAAAGGCGCGGGCGACGGCCAGCCACGCGGGCGGCCGGGCGAGCGCCTCACCGGGCTCGAGCTGATCGAGATTCCGGCGGGTGAGTGCACGCTCGGTGCCGGACCGCGGGGCTTCGCCTACGACAACGAGCGCCCCCGCCACCGCACCGACGTCCGCGACTACCTGATCGGGCGCACCCCGATAACCAACGCCAGCTACCTGACTTTCGTGGAGGGGGGTGGTTACGAGCGGCGCGAGTGGTGGTCCGACGAGGGCTGGTCCTGGAAGGAGGACTACGACATCACCCGACCGGGTGGGTGGACGCCGGACCTCAGCGCCGAGTGGCGCCTCTCCAGCCTGGAGCCACTCGACCCCGACCGGCCCGTCGTCCACGTCTCCTGGTTCGAGGCCGACGCCTTCGCCCGCGCGAACGCAGCGCGCCTCCCCACCGAAGCGGAGTGGGAGAAGGCGGCGACCTGGGACCAGGAGTTGGGAAGGGCGCGGGTCCGCCCCTGGGGCGACGGGCCGCCGGTGGCCGGGGTGCACGCCAACCTGGACCAGGTCGCCGGAGGCGCGGAGCCGGTCGGCTCCTATCCCGCCGGCGCCTCGCCGTACGGCTGCCTGGGGATGCTCGGCGACGTGTGGGAGTGGACGGCCAGCCCCTTCGGCGGCTACCCGGGGTTTCGCCCGTATCCGTACCGCGAGTACTCGGAGGTGTTCTTCGGACCCGCGTACCGGGTACTCAAGGGCGGGTCGTGGGCGACCCGGCCGCGGGTCGCCACGCCGGCCTTCCGCAACTGGGACTTCCCGGAGCGCCGCCAGATCTTCTCCGGAATCCGCCTCGCCCGCGACCTCTGACCAGACCCATGAGATCAGTCCAGAGCAGCCCCCAGGTGCAAGTCGACTCATGGCTTTCCGACGACGAGGACCGCTCGCTGGCCAACGACGTTCTCGACGGCCTGACCAAGCCGTTCAAGGAGCTGGCCGCCAAGCACTTCTACGACGCCCGGGGCTCGGAGCTGTTCGAGCGGATCTGCGAGCTGCCGGAGTATTACCCCACGCGCACCGAGCTGCAGATCCTGGCCACGCACGCCGGCGAGATCGTGCGCGCCACCGGCGCCGGCGAGCTGGTCGAGCTGGGGGCCGGGGCGTCGGACAAGGCCCGGGTGCTGCTCGACGCGATGGCCACCGCCGGCACCCTCGATCGCTACATCCCGCTCGACGTCTCGGGGGGGGTTGTCGAGGATGCCGCGGCACGGCTGGTCGAGGACTACGAGGGGCTGCGCGTCCACGGCGTGGTCGGCGACTTCGAGCGCCATCTCGAGCACGTGCCCTCGGCCGACGGCGTCCCCCGCCTGGTGGCCCTGCTGGGCGGCACGATCGGCAACTTCCCGCCCGGGACGCGGCGCACGGTGCTGTCGAAGATCGCCACGCTGCTGGAATCCCACGACCGCCTGATCCTCGGCACCGACCTGGTCAAGGATCCGGCCGTGATCGAGGCCGCCTACAACGACGCCGACGGGGTCACCGCGGAGTTCAACCGCAACCTGCTGCACGTGGTCAACCGCGAGCTGGGCGCCGACTTCACTCCTGACGCCTTCGACCACGTGGCGTTCTTCGACCGCCGCCACGAATGGGTCGAGATGCGGTTGCGGGCCACCCGGCCCTGCTCGGTGCTGATCGCCGACCTGGACCTGCGAGTCGAGTTCGCCGCCGGCGAGGAGCTCCGCACCGAGATCAGCGCCAAGTTCACGCCCGAGCGCGTGGAGGCGGACCTCGCGGCCGCGGGATTGGCCCTCGAGAGCTGGCTCACCGACGAGCAGGAGCTGTTCGGGATCTCACTGGCCAGGACGATGGCCTAGGCAGCCGCCTCAGCGACCGCACCCACGACCCGCCCTATCTGAGCCAGCTTTGGTCGGCGAGGAAGCCCCACACCGGGTTGTACTCGTAATTGTGCAGGCGGCCCGAGACGAGGTCGACCTCTTGCTGGTTGATCGTGGGCGCCCACGGAGCGTCGTCGGTGAGCTGGTGATCGACCGACGTCCACAGGGCCGTCGATCTCGTCGGCTTTGCCAGCTTGAGTTGAGAGGCTTTCTGCGTAGCTTGGTCGAGCCGCGGGTTGCAGTAATAGCCGTTGCTGGTTCCGCCGCTGCAGCCGAAGAACTGGGGGATGTAAGCCGATGGGTCCGGGTACTCGGCCACCCAGTCGCCATCGACGGAAAGCTGGAAGTGCTTGCGGACCGCTTCCTTGATCGAGGCGAGCGAGACGATATGAAGGCGGATGCGATAGCCGAGGGACCGCAGCACGTCGGCGACGTACGCCGGCACCCCCGGAGGCATGTAACTCTCGTCGCTTGTGCCCCAGACATCGATCCGTTCGCCGCGCGTCTTGGATTCGCCGACCAACCGTCTCGCCTTGGCCAGGTCAGGCGCGCTCCAGGCGCCGTTGGCGCGGCGGTGCAGCGTATACGGGCAATACCGCTGGTAGCCCGGCAAGCCGGGAGCCAGCGGCTGACAGGTCGGGGCGGCGAAAGGTTGCCCGCCGTACATGCGAGCGAGTCGGCCCCGGTCGATCGCGTAGTTGAGGGCTTGTCTGACGCGCAAGTCGTCAAACGGGGGACGGTGCGTGTTCAGCGGTACGAAATCGACGGCGAACTGAGGGCTCACGTGCAGTTCGGCGGGATGGCGCAAGTGCAGCTCGCGGTATTGCGACGGCGGGACCAGGCCGAATAGCCAATCGGCTCGCTGCTGTTCGACCGCGGCCACCGCCGCCCGCGTTGACGGCGCGAATCTCCAAACGATCGCGTCCGGGTTTCCATCCGGCTGGGCGGCGTGCGACCACTCGCGAAAGAAGGGGTTACGAACAAAACGGACATGGCTGGCGTCCGCGTCGGCGATCCGATACGGACCGGTGCCCGAGGGAGCGAGGGAGCGATGCGCGCGATCTGGTCTTGCCGGTGGAACCGGCGGGTCCGAGGACTCAGGCGGGATTGGCGCCGAAAAGCCCTGCTCCGTGAGCTTGAACAAGAACTCCGGATCCGCGGCGGTCAGGTGGAAGGCGACGGTGCCGGCTCCATCGTCGGTGACGATCCCGCCGCCAAGGCGGCAACCGAGAGGATGGCGCTGGCATCGCCTGGCGCCAACGATGCCGGCAAAAAAGCTGGCCCCCGGGGACGCGACCCGGAATAGGCGCTCGATGGCGCGGCGAAAGTCGCTGGCTCGCAGCAGCCTGCCCGTGGAGTAGCGGACCCCGTGCCGTAAGCGGAAGCGGTAGGTCGTGCCGCCGTGCGCTGGGGTGGGTATGGCCAGCGCGAGGTCCGGCACGAGCCGCAGCCCGTCGCTGCCGCCGCTGTGTTGGAAGGTGACGAGCGTGTCGTAGGCCAACCCGACGAACTGCGGGCTCTGGGCCACGTTGTAAAACGCCGGATCGACCGAGGCAAAGCGCTGGGCCGACACCAACACCAGCGTGCCGCCTCGATGGGTTCCCATGTCAGCGTCCACTCCCACCCAGAGTCGACCAGCGTCAAGGGTGAGCGACGTCGGTGCGCCGCCGACCTTCACTCCGGCCGCGACCCGGTTGCTCCGCGGGTCGATCCGGGACAGGCTGCCCGAATACCTGTTGGCGACCCACACCCGTCCCGCGCCCGTCACCAGGGCCGATGGGCCACTCCGAACCGGAATCGTGGCCCTCACCTCGAGGCTCGCCGGGTCGACCCTGGAAACGGTGGCGTCCAGGTTGTTGGCAACCCAGAGAGAGCTGCGATCAAAGGAGAGCGCAACCGGCCCGTCGCCGACATGTACTCGGCCGATGGTCCGGCCCGAGGCCGGATCGATCTTCTCGACCTGCGCGCTGTCATAGCCGGAGATCCAGACCGCCCCGCCGGCTAACGCCACGGCGCTCGGCTGCACGTTCACCGACAGGCTGCGCAGCAACGATCCGCTCGCCGCGTCGACCTCGAACAATTTATGCTCGACTGCATCGGCGATCCACAGCCGCCCCTCGCCGAACGCCATCGCGTCCAGGTTCGAGCCCGGGATGGTGATCCTCTGGGTCACGGCGCCGGTGTTGGGGTCAATCCGGACCACCGTGGCGCCGACGGAGCTCGCCGCCCATATCGCGCCACCGCCGCTCACGATGCTCCCGGGCTCGCCGCCGACCTGGATCCGGTCGACGGTGGCGCCCGAGCGCGGGGCGATGCGCGAGATCGATCCGGTACCCGGATCGGCGACCCATACTGATCCTGAGCCGCTGCCGATCGCACCCGTCGCTTCGGCGAACGGCTGGGCAGCCACCAGCTTGCCCGACCTGGTGTCCACCGCCACCAATCCATTCCCACCGGCCTTTGGTCGCCTGTCCGCTGTGGGCGGCACCGGAGCTGAACAGAAATCCCGCTGTCAACAGCGCGACCATCACCAGCGCAGCGACGGCCGGGACGAGTCGCCCACGCGCTCGCCGGGGGCGCGCGGGGAGGACTGCCGGGCGGCGTGTCGCCAGCGTCGAGTCGTGCTGGAGGATGCGCTGCTGGAGCTGCCCGAGCTCGGGACCCGGCTCCAAGCCGAGCTCCTCGACCAACCGGTCGCGAGCCGCTCGATACACCACGAGCGCCTCCGATTGTCTTCCGCCCCGGTAAAGAGCGAGCATCAGCCCGGCGACCAGACGCTCCCGCAGCGGATGCTCGGCCACAAGGCGTCCGAGCTCGAGTACCAGCTCTGCTCCGCGGCCAACCCGGAGCTTGGCATCGACGCGGTCCTCGACAGCCGCCAGTCGCGCTTCCTCGAGGCGCTCGATCTCCGGCGCCGCGAAGGGCTCGTAGACGAACTCTTCCAGCGGTGAGCCGCGCCACAACTCAAGCGCTGCCCCGAGCAGCTCGATCGCTCCTTTCGCGTCCCCCGCGTCGAGAGCGGCGCGGCCGGCACTCGCCAGCGCCGCGAAGCGACCGGCGTCGATCTGGGCCGGATCGACCGCCAGCGCGTACCCCCGCCCTCGCGTTTCCACGAGGCCATCGCCAAGCACCTTGCGTAGACGCGAGACGTACACCTGAACCGTCTTGGCCGCGGTTGGCGGCGGGCACTCCCCCCACAGCTGCTCGACCAACAGATCGACCGAGGCCGCGGTTCCCGGACGAAGGAGCAGAACAGCCATCAGCGCACGCTGCTTGGCGCCGCCCAAAGCCAACTGCTGTCCGTGCTCGATCACCTCGAGCCGACCAAGAATCCTGAACTCCACGCCCGGTCCCCGAAGTTGCCTGCGGCAACGCTACCACCGGACGGAAGGCCTGGATCCTCCCGCCGCGTAGGCGTTTACCGAGTTGAAACCGGTCGCTGGCACTGTCCCGCTCAGCGGCCTTTCACTGCTGCTCGGGGCACCACCCCTGCTCCAAGAGGGCTAATAAATCGGACGGGACGAGGAGATAGAGATGACACACGAGCGTGTTTTGGGGCCTTCTCGGCGCGGTATTCGCAGATTCGGGCTGCTAGCGGTCCTGCTGGTAGCGCCCACCTGGCTCGGCGTGCAGCGGGCTTCCGCGGCGACGGTCAGCGTCTGTCCGCACGGCTGCGCCTATACCCAAATCGCCCCCGCGGTGGCGGCGGCGAATGGCGGGGACCGCGTCAGCGTCGCCGCCGGCGCGTACAAGGGCGGCTTCGCGATCGACAAGGACCTGATCCTGCAAGGCGCCGGGGCTTGGCGCACAACCATCTCCGGGGGCGGCCCGGTGATAACCGTCGGGACGTTGGCCGCGCCCACCGAACCCACTGTCGCGATCCGCGGGGTGACGATCTCCGGCGGCGACACCCACTCCTCGTTCGGCGAGTCGAATATCGCCCTCGGCGGCGGCGTCTGGGTGCCGCCGGCCGCGAACCAGGGCACCGGCGCGACGCTCACGATCGACAGGAGTGTGATCCGGAACAACACCGCCGCGCCCACGACCTCGGTGGACGCCGGCCCGGAGTTCCCGTGCAGCGATACCGCGGATTGCCAGTTCGCAGTAGCCGGCGGCGGCGGGATCGACAGCTGGGGAAGCGTGACGCTGACCAGGACTGTCGTCGCCGAGAACCAGGCGACGGGGCCGGTCACCAGCGACGCGGATGGCGGGGGGATCTACAGCCAGCAGGGAACGTTGATCGTGGACAGCAGCGTCATAGCCGGCAACCGGACGATCGCGGGGGTCCCGGTGGGCCGTTTCGCCGAAGGCGCGGGCATCATGTTCGACACCTTCTTTAACCCTGGTGCGTGCTCTGCCCCCGCGCTCTCGTGCCGGTTCGTGATTCGCAACAGCGTGGTCAGCGGCAACCTCAGCACCCTGACCAGCAACCTGCCGTCGCTGGCACAAGGCCAGGTGATCGGCATGAGCGCAAACGCCGGCGGGATCCACGTGGGCGACAGCATTCCCACCACCGTCAAAAATGCCTCGATAATCGACAACTCGGCTACGGCGAACAATCCCACCGGCGAGGGCAGCGCCATCGACGCGGGCATGATCGTCGGCGATAGCGCGCTAAACGTTCTGGATTCTCACATCGACGGTAATCGCACGACGACGATTGAGGCAACATCGGCCGACGTCGGCCCCAGCGGCAGCGCGCTCGAGATCGATGGTCCAGGCCAGCTCAGGAACATGACGATGGTCGGCAATTTGGCCACGTCGATCAGTCCTCACGGCGACGCCGACACGAGCGGTGGGTTGGCCGTGTTCAACTTCACCGGCGACCCGGCACTGGTGACCGTGCGGGACTCCGTGGTCAGCGCCAACGCGACTGATGCACGCAGCTCGACCGGCTCAGCCACCGTTCAAGGTGGCGGCGTCTTGAACAACAGCCTGCTGCTGATGCGCAACGTCAAGGTCAGTGACAACTTTGCCCAGGCCCAAGGTCCCACCGGCGCAGCCCAGGGCGGAGGCATATGGAACGGAGTTGAGGTCTCCGGGCCGCCCGTGCAGCTCACCCTCCAGGACAGCAGTGTGGTCCGCAATGTGCTCGCTGCAAGCCCTCATATCACTCCTCAGGGCGGTGGCCTCTTCACCACCACCCCAGTGACGCTCACCAAGACCCAGATCGCCCGGAACCGTCCGGACCAGTGCGTCGGCTGTTCACCGGCCCGTCCACTCAGCGGCGCTGCCGTACCCATGCCGGCACGGGGAGTTGTCGCGGACGACAGGGCGGGGCGAGCCAGGCACGCCCGCCCGCTCGCGGGGCGATGACCGAGATTCGGCAGCCGGGTCCGGCGTCGTATTGCGCCCGCCGCCGGTGATCAGCTGACGGCGACCGGCGCCGCGGCCGGAGTGTCGTCCTTGGCCCAACGGGCGACCGTGGCGCGCAGTCCCGGAATTGAGACCAGCGCGGCCGGCAACGGTAGCCAGACGGCCAGAGTGCGGTAGGCCAGCACGGCGGGGAGGGCCAGCTCGGCGTGGACGCCGAAGGCGATCAGCACGCCGGCCATGCCGCCACTCACCGAGCCGGGGATCGGCAGCGTGGTGGCGACCTGCCCGATGAAGTACGCGAGCGCCACGACCGGCAGCGCCGGCGGCGAGCCGAAGGCGTGGAGCATCGACCACAGGACCGCCGCGTCGAACAGCCAGTAGGCGGCCGCGCCGGCGATCCGCAGATCGCCGGAGGCGACCAGCGCAATGGCGTCGCGAACGGCACCGCCGGCCATCTGCGCGGCCCTGCGCACACGCTGGCGGCGAGCGTGACGGTCGTTGGTCTCGCGCGTGGTGACGGCGCCGGGCTCGCCTGATGGCTTGCGTGTCGCGAGCACCAGGCAGAGCCCGATGACGATCATCGCTCCAGCCGCCGGAATCGCGCCCAGCACGGCCGGTCCGTCGCCGGATACCAGGCCGAACGCCACGGCAGCTCCGGCGATGACCAGCACGGTGAGAAAGACCGAGTACAGGAGAACCAGGAACGACAGCAGCGTCCGGGCCGCCGACGCTGATCTCAGGCCGGCCCGGCGCAGCGCCCACACGGCCAGGGCGATGCCTCCCGCGCCGGCCGTGGGCAGCAGCCGTGTGGCGGCGGCGCCGGCCAGCGTGATCTGCGCGCTCTCACGCATGCCGATCCGCGACGTGGCGCGCCCGGCGACCAGCGACATCAGCGCCACATAGCCGGCCAGCGAGACGCACTCGAAGGCGACGCCGACCACGGCCCAGGCCGGCCTGGCGTCGAGCCCGCGCCGCAATGCGTCGGTGAAGGCATGAATCGGGCCGCCGCCGAGCACCAGGACGCCCACCGCGACGGCCGCGAGGACTGCCGGGACCACCGTGCGCCGAGCCAGCGACCGAACATCCACCGGCGGGAGGGTGAACTCGGAAACGGCTTGATCGGAGGCGAGCATCGGGCTTGAACGTTGGGGCGGTTACGACATCCGGTTAGTTGTACGCAGGATCGAGGCGATCGGATGTGAGATCGGTTCCACAGTCATCGGTTACGACACTCCCTGACGGTGAAACTCATCGGCGAGGTGCTGCCCGGCCATAGCGACCGGCACCGGCAACGCCCTTGTTCTCCTGCCGCAGTCCTGGGCCCCTGCTAGCTCACCGCCCCTTGGCGGTTCAGGGCGTGAGCACGACCTTGCCGGTGTTACGGCGCTCGGAGATGAAGCGGTGCGCCTCGCCGGCCTGGTCAAATCCGAACGCCTGCGCGACGACCGGGCGAACGGTCCCGTCCTCGATCAGCTCGGTGAGCGGCTGCGACCACCGTCCGGCCCCGTGCTCGTCCCACAGCGTCAGCACGTTGAGGCCGATCACCGATTTGGAGGCGGACATCTGCCGGACGATGCTGAACCAAGGCATCTGGATCCCCGCCTTGGCCGCGGTGAGCAGGTTCCTGTCGCTGCCCGCGACCAGGCTCGACGCCCCGAAGCAGACCAGGCGCCCGCCGGCTCGCAGCAGCTTGTAGCTGCGCCGGAAGCTGGCACCGCCGATCGCGTCCATCACCAGGTCCAGCGGGGGCACCCCCCGCTCCCAGCCGTTGACGGTGTAATCCAGCGGGTGGTCGACGCCGAAGCTGCGGATCGCTTCGTGCTTGGCCCGTGACGCCGTGCCCCAGACCTCTGCGCCGATGCGCTTGGCCAGCTGCGTCGCCGCGATCCCCACTCCCCCGCCCGCGGAATGGATCAGCACGCGCTCGCCGGCCTGGAGGTTGCCGGCGCGCACCAGCGCCTCCCAGGCGGTGGCGTAGTTGACCGGGATCGCCGCGGCCTCCTCGAAGCTCATCCCGTCCGGCAGGGGGAACGCTCCCGCGGCCTTGGTGACCGCCCGCTCGGCGTAACCGCCGAAGCGGACCGGCGCCGCCACGCGCTCCCCCACTGCGGGCGAGTCGACCCCGGGGCCTACCGCGGCCACGGTGCCCGCCACCTCATAGCCGACGACGCACGGCGGCTTGGGCGCGTCCGGGTACAGCCCCATCCGGGCCATGATGTCGGCGAAGTTGATGCCTGCGGCGCGGACGTCGATCAGCACCTCGCTCGGGCCCGGGGTGGGCTCCGGTCGCTCCTGGACCTGGAGAACCTCGGGCGGGCCGTGCCGCGTTATCGCCACCGAGCGCACTGTCGGCAAACCTAGCTCAGCCGCTCGATCAGCATCGCCTGGCCCATCCCACCGGCGACGCACATCGACTCGATCCCGTAGGTCCCGTCGACCGACCGCAGCCCGTTGATCAGCGTGGTCATGATCCGCGCCCCGGTCATCCCGAACGGATGCCCCAGCGCGATCGCCCCGCCGAACGGGTTGAGCTTGTCGTCCGGGATCCCGAGCTCCTCCTTGCAGGGGACGATCTGGGCCGCGAAGGCCTCGTTGATCTCGACGATGTCGACGTCGTCGATCTCCATCCCGGTCTGCTTGAGCAGCGCCTGGATCGCCGGGATCGGGCCGAGGCCCATGATCTCCGGGCGGATCGCCGCCACCGTCGAGGCCACGATCCGAGCCATCGGCTGACAACCCAGCGCCTTGGCCTTCTCGTCTGACATCACCAGCACCGCGGCGGCGCCGTCGTTGAGCGGGCACGAGTTGCCGGCGGTCACCGTGCCGTCGGGGCGGAAGGCGGGACGGAGCTGGGCCAGCACCTCCATGGTGGTCCCCGGCCGCGGACCGTCGTCGGCCGACAGGACGGTGTCGGGAACGTCGATCTCGTTGCCCTCCTTGTCGGTTTCCCTGTGCGCGGGCACCGGGACCGGCACGATCTCCGCGTCGAAGTGGCCGGATTCGCGGGCCTGCACGGCGCGGTTCTGGGAGATCACCGCCCACTCGTCCTGTTGCTCGCGGGTCACGTGGCAGCGCTCGGCGACGTTCTCGGCGGTCATCCCCATCGGGATGTAGACGTCGTACAGGGAGCCCTCCGAGCCGTCGAGCTTGTGGTTCTTGGCCTCGTCCATCATTCCGGCGCCGAGCCCGGCGCGCGATACGGCCTCCACGCCGGCGGCGATGTACTGATCGCCCTCGCCGCTGCGGACCGCGTGGGAGGCCATCCGGATGGTCATCAGCGAGGACGCGCAGAAGCGGTTCACCGTGCAACCGGGGACGTGGTGATCGAGCCCGGCCAGCAGCGCCGCGTTGCGGCCGACGTTGTAGCCCTGCTCACCGATCCCCGACGCGGCGCCCATCAGCACGTCATCGGTCTGGGCGAAGTCGACCTCCGGATTGCGCTCCACCAAGGTCCGGATCGGCAACGCGGCCAGCTCGTCCGCGCGCACGCTCTTGAGTGACCCCTTGACCGCCCGCCCAATGGGCGTGCGGATCGCATCGACGATGACTGCTTCTGGCATTGGCGCTCCTGGGTCAGGGGATTTGAGACGGTCAGAGACCGAGGCCGCGCACGCCCTTCTCGCCCCACCCGAGGTGGTGGGCGAGCTCGTGGCGAACGGTCCGGGACACCTGGGCCTTGAGCAGCTCCGGGTCGTGGCCGAAGTCGCGGACCAGGGTGTCGTGGAAGATCACGATCCGGTCGTGGAAGAAGTCCTGGGCCACCGTGTCGCCCTGGTAGAGGCCGTAGGCCCCTCGGCGGGCGCCCCGGACATCGCTTCCGCGGTCGGACACCACCACCGCCACGTGCTCCAGGGCGCGGTGAAACTCCAGCGGAAGCTCGTCGATCGCCGATCGCACCAGCGCCTTGAAGTCCTCGTCGTCGGTGACGTCGAACATCTCGTCGTCTTCCTCGTCGTCGTCGGCGGCCGCGGCGTCGTCCTCGCCCCACAGTCCCTCTGCGGCGAGCCGCTCGGCCCGCTGCACCAGCGCCTCGAAGTCCTCCTCGGACTCGGGATCGCGCCACCCGGCGAGATGGATCATGGTCAGCACCACGGCGCCGCCGATCAGCACCGCTCCGGCGCCGAACACCGCGACGCCCTGCAGCAGCCGTACCGGGAACGAGTCGCTGAAGCCGGCGATCAGGCTGACCACGCCGAGGCCGACGGTGAGCGCGGCTACCATCGAGAAGAGGATCCGGCGGATTGTCGGCTGCTTCGAGTTCATGGTCCTAGGCGAGGGTCCGGGCGATCACGAGCCGCTGGATCTCGTTGGTGCCCTCGTAGATCTGGGTGATCTTGGCGTCGCGCAGCATCCGCTCCACCGGGTATTCCTTGACGTAGCCGTAGCCGCCGAGCACCTGGACCGCCTCGACCGTGACCTTCATCGCCACGTCCGAGCAGAACAGCTTGGCCATCGCCGAGTACTTGCCTATGTCCTGGTCGCCGCGGTCGATCTTGGCGCAGGCCTGGTACAGCAGCTCCCGTCCCGCCGCGCACTGCGTCTCCATGTCGGCGAGCTTGAACTGGATCGCCTGGAACGAGTTGATGGGCTTTCCGAACTGGCGGCGCTCACGCGCGTAGGCGGCGGCGTAGTCGGTCGCGCCCTGGGCGATGCCCAGTGCCTGGGCGGCGACGCCGAGGCGCGAGCGGTCGAGCGTTCCCATCGCCACTCTGAAGCCCCGGTTTACCTCGCCGATGACGTTTTCCTGGGGTACGCGGACACCGTCGAAGATCGGCTGGCCGGTCGGCGAGCCGCGAATGCCGAGCTTGTGCTCGAGCTTTCCGATGCTGAAGCCGGGCCGGTTTGCCTCGACCACGAACGCGGTGATCCCCCGGGAGTGCCCGGCTTCGCGGTCGGTGACCGCGAAGCAGATGTAGAAGTCGGCGATCCCGAGGTTGGTGATCCAGTTCTTGGTGCCGTCGATCACCCAGTCCTCGCCGTCCTTGACCGCGCGCGTGAGCATGCCGCCGGGGTCCGATCCGGCGTCGGGCTCTGAGAGCGCGAACGCCGGCGACCACTCACCGCTGGCGCAGCGGGGCAGGAAGCGATCCTTGAGCTCCTCGGAGCCGAACAGCTTGATCGGCAGCGTGCCCAGCTCCTGGATCATCAGGATCAGCGCCGTCGACGCGCAGGCCTTGGCGATCTCCTCGACGGCGATGTTGAGCATCAGCGTTCCGGTGCCGGTTCCGCCGTGCTCGGTCTCGAACGGCAGCGCGAGGATGTCGTGCTCGGCCAGCAGCCCGCGCAGGTCGTATGGATACTCCGCCTGCTCGTCGATTTCGGCCGCCCGCGGGGCGATTCGCTCCTGCGCGATCTCGCGAATCGTGTCGCGGAAATCGAGGTGCTCCTGGGGGACCGTGTAGAGCTCGGAGAGCGCGGACATCGCTCCCTGAGATCCTACGTCACCGGCGCATCCTGTCGGTCGCCCCGCAGTCAGTCGACGACCTGCGCCGGGGTCGCCGCCCCGCCCAGATAGGCGGCGATGACGGCCGGATCGCGCCGGACGACCTCGGGCGCGTCGTTGGCGATCACCTTCCCGAACTCGAGCACCACGACGCGGTCGCAGATACCGAGCACCAGCCCCATGTCGTGGTCGATCAGCAGCGTCGACTGGCCGCGGTCGGCGAGATCGCGCAGCCGCCGGCCCAGCGCCGAGCTCTCCCGGGTGTCCAGGCCGGCGGCGGGCTCGTCGAGACACAGCAGGCGCGGCCGGCTCACGACGGCGCGGGCGAAGCCGACGAGCTTGCGCTGCCCCTCCGACAGCTCGCTGGGCAGCGCGGGCGCGATCGGATCGAGGCCCATCGTCGCCAGGGTGGTGTCGACCTCGCCGAGCTCGGGCCCGGGTCCGGCGGCATCGAGCGCGCCGGCGGCGCCGTCCTCGGCGGTGGCGCGTTCGCCGACCGCCACTGCCACGGCCAGGTTCTCACGCACGTCGAGGTCGTCGAACAGGTCGGTGCCCTGCCAGGTGCGCGAGCAACCCAGCCGAGCGCGCTCGTAGGAGGCCAGCTTTTCGATATTGCGTCCGTCGAGCTCCACCACGCCGGCGCAGGACACGAAGCCCGTGACGGCGTCGATCAGCGTCGTCTTTCCGGCGCCGTTGGGGCCGATCAGGCCGACCAGCTCGCCCTCGCCGACCTCCAGGTCGACCTCGGAGAGTGCGTGGACGCCGCCGAACGCCACCGACAGCCCGCGGACGCGCAACACCGGCGTCCCTCGTTCCCCGCGCGGGGAGGAGGAGATAGCCGCCACGGGGTCCTGGGCCGCCGCCTCGGGCAGCTGGGGATCGAACGCGGGACGCCGATGGGTGCGCCGGTAGAAGGCGCCGGCCACGCCCTCCGGATTCTGGATCAGGGTGACGATCAGGATCACCCCGCCGAACAGCAGAAACCAGGTGCCGCTGAGGCCGAACCACTTGTCCAGGGCGTAGGGGAACAGCGCCTGGGTGGAGATCAGCCCGGCGAACGCCGCTCCCGAGATCAGGGTGATCCCGCCGGCATAGGCGAAGGCGATCAGGCTCAGCGCGGTGAAGGCGTCAAAGCGGTCCGCGCTGACCGAGCCGAAGTTGTAGGCATACAGCGACCCGGCGAGCCCGGCCACGAAGGCGCTGATGCCGAACGCCGCCAGCTTGACGTTGCGCGGGTTGATCGAAGCCGCCGCGGCGGCGCGCTCGTTGGAGCGCACCGCCAGCATCCGCTGCCCGAGGTTCCCCCGGCGCAGCGCCCCCACCACCAGGCACAGCCCGAGCGTGACTGCCAGCACCACCCAGCCGTAGATGGGGCTGGGGACGTTGCCGTCCAGCCCGCGGAAGTGAGCGTTGGTGCCCAGGTCCAGGCCGAGCAGCTGCGGCTCGGGTACCGGCGAGCCGGTCTGCCCACCACCCCAGGTGGGGTTGAGGAAGCCGAAGTTCTGGATCGCCACAGCCGCCGCCAGGGTGACCACCGCCAGGGCCACGCCGCGCACGCGCAGGGCGGAGAGGGCGGTGATCATGCCCAGCAGCACGGCCACCGCGGTGCCGATGATCGGCGCCAGCGGAAAACCGATCCCGAAGTTGACCGCGAAGTGCGAGATGGCGAAGCCGGTGACGCCGGCCAGAGTCAGCTGCACGACCGAGATCTGGCCGACGAACCCGGTCAGCACCACCAGCGACAGCGCCATCAGGGTCCCGATCAGCGTGTTGATCAGCGCCTCGCGAAAGTCGTAGGGCAAGACCACCAGGGCCACGGCGCAGATCACCCCGGCGATGACCGCGGTGCGGATCAGGTTCTGCGGACGGGGCGCGAGCGGCAGGCGCTGCTCGACCAGGTCGCCGCGACCCGGCAGCCGGGCGCCCCGGATGTACATCGCGCCGACGATGATCAGGAACGTCACCAGCTCCTGGATCCCCGGCACGGCGATGCCACCGGAGGTGGGGAACCACGACAGCGATGACACGTACTGCAGCAGCGAGTCGATGATGCCCAGCGCGATCCCGGCCGCGCAGGCCAGCGAGAACGACGTGAACCGCGCCAGCAGCGCGGCCGCCAGCGCGGGCACGATCTGCAGCGGCAGGGTCTCGGAGTCAAGCGAGGTCAGCGAGGCGGCCAGGATGCCCAGGGCGCCCGCGATCAGGCAGGCCAGCAGGGTGTTGGCCAGCGAGAGCCGGTCCGGCGAGAGCCCGCCCAGCATCGCCGCCGTCTGGTTCTCGGAGGCCGCCCGGGTGGCCAGCCCAAAGCGCGACCAGCGGTACACGGACGCCAAGCCCGCGGCCAGCACGATCACAATCCCGGTGAGGATGAACCGGTCCACCGGGATGACGGCGCCCAGCACCTTGACCGGAGTCTGCGGCAGCACGCTCGGCTCGGGCTGTGGCGTGGTGCCGAAGGCCAGCACCACCGTGGCCTGGGCGATCAGCAGGATCCCCAGCGAGGACACCAGCTTGGCCAGCGGCGAGGCGGTGCGCAGCGGGCGGAAGACCACGAACTCGATCAGCACGCCGACCACCACCACAAAGGCCAGGGCGGCCACCAACGCCGGTCCCGTCGATAGGTGGATACCCGCGATCTGATCGGTTCGCAACGCCCAAAACGCGTATCCGGCGAGCATCGCCACCCCGCCGGTGGCCAGGTTGACGATCCCGGCTCCGCGGTAGGTCAGCACCACCCCCAGGGCCAGCCCGGCGATCAGCGCGCCGGGCCCCAGCCCGAGCAGGATGAAGAGCAGGATCTCTTTCATGCCCGGCGCGGGGGATCAGGTGGGCGGCTGCAGCCAGCCGGCCGCTTTCACGAACTGATTGTGGCCGTGGTAGGCGAAGAACTGGGTGCGGTTGTTGCAGACGGCGGGAGCGGACGGGAACTGCCCGCAATTCAGCGACGGTGCGCCGAGCGCCAGCGGCCCCTTGAAGGCCTTGGCTTTGGCGAGCAGCGCCTGCGAGCTGATCCCGTTGTAGCCGAGCTCGTTCAGGAACTTGACGGTGGTCAGGATCTGCGAGAAGGCGACCAGGTTCCACGGATCGGGAGCGTCGGCGGCCGGCTCCAGCTGCTTGGTCACCTTGATGTAGGGCGGCATCCCCGGGTCGGTGGGGTCGCCGTAGAGCGAGCTGGCGATCGCGTAGCTCCAGATCGGATAGTCCCCGCCCAGGCCGGCCTGGACCTGGCCGTTGAGGCACAGCGGCGCGGAGACGATCTTCTTGACGTCGGTCACGCCGAGCTGCTTGAGGCCCTTGGCCAGGTTGACACACCCCGACGAGTCGCTATACGGGATGATCATGTCCGCGGTCTGGACGCCGGCGCTGGTCAGCGCGCCGGTCAGATCGGTTTGCGACTCGTCGTAGGCCACCGACTTGACTTGGACGCCGGCCGACTTCAGCGCGTTGCCGATGGCCTGCGCGCCCTGGGTGATGCCGGCGATGTTGGGGTAGATGAGCGCGGCCGACTTGGCGTGCAGCACCTGCTTGGCGTAGGTTCCGAAGGGGCCCAGCACGTGCGTGGTGTCGCCGAACAGGACCACCGCGTTCTTCTCCGCGGCGTCGGTCGGCGTCACCGAGACGCCGACGATGACCGGCTTGCCACCCCCCAGCGTCGAGTAGAAGGACTGAATGCCGATGGCCACGGCGCCCTCGTCGATGACCTTGACCTGCTTGTCGGCGAGGAGCTGCTGGGCGCAGGTGGTGCCCTCCTCGTCGGCGCTGCGGATGAAGCACTCCTTGAGCGCCACCGGATGACCGTCCACGCCGCCCAGCTGGGAGTTGATGTACTTGACCGCCGTCTGAGCGCCGACGGTGGCCAGCGGTCCGACCTGCTGGGTCCCGCCCTGCTGGTTGACCCAGCCGATGGTCACCGGGGCCAGCTTGGGGTTGGCCGGACCGGCCTTGCCGCCGGTGTAGGCCAGGTAGTTGGTGACCGAGTGCGCGCCCGCGCCCCCTGAGCCCGAGCCCGTGGCTGGAGCCGGCGAGCTGCTGGTCGCAGAGCTGGAAGCGCCGGCTCCTGGAGCCGCCGAGCTGCTGCTGGAGCTCTTGCTGCTGCCGCAGGCGGCCAGCGCGACGATCGCCGCCAGAGCCGTGGTGAGCACGCTCAACCTTCTCAGCGCTTGCCTGGTCACTGTCTCTCTCCTCCTCGCGATGTGTCCGTGCTTGTCAGCCTCCGCAGTCACACCGCGGCCTTGGCGCCCCACAGCTCCCGTGAGGCGATCCGTGCCCCCTGCGCCAGCGCGGTGAGCTTGGCCCACTGGATCTCCTCGTGGACCCGGGTGATGAAGGCACCCTGGGCAAATCCGCAGTCGGTCCCCGCGAGCACGTTCTCGCGCCCGACGACGTTGGCCAGGCGGACCAGCCG
>DASXZB010000034.1:0-52130 GCA_036502145.1 Solirubrobacteraceae bacterium | reverse complement strand
ATAAGTCCGGTTTCTCGGCCAGGATCGCTGGTCAGGCGGTGAGCGGCCTCGCAGCCGGTCCTCGATCCGAACTCAGCCCCGAGCAGCTGGCTCACGGGTCTCCGCGCTTAAACACACGGTCAGGTCTTCGACACGTTCCGTGGGCCTCCTAAACCCCGGCCGGACCGCCATCCGTCCTCCCTGCCGCCCCGTTTCGGTTTGGGTGGTCAGCGACGATGGGGGCGTGCCGAACAACTAGCGAGGTTGACCCGACGCCTCGTCCACGTGAACTCAGACCGAGCTTTTGGAGTTCGTGCTCCGCGCGGATCAGAACGTGGGCTTACCTACGGGGTAACTCTCGCGAACCTCTTCGCGCCGATTCCCGTACCCGTCTCAGACGCCAAACACCCTGCAACGAGCCTAGGGTTCTGGCGATAGCTGCCCCGGGTCCAGCGTGACCGTGTAGCGCTCGGTCGGCCAACGCTGGTGCGCCCAGGTGAAGAACTCCACCTCGGCGTCGAGCTCGACGGTGTGGTGCTCGCGTCCGACGATCAGCCAGGGCTTGGTGGGTCGTGTTCGGTGACGACGTAGCTGTACGTAGACCATCGCCTTCGGCGCCGGGATGTATGGCGGCATGATCCGGTGGTAGGCCCTGGGAATCGCGAAGTGCATGGCGCCGGCGAACACGAACACCGGGCCGGCAAGCTGGCGGATCACGCGCATCGCCCGCTGAAGCTATCTCACGGCACGGGTCACGGGCTGAGCGGCTTTCAGACGGCGGTCTTAGGCGGTTCATAGCGCCGGCTTCAGCGCCCGGTCCATGCTCGTGGCCAGGATGAGCGAGGTCACGACCCCACCCCTCCCCGCGGCGGACGACGGGATCCGCGCCACCAGTGCCCGGATCGACATCGTGGTTCCGGTCTACAACGAGCAGGCGGTGCTGGAGCGCTCGATCCGCCGGCTGCACCAGTTCCTCAGCCGCGAGACGCCGTTTGACTGGCGGATCGTGATCGCCGACAACGCCAGCACCGACGGGACGCTGGTGATCGCGCGGGCGCTGGCGCTCGAGCTCTCTCAGACCGCGGTGGTGCGCCTGGCGGCCAAGGGACGGGGCCGCGCCCTGCGCGCTGCCTGGTCGGCCAGCGACGCCGACGTGCTCTGCTACACCGACGTCGATCTGTCGACCGACCTGCGGGCACTGCTGCCGATGGTCGCCTCGCTGGTCTCCGGCCACAGCGACGTGGCGATCGGCAGCCGGCTGGCCCCCGGGGCGCGAGTGGTGCGCGGCCACCGGCGCGAGTTCATCTCGCGCTCCTACAACCACCTGCTGGGGCTCGTGCTGCGCGCTCGGTTCTCGGACGCTCAGTGCGGCTTCAAGGCGATCCGAGCCGACGCGGCGCGGCGGCTGCTGCCGCAGGTCGCCGACCAGGGCTGGTTCTTCGACACCGAGCTGCTGATGCTCGCACAGCGCTCGGGGCTGCGAATCCACGAGGTAGCGGTCGACTGGGTCGAGGACCCGGACTCCCGGGTGGACATCCTCAGCACCGCGCTGAGCGACCTGCGGGGCGTGGCGCGGATGGCCGGCCCGGTGGCGCGCTTTCTGGCCATCGGGATCCTCTCGACGCTGGCCTACGCCGCGCTGTACCTGCTGCTGCTCGGGCTGCTCGGCGCCGGCGGGGCCAACGCGCTGGCGCTGGCGCTGACCGCGGTCGCCAACACCCAGGCCAATCGCCGGCTCACCTTCGGGGTGCGCGGTCGCCGCGGGCTGCTGCGACAGCACCTCGCCGGAGCGGCCGTCTACCTCCTGGCGCTGGCGCTGACCGCCGGCGCCCTCGGCGTGCTCGGAAGGTTCGACCCGCACCCCGGCTGGCTGCTGGAGGTGACGGTACTGGTGGCGGCCAGCGCGGTGGCCACGGTCACGCGCTACCTGGCCCTGCGCACGTGGGTGTTCGCCCGCAGCCGTCCGGCGCCGGTCCTGCATCCCGCGCCCCGGTAGCGCCGGGCGAGAGTCCGGTTCATCCGCGGGCCGGGCCAGAATCCCGCCGATGCTCGAGAACCCGGCCGGCCTCGTCTACGGCACGATCCTGATCGCGACGCTCCTGTCGGCCGAGTACTCGCGCCGCGAGACCTACCTGACGACGACCGGCGCGGTCTTGGTCGCGCTGGCGCTCTACTGGCTCGCGCTCGCCTACTCGGAGTTCACCGGCCGCCGGATCGAGGAAGGCGAGCACTTCACCTTCAGCGCCTTCTGGCACGCCGCCAAGCACGAGGACTCGGTCCTGCTCGGTGCGGTCGTCCCGGTCGGCGTGCTGGTGGTCGGCTGGATCTTCGGCGTCGAGCTCGGAACCGCCGTCGAGATCGGCGTCTACACGGCCGCCGGGCTGGTCGTTGTCTATGAGCTGCTGATCGGCTACTGGTCCGACGCCAGCGGCCGTGAGCTGATCGTGCATACGATCGTCGGCGTGGCGCTAGGTCTGCTGATCGTCACCCTGCGGGTCCTGCTGCATTGAGACCGGCGCGAGCGTCACCTCCAGCTCCCGCGGCTCGGCGCCGCGCAGCACCTTCAGCGCCAGCTTGCCGTCGGCCGCTCCCACGGCGCGCTGCAGGTCCCCGACCGACAGCACCGGGGCGTCGTCGGCCTGGGTGATCAGGTCGCCACGGCTCAGACCGGCGGCGTCGGCCGCGCTGTCGCGTCCGACGCGGACCACCAGCACGCCGGGCTCGTCGGCCAGGCCGACCGCGCGGCGCATCCGCTTGGCGACGGCGGCCGCCGCCACCGCGATCCCCAGCCGCGGCGTCACGCCCTCGTCGGGTTCGAAGAACTCGAGCCAGGCCTGAAGCTGTCCGGCCACGGCGGCGCCGGCGCCGTCGGGGAGGCCGGCCACCAGCCGGGCGGCGCGCTCGGCGTAGGCCGGGCGGGCGGCGAGCACCAGCGCACGGCCGCGCGGGGTCAGTGAGACGGTGACGCTGCGGCGGTTGTCTGGGTCCGGTTCGCGCTCGATCATCCGCGCCCGCTCCAGCCGGCCCAGGCGGACCGAAAGCGTCCCCGAGGTGCGGCGCACTCGGGTGACCAGGTCGCGCTGGTTCATGGTTTGGCCCTCGGCGCGCTCCAGCGCGTCGAGCACCAGGAAGCTCGGCCGGGTCAGCCGGTGCTCGGCCAGCGCCTCCTCCAGCTCCGCCTCCAGGTGGGCGGCGACGCTGATCGCGGTATCCGCGAGGTCGCTGGCCGTATCGGCGCGGCCGGCGGCGGCGGTATCCGCGAGGTCGTTGGGGTTGAGATCATCAGACGGCATCATCTAGCTCCAAATGTTTGAGTCGAAACAATTGTGTACGATTATTGCATGTCCAGCATGAACGGCTCAACCACCACGCTCCAGGCTGAGGAACGCTCGGCCTCCGCCCTGGACGCGTACTCGCGCACCGTGGTCTCGGTCGCGGAAGCGCTCAGCCCGAGCGTCGCCAACCTCCAGGTCCGCCGCCGCACGCGCCGCGGGCCGGCCTACGGCGCCGGCAGCGCCGTGGCTCTCTCGTCCGACGGCTTCCTCCTGACCTCGGCCCACGTCGTCGAAGGGTCCCGTCGCGGGACCGCCAGCTTCAGCGACGGCCACGAGACCAGCCTCTCGGTGATCGGCGCCGACCCGCTATCCGACCTGGCGGTGCTGCGCGCCGACGGCGGCGACCTCCACCCCGCACAGCTCGGCGACGCCGCCGGGCTCCGGGTGGGCCAGCTGGTGGTGGCGATCGGCAACCCGCAGGGATTCGCCAGCTCGGTGACCGCCGGCGTGGTCAGCGGCCTCGGCCGCTCGCTGCCGGTCGGCGCCCGGAGCGGCCCGCGCCGGCTGGTCGAGAACGTGATCCAGACCGATGCCGCACTGAACCCCGGCAACTCCGGCGGCGCGCTGGTCGACAGCACCGGCCGCGTGGTCGGCATCAACACCGCCCTGGTCGGCATCGGCCTCGGGCTGGCCGTCCCCATCAACGACGCCACCCGGGCGATCGTCTCGACGCTGATCCGGGAGGGCCGGGTCCGCCGGGCCCAGCTCGGCGCCGCCGTGGGGCCACGCCCGCTGCCGCCGGCCGCTCGGGAGCGGCTGGGGCGCCGCGGCGCGGTCGAGCTGATGCAGATCGTGGAGGGCAGCGCGGCCGACCGCGCCGGCCTGCAGCGCGGGGATCTGCTGATCGAGCTCGACGGCGAGCCGGTGTCCGACGCCACCGACCTGCAGCGACTGATGGTCGACGAGCGGATCGGGCGCGAGGTCAGGGCGCGGGTGCTGCGCGGCGGCGCCGAGCGGACCGTCGTCGTGGTGCTCGACGAGCTGGCCTGAGCGGAGGGCTCCCCTCGCCGGGCGCAGTTAGCGCTCCGACCAGAGGGCCCTGCCGCCGGGCGGAGGCAGCGCTCTGACCAGAGGGCCCCCCACGCCGGGCGGAGTTAGCGCTCTGACCAGAGCGCTCCCGACTGGACCACGCAGCGCCCGTCTGCACGCCTCCGCGGCCCTACGGATGCCGGCCGCGTTCGGCTAGGTTTCGGGAACCGATGACGGCGATCCAGAACAGCCCTTCCGGAAGCGCCCTGTGGAGCCCGCAGGCCCACATGCCCACGATCGCCGGTGACCGCCTGACGATCGTGCGCGGTGAAGGGGCCAACGTCCAGACCGATGACGGGCGCTGGCTGCTCGACGCCACGGCGGGGCTGTGGCACGCCAACATCGGCCACGGCCGCGAGCGACTCGCCGAGGCCGCCGCCGCGCAGATGCGCCGGCTGGAGACCTACCACACGTTCGGGCGGATCGCCAACGACCAGGCGCTCAAGCTGGCCGACCGCGTCGCCGCGATCGGCCCGATCGAAGACGCCAAGGTGTTCCTGGGCAGCGGCGGCTCGGATGCCGTCGACACCGCCGCCAAGCTGGCCCGGCGCTACTGGCAGCTCGGGGGCCACGCCAACAAGCGGATCATCATCAGCCGCGACGGCGGCTACCACGGGCTGCACGCGTTCGGGACCAGCCTCGCCGGGATCCCGTTCAACCGCGAGGGCTACGGCTCCGAGTCGCTGATCCCCGAGACCGCGCGGGTCCCCACCAACGACGCCGACGCGCTCGAGGCCACGATCCTGCACCTGGGAGCCGACCACGTGGCGGCGGTGGTCGCCGAGCCGGTGGTCGGCACCGGCGGCGTGATCTTCCCGGCCGAGGGCTATCTCCAGCGCGTCGAGCAGATCTGCCGCGAGCACGACGTCCTGCTCATCCTCGACGAGGTCATCACCGGCTTCGGCCGCACCGGGGAGATGTTCGGCGCCCAGCGGTTCGGCGTCTCGCCCGACATGCTGCTGATGGCCAAGGGCATCACCTCGGGCTACGCGCCGCTGGGCGGCGTGCTGATCGCCCCCCGCGTCTGGGGCCCGTTCTTCGATTCACCCGACGCCCCGATCTTCCGCCACGGCGTCACCTACTCCGGTCACGCCACCGCCTGCGCGGTCGCCCAGGCCAACCTCGACGTGCTCGACGAAGAGGACCTGGTCGCCCGCGTGGCCGGCCTGATCCCCGAGCTCGAACGCGCCCTGTCGCCGCTGCGCGGCCACCCGCTGGTGCAGGAGGTGCGGACCGGGCCGGCACTGGTGGCCGGCGTCCAGATGCGCGATCAGGTGTCCGGCGAGGACCTTTCGCGCCGCTGTCTCGAGGCCGGTGTCCTGTTCCGGGTGATCACCAACAACACGGTCCAGATCTCGCCGCCGTTCATCGTCGAGGCCGCGGACCTGGAGCGGATCGCCAGCACGCTCCAGGACGCCTTCGACGCGATGAACGTCTAGCCGCCCGGCTGCGCTCCGCTCGCCAGGTCGGGCGCGCCCCGGATGCGCAACCGTTCGGTTGCTTGCTGGATTTTGTCCAAATAGCGGCCAAAATCCATCACGCAACCAATCAGTTGCACGGGATGGCGGGCCCCCACCCTTCGGGGCTCTGCGCGCGCGCCCCCGCGTCAGGCGGTGGCTGACTGTGCGGCGGCCGCCGGCGCCCGGCCCCGGATCATGTCGGCGGCCTTCTCGGCGATCATGATCGTCGGCGCGTTGGTGTTGCCGCGCACCGGGGTCGGCATCACCGAGGCGTCGATCACCCGCAGGCCGTCGAGGCCGAGGACCCGCAGCTCGGAGTCCACCACCGACCCCATCGCGCAGGTTCCGACCGGGTGATACAGGGTGGTCGTGTTGCGCACGATGTGCTCGACGATGGCGGCGTCGCTGTCGTCCGCGGGGGCGCCGTAGGCTCCGGTGCTGATCTCGGCCAGCGGCGGTTGGCCGGCGATCTCCAGGCAGCGCCGGACCGCCGCCACCATCGTCGCGCGGTCCTCGTCTGAGACCAGGTAGTTGTGCAGCACGCGCGGCTTGGCGGTGGGGATCCGCGAGCGGACTTTGACGAAGCCGGTGCTGGTGGGGCGCAGCACGCACGCCGACAGCGCCCAGCCGTCGACCAGTATTTCTCCCGCCCCCGCCTCCGGGAACAGGATCGGGATCATGTGCAGCTGGACGTCGGGCGCCTCCAGGCTGTCGGTGGTGCGCAAAAAGCCGCCCGACTCGGCGAAGTTGGAGGTCAGGGGGCCGCGGCCCTCGGTCTGCAGCAGGCCCAGGTTCTCCTCGGTTTCGGCGCTCAGCAGCGAGGCCTCGTTGGTGGTGTAGGTGATCCAGGTGGACGGGTGGTCCTGGAGCCCCTGGCCCACGGGGAGCTCGTGGACGACCGGGATCCCCACCAGCTCCAGATCCGGCGCGTGGCCGATGCCGCTGAGCAGCATGATCTGCGGGCTCTGGTAGCTGCCGGCACAGAGGATCACCTCGCGCTCGGCCCGGATCTCGCTCAGCTGGCCGCCGCTGTCGACCTCGACTCCGATTGCCCGGGTGCCCTCCAGCAGCAGCCGGTTCACGTGCGCGTCGGTCTGCAGCGTCAGGTTGGGGCGGCCCAGCACCGGGTGCAGGTAGGCGACGGCGGCCGAGCAGCGCATCCCCTGTCGCTGGGTGACCTGAAACCAGCCGACCCCCTCCTGCTCCGGTCCGTTGAAGTCGTCGTTGGCGGGCAGCCCGGCCTGCTGGCCGGCCTCGATGAACGCCTCACAGGTCCGATAGCGGGAGCGGTTGTCGATCACGCCGAGCGGGCCGCCGGCGCCGTGCAACTCGCTGGCCCCCCGCTCGTTGTCCTCGGCGCGGATGAAGTACGGGAGCACGTCGTCCCACCCCCAGCCCTCGTGGCCGAGCGCCGCCCACCCGTCGTAGTCGGTCCGGTGACCGCGGATGTAGACCATGGCGTTGGTCGAGGACGATCCGCCGAGCGTCCGCCCGCGCGGCAGGTAGCGCTGGCGTCCCTCGAGGCCGGGCTCGGGGTCGGACAGGAGCGCCCAGTCGTACTTGCTCTGCCCCAGGGCCAGAACTCCCGCCGGGAGGTGGACCTCGTCGACCGCGTCGGGCGGCCCAGCCTCGAGCAGGCAGACGCTGACGTCCTCGTCCTCGCTCAAGCGGTTGGCCAGCACGCAGCCGGCCGACCCGGCGCCGACGATCACGTAGTCAAAGTCGCTCATCCGTCTCCCTCGCGTTCGGTGAGGAGGGGATTCTCGGCGGGGCGGGGCCGGGCGTCAAGCCGGCGCCCACCGCGCAGCCGGGACAGGGTCAGCCCGTGTTGCGAAGCCCGCTGGCGATCCCGTTGATCGTCAACAGGCTCACCCGGTCGAGCTCCTCGGCGGCGCCGGGGTTGCGCTGCAAGCGCCGCAGAATCTCGATCTGCACGAAGGACAGCGGATCCACGAACGGGTTGCGGCGGTCGATCGAGGCCTGGAGCACCGGCTCGCCGTCCAGCAGCCGCGTGCCGCCACGGATCGCGATCAGCTCCGCGATCGTCCGCTCGAGCTCGGTGGCGAGCCGCTCCCAGATCCGCTCCCGCGCCGGGACGTCGTCCCACAGTTCCCCGTAACGCCGGGCGATTCCGAGGTCTGCCTTGGCGCACCCCATCTCGGCGTTGGACAGCAGGGTGGCGAAGAACGGCCATTGCGTCGCCATCTGGCGCAGCCGATCCAGGCCGTGGCGCTCGCGCGCCCGCTCGAGCGCGGTTCCGAGACCGAGCCAGGCCGGGAGCACCATCCTCGCCTGCGTCCATGAGAACACCCAGGGGATCGCTCTCAAGTCGTCGATGCCCGCGGCCTGGGACCGTTTGGCCGGGCGCGACCCCAGTCGCAGGCGCGAGATCTCGCCCACGGGGGTCGTCGCCTCGAAGAAGGCGATGAAGTCTCGATCCTCATGGACCAGCGAGCGGTACAGCTCCGCCGAGTCCCGCGCCATTTCCTGCACCACCTGTTCGAATACACCCTTCCAATCGTGCTCGGGCCGGCGGGCGGTGGCCAGCGTCGCGCTCGCGGCGAGCTCGAGCTCGCGGTGGGCTATCTCGGGCACTGCATATTTGGCGGTCAGCACCTCGCCCTGCTCGGTCATCTTCAGCCTGCCCTCAACGGTCCCGGGAGGCAGCGCCCGGATGGCGCCGTTGGTAGGTCCGCCGCCCCGACCCACGGCCCCGCCGCGACCGTGGAAGAAGACCCAGCGCAGACCGCGGTCACGGAGGACGTTCGCCATCCGCACCTGAGCCTGGTACGCGGCCCAGCCCGAAGCCAGGTAGCCGACGTCCTTGTTGGAGTCCGAGTAGCCGATCATGATCTCCTGCTCGTCGCCGACCGCACGCAGCGCCTCGCGGTAGACCGGCTGATCGACAAGCGCGGCGATCGTGCCGGGCGCCGCCTCGAGCGTCGCGCCGGCCTCGAACAGCGGTGCGATCCGCAGTCGGGCTTTCTCGCCCCCGGCTCGAGCGAGGCTCGACTCCTTCATCAGCAGCAGCACTTCGAGCATGTCGGCCGGCGCCTGGGCCCCGGAGACGATGTAGGTCTGGATCGCTCCCCGGTTGTCGCCGGAGATGGTGTCCCGGAGCATCCGGAAGGTCTCCACGGTCTCGCGGGCCCCCTCGGAGAACGCCCCGATATCGGCTGGCACCAGGGGCCGCCGTTCGGCGATGTGCCGGCAGAGCAGGTGCATCCGCTCCTCATCGTCCATCTCCGTGTAGCCGTCGCAGACCCCCAGCGAGCCGAATATCTCGTCCAGCGAGCGTCGGTGGACCATGGCGTGCTCGCGGATGTCCAGCCGTGCGAAGTGAAAGCCGAACACCTCGACCTGCCTGATCACGTCCCGTAGATCCCCGGCCGCGGTCAGGACGCCCGGGCCCTGCTGCAGCGAGCGCGCCACGATCCCCAGGTCGGCCAGCAGCTCCGCCGGCTCGCTGTAGCCGCCCTCGTCGCGGCCCTGGGTGGCGCGTACGCGTTCGCGCACGAACGTCAACGCGCGGCGATAGGGCTCTTCCGGATTGAGCGCGGCGAGCTGATCGGCCAGCTCTGGGAAGTCCGCAGCGCCGGACTCCAGCAGCGGCTCCAGGGCCGGGGCGGGTCCGCTTATCCGCTCTGACAGCGACAGCCGTCCGGCCAGCATCTCCATCCGCTGCTCGAGCAGCCGCAGGCACTGCTCGCGCATCAGGTCGAGCGCGTCGAGGGTGGCGGCAGGGGTTACGAACGGGTTGCCGTCGCGGTCGCCGCCGATCCAGGATCCGAAGCTCAGTACCGGCGGCACCGCGACCGTCTCGTCCGGGTAGCAGTCCGCGAGGGCGCGCTCGAGGTCACGGTAGATGCGCGGCACGGTGTCAGCCAGCGTGGAGGCGAAATGGATCAGGCCGCCGCGAACCTCCTGTGCGACGGTGACCGAGATCGCGCGGACGTCGTCGGACCCCCACAGCTCCTGAGTCGTGGCGAGCAGGCGGCGGCGGGCATCGGCCGGGTCGGCGGTGGTGACCTGGTCGAGCTCGCGGAGGATTGCGAACACGCGTGCCAGCTTGTCGATAGTGGTGCGGCGGCGAGCCTCGGTCGGATGGGCGGTCATCACCAACCGCAGCTCGCCCCCGGCGAGGATCTGCGCCAGCTCCCCGGCGGTGGTCCCCGTCCGGGCCAGCTCGGCCACCGCCGCCTTGATCGAGCCCTCCCGCGGCTCGTCGGGAGCCGCCGCGTCGCGGGCTCGCAGCCGGCGGATCCGTTCGTTGTCCTCGGCCAGGTTGACGAGCTGAAACCAGCGCGTCAGAGAGCGGACCAGGACCTCGGTGCGGTGGCGGTCCAGCCCGCCCACCAGGACCGCGAGCTCGTCGGCAGCCTCCTCGTCGCCGAGGCGCGCCCGCTGGCCGAGAGCCACTGCCTCATCGAGCAGCTGCAGGGCCGCCGCCCCCTCACTCTCTGAGATCACCTCCCGGAGGACGTCGGTGAGGAGCGCCTCGTCGGCGGCGAAGTCTCTCAGTAGTAGTCCTCAACCCACATCGACCAGCGGGTGCTGTCTGACCCGGGCGAGATGGTGAGCCGGTAGACCCCGGCCCCGGATTGGAAGACGTGAGTCTCGCGGCTGCCGTCGTTGAGATCGAAGCCCGACAGCGCCGAGCCGTTGCCGGCGTTGGTGACCTCGGCGCTGGGGCCCGAGCAGAAGACCAGGAACGTGCAGTCGCCGTGGTAGCCCATCGAGTAGACCACGCGCCAGCGGGGCCCGCGCACGCGGAACCGGATCGTGCGCTGCTGGTCGCCGCCCGAGAACGATGCCAGCGCCTTCCACTGGGGGACCTCGGCGACGTCGAGGGCGACGCGCGAGCCACGGGGAAGCTTGGCGCCGGGCGCCGGCGACTGACTGGTCACCGTGCCGGCCGGGACGCCGGGAGCGACGATCACGTGGGTGCGAAAGCGCAACCCGGCGTGGGCCAGTTCGGCCTGGGCGTCGCCGGACGAGTCGCCGGCCACCTGGGGCACCCTGACCGGAGGCGGACCGCCGCTGAGCACCACGGCGATCGTCGAACCGTCGACGACCCGCCGGCCCGGCCGCGGGCGCTGGGCGATCACCGTGCCCCTGCGGGCACTGGCATACCGGGTGGTGAACTTCGGCTGCAGCGAGAGACGCCGCGCCTTGGCCTTGACGGCCGGCTTCCTCAGGCCGGCCAGGCGGGGCACCCGCACGTGCCCGGTGGAGCCGATGGCCAGCGCGCCGGCGATCATCGCCGCCAGCAGCGCAAAGGCCAGCGTCAGCGCGGCCGCGGCGCGCCGACGGCCCGAGGGGTTGACGTTGCGCCGGGGCGAGAGCTTGGGGGCCAGCCGGGTGCTCGGCGGCTTGATGGGTCCTCCCGCCGCGGTGGGCCGGGCGCGGGGGCGCCCGGGCGGCCGGGGAGGGGCCTCGCCCACGGCGCCGCGGCCGGTGGTCGCGGCCGGGACGAGCCGGGGGCGCTGCCCGGGGATGTGAGAACGCTGCCGAGGACGGGCGCCGCGGGTGACGCCGCTGGGGGCCCTGACGGGGGCCTTGCGCAGCGCCTTGGCCAGGTCGTCGGCGATCTCGCCGCCGTCGCGGTGGCGCTTGCTGGGGTTCTTGGCCAGCGCGCGCTGCACGATCTGCTCCACCGGCTTGGGCGTGCCCTGCGGCAGCGCCGCCGGGCGCTCGTTGAGGTGACGCAGCGCCAGCTCAACTGCGGAGCGCTCGGTGAACGGCGGACGCCCGGCGATCATCTCGTAGAGCACGATCCCGACGCTGTAGACGTCGGTGGCGGGGGTGATGCGCCCGCCCCGGGCCTGCTCGGGGGCCATGTAGCGGGGCGTGCCGACGATCGTCGCCGACGCCCCGTCGGTGCTCCCCTCGGCCAGCCGGGCGACGCCGAAGTCGCCCACCTTTACCTGGCCGTCGGCCGAGATCAGGATATTGGCCGGCTTGACGTCACGGTGCACCACGCTCTGGGCGTGGGCCCGCCCCAGCGCCCGGCACAGCTGCTCGGCGATCGCGGCAGCCTCCCAAGCGGGCAGCGGGCCGCGGCGAAGCGCGACGGCCAGGCTCTCGCCCTGCACCAGCTCGGAGACGTAGTAGAGGCCCTCGGCGGCGTGGCCGACGTCGAAGATCTGCACGATCCCGGGGTCGCTGACCCGGGCCAGCAGCTGGGCTTCGCGCTCGAAGCTGCGTACCCACTCGGGGTCCTCGGCCCACCAGGGCTTGATCAGCTTGACCGCCACCGGGCGCTCCAGCCGCCGGTCGCGGCCGCTGTACACGCGCCCGAAAGCACCCTCGCCGATCACGGCGTGGAGCTCGTAGCGCCCTTCGAGGGCGCATCCGGAGAGGTCTGGGGCGTAGGGCATTGCTTACGGAGGGGTTGCGGAGTCCCCCGCACCCTCCGCATATGATCGCCGATGGCGAGGCCAGCGCGCGCCTGCTGCACCCAAACGGCCGGCCGAGCGCTCAGCGCACGATCAGCACCACCACCACGATGATCAGCAGCAGCGCGAATCCGGCACCAGCCACCGGCCAGGGCTGGCGCCAGAACTCCGGCTTGGCCCGGTCACGGGTGTAGCGGCCTTCCGGCGGCTCGCCGACCCAGTCGTCATCGTCGTCATACGGGACCATCACAGGAGGTTTACTGGGGGCCGGCGAGGCCGAACGGGCTGCCCTCCGAGTCCCGGCAGATCGCCCACCGCGACCCGGGATGGATGACCGTCCCGCCGAGCGCCGCGACGCGCTCCAGCGCCGCCGGCAGGTCGTCGACATCGAAATACGGCAGCGAGTGGGTGTCGCCCGGTCCGCGTCCGCGGGCGTGCACGCCGACCGTCGACTCGCCGTTGCGGGTCTGCCACCCCTCCCCCTCCGCGGGCGCGCGACCTTCGAGCGGATCGTCCAGCAGGCCCGACCAGAAGCGCCGCGCCCGCTCGGGATCGTCGGCGGGGAACTCGATCAGCGACGGGCGCACGGCCATCCGCTGCAGACCCTACGCCATCCGCAGATCCAACACGAACGAGGGCCCGCACCAATCAGTGCGGGCCCTCAAAGCTCGGCTGCGCTCACGCTTAGCGATCACGAAGCCCCTCCTGCACGCTGGTCACCGCGGCCCGGGTCATCGACGCGGCGACCAGGAGCGAGTCCAGCAGCGACTTGCGCCGCTTGACCGGGCGCCTGCCGACGCCGGGTTGCGGCTGGAGCAGCGGGTCCGGAGGCGGGCCCTTCCTACGGGCGCGCGGGACCCTGCCGCCGCGGCTGAGCAGGAGATATTCGTCACGGTCGAACTGCATGGTGCAGCCTCCCTCGGCTGGTGGGTTTTTGCACGGCAACGGAGTGTCAGTGCCGCAAAATGCACAGCGCCACTTGCACCTGCTCACACAGGTGTCACTCCACGAATTGAGTTGGTCAGAAGGCCCGGACGGTTAGTCCAGGCTGTGGAAGCTGTTCATCGCTTGGTCAAGATCGTCGTCACCTCAGGTCGAAGTCAGGGCACAAAAAAAGCGACCCATTTGGGTCGCCCTCGCGTCCGGTTATGCGCACCGCTGCTATCAGGGTGCGAACCTCACGAGGGCAGGCCCGTTCGCGCTCATCGCGGCGGCGTCGCCAGCGGTGCACGCGTCTGCAAACGTCGACACGGAGGCGGTCGCGTTCCAGAAGGTCGGGTTGATGTGGAGGGGGAAGGTCATGAATGACACTCTTCTACGGCTGCTGGCGCAGGGTAACTCACGCACCGGATGTTTGCAAGGGTAACTAGCACAAATTTCGTCAATAGCAACCCTGCTGACCGCTCGGCCGTCAGCCTCGGCGCGCCGAGGCCGACTGCCCAACCTGGGACAATCGGGGCCGTGCAAGTGGAAGCCATCACTCGATCAGGTGACCCGCTTGCCCACGGCCGGCACGATCAGGAAGCCTGAGCCCGGTGCTGGTCGTACACCGCGCAGAACGGGCCGACGATCTGGCTGACGCGCTCGCCGCGCTGCTGGCCGAGCCCCTCGCCGACCCGTTCGCGGCCGAGGTGGTGGCGGTGCCCACGCGCGGCATGGAGCGTTGGCTCACCCAGCGGATGTCGGCCGTGCTGGGCGCATCCGCAGGCCGGATCGACGGTGTCTGCGCCAACCTCCGGTTCCCGTTTCCCAACCGGCTGGTGACCGACGCCGTGGCGGCCGCCTCGGGAGTGGACCCCGATACCGACCCCTGGCTGCCCGAGCGGGCCACGTGGCCGCTGCTGGAGGTCGTCCAGGAGCACCTCGAGGAGCCTTGGCTGGCCAGCTTGGCCGTCTACCTCGGCGCCACCGGCGACTCCCCTGACCCGATTCGCCGCGGACGGCGCCTGAGCGCGGTCCGGCATCTGGCCTCGCTGTTTGACCACTACGCCCTGCACCGCCCTCAGATGGTGCAGGCCTGGGCCGGCGGCCAGGACAGCGATGCCAGGGGGAACCCGCTCCCTGCCGGGGCGCGTTGGCAGGCCGAGCTGTGGCGCCGCCTCCGCGCCCGGATCGGGCTGCCCGGTCCCGCCGAGCGCCGCCAGCGGGCGTGCCGGCTGCTGCGCGAGGAGCCCTCGCGGATCGAGCTTCCCCCGCGGTTCTCGCTGTTCGGGCTGACCCGGCTGCCGGCGGGCCACCTGCAGGTCCTGGCGGCGCTGGCCGCCGGGCGCGACGCCCACCTGTTCCTGCTGCACCCCTCGCCGAGCCTGTGGGACGAGATCGCCGGCGCGAACATCGCAGCCACCGGCGCGCTGAGCCGGGGCGACGATCCCACCGCCGAGCTGCCCGCCAACCGCCTGCTGGCGTCGTGGGGGCGCGACGCCCGGGAGCTCCAGCTGGTCCTGGCCGGCGTCGGCGGCGCAGGGCCCGGCGCCGATCACCACCATGGCGCGTCCCCGGCGGGCGAGCTCCCGGCGGGCGACACGCTCCTGGCCCGGATCCAGGCCGGGGTTCGCGCCGACCTGGCCCCACCCGGCGCCCCGCTTCCCAACCGGGCCGACGTCCGCCCGCTGCTGGACCCGGACGACAACAGCCTCCAGATCCACTCCTGCCACGGCCGTCTGCGCCAGGTGGAGGTGGTGCGCGACGCGATCCTGCACGCGCTCGCCGACGATCCGACGATGGAGCCCCGGGACGTGATCGTGATGTGCCCGGACATCGAGACCTTCGCGCCGCTGATCCAGGCCACCTTCGGTGCCGGTGAGCTCTCCGGCGAAGACGACGGGGAGGCGCACGTGACCAGCCATCCGCAGCCGGTCGACCTCCGGGTCCGGCTCGCCGACCGATCGCTGCGTCAGACCAACCCGGTCCTGGCGGTCGTCTCGCAGCTGCTCGAGCTGGCCGAGCAGCGGGTCACCGCCTCGCAGGTCCTCGATCTCGCCGACCGCGGCCCGGTCCGCCGGCGCTTCGGTTTCGATGACGACGATCTGGCCAAGCTCCAGGACTGGATCGCCCAGGCCGGGATTCGCTGGGGGCTGGACGCCGCCCACCGGTCGCCGTACAAGCTCGAGCAGGTCCCCACCGGGACCTGGCACGACGGGCTGGACCGGATCCTGCTCGGCGCCACGATGACCGAGGACGCCCAGCGCCTGTTCGAGCGGGTGCTCCCGCTCGACGACGTCGACAGCCGCTCGATCGACCTCGCCGGACGGCTGGCCGAGCTGATCGAGCGGCTCGGCGATGCCATCGACGCCCTCAGCCGGCCCCAGCCGCTGACCGCGTGGGCCACCGCGATCGGTCAGGCCGCCGACTCGCTGACCGACGCCAGCCCGCTCGAACGGTGGCAGCGGGCCGAGCTGCAGCGGGTGCTCAACGACCTGGTCGACGAGGCGGCCGAGCGCGCCACCGGCGCGGCGGGGCCCGAGCTGGCGCCGGCCGAGGTCCGCGCGCACCTGGCCCAGCGCTTGCAGGGCCGGCCCACCAGGGCCAACTTCCGCACCGGCCATCTGACGGTCTGCACGCTGATGCCGATGCGGTCGGTGCCACACCGGGTGGTCTGCCTGATCGGCCTCGACGACGGGGCGTTTCCACGCAAGGCGCTTCGCGACGGCGACGACCTGCTGCTCGACGATCCGCAGGTGGGCGAGCGCGACCCCCGCAGCGAGGACCGCCAGCTGCTGCTCGACGCCCTGCTGGCGGCGACCGAGCGGCTGATCGTCACCTACACCGGCAACGACGAACGGACCAACACGCCGCGGCCGGCCGCGGTGCCGGTCGGGGAACTGCTCGACATCGCCGACGCCACCGTGCGCACTCCCGGCGCCAGCGCGCGAGACCGGATCGTGATCCGCCACCCCCTGCAGCCGTTTGACCCGCGCAACTTCTCCGCCGGCGCGCTTGCCCGGGGACGGAGATGGAGCTTTGACCCGGTGACCCTCGAAGGTGCCGTGGCCCTGGCCGGCCCGCGCGTCAAGCCGCCGCCGTTCCTGGCCGGACCGCTGCCCCCTCGCCACACGAGGGTGATCGAGCTCGACGACCTGGTCCGGTTCGTCGAGCACCCGGTCCGCGCCTTCCTGCGCCAACGGCTGGGGATCGGCCTGTGGGGCGGATCGGACGAGATCGAGGACGCCCTGGTCGTCGAGCTCGACGGGTTGCAGCGCTGGGGCGTCGGTCAGCGGCTGCTCGACGCGCGGCTGGCCGGGGTCGACGGCAACACCGCGATCAAGGCCGAGATCGCCCGCGGCACGCTGCCCCCGGGGGTGCTCGGAAGGCCGGTCATCGAAGGCGTCTATCCCGTGGTCGACGCGATCGTCGCCGAGGCGGCGACGCTCACCACCGGCCAGGACGCGTCCGATCCGGCCGACGTGCGGGTCGCCTTCGAAGACGGGCGCGTGCTCAGCGGCACCGTCTCGGGTCTGCACGGAGACGTGCTGCTGACCACCACCTATTCCAGAGTCTCGGCCAAGCACCGCCTCGCCGCCTGGGTCCGGCTGCTGGCGCTGACCGCGAGCCATCCCGGCCGTGAGCTCTCGGCGGCGACCGTGGGCCGCGCCACCGGCGACGGCGATGTTCGGATCGCCGCCATCGCCCCGCTGGCCGACGATGCCGCCCAGCGACAAGCGGTGGCGCTCGAGCAGCTGGCCGCGCTGATCGACCTCTACGACCGCGGGCTGCGCGAGCCGCTGCCGCTGTTCTGTCTGACCTCGGCGGCGTACGCGGCGGCGGCCTTTCAGGGCCAGGATCCGGTGCCGGCCGCCGAACGCGAGTGGCTTACCGACTGGACATTTGACCGCGAGGACCGCGATCTCGAGCACCAGCTGGTGCTCGGCGGCGTGCGGACGCTCGGCGAGCTGCTGGCCCTGGGGCCCCATGACGACGAGACCGGCGACGGCTGGGAGCCGGCCGAGACCTCCCGCCTGGGGCGGCTGGCCCGGCGGCTGTGGAACCCGCTGCTGTCCCGCGAGGAGCTGTGGGCGAGATGAGCGACGTCTTCGAACCGCTGGAGTTCGATGTCTGCGGGCCGCTGCCCTCCGGGGTCACCGTGCTCGAGGCCAGCGCGGGCACCGGCAAGACGTACACCATCGCCGCGCTGACGGCGCGCTACGTCGCCGAGGGCATCCCGCTCGAGCGGCTGCTGCTGGTGACGTTCACCAGGATCGCCACCGGCGAGCTCCGTGAGCGGGTCCGGGAGCGGCTGCTCGACGTCGAGCAGGGTCTGGCTCGCGCCCTGGCCGGCGTCCCCTACGGCAGCGATCCGGTCGTTGCCCTGTTGGCCACCGGCCCCGTGGCCGAGGTCGCCGAGCGGCGCGAGCGGCTGGCCCGCGCGGTGGCCAGCTTCGACGCGGCCACGATCGCCACCACGCACGGCTTCTGCCAGGAGGTGCTCGGCGGGCTCGGGATCGCCGGGGACCTCGAGCCCGACGTCACCTTCGTCGAGGACCTCGGCGACCTGGTCTCGGACGTCGTCGACGATCTCTACGTCCGCCGCTTCAGCCACGGCGAGGCGCCGGCGTTCGGGCGCTCCCAGGCGGCGGAGATAGCGCGGGTGGCGATCGAGAACCCGGGCGCCAAGATCGTGACCGCAGACGGCGCCGCGCCGCTTATGCGGGGGCGGCTGGCGGAGAGGGTCCGCGAGGAGTTCGAGCACCGCAAGCGCCGGCTCTCGGTGATGACCTATGACGACCTGGTGATGCGGCTGCGCAGCGCGCTCTCGGGACCGGGTGGCGAGGCCACGGCGGCCCAGCTGCGGCGCCGCTTCGAGGTGGTGCTGGTCGACGAGTTCCAGGACACCGACCCGGCGCAGTGGGACATCATGCGCTGCGCGTTCGGCGAGACCGGGGTCACGCTGGTGCTGATCGCCGATCCCAAGCAGGCCATCTACGCCTTCCGCGGCGCCGACGTGTACGCGTATCTCGAGGCGGCCGCCAGCGCGGGCGCCCGGGCCACCCTGGGCGTCAACTGGCGCAGCGACCAGGGGCTGATCGACGCCCACGACGCCCTGCTCGCCGGCGTCAAGCTGGGGCATGAGGGGATCGCGTACCGGCATGTCAAGGCCGCCCCCGCCCACCAGCGCTCGCGCCTGCGGGGAGCGCCGTGCGGGGCCCCGATGCGCTTTCGCGTCGTGATGCGCGACGACCAGTCGATCTCGCTGACGCGACAGGGGTTCGCGCGCAACGCCAGCGCCCGCGAGCACATCTGCCGCGACCTGGCCGCCGACGTGGTGTCGCTGCTGCAGTCCGGGGCCGAGGTCGAGACCCGCACCGAGGCCGGGGAGGCCACGGGATGGGAGCCGATCAGCCCCGGACATCTGGCGGTCCTGGTCCGGACCAACCGCCACGCGGCGATGATCCGGAACGCGCTCGACGGCGCCGGGGTCCCCGCCGTCATCAACGGCGCCGGCAGCGTGTTCGGCACCGACCCGGCCCGCGACTGGCTGCGGCTGCTCGAAGCGCTGGAGCGCCCGGCGTCGACGTATCGAGCCCGCTCGGCCGCGCTGACGCCGTTCCTCGGCTGGGACGCCGAGCGGCTGGCCGGCGCCGAGGACGACGGCTGGGCCTGGGAGGCGGTCCACCGCCGCCTGCACGACTGGGCGCGGGTACTCCGGGACCGGGGCGTCGCGACGATGCTCCAGACGATCATGCTGATGGAGGGCCTGCCGGCGCGCATGCTGGCCGAGGAGGACGGCGAGCGCCGGCTGACCGACCTGCGCCATGTCGGTCAGCTGCTGCACGCCGCGGTCGCCGAGGAGCAGCTGGGCGTGACCGCGCTGACCGCATGGCTGCGCACCCGGATCGCCGAGGCCACCACCGACACCGCCGACGAGGAGCGCAGCCGCCGGCTGGAGTCCGACGCCGAGGCCGTCCAGGTGCTGACCATCCACCGCAGCAAGGGGCTCGAGTTCCCGATCGTCTACCTGCCGTTCTTGTGGGAGCCCGGCTACATCCCGCGGGAGGCCCGGCCGGTGTTCTTCCACGATCCCCAGGCCGGCGACGCCCGCACCATCGACGTCGCCCTGGAGGGCCGCGAGTACGACCGCCACCGCGCCCAGAACGAATGCGAGCAGCGCGGCGAGGACCTGCGACTGGCCTACGTGGCGCTGACCCGGGCCCGCCATCAGGCGATCGTCTGGTGGGCCGGATCGTGGGACAGTCGCAATTCCCCGCTGGGTCGGCTGCTGTTCTCCCGGGACGAGGACGGCCACATCGCCGACCAGGGCACCTCCACCCCGGGCGATGCGTCGGCGGTGGCGAAGCTGCAGGCGGTCGCGGAGCGGGCGCCGGGGGCCGTGGCCGTGGAGCCGTCCCGGCTGGCTCTCCCGGCGTCGTGGAGTCCGCCGCTGCCGGGCGTCGAATCGCTGGGCGCGTCGCAGTTCGAGCGCGGTCTGGACATGCGCTGGCGGCGGACCTCGTACACCGACATCACGGCCGCCACGTATGACGCCTGGGTGGCCAGCGAGCCCGAGGAGCCGCTGATCTCAGACGAGCCCGCCGCCCAGACTCCGCTGGCCCCCGAAGACCGCCGGCCGCCCGGCGGAGCCGACCCCGGGCTGGACTCCCCCTCGCTGCTGGAGTCGATGCCGGTCGGCGTCCAGGTGGGGACCTTCGTGCACCGGGTGCTCGAGGCGACCGAGTTCGACGCCGCGGACGTGGAGGCCGAGCTGGCAGCGCGGGTGGCCCAGGTGCAAAACCGCGCCGCCGTCGACGTCGGCGACCCGGAGGCGGTGGTCGCCGGGCTCGGCGCCGTGCTCGACACGCCGCTGGGGCCGGTGCTGGGCGGGCAACGGCTGCGCGACTTCACCCGTCGCGACCGCCTGGACGAGCTGGCCTTCGAGCTTCCGCTGGCCGGCGGCGACCGGCCCACCGGCACGGTCACGCTGGACGCGATCGCCGCGGCGCTGCGCGCCCATCTGGGACCCGACGACCCCCTGGCCGCCTATGCCGAGCGGCTCGAGGACCCGCGGCTGCGCCAGACCGTCCGCGGCTACCTGACCGGCAGCCTGGACCTGGTGGTGCGCCTCGGGGGCCGTTTCGCGGTGCTGGACTACAAGACCAACTGGCTGGGCGACCCCGAGGAGCCCCTGACGGTGTCGCCGTATCGCGCATCGTCGCTGGCGGCCGAGATGCAGCGCCACCATTACGCGCTGCAGGCGCTGCTGTACCTGGTCGCGCTGCATCGCTACCTGCGCTGGCGGGTTCCCGGTTACGACGCCTCACGGGACCTCGCCGGAGTCGCCTACCTGTTCGTGCGCGGGATGATCGGCGCCGGCACACCGGTCGTGGACGGGTCGCCCTGCGGCGTCTTCGGATGGCGGCCGCCCGAGGGACTGGTGGCGCAGCTCAGCGACACCCTGGACCAGCGCTGAAACCGATGGCCACCGATACATCCACCGAACGAGATCCCTTCGAGGCCCGGCTGGCCGCTCACGCCTCGGGGCTGCTGCGCGAGTTCAACCACGCCGGGGTGCTGGCGGCCGCGGACGTGCACGTGGCGCGTCGTCTGGCGGCGATCGCCGGCGAGGACGACGAGACGTTGGCGCTAGCGGTCGCCCTGGCGGTGCGCGCACCGCGGCTGGGCCACGTCCACGTCGACCTGGCCCGGATCCGGGACACCGCCGCCGTCGACGGCGAGGAGCCGGTCGACCTGGCGGTCCTTCCCTGGCCGGACCCGGATACGTGGGTCCCGCGCGTCGCCGCCAGCCCCCTGGTGGCCGCCGAGCCGGCCGCGACGCCAGAGCCCGCCAGGCCGCTGCGCCTGACCGGGTCCTGGCTGTATCTGGACCGCTACTGGGCCGAGGAGGTGGCGGTAGCCAATTCGCTGCTGGCGATGGGCTCGGATCCGGCTCCCGGCATCGACGTCGAGCGTCTGATCGGCGGGCTGCGGCGACTGTTCGCCGACGACGCGCAGGGAGGTCAGGCGCTCGCCGCCGAGGTGGCGGTGCGCCGGCGCTTCGCGGTCGTGGCCGGCGGCCCCGGAACCGGCAAGACGACCACGGTGGCGCGGATCGTCGCCCTGCTGTGCGAGCAGGCGGCGGCGACGGCGCCGCCGTTGATCGCGCTGGCGGCGCCGACCGGCAAGGCCGCGGTCCGGCTGGAGGAGGCGGTGCACGCCGAGGCGGCGCGGCTCGATGTCGACGGCGGCGTGCGAGACCAGCTGCTGGCCCTGCAGGCGACCACCCTGCACCGGCTGCTGGGCTGGCGTCCCGGTACCAGCAGCCGCTTTCGCCACGACCGTCGTCACCGGCTGCCCCACGACATCGTGATCGTCGACGAGACCTCGATGGTTTCGTTGTCGCTGATGGCGCGGCTGATCGAGGCCCTGCGCGCCAACGCGCGGCTGGTTCTGGTCGGCGATCCCGGGCAGCTGGCGTCGATCGAGGCCGGAGCGGTGCTCGGCGACATCGTCGCCCCCGAGGCCGGCCGGCCAGGTGACGGCGACCGGCCGGCGGAGGGAGGCATCGGCGCGGGGATCGTGGTGCTGGAGCGGGTGCACCGGTTCGGGGGCGGGATCGCGCAGCTCGCCGGCGCGATCCGCCGGGGTGACGGGGACGCCGTCATCGACCTGCTCCGCGATCCGCCCGAGGGGGTGATGTGGATCGAGGCCGACGTCGCCGAGGAGTCCACCCAGGCCGCGCTGGCCCCGGTACGAGAGCGGGCGCTGTCGAGCGGGACGGAGCTGATCGCAGCCGCCCGCGCCGGAGCGGCCGGCGACGCCCTGGCGGCGCTCGGAGCGTTCAGGGTCCTCTGCGCGCACCGCCGCGGCCGCTATGGCGTGTCGAGCTGGACGGCCAGGATCGAGGGCTGGCTCCAGGACCGGGTCGACGGGTTCACCGGCGACGAGCGCTGGTACGCCGGCCGGCCGCTGCTGGTGGTCGAGAATGACTACGAGCTGCGGCTCAGCAACGGAGACACCGGCGTGGTGGTGCGCCGCGGAGGCGATCGGCTGGCGGCCGCCTTTCAGCGCGCCGAGGAGATCGTCGAGTACAGCCCGTCGCGGCTGAGCGCCGTGGAGACGGTGTTCGCGATGACGATCCACAAGAGCCAGGGGTCCCAGTTCGACGCCGCGGCGGTTCTGCTCCCGGACCCCGGATCGCGGATCCTGACCCGCGAGCTGCTCTACACCGCCGTCACCCGGGCCCGGCGCCTGCTGATCGTGGCCGGGACCGAAGAGGCGGTCCGGGCCGGGGTGCAGCGACCGGTGGCCCGGGCCTCGGGGCTGCGCTGGAGGCTGTGGGGTTAGGCCGTGGCCTCGGCGGCCGGGTCGATTCCCCGCCGCCCCCGGACCCCCGGCTCAGGCCAGGCTGGTCTCGTCCTCCCATTCGTCCGCGCCTGACTCGAGCCGTTCCTGGACGAGCTCGCCGGGCAGCCGGCAGCTCAGGGCGAAGTAGTAGATGACCAGGGCGAACACCGCGGTCGCACCCATGTCGATCCCGAAGTGCAGGGTGTTCTTGCCGCCCTCGAAGCTCGAGAGGTAGCTCAGGACCGCCAGTCCCGCCAGCCAGGGCCACAGCCAGATCGACGAGCGCCAGTCCAGCTGGACGCGGTCTTCGCGCCGGCGGGTGAGCTGCGAGACGGCCAGCAGCACCAGCCCGATGGCGATCGCGATGAACAGCTTGTAGTCGATCGTCCAGCCGGCGAACAGGACGATCTCGTTCGCGATCACGAACCCCAGCGGAGCGAGGACGTGAAACGCGGGCAGCCGGAACGGCCGAGCGTGATTGGGCAGCTGATGGCGCATCGCGGCCAGGCTGAGGCACTGGGCGGCGTAGATGATCACCGACGCCGAGGTGATGAACGCGACCAGCTTCTGCCATCCCGGGAACGGGAGGAAGACGATCATTCCGACGGCGAAGGCGAACACGATGCTGACCCACGGCACGCCGCGCTTGTCGAGATCCCCGAACGTCTTGGGGATGTAGCCGTTGCGCGACAGCGCGTAGGACACCCGGGCGCTTGAGCCGGTGTAGATCAGCCCGGTTCCCGCGGGCGACAGGAAGGCGTCGATGTACAGCACCACCGCCAGCCAGCCCAGACCCAGCCCGCTGGCCAGCGCCGCGTACGGTCCGAACTGGTTGGTGAAGCTGAGGTTGGACCAGCCGTGGGCGGCCGACGTCGGGTTCAGCGCGCCGACGAACGTGATCTCCAGCAGGATGTAGATGATCGTGCCGACCACCATCGCGCCGATCACCGCGAACGGGATGTTGCGTTGCGGGTCGCGTGTCTCGCCGCCGAACTGGATCGCCTGCTCGAACCCGAGGTAGGCGAACACGACGCCTCCGGCCGCCATCGCGGTGAAGATGCCCTTGATACCGCCGGGATTGAATCCGTCGCCGGCCGAGAAGTTGGAGCCCGTGAAGGCGGTGACGAGCAGGACGATGATCGTCAGCACCGGGATCGCGATCTTCCACCACACCACCGTGGTGTTGCTGTCGCTGAGGCGGCGCACGCCCCACAGGTTGATCGCGGTGAAGATCAGCATCAGAACCGCCGCCACCGCATAGCCGGCGCCGGTGAGCACGACCTGACCCGCCGACGTGTGCACGAGGTGAAAGCCGAACCACTGGTTGATCCACTTGTCGCCGTACTGAAGCGCCGCCTCGGTCTCGACCGGGGCCAGGGTGACCGAGCCCAGCCAGTAGATCCATCCGGTGCCGAATCCGACCAGGCTTCCGAAGGCGTAGTGCGGGAAACGCGCGATCCCGCCGTTTACGTGGTGCATGCCGCCGAGCTCGGCGCAGATCAAGGCCAGCAGCATGATCGCCGCGGCCCCCACCACCCAGGAGATGATCGCCGCCGGGCCGGCGATCTGAGTCGCGTTGAGTGCTCCGAGCAGCCAGCCCGAGCCGATCACCGACCCGACGGAGGTGAACATGAGGGCGATCCGTCCCATGTCACGCCGCAACACGCCGCCGCTTCGTCTCCGCGTCGCGCGCTTGCCCCTGTCAACGACCACGGACATACCATCGACCTCCCGGTCTGGCTTACCTGGTGGTTAAGCCCTACCCCGGTAAAGGCCTCGTGAAGCATGACCCTTCGCTACAGCGATGCTCCGAGAAATTCCTGCAGCGCCGCGTGGGTTTGCTTGGGTCGCTCCAGCTGCGGAACGTGACCGCAGTCGAGCTCGAGGTGCCGAGCGCCGGGGAGCGCCTCCCGAACGTGGCCGGCGAACTTGATCGGGACCAGGCCGTCGCGCTTGCCCCACACGAACAGGCTGGGCGGCTTCAGCTCAGGCAGCCGCGTCCACAGGCCGTTGGGGCCCCGCGGCTCCTCCAGGTAGATGTTGCGGGCCGCGGCGTAGAACGCGGCCCGGCCGCGCGGGGTCAGGTACGAGCGCAGGAACTCGTCGATCCCGGCCGCTGTCCACTCGTTGTCAGCGCCCGGGATCAGCCGACGGACGATCGCCTCGACCACCGGCCGGGGCGCGGGCTGGATCAACCCCAGCTGCGGCGCCACCATCTTCAGCACCGGCGCCCACGGGCGGTCGCGCAGCCAGGCCAGCGACGGGGCCAGCAGGCCGAGCCGCCCCACGCGGTCGTCGGCGCGGAGCCCGACTTCGATCGCGATCCGCCCGCCCATGCTGTTGCCCACCAGGTGGGCGCGCTCGAGCTCCAGCGCATCCAGCAGCGCGACGATCACGGCGGCGAAGTACGGCGGGTCATAGGCGGCGCGGATCGGCTTGACCGAATCGCCGAAGCCGGGCAGATCGATGGCGATCGCCCGGTAGCGGCCGGCGAGCGCGGCGATCGTCGGCAAGAACGACACCTTGGTCGCGCCCAGCCCGTGCAGCATCACCACCGGGTCGCCCTCCCCGGCCTCGGTGAGCGACAGTCGCCCGCGTGCGGTCTCGATCGACCGAAACCGCAGCCGACCGCCCCCGGGTGGCGCCGTCGCGGCCAGGAAGCCCACCCCCAGGTGCAGGTCGTGGCGGACCCGGAGCCGGCCGACCCGATAGGCGGACATCCCGCCGCGCACGTCGGAGACGATCTCCGACCAGGTGTCAGCGTCGGCGCTGAGCAGCGCGTCGGGGCGCTGGTCGCTCTCGGCCGACACCAACCGTGCGCTGTGACCGTCCAGGAGCACGTCGGACGGCTCGCGGGCGGCCCCAGCGAGGCGGATGCGGGCGTGGGAGCGGGCCAGCTCGAACACCTCGGGGTCGTAGCGGTCGATCAGCTCTCTGAGGGCCGGCGGATGCTTGGCGGTCACGTTGTCGTTCATCTTCGCTGACACCGCGGGCACCAGCAGGCGGTGCGCCCGGCGACGGTGCCGTGACGCAGCCGGGTCCCGCACCGCGGGCACTCGGCCTGTCGATCGTCGCGCACCCGCGTCAGCCAGCGCCGGCCGTGAGGGATCCGCCCGTAGCGGCTCGACTCGGCGATCGTCTCATGGAGCGCCTCGTAGAGCCTGTTGCGACGGGCGCGGCTGAGCTTGCCGACCGGGGTGCTCGGATTGATCCAGGCGCGCCACAGGATCTCGTCTGACAGCAGGTTGCCGACTCCGGCCAGCAGCCGCTGGTCCATCAGCGCCGCCTTGACCCCGCCGCGGCGCTTGCTGAGGAGCTCCTCCAGGCCGGCGCGGTTCAGGTCGGCGGCGTCGGGACCCAGCGGTCCGGTCACGCTTGCCCGCTCGTGCTCGTCGCGGGCCAGCCACACGCCCCCGAACCGGCGCATGTTGTTGTAGCGAAGCTCCCCGCCGGCGCAGCGGAACACCAGCCGGTCGTGGCGGTCGCGATCCTCGCGCTCCGGCGCCCAGCGCAGAGCGCCCGTCATCCCGAAGTGCAGCAGCAGCTCGACCTCGCCGACCGGGGCGATCAGCCACTTCCCCTGGCGCTGCGGAGTCGCGAAGCGACGGCCCTTGAGCGCCCGCCCCAGCGCCTGCGAGCTGCGGTTGCGGACGATCTCGCGGTCCAGCACATCAACCCGGTCGATCCGCCTTCCCTGGGCGTGCTTGGCCAGGTAACGGCGAAACCCCTCCACGTCGGGCAGCTCGGGCACGTCAGGCAGTCTTCCCCGATTCGCGAGGCTTGACCAGATGAGCGCGCTGGGAAGCCGCCCCAGCCCGGCTGCGGTGGCGCTCAGGCGGAGTCAGTGGTCAGGGCGCTGAAGAAGTCGATGTCATCACGCTCGAGCTGGCAGATCTCGAGGAAGTGTCCGAGCTCCGCCGTCGTGTCGACGTAGCCGGCGCGTACGCGGCCCGGGATCAGCAGCGTGTAGTCGAAGCCCAGTCCCGAGGCGGCCAGCAGTCGGCGAATCCGCTGCCACTCCTGGTCACCGGTCTCCACGAACGTGGCCACGTGGTGAAGGCGTACCGCCAGCGACCCGTCGGCCGGCAGGATCCGCGTGTAGAACTCGATCGCTCCGGCGACCGGCTCGATCAGCTCCACGATCAGCCCGCCGCGCGACCCCATCGCGAAGCGGGCGTCCCACTCGGCCGGCTCGTCGCCGACCAGGAAGGTGCCGCCGCCGGTGGGGAGCTTGACGCAGTGCTCGAGGCCGAACTTCGCCTCCATCAGCGCGATGCCCCCGTCCAGGTCGGAGGTCACGTAACCGAGCTGCCAGATGTTGGCGAACAGGTCGGCGATCGCCTCGACCCGTCGGGGGCCGGTGAACAGCCCTTGCTCAGGCCTCGGCGGTTGGGTCTCCGACACGATGGCGCCGACTGTAACGGCCCCGACAGGCCTGGCATGCCCGAGTGAGCCGGGATCGTTGTCGGTTCGTGCACGTCGGGGTTAGGCTCTGCCGATCGACGCTACGGAGGCAGCGACGCTGACCGATCTGCTCACCCGGGTCGCCGCGCGGCACGCGGACGAGCCGGCGCTGATCGAACGCGATGGCGACCGCTTCACGACGCTCAGCTTCGCTCAGCTGAATGACGCTGCCGGCGCGCTGGCCGAGCAGCTGCGCAGCCGCGGCGTGCGACGCAGCGACGTGGTCGGCGTGTGGCTGCCGAACTGGAGCGAGGCGCTCGTCTGGGAGTTCGCGTTGGCGGCTCTCGGCGCTGCGGCCCTGGGCATCAACACCCGCTACGGCGTCGCCGAGCTGACGCATCTGCTCGAGCGCGGCCGCCCGGTCGGCCTGGTGGTGCCGGCGCAGTTCCTGGAGCTGGACTTCGGCGGACGGCTGCGCTCGGCACTGAACGAGACCGGCGACGCGCCGACACCGTGGGTGGCGGTGGTGCGCGGCGACGCCGCGGCGTTTGACGTGGGCAACGGGGCCTGGAGTCCGCGCGGGCCCCACGAGGCCGCCGCTCCGCCGGACCGTCCCGGCGGCCAAAGCGTCGAGCCCGGCGACACGGCCGCCGCCGGGGCCGGCAACATGGCCGCCGCCGGGTCCGCCGGCAACAAGGCCGCCGCCGGGGCCGCCGGCGACCCGGTCAACTACTTCACCACCTCGGGCTCGACCGGGATGCCGAAGCTGGCCGGCCACGACCAGGCCAGCATCGCCACCCACTGCCGCCACGTCGCCGCGGCGATGGACATGCGGCCCGGGGACTGCTTCCTGGCCGCTCTGCCGTTGTCCGGGGTGTTCGGCTTCAACCCGGCGATGGCGATGCTGAGCGCCGGCGGCGCCTGTCTGCTGGAGCCGGTGTTCGACGCCCCGGTCGTGCTGGATGACCTGGAGACCCACGGCGTGACCCACGTCGTCGGCGGCGACGACATGCTGGGGCGGCTGATGGACGCCTGGGAGTCGGCCACCGCCGGCGAGCGGCCCGCGCTGTCGCGGCTGCGCCGCGGCGGGATCGCCGACTTCGCGGGACGCGCGGTGGCCGTGGCCGAGTGGGCCCAGCGCGAGCTGGGCGCGATCATCAGCGGCGTCTACGGCTCCTCGGAGCTGTTCTCGCTGACCTCGATCTGGCCGGCCCAGCTCGAGCTCGCCGAGGGTTCGCGTCCCGGCGGAACGGTTGTCGCAGACGAGATCCTGGTTCGCGCCGTGGATCCCGAGTCTGGACGGCGGTGCACCCCGCAGCACACCGGAGAGCTTCAGTTCAAGGGCTACAACGTGGTCTCCGGCTACCTGGGCGATGAGGCCGCGGCGCGCGATGCGTTCACCGCCGACGGGTGGTTTCGCTCCGGCGACCTCGGTTTCGTGCTCGAGCAGGAAGGCTCGTTCGTCTACGTGTGCCGCGCCGGCGACGCGCTCCGGCTGCGGGGCTTTCTCGTCGAGCCGGCCGAGATCGAGCGGTTCCTGACCTCGCACGCGGATGTTGAGGCGGCCAAGGTGGTCGGCGTGTCGGCGCCGTCGGGGGCCGATCTGGCCGTTGCCTACGTCCGGCTGGCGGACGGCGCGGGGACGTCGGGCGACGAGCTGCTCGAGTTCTGCCGCCAGAACCTGGCGCCGTTTAAGGTGCCCTCGTTTCTCAACCTGGTCGACGAGTTCCCGGTCACCACCGGCACCAACGGCACCAAGATCCGCACCGCGGAGCTGCGGCGCCGGGCCCAGAAGCAGGTGGCGGCGGAGTCCGGCGACGGCTGACGCCAATCCAGCGCCGCAGGCGCCGGGGCCGCGTGCCATTTAGCGCCCGGCCCAGGCCTTGCGAGGAGGGTTGTCGTCTCCGGCACGAGGCGTGAGCGGAATCCGACACAGCTCCAAAACGGACGTCGGTTGGGCGCAAATCCATCCAGTTTGGATGCCGCCTGCCCCCGCGCCCGCGGCTCCCGCGCCGCCCGGCCCCCCGCGCGCCCGCGGCTCCCGCGCCGCCCAGCCCCCCACGCGCCCGCGGCGCCCGCGCCGCCGGCGCCCGCGGCTCCCGCGCCGCCCAGCCCCCCGCGCGCCCGGTCCCCGCGCGCGCCCGGGCTAAAACAGCGGACCTACTCCTGGCAGACCGGGCACCAGTAGGTGGTGCGGCCACCGACCACGCCACGATCGAGGGGGTGTCGGCAGCGCGGACAGACCCCTTCCCGGGCCCGGGCGCCGATGAATTTCCCGGTGTGGGCACCCCCCTTGCGAATCGCCGAGCGGACCTCGGCTCGCAGCACCCGGCGCAGCCGGTCCAGATCCTCGACCGCCAGCTCGGACACCCGCCGCATCGGCGCGATCCGCGCCTGCCACAGCGCCTGGTCGGCGAGCAGGTTGCCGACGCCGGAGATCGCGCCCTGATCGAGCAGCCGCGCCTTGACGTGCGCCCGACCGGACCCGATCAGCCGGCGGAACTCCGCGCGCCCGACGGTCGCGGCATCAGGTCCGACGTGAGTGAAATCGGGGTTGAGGAACGCCCGGCTCAGCCGGCGCTTGTCGCGCAGGGCGAACCTCGTGCCGTCGTCGAACTCGACCGCGAAGCGGTCCCAGCGCGGGTTCTCCCCCGGCCCCTCGAGCACGATGTGGCCGGCCATCCCGAGGTGGAGACCCAGGACCGGCCCGTCCTCGGTCTCCAGCCACAGGAACTTCCCGCGGCGGTGCGCGCTCGCGAACGAGTGCCCGACCAGGGCGTCGGCGATCTGGCCCGGCGCATGGGGCCGGGACACGTACGTGTCACCGTCGTCGACGGCGGCGATCCGGCGGCCCAGGACGGCCTCGAGCTTCAGGCGCGCTCGCTCCGCTTCGGGAAGCTCAGGCATCTCCTTCTCAGACTAGGACTCAGGCCTGCGCCAGCCGGCCCAGCGCCGCCCGCACCTCGGCGTCGCGCTCCAACGCCTCGGGATCGGTCCAGCGCCAGCCGACCCCCGACTCGATCACGAACGTCGAGCGGTTGTGATCCTGTACGCGCTCCACATCGACCGCCACCGCTGCCACGCCCTCGACCAGGTCCTCGCGCACCACCGTGGCGTCGCCATAGGCGGTGACCGCGACGTCTCCGGGGCCAAGGATCGCCACTGCCACCCGCGGCTGGATCCGCAGCCGCCGCAGCGACTCCCGGCTGTGGGCCAGCCCGAGCAGCAGTCGCATGTCGCCCCCTCGCACCGCCGCCGAGACCGGAATCGCGTGTGGCTCGGGGCCACCGGTGACGAGGATCAGAACCGAGCCATCGGGCCAGTTCGGAAGCGTGGCGTCGCCAGACATGCGGTGCAGACTGCCAGATCCCCTATCCAAATCGCCCTGGGCACGTCAGGGAAATTTGCAACCCCGGTCGCGCCTCACGGACCCCATCGTCAAGCGGCCACCGATCGCTGTGACCACGTGTAAGTGAGGGCGACCGAGGCGTGACGCTCACCTCGCACGCGGGAAGTGGCTGGCTGCTGCGGTCTGACGCCCGGCGTCCTGCGACAAATCCAGTTCGCGGCTTGGGGTTTGTCGCATCGTTGGCCTGTAGCGGCGCTCTCGCGCCAAATCCAAACCGTGGTTGCGGATTTGTCGCATTCTGCAGGTGACGCGCCGCCTGCCGGTGGTCCGCCGGCGGTTGCCGCGGGTGGTCCGCGGGCGGTTGCCGCGGGGGTACGCGGGCGGTTGCCGCGGGTGGTCCGCCAGCAGTTGCCGCGGGTGACCCGCCGGCGGTTGCCGCGGGTGGTCCGCCGACGGATGCCGGGCCGGACCGGGCCGAACCGGGCGGGTCAGACCCGCCTTCGCAGCCGGGGATCCGGTGGTCAATTCGTCCCAAAGCCGGCGGCGGCAAGGACGCCTGAATCTTCGGTGGCCAACCCGCCGCTTGGGGTGGGCTAAGTAGCGCAGTTTTACTTGCGCCGGTCCGCCCGGCTCCGCCATCGCATCGCGGTTTGCTATCACCGACCCGGTGAGCGTCACCGAACCGGGCGTGACCAGGGGAAAAGGTGCCTGAGCCGCTACGCCGCGGCCAGCGGTACATGCCGGGCCTGGACGGGCTCCGGGCGCTGGCGGTGTCGGCGGTCGTCGCCTACCACCTGGGGTTCGGCTGGGCGTCGGGCGGGCTGCTCGGCGTCGCGGTGTTCTTCACGCTCAGCGGCTACCTGATCACCGACCTGCTGCTGGCCCAGTTCTCGAGCGGGAAGCTGCGCCTGGCCGACTTCTGGCTGGCCCGCGCCCGGCGGCTGCTGCCGGCCCTGTTTTTGATGCTGATCGTGGTCACCGTGTGGGTGTGGATCGCTGACCAGTCCCAGCTCGACGTGGTGCGCAATCAGGTCGGGGCGGCGGCCGTGTACATGAGCAACTGGTGGCAGAGCTTTCAGCACATCTCCTACTTCGCGCGCTTCGGTCCCCCGTCGCCGCTGAACCATCTGTGGTCGCTGTCGGTGGAGGAGCAGTTCTACGTGCTGTGGCCCTGGCTGCTGCTGCTCGGAGTGCACCTGGTCAAAGAGCGACGCCGGCCGATCCGCATCCGGCCGCGCCTGGCCGGGCTCACCCTGATCCTGGCCGTGATCTCGGCGATCGAGATGTCGGTGCTGTTCGCGCCCAGCATCGATCCGTCGCGGGTCTACTACGGGACCGACACCCGCGCCTTCGGCCTGCTGATCGGCGCTGCCCTGGCGATGGTGTGGCCGAGCCGGTCGCTGACCACCAAGGTCGGCGCCCACGCCCGGGGGATCATGGACGGGCTCGGGGTCCTCGGCCTGGTGGTGATCGGGCTGCTGGTGTGGCGAACCAACCAGTACTCGACCTCGCTGTATCACGGCGACCTGGTGCTGCTGTCGGTGGCCACCGCCCTGGCCGTGGCCGCGCTGGCTCACCCCGCCGCCCGTCTCGGCCGCGTGTTGGGGTGGGGTCCCATGCGCTGGGTCGGCGTGCGCTCGTACGGGATCTACCTCTGGCACGCCCCCATCATCATCCTCACCACGCCCGCCATCAACCGCGGGGTCAACCCGATCCGCGCCACGCTGCAGGTGGCGGCCACCGTCGCCATCGCCGCCCTGTCCTGGCGCTACGTCGAGGAGCCGATCCGCCGCGGCGCGCTGGGCAGGCTGTGGGCCCGGGCCCGGGCGGCGCAGTGGCGTCCCCGAGCGCTGCCGCGGGCCACAGCGGCGATCCTGGCCGGGGCCGGGCTGATCCTGGTGCTGGCGGCCGTCGGCCTGGCCGGGATCAGGCCGCCCTCCTTCTCCGGCGGCGCCGGTGCCGAGGCCGTCGCCGCGACATCGCTGCCCCGCAACCCGGCGCCGGTGGCGACGGCGCAGGCCGTGACCGCACGGCCACACACCCCAAAGCCGTCGACCACCTCGCGAACCGCAACGACCCCGTCGACCACCTCGACCACCACCACCTCGACCACGGCCGCGTCCACGACAACCGCACCGGCCACCCGGCCCCCGCACCACCGGCGCGCCCGTGAGCCCCAGACCTCGTGTCGCGCGGTGGTCCACATCGGCGACTCGACCTCCGAGGGCATGATCTCGAGCGACTACCTGCCCGACCCGGCCCAGCGACTCGGTCCCCAGTACGCCCGGGTCGGCGTGCGCTCCGAGCACCTCGAGATCGCCGGCGCAACCTCGATCGTGGAGACGCTGCCCGGAGGCGTCGACGCCTACCGGGTGGCCCGGGGCCTGGTCGGCGGCGGCTACCGGGGCTGCTGGGTGATCGCGCTGGGCACCAACGACAGCGCCGACGTCTACGTCGGATCGTCGATCCCGCTGAGCCAGCGCATCAAACGGATGATGAAGGTGATCGGCAGCCAGCCGGTGATGTGGGTCAACGCCAAGACGCTCGTGTCCACCGGCCCGTACTCGGAATCCCAGATCAAGCACTGGAACGCTGCGCTCCAGCAGGCCTGCCGGCGCTATCGCAACATGCACATCTACGACTGGGCCTCGGTGGCAAAGGACAAGTGGTTCATCCCCGACGGGATCCACTACTACTCGCCGGGATACGCCGCCCGGGCGCACCTGATCGCCAACGCCCTGGCCAAGGCCTTCCCGGCCTCGGCGGCCGCGCGTCCGGCGTCGTGCGTGGTCCACACCCGGTCGCTGTCGATCCCCGTGCTCGGGGTCAAGCACTGAGTTTCGCCTCACCGTGAGACGATGCCCGAGGTGCCGACCACCGACAAGAGCGAACCGGTCGAGCTGACGGTCGGCGAGCGCACGGTCCGGGTCTCCAGTCCCGACCGGGTCTACTTCTCGGCCCGAGGCGAGACCAAGCTCGACCTGGCCCGCTACTACCTGTGCGTCGGCGACGGGATCGTGCGGGCGCTGCGCGAGCGTCCCTGCATGCTGCACCGTTTCCCCAAAGGGGTCGACGGCAACAAGGTCCACCAGAAGCGGCTGCCGTCGGGGGCGCCGCCGTGGATCGAGACCGTTCGCGTCACCTTCCCCCGCTACGGTCGCCACGCCGACGAGCTGTGCGTGACCGAGGTGGCCAGCGTCATCTGGGCGGTGCAGATGGCGACAGTCGAGTTCCATCCCTGGAACTCCCGGCGCGCCGACGTCGAGCATCCCGATGAGTGGCGGATCGACATCGACCCGATGCCCGATTGCGACTTCCCGACGGTGCAGCGAGTCGCCCACGCCGCCCACGAGGTGCTCGACGAGCTCGGCGCGACCGGCTGGCCCAAGACGTCCGGCGGAGCGGGGATCCACATCTACGTCCGGATCGAGCCCCGGTGGGGGTTTCACGACGTCCGGCGGGCCGCCCTGGCGTTCGCGCGCGAGGTCGAGCGACGGGCCCCGGCCGACGCCACCACCGTTTGGTGGCGCAAGGACCGCGACCCCCGCAAGGCGTTCGTGGACTACAACCAGAACGCCCGCGACCACACGATCGCCAGCGCCTACTCGGTCCGCGGGTTCCCCGACGCCACCGTGTCCACGCCGATCGCCTGGGAGGAGATCGACGACATCGACCCCCGGGAGTTCACGATCGCCACCGTCCCGGCGCGGTTCGCCGAGCTCGGCGACCTGCACGCCGGGATCGACGATCACGCCTTCTCGCTGGAGCCGCTGCTGGAGTGGGCCGAGCGCGACGAGGCGGCCGAGCTGGCCGATCCGGGCGGACCGGCGCAGTGACCGCCGGCTCGGACCCCGGCCTGCCGGCACAGACGATCGTCTTCTTCCCCGAGGGGGCGTTCGGGCCGACCAACAACTGCGTCGGGATCGGCGACGTGCTGCGCCGCCGGGGTCACCGGGTGGTGTTCGTGATCGAGAAGTCGTTCGCCGGCGCGCTCGAGGCCAAGGGCTTCGAGGAGCGCCTGATGCGCCTGGCTCCGGCCCCCCTGGAGCCCGAGGAGCCGGGCCAGTTCTGGAAGGACTTCATCCGCGATACCGCGCCGGTGTTCCGCCAGAGCACCTACGAACAGCTCGGGAGCTTCATCGCGCCGACCTGGCAGGCGCTGCTCGACGGCGCCCGGTACGTCGATCGCCGGCTGACCGAGATCTTCGACGAGTTGGAACCCGACGCGATCGTGGAGGACAACGTATGCGCCTTCCCGGCGATCGCCGCCAGCGGACGACCCTGGGTCCGGATCGTCTCCTGCAACCCGCTGGAGCTCAAGGATCCTCGGCTGCCGCCCCCGTTCTCCGGCCTGCCGACCGACGACGATGCCCAGTGGGAGGAGTTCCGGGCCGAGTACCGGCGACAGATCGGCGATATGCAGGCGAGCTTCTCGGAGTTCTGTGTCCAGAGCGGCGCGCCACCGCTGCCCGACGCGGAGATGATCCATGAGTCGCCATGGCTCAATCTCCTCCTGTACCCCGAGGAGCTCGATTACCCGCGCAGCCGGCCGCTGCCGGCGACCTGGCACAACCTGGAGGCCAGCGTGCGCACCACCGACGAGCCCTGGTCGCCGCCGGCGGACATGACCGAGCAGCAGCTCGTCTATCTGAGCCTGGGCTCGCTCGGCTCCGCCGACGTTCCGCTGATGCGCAGGCTGATCGAGGTCCTGGCCACTACCCCGCACCGGTACATCGTCAGCCTGGGGCCCCAGCGCGCAGAGCTCGAGCTGGCCGACAACATGGCCGGTGAAGAATTTTTGCCCCAGGCCTCGGTCCTGCCCCTGGTCGACGCCGTGATCACCCACGGCGGCAACAACACGATCACCGAGTCGATGTGGTTCGGCAAGCCGATGCTGGTGCTCCCGATCTTCTGGGACCAGCACGACAATGCCCAGCGCGTGCAGGAGACCGGAGCCGGAGTGCGGCTGGCGACCTACCGGTTCGACGGCCAGCAGCTCGTCTCCACCGTCGACCGGCTGCTCAGTGACGAGTTGCTGATCCGCCGGGCGGCCGCCGCCGGGCAACGGCTGCGCCGGCGGCCCGGCTCGGTGGTGGCGGCCGACTTGATCGAGCGCCTGGCCACGACCGCGCAGCCGGTCGTCCGCCCCGGCTGATCGGCAACTACGATTACGTGCCCTGATGCGCCTGCGCCGCCTCCCAGCTGACCCGTTTCACCCCGCTTCACCGATGACCGAGGATCTGCGCGGTCATCGTGTGGTGGAGACGATTCTGCGCCGGCGCGAGGAGGGATCCCAGCCGGGAGCTCGGAGCGACGGTCGGCGGGTGGCGCTGGCGATCGAGGGCGGAGGGATGCGCGGCGTGGTCTCGGCGGGAATGACCGCCGCGGTCGAGCAACTCGGCTTGCTCGACGCGTTCGACGAGGTGCACGGCGCCTCGGCGGGCGCGTTCAACGCTGCCTTTCTGCTCGCCGGCCAAGCCGCCTATCTAGCCACGCTGTACAAGCACGGGTTCGGCGATCCGAAGTTCGCCAGCCTGTGGAGGGCCCTGCGCGGCGGGCCCGCCCTGGACATGGACCACGTCATCAATCACGTCTGGACGCGCCAACGGCCGCTCCGCTTCGACGCGATCCTGTCGTCCGCGATCGACCTGCACTGCACGGCAACCGATGCCGACCGGGCATCGATCATCGACATCACCGATTTGCGAAGCGAGGAGGAGATCCGCTGCGCGCTGCGCGCCTCAGGCCGGCTGCCGTGGCTCGCCGGACCGCCGGTCAGCTTCCGCGGGATGCGGTGCCTCGACGCCACTCTGGCCGAGGCGATCCCGGTGCAGGCCGCCTTCTCGACCGCCACCGACGTGCTCGTCCTCCAGACTCGACCCCATGGTGTGCTGCACGCCCCGATGTCGTCGCTGGTCGCCCGGCTGACCGATCGCTACCTGCTGGCGATCAATCCGGCGCTGGTGGAGCTGAGGCGGACTCGCTCGCCGCGCTACGACGCGCTCACCGCCAAGCTGGCCAGGCAAGCGGCCGATCCAGATCAGACCCCGGCCGTGTGCGTGATCCGTCCGCCGGCGGGCGCGACGGTGGTCGGGCACCTCGACAATCGGGAGTCGGTGCTCCAGACGGCCGCCTCCGAAGGCCTCCGTGCCGTCTGGATGGCGCTCGCCGGTGAGGATCCCGAGCTGATCTCAATCCTGCGGGCCTACCCACGCGGGTCGACAGCGCAGACGGAGTGGACCGATGACGCCGCGGTCGGCGTCCGAGACGGCCGCCGGGTGGCCTCGTAGGCGATCGAACGGCGCCCTTCCGTCACCCCCGATGCCAGCCTCGAGTCTCACTGTGACTGTCGGCCAGCCGGCCTGACGCTCCCGCTTCGAAAGCAAACGTCGTTTGACACTGCCGAACGGGGTCTGGTAATCTCGGCCCCACTCGGTGGTTAACGTGGATCGGCGATAGACGACGGTCCCGGCAAGGGTTTGAGGTTGTGTCGTTGAACGCAGTCAGACTCGGAGCCGATGTCTTGATGGAGCGCAGATCCCGGCCGCGGCAGGGTTCGGACTTGTGGCACTGTCCGGTCCGAGCGCGGAACCACACCTCCGGGCGGCCGTCGCGGCGCTTGCGCCACGCGGTGTGCGGCGTATGACTAGTACACGATCGCTCGGGCTCACCGGATCGTGGCGTGATCACGTCTACGAGTGCGAACTCGAGAGATTGTTTTCTTGAACCCAACGTTTTGGGAGGAGGGTGTATGGCAGCAGCGGACTCAGTAGCGATGCGACGACTGGGCTGGCGGGCGGGGCTCGGTGGCGAGTTATTTGCCGAGTTCTACGGAACGTTCATCCTGATCTGCTTCGGCGACGGGGTGGTGGCCATGCTGTGGGGCCTGATCGGGTCCGGGCGTACCGTCAGCTCGGCGACGGCACTCGTCGGGGCCGGTGACTGGCTCCTGATCACCTTTGGATGGGCGATGGCAGTCACGTTCGCCATCTACACCGTGGGCGGTGTCACCGGCGCCCACATCAACCCGGCGATCACGCTGGGCGCCGCGATCCGCAAGCAGTTGCCGTGGAACAAGGTGGCGCCGTATTGGGTCGCCCAGGTGGCCGGCGCGTTCGTCGGCGCCGCGCTCGTGTTCCTGGTCTACAACAACGCGATCAACCACTACGACCAGGTGAACCACATAATCAAGGGGCAGCCGAATTCGCTCCCCACATACAGCACCTTCGCGACGTTCCCGGCGCCCTATTTCCACAACGTCTTGGGGCCGGTAGTCGACGAAGTCGTGGGTACGTTCTTCCTGGCCCTGTTCGTGTTCGCCGTGACCGACGAGATCAACTTGGCACCCGGGTCGAACCTTGGCCCGCTGATCGTGGGCTTTGTCGTGCTCGCGGTTGGAATCTCGTTCGGCGCCAACTCCGGATACGCGATCAACCCGGCCCGTGACTTCGGTCCGCGGCTGTTTGCGTGGATTGCGGGGTGGGGCAAGATAGCGATGCCCGGCAACTACGGATGGATAAACGGCTACTTCTGGGTGCCGATCGTCGCACCTCTGATAGGGGCGGCGCTCGCGGTGCCTGGTTATGACCGCTTGGTCCGTCCCATCCTGGTGGCCCGACAAGCGGCCGCCGAGATACCCGAGGGTGGACGCGTCCCAGAACATGAAGGGACCGCCGGGGAAGGCGTCCCCCGACCTCCGGGGACGCTGGACACGTAGTCCCGTTCAGAGCTAACACCTAGTCGCAGCGGAGCGGCGGCACCGGCGGTGCCGCCGCTCTCGTTTTCGGCCGAGGCGCAACCCACTCCGCGCTATCCGCGCTCGACCGGCCCGGCGGTCAACGAGGGCGCAGCAGCCCGGCGCTCCGGGCCCACTCCACCGTCCGGCGCAAGGTGTCACGAGGGCTCGTGTAGCGCAGCCCCAGCTCATGCGTGGCCCGCGACCCGTCGTACTGGTGACCGTGCAGCAGCGTCCGGACCATTTCGCGGCAGACAGGCGGCCGCCGCCGGGCGAGTCGGAACGCGTGCTCGACCACGAAAGCTGCCGCCACCGCTGTCGGCCGGGGCACCAGTCGCGGCTTGCCGGCCACCCCGGCGACTTCCCCGGCGAGCGTGAGCGCCTCGGTCAGCGTCAGGGTCATGCCGTTGAGCAGATAGCGCTGGCCGGGGACTCCGTGCTCGGCCGCCAGGAGGTGCCCTTCGGTGCAATCGGCGATGTCGAGAAGGCTGACGTTGGTGGGCACGAACACCTTCAGTCGGCCGTCCAGGAACGCGAGCAGAAAGCGAGCTGTCCCCCCGGTCCGGCCCGGTCCCTGGACCGATGACGGGTTGACGCATACGACGTCGACGCCAGTGTTGTCGGCCGCTTGCCACACCGCCCGCTCGCCCTCGGTCTTGGAGCGCTCGTAACTGGACAAGAACCAGCCTCGATGAGGAGTCGTCTCGCGCCCCACCGCTCCCGGCGGCTCTCCGATCGTCGCCGCGGAGGAGGTGTGGACGATTCTCGGCACCCCGGCTTGCGCGGCAGCTCGGACGACGGCCGGTGGCCCCTCCACGTTGGCCTGCATCATCGCCGTGGCGTCGTCGACGCAGAGCGTGTTGACCCCGGCCACGTTGAAGACCAGCTCGGATCCCCGCATCCCGGCGCTGAGCGCGTCTTCGTCGCGGATATCACCCCGGACGACGCGGGCTCCGAGCCCGCTGAGGAGGTTCTCGGACTCCGGCGAGCGGGCCAGCGCTGCCACCTCGTCACCTCGGGCCACCAGCCGCTGCACGAGTGCCTGGCCGACGAATCCGCTCCCCCCGGTGACGAACACGCGGCTCATGCGGGGTCGCGGATGGCCGACCAGAAGCGCACGAAGTAGTCGACCCCGGACCAGACCGTGATCAGCGCCGCGACGGCCAGCAGCCATTGGTCGAGAAACGCTCCGGCGATGATGACCTGCGGGCGGAGCATCACCAGCGCCAGCGCCACGAACTGGGCCGTGGCCTTCCACTTGCCGAGGATCGAGGGTTCGAGATGGAGCCCCTGAGCGGCTACGGCACCGCGTAGGCCGAGCAGGCTGAGCTCGCGGCCGATGATCGCCATCGATAGCCAGGGCGAGGCCCGTCCGACCGCGACCAGCGCGATCAGCACCCCCGTGACCAGGAGCTTGTCGGCGGTCGTGTCGAGGAACGCCCCCAGGCGCGAGCCCACGTTCCAGCGCCGGGCGAGCCGGCCGTCGAACCAATCGGTGCTCGAGGCCACCAGGAAGACGATCGCCGCCACCGTCCAGGAACGGCTGAGGACGAGGCCCATCACCACCGGCGTAGCGACGATCCGGAGGCTCGTCCCGGCCACGATCAGGGCACTGGCGCGCGAGCTACCTCTCGTCGCTGGTCTCAGCGCACCAGCGTCCACAATGAGCGCGATCGTACCAGCGCTACTGCGCCAGGAGATCGGCCGCGCACCGGCGTGCCTCGCCCGCGTCGCGTGCGTACAGGGCGCGCCCCGCGGCGTCGGCAGCGTCGGTCGTGGTCACTTGCCGCAGCGCCTCCTTGACCTCCGGCACGAGCGGCGCCGCCATGCTCAGCTCCCGGACTCCGAGACCCACCAGTAGCACGGCTGCTGCCGGATCTCCGGCCAGCTCTCCGCACACTCCGACCCAGCGGCCATGCGTTTGGGCGCCCGCCACCGTCTCTGCCACCAGCCGCAGGACCGCCGGCTGCGGACCGGACAGCAGCTCCCCCACCAACTCGTTTCCGCGCTCGGCGGCCATCGTGTACTGAGTGAGGTCGTTGGTGCCGATCGAGAAGAAGTCAGCCGAGGCGGCGAGCTGGCGTGCCTGCAGGGCGGCAGAGGGGACCTCGACCATGATCCCCACCTCGAGCGGCGCGTCGACTCCGGTTTGCGCTCGCGCCTGGGCAACGGCCGCCAGGGCGGAGTCGAGCTCGGCGGCGGTGGCCACCATCGGGAACATCAGCTTCAGCGGATGCTCCGCGGCCACCCGGAGGACCGCGCGCAGCTGGGTGGCCAGCAGCTCAGGATGGTCGAGCGAGAGGCGTATCCCGCGGCGGCCGAGAAACGGGTTCTGTTCCGCAGGCATGGGCAGAGCCGGAAGCGGCTTGTCCGCCCCGACATCGAGCGTGCGGACGATCAGCGGACGGCCGTCGAGCGCCTCGGCGATCTGGGCCAGCGTCTTGACCTGCTCGTCCTCCGCGGGGATCTCCGCCCGGTCGAGGAACAGGAACTCGGTCCGCAGGAGCCCGACGCCGTCCGCTCCGAGCTCCACCGCCGAGGCGGCCGTGTCGGCTCCGCCCAGGTTGGCCGAGACTTCGATCCTGATCCCGTCGCGCGTCACCGCCGGCGCAGCGGCCTGGCGCCGGGCCCGCCCGCGACGCTCGAGTGCGACCTCGCGCCGGCGCTCGGCGCGCTGTGCCACGTCCTCGCTCGGAGCGACCAGGACGGTGCCCTCGCCGCCGTCGAGCAGGACGGGCGTGTCCGGCTCGATCGACAGGATCGCGGGGCCGAGGCCGACCGCCGCCGGGATCCCGAACGCGCGGGCGAGGATCGCGGCGTGCGCGGTCGCTGTTCCGCGCGCTGTGGCGATCCCGCGGACGAGGTCGGCATCCAGCGCGGCGGCCTCGGCCGGTGTCAGTTCGTCCACGATCAGAATGCCGGGTTCATGACGGCCCGGCTGGCGCTCGCGCCCCTCGAGCGCGTCCAGCACGCGACGCCCCACGTCCTCGACGTCGGCCGCTCGCTCGCGCAGCAGCTGATCGTCGAGCGCCCGCCAGGCGGCGGCGGTCTGGCGACTGGCCCCGTACCAGCCCGCGTCCGCCGACGCTCCCCCCTCGATCCGCGAACGCGCTTCGCCCACCAGCGCCTCGTCGTCGAGCAGGGCCAAGTGGGCGCTGAAGATCGCGGCTTCGCCCGTGCTGGTTCGGCGCGCCACCTGATCGCGATCACGCTCGATCGCCGCCCGGGCGGCCTCTCGCGCCGACTGCAGCCGGTCCAACTCCACGTCAGCGCCCTGCGACTTGCGCTCCCGCGGAGCGTCGAGCTGGTTGCCGAAATGGACAGCCGGGCCCAGCGCGATCCCCGGGGATGCCGGGATCCCGCCTAGCAACGTGCCCGGCTCGGGGGCGGACGCGGACGGCTCGGCTCGCTCCCGCGACGGCTCCGGGCGCGCGGCACGCGGCGCGGTCGCCGCACCGCCGGCCGCAGCACCCCCGGCCGCAGCACCCCCAGCGCCAGCACCCTCGGCCGCGACGCCCTCGCCGAATCCCTCGCGGGCGAGCTCCTCGAGCGCCGCCAGCGCCTCGTCGGCCTGGGGGCCGGACGCGGTGGCGATGAGCTCGTCGCCCCGGCGCGCCACCAGCGTCATCAGGCCGGTCAAGCTGCGCGCGCTGACCGGACCGGCGCCGCCCTCCTTGGCAAGCTGCAGGTCGGCGTCGAAGCGGTTCGCGAGCTCGGCCACCAGCGCCGCCGGCCGTGCGTGCAGACCGATCTCGTTCAGCACCGGGATGCGCGCCTGCGGCCCCGCCGGGGCCGCCTCGTGGTCGGAGCTGGCCGGTTCTGATCCCGGCGCCGGAGCCTCGGCACCGAGCTGGGCCTCCTTCATCCTGATTGCACGGCTCGCCTCGGCCCCCACGTCGTCGAGCGACGCGCCGCCCCGCGAGGCCACGGCCGCCGCCACCGCGCCCTCCACGAACGGCGCCTCACTCAGCTTCACCCGGCCGTCCGATTGCAACAGCTCCACCGCCATCTCGGCGCTCATCAGGGCGCTGCCGAGATCCATCAGCACCAGCACCCCGTCCTCGGTCATCGCCCGCTCGATCGCCGCGCGCACGCGCTCCACGTCGGTACCGATCGACCCGTCCTCGAGGCCGCCCGCGGCCTCCAGCGGCAGCTCGTCACCGCCCATCTGCCGCGCGAGCTCGACAACCCCTTCGGCCAGCGGCGTGCTGTGCGAGACGACGACGATGCCGACCACTTGCGGTGGCTCCCTAGAGCCCGTAGGCCTGGTGCAGCAGCTCGACCGGGTGAACCGACGGGCGGTGGGTGCCGTGCTCGATCATCCAGCGGCAGGTCTCGCTGTCGCAGGCGACGATCCGGGCACCGGACGCCTCGACCTGGCCAAACAGGTCGGCCCCGGCGTCCATCGCGATCTGGTACTTCTCGCGCTTGAGCCCATAGGTGCCGGCGATGCCGCAGCAGCGCGCGTTCAGCTCGCGGACCTCAAGCCCGGGAATCAACGCGAGCAGCTCCAGGGCAGGCTTGCCCATCCAGTGCCCCTGCTGCTGGCAGGGGGCGTGGTAGGCCACGATGTCCTCGACCGGCTGGAAGTCGGTCCGCAGCTCACCGCGATCGTGCAGCCCCAGCAGCAGCTCGCAGATGTCGTAGGTCTGGCGGCTGACCAGCGCCAGGTCGGGATCGTCCTGGAGTCCCAGGATCTCTCGGGCCTCGCGCTTGAGCATCAGCGTGCAGCTGGTGGCATTGCCGACGATCAGCGTGCCATCGCGGACGTGCGGAGCCAGCGCCCGCGCCAGCCGCTTGACGTACTTGCGCGCATCTTCGAACAGGCCGCTGGATTGCAGCGGCAGGCCACAGCAGTCCTGGTCGGGAACCTCGACGCGATAGCCGTTGTGCTCGAGCACGGCCACCACCTTCTCGCCGGCCTCGGGCTCGTAGTACTCGGTGCCACAGCCGTGGAAGTAGACGATCTTCGTTCCCGTGCTGGGGGGTTGGTGGCGGCGCGCCCAAGTGCGGAACCTCCGCCCGGCGAACTTCGGCATCGGCGCATCACGGTGGATGCCGAGCAGTCGCTCCGCGAGCACGCGGGCCGGCCTCAGCTTCAAAGTGGCGTTCGCGAGCGGCGCGACCGGAGTCCCCAGTCGCCCCAGCACCGTCGGTCGCGTGATCAGGCGATCGCGGAGCGGTACCCCTTTGCGCTGCTTGACCGCATACCGGGCGTGCGCGTTGAGCTCGGCAATCTTGACCCCCTGGGGACACGACATCGTGCACAGTCCGCACCCCGAGCAGTAGTCAACCGACCACTCGTCCTGTGGTTCGCCCTGCGCCCGGAAGCGCTCGGCCTGCGGGCCGGCGTACTTCGGCCCGGGGAACAGCGGCGTCACGTTCGACACCGGGCACGCGGTCTCGCAGATCGTGCACTTGATGCAGTGATCGAGCGAGGCGCGGAGTTCTTCGTGGAACAGGTCTTCGATCATGCTGTGGCCGTGGCCCCCTCTCGTTCCAGCACCGCCTGGGCGACGAAATGCCCGGAGGCGAGTGCGATCCCCTCGCCCGAGCCCTCGCGCCAGGGCACCGACCCCGGGAGCGCGGCGCCGGCGACGAACACGTTCTCAGTCCCCTCGGCCAGGAGCGAGGAGTCAACCGCCACCCCCACCGGGGACATCGGCTGGGGGCCGAAGTAGCCGGCGGTGAACCGGGGCTCGCCAGGGCCCGGCATCCCTCGCAGCGCCAGCCCCAGCACCTTCTCGCGTGCCTGCCAGTCCGAGCCGAGCTCGATTGCGCCGGAGCCGAATCCGCCCGTCGCAAGCACGACCCACCGCGCTCCGTACACAGTGTCGTGGCCGCTCGAGTGAGCGCGCACCGAAGTCACGCGCTCCCCGCTGCGCTCGACGTCCAGCACCTCGGCGCCGAGCACGATCCGGCCGCCGGCCGCTCTGAGCGCCGCAACGAGCGCGTCGTAGACCCGCATCCCGGGAGTCGACGGTGGCAGCGTCGGGATCTCGAAGACCGGGCGAGCAAGCCGCCGCTCGAGATCAGACCAGGCGCCGAACGGATCGCGGAGACCGAGGATCGCCGGCAGCGCCACGCGCTCTCCCGGCCGCACCAGCAGCGCGAGCCGGGCGGCGAACGCGGCGCGGAACGAGGGATCGTCGAGGCGCCGGGCGAGCAGGAGCGAGTTGGCCTCCACCCGCCCCACGTCGATATCGACCTCGATGGCCCGGGCGGGCACGCCGGCGTTTCGGAGATTGCCGGCACAGAGCGCCGCGTAGAAGTCGCGCAGCACGGGGATCCCGACGACACATACGGGCTCGTTGGATCGCATGTCGCCGCCAGCCATTGTCTGGGGGACCAGCGCGGACGGACGCGCCACGCCCACCGCCGTGGGCAGGAGGTGGTTGCGCTCGAGTCCCCCCGTATAACGGTAGGCAGGTTGCGGGCCGTGCTCGAGCGTCGCGGCGAACCACTCCAGGGCGGGAGCGATCGCGTCGGCGCCGATCAGCGCGTAGGGGTGATCCGGGTGGGCGGCGATGAAGCGCGGAATCGCGGCCGCCGGCTCCTCCACGCGCTCGGGGTCGTAGCCGAGAACATCGACCGTACCGGGAGCCAGGTGCGTCGAGCCGACACCCTTGGCGAGCACACACACGCGCGCCCCGCCCTCTGCCAGCCGGGTGGCGGCGGTCAGGCCGGCGACGCCGAGGCCCAGTACCACCACGTCGTAGTGCAGCGAGCCGTTCACGCGAAGTGCTCCACGTCAAGCAGGCCCTGAAATACCCATTCGTCGAACCTCGCCTGACGAAGCTGATCACCGTAGAGGACCGGCCAAGCGCCCTTCCAGCGTTCGCGCACGTAGTCCAGGAGCGCCTCGTTCGCCTGCTCGGTGTTGATGCCGTGCATGCCCCGGAGGATCCCGGTGGCGCGGTAGATGCAGAACCCTCCCTGGCACGGGCCCATCCCCAGACGCAGCAGGCGACGGAGGTCGTCGAGGTCGATGGTGCCGCGCTGGCGAACCGCGTCCTCGACCTGTCCCCGGGTGATCATCTCGCACTCGCAGATCAGCTGGTCGTCCTGCAGCTCCCGCTCGCGCCGGCCGAGCCGGTCACCGACGTGGAGATACTTGCCGTCCCCCGACCCGGGAAGCCGCGTCGTCGAAGTGGCGCAAGGTCGCGGCTCGCCGAGTTGCCGGCAGACCGCGTCGACGGTTTCCTCCGCCATCAGCCGGTACGTGGTCAGCTTTCCGCCGGTGATCGTGAAGAAGCCGCTCACGCCGTCACGATCGAGGTGATCCAACAGGGCATGCGCCCGCGTCACGTCGCGGCTCGAGGCCGGGCCTCCCTCCTTGCGATCCTCGAACAGCGGTCGCACGCCCGTCCATACGCGCAGTGCCCGCGCCTCCTTGAACCCGGGGACTAGCCGCTCGCCGTCGTCCAGCATCGCGTCTACCTCATCCTGGAGAACGGAGTGGTCGTCTGGATCATCGGTATCGACATCGGTCGTCCCAATCACGCTGACCGTGCGAATCGGCACGATGATGTCCCCATCGGTTGGCATCTGGCACCGATTGACGACGGTGTTCACCAGTCGATGGTTCATGCCGATCATGATCCCCCGGCCCGGCATCACGCGCACGCCCTCAATCTGGGCCAGCTCGGCGAGCTGACCGGCCCAGGCGCCGGTGGCGCTGACGGTGACCCGGGCCTCGATGTCGAACTCATCCCCGCTGCGCGAGTCCCGCACCCGGGCGCCATGAACCCGGTCTCGATCTCGATGGACGGCCACGGTCTCGTGATAGGGCAGGATCCGGGCGCCGCGCCCCTGAGCCGCTCGCGCCAGCGCCCACGCGAGCTTCCAGACGTCGACGCTGGCGTCCGGGACGCGAAACGCTCGCGAGATCCGGGGGTTCAGCCTCGGCTCTTCACGCAGCGCCCGGGCCGGGTCGATCTCCTCGCAGGGCACGCCGGTATCCCGGCATCCGTTGACAAAAAGGTCGGCGTAGGCAGGGTCGTCGAACGGCGTGGTGACGAACAGGCCGCCCGTATCCTCGACGCAGTCCGCCGCTACATGTCGCACGACACCGTTCTCGCGCGCGCACTCGTCGGCCGCGTTTGGATCCTTGACCGCGTACCGGCCTCCGGAGTGCAGGAGACCGTGAAAGCGTCCGCTCGTGCCGCTCGCCAGATCACCCCGCTCAACCAGCACGACGTCGAGGCCCCTCAGGGCGCCATCCCACGCCACTCCAGTCCCGGTGGCTCCGCCGCCGATCACCAGCAGGTCGGTGCTGAGCTTCTCCACTGGGTGAGCTTACTCCCGGGGACCACACCACAGCGGGGGCGCCGGCCCTGCCGACCGGCGCCCCACAGCTTGACTGCGCCTACTCGGCCCAATCGAACGTGCGCTGTACCGCCTTCTTCCAGAAGTGGTAGGCGGTGTCACGCGCGCCGGCGTCCATCTGCGGCTCCCAGCGCTTGTCCTCGGCCCAGTTCTGGCGCAGCTCGTCCTCGTTGTTCCAGAAGCCTGTCGCCAGACCGGCCGCGTAGGCGGCACCGAGTGCCGTCGTCTCGGCCACCTGCGGGCGGATCACCGGCACGCCCAGGATGTCGGCCTGGAACTGCATCAGCGTCTCGTTGCCGACCATCCCGCCGTCGACCTTCAACGACTCGAGCTCGACGCCCGAGTCGGCGTTCATCGCGTCGGAGACCTCGCGGCTCTGGAACGCCGTCGCCTCGAGCGTCGCGCGCGCGATGTGACCGTTGTTGACGTAGCGAGTGAGTCCGGCGAACACGCCCCGCGCGTCGCCCTTCCAGTAGGGAGCGAACAGGCCGGAGAACGCCGGGACGATGTAGCAGCCGCCGTTGTCCTCCACCGTCTTGGCGAGCTCCTCGACCTCCGGCGCGGTCCGGATCATCTTGAGGTTGTCACGCAGCCACTGCACCAGGGCTCCGGTGATCGCGATCGAGCCCTCGAGGCAGTAGACCGGCTTCTGGTCTCCGACCTTGTAGCCCACCGTCGTGATCAGGCCGTTCTTGGACTGCACGGCCTCGTTGCCGGTGTTGAGCAGCAGGAAGTTGCCGGTTCCATAGGTGTTCTTGGCCTCGCCCACCGAGAAGCAGGTCTGGCCGAACGTGGCCGCCTGCTGGTCACCGAGATCGCCGGCGACCTGGATGCCCTTGAAGACACCGCTCTTGATCTCCGCGTACGGAGAGGACGACGGGCGGATCTCAGGCAGCATCGAACGTGGCACGCCGATCGCGCTCAACAGCTCCTCGTCCCATTCGAGCGTCTCGAGGTCCATCAGCATCGTGCGGCTCGCGTTGGACACATCGGTGATGTGCAACCCCCCGTCGGTGCCGCCGGTGAGGTTCCAGATGCACCACGTGTCCATGTTTCCGAAGCAGAGATCCCCGGCATCGGCCTTCTGCTGGGCTCCGTCGACGTTGTCGAGGATCCAGCGCACCTTGGGACCGGAGAAGTAGGTGGCGATCGGCAGGCCGGTCTTCAGCCGAAAGCGATCCTGTCCGCCCTCCTTCTCGAGCTCGGCGCAGATCTTGTCCGTGCGTGTGTCCTGCCAGACGATGGCGTTGTGAACCGGCTCGCCGGTGTTGCGATCCCACACCAGCGTGGTCTCGCGCTGGTTGGTGATTCCGACAGCGGCGATCGCGCCGGCGCCACCGCTGACCTTGTTGCAAGCGGCGTCCATCACCTGCCGCGAGCGCTGCCAGATCTCCTTGGCGTCGTGCTCGACCCATCCCGGCTGGGGATAGATCTGCTCATGCTCGAGCTGCTCGACTGCGGCGACAGTGCCCGCGTGGTCGAAGATCATGCAGCGCGTGCTGGTCGTGCCCTGATCGAGTGCTGCGACGTAATCCGCCATCGGAGTCTCCTTTATGTCGTTAACGCGTCGGCTGCGGTCTGGCAGAGGTAGTAGCTGGAAGTCGCACCGGGATCCTGGTGACCCTGGCTGCGCTCCCCGAGGTAGCTCGCCCGCCCTTTGCGGGCGATCAGGGGGATCGTGTCCTGCATCCCGCGCTGCGCTGCGTCGGCCGCCGCCCACAACCCGGAGTCGAGCTCCGACGCCCCCTCCAGAGCCTCGACCGCCGGAAGCAGGGCGTCGAGCATGGTCTTGTCCTGCGGCACCGCCTTGCCGCGCGCCTGGACGCCCTCCACACCCTTCCGCCAGGCGGCGGCGTACTCCTCGAGACCGACATCCTGCTTACCGGGGAGCGCGGTTCCCATCTGCAAGAACAGCGTCCCGTACAGCGGCCCCGCTGCCCCGCCGACACTGGACACGAGCGCCATAGCCACGGTCTTGAGCACCATCCCAGCGTCCGCCTGCTCTTGGCCGTCGAGCTTCTCCAGCGCCTTGCGCATGCCGCGGTCCATATTGGTGCCGTGATCACCGTCGCCGATGGCGGTGTCCAACCGCACCAGTTCCTCGCGGTGCTCCTGCATCGAGGCCGCGAAGCGGACCATCCAGTCTCGGACCGTGTCCGTGGTGACCGGCAAGGCTAATGGGCCTCGCCGAAACGCGGAAGAAGCACTACGCGCCCCATCGGAGGCCGGGAGTGTTCACCGGCGCATCCCAGTAGCGGATCATCTCGTCGTCGAGCTTGAGCAGGGTGATCGAGCAGCCCTGCATCTCGAGCGAGGTGATGTAGTTGCCGATCAGGTTGCGCTCGATCGTCAGCCCGTGCCCGTCCAGCAGCTTGGCCAGCTCGTTGTACATCACGTAGAGCTCGATCAGCGGCGTGCCCCCCATGCCGTTCATGAACGCCAGCACGCTGTCGCCCGAAGAGAACGGCAGGTCCTCCACAATCGGAGTCACAAGTCGCTCGGCGATCTGCGACGCAGGACCGATCTTCTCACGGAAGCGACCCGGCTCGCCGTGGATGCCGATTCCGATCTCGACTTCGTCCTCGGCGAGCTCGAAGCTGGGCTGGCCGGACCCCGGGGTGATGCACGGACTCAGCGCCATCCCCATCGAGCGGCCGTTCGCATTGACCCTGCGGGCCAGTTCGGCCACCTCCTGTAGGGATCGGCCGTCCTCAGCGGCGCCGCCGCAGATCTTCTCGAGCAGCACGGTGACCCCAACCCCTCGGCGTCCGGCCGTGTACAGGGAGTCCTGGACGGCGACATCGTCGTTGGTCACCACCGCCTCGACCTCGACACCATCGGACCGGGTCAGCTCGGCGGCCATGTCGAAGTTCATCACGTCGCCGGTGTAGTTCTTGACGATGTGAAGCACGCCGGCGCCGCCGTCGACTGCCTGCGTGGCCGCCTGCATCTGGTCGGGAGTCGGAGAAGTGAACACCTCGCCCGGGCAGGCAGCGTCGAGCATGCCGGGTCCGACGAACCCGCCGTGCATCGGTTCGTGGCCGGAGCCGCCCCCGGACACGAGTCCGACCTTCCCCTGGACGGGGCCGTCGATTCGAACCACGAACGCCGGGTCATAGCTGACGCGCATCCGGTCGGCGTGCGCGCGCTCCACGCCCTGCAGCGCCTGCTGTACGACGTCGTCAGGTGCGTTGATGAGCTTTTTCATGAGGCCCCCAAGAGGCGAAGAGAGGACGAGAGATGGGACGCCGGTGGACCGGACGGCGACAGTGGTCCCCGTATGCGCGAAGACCAGGGACGCGCGGAACCCGCGCTTCGTGATCCCCGTCAGCCGAGAAAATGCCGGTCAAGCACCCTCCTTCGAGCCGATCACCCTCCACCCACGAGCGTCCTTTGCGACAATAGCGGAAATCGTTCGCCAATGTCAAACCTCGTTCGGGGTAGTTCAGATCCGGGCGAATCCGGCTTTTGAGGGCAGACAGAAGGATGTCCGGACCGATTCAATCGATCGAACGAGCGGCCTCGATCCTGCGGCTGCTCTCCGGACGATCGCGCCGGCTCGGCGTGGTCGAGATGGCCGGACAACTGGGGTTGCCGAAGGGCACGGTCCACGGAATCCTGAGGACGCTGCAGGCGGTCGGATTCGTCGAGCAGGACCGCGACTCGGGCAAGTACCAGCTCGGTGCCGCCCTGCTGCACATCGGCTCGAGCTACCTCGACGCCAACGAGCTGCGCACTCGCGCGCTCAACTGGGCCGATTCGCTGGCGACGCAGAGTGGCGAGAGCGTGCGGATCGGGACGCTGCACGAGAAGCAGATCCTGATCGTCCACCATGTCTTCCGCCCCGACGACAGCCGCCAGGCCCTGGAGGTCGGGAGCCTCGTTCCCGCCCATGCCAGCGCACTCGGCAAGGCGCTGCTGGCCCATCATCGCTACCTGCTTGTGGAGCTGGACGCCGAACCCTTGCCGAGCTATACGCCGGCGACGATCACCGACATCGCCGAACTGGAGGGAGAGCTCGACCAGGTCCGCGAGGTCGGCTGGGCGAGCGAGGCCGGCGAGCTGCTCTCCGGCGTGGCCTCGATCGCCGCGCCGATCGAGGACCGCCGCGGCCTCATGGCCGGAGCGATCAGCATCTCGGGACCGATCGAGCGCCTGTGCGAGACCGGAAGCCCGCGGGTCGAGCTCGTGGGGTTCGTGCTGGAGACCGCCCGGACCATCTCCCGGGAGCTCGGAGCGATTCCATGGTAGGACTAGAGCGCCAATGAGCGGGCGTTACGTGGTCGCGATCGATCAGGGCACGGCATCGTCGAGGTGCCTCGTGTTCGATCACCGCGCGCGCATCGTGTCCGTGGCCCAGAAGGAGCACCATCACCTGTACCCGATGCCTGGCTGGGTCGAGCACGATCCACAGGAGATCTGGCGCAACGTCCTCACGGTCGTCAGCCAGGCCCTCGAGAAAGCCAACCTCTCACCGACCGAGCTGAGCGCGCTCGGGATCGCCAACCAGCGGGAGACAACGGTCCTGTGGGACCGCCGCACAGGCGCGCCGGTGCACAATGCGATCAACTGGGAGGACACCCGCACCGACCGGCTCTGCCGGCAGCTCGCCGAGGAGTTCGGCCAGGAGAGCTTCCGACAGAAGACCGGCCTCCCGGTGAGCACCTACTTCTCGGGACCCAAGGTGCGCTGGCTGCTTGACAACATCCCCGGTCTGCGTGAGCGCGCCGAGGCCGGTGAGCTCCTGTTCGGCACGATGGATTCCTGGCTGCTGTGGAACCTTTGCGGCCGCCACGCGACGGATGTGACCAACGCCAGCCGCACCCTCCTGATGAGCCTCGAGACGCTCGACTGGGACGACGAGCTGCTGTCGATGATCGGCGTCCCCCGGGCGATGCTCCCGGAGATCCGGCCTTCGTCGGAGATCTATGGCGAGGCCAGCCCGGTGCTCGCCGGGGTGCCGGTGGCGTCGGTGCTCGGCGATCAGCACGCCGCGCTGTTGGGGCAGACCTGCCTGGACCCCGGAGAGGCCAAGTGCACCTACGGAACCGGCAGCTTCCTGCTGCTCAATACGGGGGAGCAGCCGATCACCTCCCGGAGCGGGCTGCTCACGACCCTCGGCTACCAGCTCGGCTCGGGCCGCCCCACCTACGCGCTCGAGGGCTCGATCGCGATAACCGGCGCGCTGGTGCAGTGGTTTCGCGACAGCGTCGGCCTGATCGGCTCAGCACCGGAGATCGAGACCCTCGCCCTGACCGTCGAGGACAACGGCGGCTGCTATTTCGTGCCCGCCTTCTCGGGGCTGTTCGCACCGCACTGGCGCAGCGACGCCCGGGGCGTGATCGCCGGGCTCACCGGCTACATCAACAAGGGCCACCTGGCCCGCGCCGTGCTGGAAGCCACGGCCTGGCAGACGCGCGAGGTCGTCGAGGCGATGCGCAACGACTACGGCAGCGGTCTGCGTGAGCTCCGGGTCGACGGCGGAATGACCGCGAACAACCTGCTGATGCAGTTCCTCGCCGACGCGCTCGACGTGCCCGTGATGCGGCCGATCGTGGCCGAGACGGTGTCACTGGGCGCCGCCTACACGGCGGGTCTGGCGGTTGGCTTCTGGCCGGACATCGAGAGCCTGCGCAAGAACTGGCACCGAGCGGCCGAGTGGCTGCCGTCGATGAACGCGGCCTCGCGCGAGCGCGGCTACCGCAAGTGGAAGAAGGCGGTGGCGCGCACGGTCGACTGGGTCGACGACGACGAGTGACCCGCCGCCCCGGGTGAATGTGAACTCACCCCTGAGCTGATCAGCAACCAGCCGGACGCAAAACGGCGACGGCGGCACCG
>DASXZB010000033.1:0-21060 GCA_036502145.1 Solirubrobacteraceae bacterium | reverse complement strand
GCTGGTCGTTCCCGACTCGTCCCCCGGGATGCCGGCGATGAAGGCGATGGGTTAGTCCGGGTACTCGTCCCTGCGCCAGGCGCGAGGCTCGTCGGACCCGGGCTTCGGGGTTCGCTGCAGCAGGAAGGAGTGGTACGGCGCCACGAACGGATCAGGTGCCATGACGGTGTAGGTGTGGTAAACGGTTCCGTTCTCGCGCGCGAAGGCGATGTAGCTCGGCCCCTCGCGCAGCCCGTCCTTCAGCTTGGCGCCGACCTGCCGCCCCCAGCCTTCGAGCCACTCGGGCGGGTCGTCGATCATCTGCTTGACCTCGGGAATCCGCTGCGCCTGCTCGGGCGTGAGCGCGATCCCGAAGTCGAACGGGAAGTCGGTCTCGTAGGTCGACACGTAAGGGAACTGCCAGCCCATCCGCTGCTTGTAGGCGATGAGCCGGTCGATCGGCGCGCGCGAGAAGCAGATCAGCGTCACGTCGCGGTGGTTGAGGTGCAGGCGCGTGGCGTCGAGCTCATCCCCCAGGTTCGAACATCCGGGGCAGGCGCCGAGCCCGTAATCGGGCCCGAACATGATGTTGTAAGCGAGCAGCTGCGAGCGCCCGTCGAACAGCTCGGCGAGCGTCTTCTTCCCATCCTCGGTATCGAACCGATACTCCTTTTGCACGGGAACCCACGGAAGCTGGCGCCTGCGCTCGGTCACCTTTTGCGTGAGCTCGGCGTGGTCGGCCTCGAGCTTCGCGAGCTCATCGCGAGCCGCCTGCCATTGCTCGCGGGTTCCAATCTCGTGATCGGCCATCGTCATCTCCTTTGGCATTCGTCACATCGGCCGGTGCAACGGCCGCGGATCCTCGGCGGCCGCCTAGCGACACCCATAGGGTAAGACCGGCCTCCCGCGCAGGACTCATCGCCGGGTCACGCGCTCGCCCCTGACCGCCGCATTCTGACGAGCCAGCGACGCACTGCGGCGCCCGGGTCACCGGGGCCACGCCACGTAGCATCCCCAGCTTGACCGGCCCAGGGCTACCTCCCGGCGGATCACCGACGGCGCTCCGGCAGATCGTGGTCGGAATTGCCGGCTTCGACCGGGCTCAGTTTCAGCTGGTGCGGGGAATCCGGTACGCGCTCGGCGTGGGCATTCCGCTGTTCGCGGGCGTCGCCACCGGTTACACCATCGAGGGCATAGCGATCTCGGGTGGGGCCACGCTGATCGGTCTGACCGACTCCGGCATCCCGTACCGCGGGCGCGTGCGAGCGATGCTGATCGCGTCGGTGGCCGCCGCCGTCTCGACGTTCGTCGGCGAGGTGACCGGGAGCTACGACGTCATCGCGGTGGTGCTGCTGGCGCTCTGGAGCTTCGGGGCTGGCATGTTCATCGCCCTCGGGCTCCCCACGTACTTCGTCGCGTTGATGGCGCCGCTTTCGATGGTGGTGGTGGCGGCGTATCCCGCGGATGCCGTGCACTCGATCGAGCGCGCAGGGCTCGTATTCGTCGGCGGCCTGGTCCAGATTGCGATGGTGCTCGTGCTCTGGCGGATACACGCCCACCGTCCCGAGCGCGCCGCGGTCGCCCGGCTCTACCGCGCGATGGCGGCCTGGATCAGCGATCCTGGCGAGGACGGTCATCGCTTACCGGTGCTCGCCGGCCTCGATGGGGCTCGCGCGACGCTCGATCTCGCCGAGGGTCGACTGGCAGCGCCGAGCCCGGCCGGTGAGGCCTTCCGCACCCTCGTCGACGAGGCCGACCGCACGTATGTCGACCTGGTCGCGCTGCGTAACGCGCGCACGGAGCTCGAGTCCGCCGACCCGGCCACGATCGGTGCCCTGGCACTGGCCCGCGAGGCTGCGGCGGAGGTACTGGCCGCGGTGGCCGACGCACTCGACAGCGGCCGCTGGCGGGGCGACGCGCAGCTGCTCCGCAATCGCCTCGACGCCGCGGTCGACGCGCTGCGCACGGAGCTCGAGCGCCGGCGCGCAGCCGGAGATACAGAACTCGCCAACCAGGTCGGCGCCTGGTTGAAATGCGGCGCTTCCGTCCGGGGCGAGCTCCGTGGCGCCGTCGACCTGGCCGTGTCCTGGCAGGGAGAGGGGCCGCCGCCCGACGATCCGGTCCGACACCGCCGACCGCGCCGCGCCGAGCTGCTCACCCGCGGCGCGCGCCCGATCCTGCGCGCCAATCTGACCCTTCGCTCGAGCGCATTCCGCCACGCTGTTCGCCTCGGTGCCACGGCCGGCGTCGGCGCAGCGCTGTATCGCGCGCTCGACCTCCCGCACGGATACTGGGTTCCGCTCACCGTCCTGTTCATCCTGCGACCTGACTTCGGGTCGACGTTCACCCGCGGACTCCAGCGCTACATCGGCACGGCGGCGGGAGCGGTGCTGGCAACCCTGATCGCCGCCGCCTTCCATCCCGGCCCCTATGCCCTTGCCGCCCTGGCCACGGTTCTCGCGGTGGGCATCTTTGCCTTCCTGCTTGCCAATTACGCGCTGTTCACGGTCTCGGTCACCGCGTGGATCGTGTTCCTGGTCAGCTTCGGCGGAAGCCCCGAATACGTGACCGCACTCCATCGCCTGCTGGCCTCGGTGATCGGCGCCACGCTGACGCTCGGGTTCTACGCGCTGTGGCCGACGTGGGAACGCTCCACCCTGCCCGACACGACTGCCGAGCTGATCGACGCCGACCGGACGTTCCTGCACGCGGTGCTGGCCTGCTGGCTGGATCCCGCATCCGGGGATCGCGACGAGGTGCGCCGGGCGCGGGCCGTAGCGCGTGTGGCCCGGACGAACACCGAGGCCGCAGTGCAACGCGCCCTCGACGAGCCGACGGGGAGGCGGGCCGGGACGGGCCCCGCGCAGGCCGCCCGCGTCCTGGCCAGCCTCCGGCGCTTCGCCGATGGCGGCCTGGCCCTGGAGGCGTACCTGGATGACACTGTGTCGCCGGCACCGGCGCAAGCCCGCGTACTCGCCGAACAGCTCGACACCGCGCTCTCCGAGCTGGCGCTTGCGGAGCGCCAGCACCGGCCGCCGGGGCCACTGCCACCGCTGCGCGAGGCTCAGCAGGCGTTGAGCACGCGGGTGGGAGCGACGACACCGCTGGCCGAGGAGACCGATCTGATCGTCAACAGCGTGGTCATCGTGGCCGACGTGCTCACCCGCCCGGGGTCGAGCTGGGACCCCGGCGCCGCCGCAGCTCGCGGAGCAGCGCCGGCGGCCGCGTAAGGCGAAAGCCGAGACGGCTAGCGAGCGCTGGTGGCGAGGGGTGGCGCGGTAGTGTCGTGATGGATCGACTCGGCGCCGTGCAGCGCGCGGGCCAGCAGCCGGCATAGCGTGGCGCGCTCGTCGGCATCCAGGGCTTGCAGCACGTCGTCCGCGATCTCCTCCTGCGCCCGCGCGGCCCGCTCCAGCGCCTGGCGGCCGGTCTCGGTGATGTGCACGCGGTGGCGTCGCCGGTCTTCTGAGTCGCGACGGCGGACCAGGTGGCCGGATTCCTCGAGATCGTTGAGGAGCAGCACCACGTTCTTGGCGTCGATGCAGAGGGCGTCGACGAACTCCTGCTGCGGTGCGCCGTCGTGATCGCCCAGGTAACTGAGGGCCATCAGCAGGCGCAGGTCGATCCCCAACAGCTCAGGATCGCTGCGCCGCATGACCTGCTTGGCCAACCGCGGTAGCAGGACCATCGAGCGGCCTGAATTCGAAGTGTCCTCGCAGTTCATGGACCCGGATTATAGCGCGTACTTGCCATCGTGCGTCGATAATTCATCCATCAAGATTGATACCTGTAGCGTAAACGATTCCTGCTATGGTGGTTCTACCCCCGCCGCCCGGAAAGGAAGACATGAATCGATCGCTCCGAACCGCCTATGAACCCAGCCGCTGGGCTGTCCTGGCGCTGCTCGGGGTCGCGCAGCTGATGGTCGTGCTCGACGCCACGATCGTCAACATCGCCCTGCCCTCGGCCCAGCACGCGCTGCATTTCTCGACCGATAGCCGACAGTGGATCGTCACCGCCTATGCCCTGGCCTTCGGCAGCCTGCTGCTGGTGGGCGGCAAGCTCGGCGACCTGTTCGGGCGCAAGTGGACGCTGATCGGCGGACTCATCGGGTTCTCGGTCGCGTCCGCGATCGGCGGGCTCGCGCAGTCGTTCGGGATGCTGGTCGCCGCCCGGGCGCTGCAGGGAGCCTTCGGCGCATTGCTGGCTCCTTCGGCGCTTGGACTCTTGACCGTGACGTTCCAGGGCTCCGCTGATCGAGCCAAGGCGTTCGGCATCTTCAGCGCCATCGCCGCCGGAGGCGGCTCGTTGGGGCTGCTGCTCGGCGGCGCCCTGACCCAGGCCCTCTCCTGGCGCTGGAGCCTGTACGTCAACCTGGCGATCGCAGTGCCCACGGCGATCGTGGCGCTGCGGCTGCTGCGCAACCAGCGCCAGGCAGAGCGCCCGCGGATCGACGTGCCTGGCGTGGCACTTGCCTCGGGGGGCCTGTTCGCGCTGGTCTTCGGCTTCTCCAACGCAGAGACCAGCTCCTGGTCAGATCCGATCACGGTCATCGCGCTCGCCGCCAGCGCCGTTCTCCTGAGTGGATTCCTGGTCCTCGAGCGGCGGGTGGAGCATCCGCTGCTGCCGTTGCACATCGTGTCGGACCGGGCGCGCGGCGGCGCCTACGCGAGTATCGCCCTGGCCGGGTCGGCCGTGTTCGCGGTGTTCCTGTTCCTGACCTACTACATGCAGCAGAATCTCGGCTTCTCGCCGCTGAAGACCGGCCTGGGCTTCTTGCCGATGACGGCGATGATCGTCCTCACCGCCACCACGGTGCAGACGCGGGTGCTGCATCGCACCGGCGCCAAGCCACTGGTGATCGGCGGTATGGGGCTTGGGGTGCTGGCGATGATCCTGCTGTCGCGCGTGACCGCCGACGGCGCGTACGTCAGCCACGTCCTGCCTGGGCTGGTGCTCACCGGTGCAGCGATGGGATTGATCTTCGCACCTGCATTCTCGACCGCCACCCTCGGCGTGCGCAGCAGCGACGCCGGGATCGCGTCGGCGATGGTGAACACCTCGCAGCAGGTCGGGGGCTCGGTCGGCACAGCGCTGTTGAGCACGATCTTCGCCAGCGCCGCCGCCAGCTTTGCCTCGGTCCACGCGCACGCTGCCGGGCTCGCCGGCGCGGCATCGATCCACGGATACTCGACCGCGTTCGAGTGGGCTGCGGCGCTGTTCGCAGCCGGCCTGCTCGTGGCGCTGCTGATCCTGCCCACCGACGGGGCAGCACGCGCCCGCAGCGCGAATGCCGAGGCGGGCGCCGAGCTCGCGCTCGGCGTGGAGGGGGCGTGACTTTAGATCGCCATAGCCGTAGCCGCCGACGCGGCGCTACGGCCCCACCGACACCTGGAGGACTTATGAATAGCGAATCCGATCGCACCGAAGATGGCCGCCCCGCCGAGCTGACGAGTGCCACCGATGCCCAAGCCGCGCGCGCGGACGCGCCTCGGCGGCTCCGGCGCTGGTCCGTCGCCGAGTTGATCGCGGCGGCAGTTCCCCGGGCGCCAGCCGGCGACGGAGCCCACTGAGGACTCGGCAAGACGGCGAGCATCTAGCGAGCGTCCCCGGTGAGCGCCCACACCATCCCGGTCGCACGCGGGAGAGAGCCGGAGCAGCGAGAGGCGCCGGACCGCCGACCCCCCTCCCCACTTGAACGCGGCGCGCTGCTGCGGCGGCTGCTCACGGTGGTGGTGCTCGCCACCTGCGTGCTGACCGTGCTGCTGGCCGTCCCGGACCTGCGGCCTGTCGTACGGGAGGTGAGCGCGATGAATCCGGCGCTGGTGGCTGGGGCGATCGCGCTCGAGCTGGCGTCGTGCTTGAGCTTTCTCGCCGTCTTCCGGATGTTCTTCCCCCGGATCCCGAAGCGTGCGGCGCGAGAACTGGCGTGGTCGCAGATGGGCTCGGGGGCGCTGCTGCCGGGTGGCGGAGTGGGATCACTGGCGGTGGGGGGCTGGTTGCTGCACCTCGTTGGTATGCCGACCCGCGAGATCGTGCGGCGCTCGAGTGGGCTGTTCTTCCTCACCAGCGCCATCAACGTCGCGACGCTGGGCGTCGCCGGCACCCTGCTGCTGCTCGGAGTCGGCGGAGGACCGCACGACGTGCTCCGCGCCGGATTGCCGGTCCTCGCCGCGGTGTCCGCCACGATCGTGGTCCTGGGCCTTCCGCGGCTGACCGGACGGATCTCCGCCGACCACCCCCGGGCGGCCTGGGTCGATGACATCGGCATCGGCGTTCCGGCGGCCCGCCGCGCGCTCGCTCGGCCCGGCTGGCGCCTGCTGGGGGGCGCCGGCTATCTGCTGTTCGACATCGCCGTCCTCTGGACGACGTTCGCGGCGGTGGGGCCCGCACCACCGCTGGCCCCGCTCGTGGTCGCCTATCTGGTCGGCTACCTCGCCAACGCCACCCCGATCCCGGCGGGCATCGGGGTGCTCGACGCCGGCCTCGTCGGCGCCCTGGCGCTCTACAACGTTCCGCTGACGCACGCCGCCGCGGCCGTGCTCGTCTACCACGCGATCGCGTTCTGGGTCCCCACGCTGGGGGGGACACTCGCGTACGCCCGGCTGCGGCCCCAGCTGCACCTAGCTGAGGAGCCCCGCACGATTGCCATACGGGGCCCCAGCACTGCCGACGGGTCAGCTGGAGGCGACGCCCACCCGATGCCCCTGAGCGTCCGCGAACACGCCGAAGCTCGTCCCCGGGACCTCCTGAGTGGGCTGGATGATCGTGCCGCCTAGCTCCTCGGCCCGCTTCAGAGTCGCGGCTACGTCCTCAACGGCGACGAAGAACAGCACCTCATCCTCGGCGCCCTGACGGGGGCCGATCGCCGTGTACGGCGTACCTTCGACTCCGGTGTCGATGAACGTGTAGCCCGGGAACCCTCCCTCGGATGCGACCTTCCAGCCGAGCAGCTCGCCGAGGAAGCTCCTCGTCGCGTCGGGGTCCGCAGATCGGATTTCAACGTGGACAACGGGATGTGCCATCACATCTCCTCTGGGTGGGGTTTGAATCGACGGCGCCGATCCTTGTTCTCTCCCAGACGAACGGGCCGCGCGAACGGGGACAGGTCGAGACACGCCACCAGGACCGTCGGCGCCGATCGTCGTCAGGCGTTCTGAATCGCGAACTCGCGGGCGCGGGTGGCGCTCGCCAGCAGCAGCCCCAGAAAGCGATCGAGCGTCTCGGTGTCCAGCGACTCCAGCGGAAGCTCGCCGCACACGAACACCTCCCCGGCCCGGTTCTCGGCAAAGCAGACCAGTGGCGCTTGGCGATTCCAGTACAGCAGCTGGTGGGGGTCGATCAGGCCCGCCGGCAGCACCGCGGCCTGCGCTCGCAGCAGCGGTCCACGGATCGCCACGCCCACGTCGAGCACGTACCCGGCGGCGTCGAGCGCGAGGCCCCACTCGCCGGGAGCGACCTCGCGTGCCTCGCTGTCCAGCGAGGACATGAATTCGGCGACGCGCTCGGCAGCGGAGTCCATCGCCTGGTCAGGATAGGCGGACTGTCCGCGCCTGCGGCGGGTCCGGCGGCACGGCCCTTCAGGGCGCCGTCTGGAGGCGCTCGTCGGCGATCTGGATCGCGGCGGCCAGCGTCGTCGTCTGCTCGAGCTCGGCGCGGCGCAGCACCTCATCGGCAGTGTCGCCCAGGCGCCGTACCAGGGCGAGGCCGTCGCGCACCGACAGCTGATCTCGGCGGACGCTGACCGCGTAGAGAAGGCCGCCGGCATTGGCCACGAAGTCCGGCACCCAGGCGATCCCCCGCCGGTGCATGAGCTCGGCGACCTCGTCGCTGGCCAGTTGATTGTTGGCCGCGCCAACGACCAGCCGGCAGGTCATGGCGCCGACCTCGTCGGCCGTGAGGGTGCCGCCCAGTGCGCAGGGAACGAGGATCTCGCAGTCGCTGCGCTGGGCCGCCTCGGGAGCTACCCACAGTGCTCCCAGCTCCGCCGCCAGGCCCTGCCGCGAAGGATCGATGTCGGTCACGCGCAACTGCGCGCCGGACTCGGCGAGCAGCCGAGCCAACGGCTCCCCCACGCCTCCCAGGCCGACGATCGTGATCCGCCGGCCGCGGAGGTCAGAGCTCCCGAACACGTGCCGGGCGGCCGCGGTCAGGCACGCGTATACGCCGACAGCGGTACCGTCGGCGGTGCCCCCGCCGGCGAAGCCACCGGCATACGGGGTCAGCGTGTGGACCCACTCCATGTCGGCCGCGGTGGTCCCAACGTCAGGGCCGGTCATGTAGCGGCCGTCGAGGCCGCCGACGACCTCGGCCAGGTCCCGCAGCACCGCCTCCCGTCGGTCACCCACCAGCGGCCACGGCGACTCCTCGGCGGGGGCGGCGATGACGCATTTGCCGCCCCCGGTCCGGGTGCCGGCGATCGCCGCCTTGCGCGACATCGCCTGCGAGAGGCGCAGGGCATCGTGCAGCCCCGCCAGCGGATCCTCGTACCGCGCCAGCCGGCAGCCTCCCGCCGCTCGTCCCGGCGGGTCCGTATCGAGGCTTGAGTGGATCGCGATGATGAACCGGTATCCGCAGCGCGGACCCGGGCGCGCCACCACGAGCTCGTGGTCGAATGGCACCTGAAGCCGCTGCACTACAGCCATCCGGGAGCGTCGCCGTAGTCCACCAGCCGTGATCTTAAGGGCCCGGGCCTTTTGGCTCGTCGCCCTGGTCGCCGCCGGGGCTCGTCGCCCTGGTCGCCGCCAGGCCCCGGGGGCGCCATCCCCCGGCGGCCTGAATCGCTTCGGCGCGCCGGCGGGTCAGAGCGCAGATGAAGGAGATTCTGTCGCGCGCGCGCTTCCGACGCGACCATCGGTGGGCCCCGGGACACATGTCGGCCTACCTCGACGGAGAACTCGCCCCGCGCCGGCGCACCAGGCTGGAACGCCACACCAGGGACTGCGCCGACTGCCGTCGACTGCTCGCCGGCCTGCGCCGGATGCTGGATGCGCTGAGTGCGCTCGGTGCTCTGGGTGGGGTGGCGGAACCCGAGGGCGCCGACGCCGTGCAGATCGCGGCCGCGGTGCGCGCCCGGCTCGAGCAGCCGCCGGCGCAGTGATCTGAACCGTTGACCGGCTGGGCAGGGTCAAAACGAGCATGAACGACAACACCAACCCCCAGAACCAGAGCGCCCTCCCTCAGGTCGAGAAGACCGACCGCGAGTGGCGCGACCAGCTCACCGACTCCCAGTACGAGGTGCTGCGGCGCAAGGGCACCGAGCGGCCGTTCACCGGCCAGTACGTCGACGAGAAGCGCGACGGCACCTACCGCTGCGCCGGATGCGGCGCGGAGCTGTTCTCCTCCGAGACCAAGTTCGACTCCGGCACCGGCTGGCCCAGCTTCACCGAGCCCGCCGACCGCGCCAGCGTCAACCTGCACGAGGACCGCAGCTACGGCATGCGCCGGATCGAGGTGACCTGCGCGGCTTGTGGCGGGCACCTCGGCCACGTGTTCCCCGATGGACCGGGCGAGACGGGCGAGCGCTACTGCATCAACTCCTGCTCGCTGGAGCTCGACCAGCACTGACCCCAACCGGACCGGCGGGCGTCGCCTCGGTGTCGCCTCGCCGGCCAGGCGGTATAACCGCGCGGTGAGCGGCATGCCGATCGCCGAGCGGGAGCTGCTTCGCAGTGCCCGTGCCGGCGATCGGGACGCCTTTGCCCAGCTGGTCTCAATCCATGCCGCCCGCGTCTACGGCGCGCTGCGGCGATTCGGACTCGACCCCGACGAGGCCGACGAAGTGGCACAGGAGGTGTTCCTGCGCGCCTGGCGCGGCCTGCCGCGGTTTCAGGAGCGCTCGCAGCTCTCGACGTGGCTGTATCGAATCGCCTTCAACGAAGCCCAGCGGCGACTGTCGCGTCGCAGTCCGCCCCCCGTCGCTGCGGATCCAGATCGCGATGATCCGATCGCCGCGCTTTCCGAATCGCCGCAGCTGGGCCCCGAGGCCCGGGCGCTGGACCGCGAGTTCGAGCAGATCCTGGATCGAGCCCTGGCCCAGCTGCCCGCCGAGTGGCGCGCGGCCGTCGTCCTGCGGGACATCGAGGGCCTGTCGACGCGACAGGCCGCGGAGGTGGTCGGCGTCCGCCAGGCGGCGCTGAAGAGCCGCCTGCATCGCGGGCGGATGCAGTTACGGACCCTCCTCGAGCCCTATCTGGCACTCGAGGAGGGCTGACCGCTAGCGCAGGGTGGTGGCGCAGACCGCGCCGCCGTGGTGCTCGAAGTAGCGCTGGTGGTAGTCCTCGGCCTCGTAGAACGCCGACGCGGGGACGATCTCGGTCACGATCGGCTTGGCCAGGGCGGCCTGGCGCTCGTCGCGGGAGACCGCGGCCCGACGCTCCTGATCGGCGTCGTGGAAGAACACCGCCGAGCGGTACTGGGTGCCGATGTCCCAGCCCTGCCGGTTGGGGGTGGTGGGGTTGTGGATCGACCAGAAGGCCGCCAGCAGCTCGTCGTAGCTGACGATCTGGGGGTCAAACCAGACCTCGACCGCCTCGGCGTGGCCGGTCCTGCCAGAGCAGACCTGCTCGTAGCTTGGGGCGGTGGTGCTCCCGCCGGTGTACCCGACGGTGGTCTGCACGACCCCCTCGATCTCCCTGAACGAGGCCTCGACGCCCCAGAAGCATCCGGCGGCAAACGTCGCGCGCTGGAAGCCTTCGAGCTCTGCGTGATCCGGTGGCCGCACCGGGCCCGGGCTGTCCGAGCGATTGGTTGTGGGGTTCAAGGTGCGTGTCCTTTCTTCTTGCTTGGTGTCTAGATAGACCCAACGCGACTGCAAAACGATTCAGACCCGGGGCCGGTCGGCGGCTCGAGCGTCTCGGTGGGGAGCATGTGGTCCAGCAGGGTCAGCGAGGATCGCTCCAGCCGCTCGATGGTCGGTTGAAGCCCGGCCTGGTCGCCGGGCTGTTCACCGGCCGCCTTGGCGTCCGCGCGGGCCCTCCGGGCCGCGGCCGCGGCGGCATCTTGCGCGGCGGCGGTGGCGTCATCGCGGGCCTGTTGTCCGAGCACCCCTCCGGCGGCAACCCGAGCCATCGTCCAGACGGCGGCTTCGCCGGACGCCCAGGCGGCCTTGCGAGCCGCTCGGGCGGCGGCGCAAGGCAGCATCCGGGCCAGCGGAGCGCCGCGCAGGGTCCCGGTCAGAACTGCCCGAGCGTCCCGGCGCGCGAGCTTCAGCGGATCCAGCGCCGCGACGAGAGCTCGGCCGTGGCGCACGCCGGGCAGCACGGCCAGGCGCTGCGCGGCGTCGCTGGCGCCCGCGAGATCGAGCCAGGCCGGCGTGTAGACGCGGATCAGCCAATCCGCCGCCATCCAGGCGCGGGCGGTGTCCAGGCCGTCGTCGGCGGTGCCGATCGTGCGGGTCAGATACGGCCGCATCCGCTGGCGGGTGTTCTGCCCCAGGTTGTCGTTGAGTGAGACGCAGAATGCGCGCAACGCGGGGCTTACGCACGCGGGTTGGTCGCTGTGGGCCTCTCCGGCCAGATGGCTGACCCACTCCATCGCGCAACGCCCCTCGTCTGGCGTTGCGTGCGCCCCATGTGCAAGCCAGTATTCGCCGCTCATGAGTCCTCCTGCTGGACGTGGTTTGGCGTCATTGTCCCGCGTCGGCCGGCGTACGTCGAGCTGTCACCGGCCGTCGCCCCACGCTGTGGCGAGCCGGCGCCGGTCGGTATCGTCGGCGAGGTGATCGGCGCCCGAGGCAGGATCAGAGACGAAGCGCAGCTGCGAGACATCATCGGCTCGCCGGCTGACCAGGTGGTCGTCAAGATCACCGACCGGCTCAACGATCTCACTCGCCAGTTCATCGATGCCTCGCCGTTTTTGTGCGTTGCCACGTCGAGTCCGGATGGCGGGCTCGACGTCAGCCCCCGGGGGGACCCGGCCGGCTTCGTGCGGGTCCTCGACGAACGCACGCTGCTGCTCCCGGACCGGCCGGGCAACCGCATCGCCGACACCCTCAGGAACCTGCTGGCCGATTCCCGGATCGCGCTGCTGTTCCTGATCCCGGGGATCGGCGACACCTTCCGCGTCAACGGTCGCGCCGTGATCACCGACGATCAGGAGCTGCTGGCGCCGAGCGCCGTGGACGGCAAGGTGCCGAAATTGGGGATCCTGGTATCGATCGAAGAGGCATACACCCAGTGCCCCAAGGCCCTGATCCGCTCCGAGCTCTGGAATCCGGAGCGCCACATCGACCGCTCGCAGCTCCCCAGCTCGGGCGCCATCATGCGCTCGCTGAGGGACACCGAGTTCGACGCCGATGGGTACGACCGCGAGCGAGCGCAGCGCTACGCGCGCCGCGAGGGGCTGTACTGAACCGCCGCTGCCAGCTCGCCGGCCAGATCCCCCCGTCGCGCGATCAGGACCTCCTCCAGACCGAGCCAGGCCGCCACCAGATGCAGCTCGGTGGCCAGCTCGGCGGCGACGTAGCCCGGGTCGGTTCCGTCCTCGGCGAACGCCCCCTGGACCAGCAGGGCGCCCCGCTGCCGGTCTGATTTGAGATCGACGCGGGCGACCAGGGTGTCGCCGAGAAGGAACGGCAGGACGTAATAGCCGTGCACGCGCTTGGCGGCCGGGGTGTAGATCTCGATCCGGTACCGAAACCCGAACAGCCGCTCGGCGCGCTGGCGAAACCACACCAGTGAGTCGAAGGGCGACAGCAGCGCCCGGGCGTGAAGCCGGCGCGGCTGGCGGGCACCGGGCCAGAGATAGGCGGGAGCCGTCCACCCCTCCACTTGCACCGCGATCAGCTCGCCGCCAGCCACGAGCTCGGCCACGCGGGCCTTGGAGGCGGCTCGGGGCAGCCGAAAGTAGTCGCCGAGGTCGGGCTCGGTGGCCACGCCGAGCGCCCGCGCGGCGATCCGCACCAGCTCGCGCTGCGCGTCGGCGTCCGCCGGCGTGGGGCGCCGGCGGATCTCCGCCGGGAGGACCCGATCCACGGTGTCGTAGAGCCGCTCGAAGTTGACCCGCCGCGCCGCCGCCACCTGGCCGGTGAAGAACAGGTATTCGAGCGCGACCTTCCCCTCGTGCCAGTTCCACATGCGCCCGGCCCGGGGCGGCGGGCGGACCGCGCCGGTGTCTCGGGCGCGAATCGGCCCCTGTTCGGCGACCAGGGCGAGCGTCTTGGCGACCATCTCGGGCTGATCGCGCGCGATTCTCCAGATCGAGCCCCAGGCCTGCCGTTCCACGTCCGCCATCCGCCAGCGAAACAGCGGGTGCAGCTCGATCGGGATCAGCGAGGCCTCGTGAGCCCAGTACTCGGCCAGCCGGCGGTCGATCTTGGCGGTGCCGTGACCGGCGATCCGGTCCAGACGCGACCGGTCGTAGGGCCCCAGCCGCGAGAACACCGGCATGTAGTGCGAGCGCGTGAACACGTTGACCGAGTCGAGCTGGAGTACGCCCAGGCGGCCGACCAGGTCCGCGATCTGCTTGACGCTCGGACGCCGCGCCGGACGCGGCCGCGCGAAGCCCTGCGCGGCCAGCGCGATCCGGCGCGCGCGGGCGAGGCTGAGCTTGCGATCGGCTGGGGCTCGAATCATGGGATACGCCCGGCGCTCCGCGGGGAGGGGCTGCCGGTAACTCGTGCACTGTGACATCCGCCTCGTGGACGGAGCGATCTGGCGCCAGGATCACCGCATCTTGGGACCCCACGGAGCGAGCCCCGGGGCTCGCCGCCACTACGTGCTGAACTTCACCCCCTGAGCGCGGCGGCGTGGGCCTGGGCCCACTGCTCGAACCGCCGTGGGGCGCGCCCGGTGATCCGCTCGACGGTGTCCACGACCCGCGAGTCGTCGAACTCGCCGTCGGAGTAGAAGCGAAAGAACGCCTCGAGATACGGCGCCGGGGTGCTGGCGGCCATCTCGGCCCGCGCCTGCTCGTCGGACTGCGGCTCGTATCGAAGCGACCGTCCCAGAAGCTCCCCCAGGGTCGCCACCTGATCGGCCGGCTTGAGCGGCTGTGGCCCGCTCAGCTCGTGCGATGCCCCCCGATGCCCGGACTCGGTCAGGGCGGTGGCCGCGACGGCGGCGATGTCGGCGGGATCGATCGCGGCGATCGGGACGTCGGCCCATGGCGCGCGCACCACATCGCCCTCGCGCAGCTGCGGGAGCCAGCGCAGGACGTTGGACTGATACCCGCTGGGGTGCAGCAGGGTCCAGGCGACGCCGGAGTCCCGCACCGCCGCCTCGGAATCGAGCCACGTCCGAGTGACTGGGTTATCGGCCCGCCCGCCGATCACGCACCGCGATGTCAACAGGACCACGTGCTCCACCCCGGCGCGCGCGATCTGCCGTAGGAGGCCGGGCATGTCGCTCCAGCCGCCGAGCAGGAATACGGCGCTCGCCCCCTTGAGCGCCGGGGTCAGCGACTCGGGAAGCTCGAGGTCCCCTCCCACCACCTCGACTGCATCGGGCAGCGTGGCCAGCGCGGGGTCGCGCACGACCGCGCGGACAGGGGCGCCGCGGGCCGCCAGTGCTGCGACCACCTCTCGGCCGACGTTCCCGGTGGCTCCGGTGACCAGGATCACGAGTCCGACACCTCGAGCACCGCCTTGCCGCGCACCCGCCGGCCGAGCAGGGCGGCTGCCGCCTCTCCGACTCGCTCCCAGGGCCCGCGCCATCCGACCTGAGGATCGAGCTCCCCGGCCTCCAGCAGCGACACCAGGTAGGCCAGCTCGGGACCGAACCCCGGCCCCACCGTGAAGGCCTCGATACGGGCCCCGGGCGCACGATTTCGCAGCTGCTCGAAGTCGATCGTGGTCGACTCCAGCGACGCCATCCCGACGCTCAGAACAGTCCCGGCCGGGGCCACCAGTCCCAACGCGTCGGCGAGTACCCGGCCGCCCACGTTGTCGATCACGAAGTCGACCGGCGCGGGCACATCGGCGAGCCCGACGACGACCTTCCGGGCGCCCAGCCCGGTCAGGCCCTCGCCGCGCTCGCGGCTGCCCACCGATGCGACGACGCGGGCTCCCGCGCGGGCGGCGAGCTGGACCGCGAACCGTCCCACCCCGCCCGAGGCGCCGGTGATCAACACTGTGCGCCCCACCACCGATCCGAGCCGGCGGACCGCTCGCAAGGCGGTCACGGCGGCCACCGGGAGCGCCGCCGCGTCGCCGAACGCGACCGTATCGGGAAGCAGGGCGAGCTCATCGGGGTCCACAGCACGTCGCTGCGCCCACGCGCCCGCCCACCCAAACGTCACCACCCGAGAGCCCACCGGCGGGCCAGAGCCATCCGACGCCGGGGCCACGACCGTCCCCGCAGCGTCCCAGCCGGCAACCTCGCCGGGGGCCACGTGGCGGTCAAGGAACGCGACCTCGCCGAAGTTCAACGACGTCGCGGCGACCCTGGACGAGGATCTGGGTGGGTCCCGGCGCGCCATCCGGGGCCTCCCCCAGCCGCAGGCCATGGGGAGCGTTGGGATCGTGGACCAGGGCTCGCATCGACGCCTCGATCTTGCCTGCGACCGGCCGGCGTGTCCAAGACCTGTTGGTATAACCGATGGCTATGGACGTCCACGTGCGCGACCTCCGTTACTTCCTCGGCGTCGCGCGCGAGCTGAGCTTCACCCGGGCCGCGGAGATTCTGTACATCAGTCAGCCCGCCCTGTCCAAGCAGATCCGTGCACTCGAGCGGCAACTCGGGGTGACCCTGTTCGAGCGTGGCCCCGGGAGCGTTCGGTTGACCCCGGCGGGGGCCGCGCTGGTGCCCCACGCCGAGCAGATGGTCGTTGGGTGGGACGCGGCAAAGCTGTCGCTGTCCAAGGTCAGCGACTGCACGCTGGTGATTGGGATGCACACCAGCCCCGGTCGCGGGCTGCTGCCGAAGGTGCGCGCGATGATGGTCGCCAGCTGTCCGGACGTCGACCTCGAGCTGCGGCAGATCGCTTGGAGTGACCGGACCGCCGGGCTCGCCGACCGGCGCACCGACGCGGCGTTCGTGTGGCTGCCGCTGCCGCAACCCCCCTACAGGTGGGTCACGATTGCCCGGGAGCCTCGACTCGTGGCGCTGCCGATCGACCACCGGCTGGCCTCGCGGGAGAGCGTGTCGATAGCTGAGCTGCTCGATGAGCCGTTCCTGGCCCTGCCCGCCAGTGCGGGCCCGCTGCGCGACTTCTGGCTCGCGCTCGAGGAGCGAGACGGGCGCCCGGCGCGGATCGAGGCGGAGATCAACGACACCGAGGAGACCTACGAGGCGGTGGCGAGCGGAATCGGGATCTGCCTGTTGGCGGCCGGCAACGCGCCGATCTTCAACCGCGGGGACGTGACCATGCTTCCGGTTCACGACCTCTCCCCGTCCGAGCTGGTGCTGGCCTGGAACGAGCGACACGGCTCACCGCTGCTGGAGACCTTCGCCGCGCTCTGCGGCCAGGTCGCGGCCCAACCGGGCGCCGTAGCCGCCCCTGCTTATCCCGTCGGCCCCGCGCCGGCCCCCTGAGTCCCGCCGCCAGCAGCGGGCCGCGTGCGACCGGCCGCGGGTCGCGGGCCGCGGGCGACGGGTCGCGGGCCAGGCGATCCGCCTATTCGCTCAGCTCGCGAGCCAGCGCGGCCAGCGTCGCGATCTCGCGCTCGATCGCATCCTGGTGCACGGTCCCGTATCCGATCAGGATCGCCGGGGGCGCCTGGTCGGGGTTTGCCCAGTGACGCGAGGAGGGATCGATGTGCAGTCCGTGCTGATGGGCCGCCTCCACGAGCTCGCGCTCGGGCGTGTCGGGCGAGAGCCTGACGAACAGGTGCAGCCCGGCGGCGGCACCGGTGACGGTTGCCTGCGGCATGTGCATTCTCAGTGCGCCAGCCAGCCGGTCGCGTCGGGCGCGATAGACCGGCCGGACTCGACGCAGGTGACGCGCGAACGACCCGCCGTCGATGAACCGCGCGAGTGCCAGCTGACCGAAGGCCTCGGTGGCGATCCCGTCGACGAACTTGGCCCGCAGCACATCGCCGAGAAAATGGTCCGGTAACGCGAGCCAGCCGAGTCTCAGCGCCGGACTCAGCGTCTTGCTGGCGCTTCCCCCGTAGACGACATGGTCGGGGTCGAGACCCTGCAGGGCTCCCACCGGAGTCCGGTCGTAGCGAAACTCGGCGTCGTAGTCGTCCTCGATCACCAGCGCGTCGCGCTCCTGCGCCCAGGCCAGCAGCTCGTGCCGGCGACCGGGGGCGAGCACCACTCCGGTTGGATACGAGTGAGCCGGCGCCACCAGGACCGCCCCCACCGAGAGCCGGCTGAGCTCCTCGATCACCAGCCCGCGGTCGTCCACCGCGACTGGCACCGGCTCCAGGCCGGCGGCTCTGATGATTCGGCGATGGAGCGAGAAACAGGGGTCCTCGACCGCGATCCGCCCCACGCCGCGCACCTGCAAACCGCGACACAGGACCGCCAGACCTTGCGCGAAGCCACCGCAGACGAGCACGTTTTCAGCGCGTGTCTGAACTGCGCGCACTCTCCCCAGGTACTCCGAGAGCGAGCGGCGCAGCTCGATCGCGCCCTGCGGGTGGGGATATCCGAACACGGCGTCCGGGCAATCGGTCAGCACCGCGCGCATCTGCCGCAGCCATTCGCGGCGGGGAAACCACGCGGGATCAGGCAGCGCGCTCGAGGGCGTACGGCCGACCGCAGCCTCGCCCAGGGAATCCAGCGCCGGCGCAGCGGCGCCCTCTCGCTGCGCGACCTGGGTACCGGCGCCGCGGCGGGCCTCCAGATAGCCCTCGGCGATGAGCTGTCCATAGGCCTCCACGACGACCGACCGGGCCACGCCGAGCTCCTGCGCCAGCAAGCGTGAAGACGGCAGGCTGGAACCCGCGGACAGCCGGCTGCTGCGGATCCCGTCTCGTAGTTGCCCTTCGAGCTGCCTGCGCAGGCCGCGCGGCGCCGCTCGATCGAGCGTGACGAGCAGATCGACCGAGGAGCCATCTTCACGGCCGGAAGTGGTCTGGATCTGTGTCACCGCAATGGACCTTGAACCCAGGCCAATCGTAGCCTACGTTCAGCCCTCGGTGAACGTCGAGAGCGATCAAATGCAACCAGGCGATGAAAATCGAGTCCTCGTCATCGGCGCGCAAGGCGTGCTCGGCGGGCTGCTGGTCGAGGACCTCTCGCAACATGGTTGGGAGGTCATACCGGCGGGGCGCCGGCCCAATGGAGACCCCGCGTTCCGCCACGTCGACCTCGACGAACCCGAGTCCCTGGCGGCTGCTCTGCGCGATATCGAACTCGTCGTCAACGCCGTGCCGGAGCCGGCGCTCACCGCCGAGCGGATGGTCCTGTCCCGCGGCGGCGTTCTGATCAACGTCTCAGCGCTGCCCGCCGCGGCCGGGCAGCGGCTGCGCAGACAGGCCACCGCCGCCCGCGGGACGGTGATCATGAACGCCGGGGTCGCGCCCGGGGTCACCAACCTGATCGCCGCCGCGCTGCTGGCAGAGCATCCCGAGGCCGACGAAGTCGAGCTGGTGTTCACGCTGTCGGTCGGCGCCAGCACGGGCCGCGCGGGACGCGAGTTCGCCCATCGGGGCCTGACCGGCGTTCCCGATCACCGCACCGCGCGGATCGCGCTCCCCGAGCCCTACGGCCCGCGCCGCTGCCTCGGTTTCGCCGAGCTCGACGCCGGGTGGCTGGGAAGCCTGGCCGGCGACCGCGTGGTCAGCCCGTATCTCTGCATCGCCGAGGCCCCGGTTCACGCCGCGCTACTGGCCATCAACCGGACGCGGCTGATGTCGAAGCTCCCCCGCTCGGCGCTGGTGAGCTCGTCGGGACCGAGAGCCGACAAGCCGCCAGGCAGAGAGCGGATCGCGCACTGGGTCGGCGTGCGCAAGGACCGCCGGCTGCTGGCCGCGCGGACGCTGCAATGCCGGGGCGACTACCGCGCCGCCGCCGCCGCCACCTCGGTGTTCGCCCGCGCTGTGCACGACGACGCCAAGACCTCGTCGCCGCGGCCGGGGGTGTTCGACCCTCAGGAGGTGCTCTCACTCGACCGGCTGTCCGACGCCCTGGGGCTGGCTGGGATGACCGTGGTGCAACAGCCGGTCCGCGGCGAGCCCGCGGTGGCCGCGAGCTCGGAGCGTCAGCGATGACCGCGCCCGTCGCTTCGACGATCACCGAGGACCGGTCCTGGGAGCGGCAGGCCGAGATCCTCGACGCGGCGCACCAGGTGCTGGCCCGGGACGGCGTCGCAGCGCTCTCGGTTGGCCGGCTGGCCGAAGAGCTGGGAATCAGCGCCGCCGAGATGCACGCCCATCATCCCGGCCGCGACGCGCTGCTGGACCTGATCGCCGAGGACGCTCTGGAGGATCTGGCCGCGGCACTGGAGCAAGCCGGGGGCGGTCTGTGGCAATCCGCCCGGGCGTACCGCCGCCTCGCGCTCCACAACCCGGCTCTGTACCGGCTGGTGACGGAGCGTCCGCTGCCGCCCGAGCGGCCGGCCCGCGAGCTCGAGCTCCGCGCCGGCGCCGCACTGATCGACGACCTGGGGCCGGATCTCGCTCGCGCCGCGTGGGCATTCGCACACGGGATGGTCGAGCTCGAGCTCGATCGGCGCTTTCCCGCCGGGACCGACCTGGAGGCGATCTGGGCAGCCGGGGTGCGGGCCTTCGAGCGCGCCGGCGTTGGTGAGGGGACGAACCTGAACCGCGCCGCCGCGGAAGGCTAGGTTTCGTCCAGCGCGGTTCTGCGCCCCACGTCGTCCCATCGTTTCAGCTCCTCGGCGACGCGCTCGAGCCGGCCCGAGATGTTGTCGATGGCATCGCCACCAAGCACCAGGCGCAGCGGTGGCTCGTCGGCGTCGAGGGCGGCCAGGATCGCCTGCGCCGCCTTCGCCGGGTCACCGGGTTGGCGCCCGTGGCCGCCATGCACGTAGTCGCGGGTGGGTCCCACCACCTCGGCGTACTCGGGCATCTCGGCGGATTCGTAGGCCGCCCCGGGACGGAACAGCCCGGTCCGAAACGCTCCCGGCTCGACGATCAGCGTGCGGATTCCGAACTGGGCCACCTCGTCGCGCAGCGTCTCGGTCAGCCCCTCGAGGGCGAACTTGGTGGCGCAGTAGGCGCCGAACCCCGGTGCGGTGGTCTGACCGCCCACGCTCGACATCTGCACGATCGCGCCGCTCCCCTGCGCGCGCATCTGCGGCAGCACCGCCCGCGTCAGCGCCGCCGGGGCGAAGAAGTGAAGCTCGAACAGCGACCGCAGCTCACTGTCCGTGGTCTCTTCCACGGCTCCGACCTGGGTCCGGCCGGCATTGTTGACCAGCACGTCGATGCGGCCCAAGCGCCGCACCGCCTCGTCGACCGCCGCCTCGCGGCCTGCCGGATCGGTGACATCGAGGGCGACCGGGTGGACGCCGTCGTGGCTCGACAGGTCCGAGAGCTGCTCGGCGCGTCTGGCGGTCGCCACGACCCGGTCGCCGCGCGCGAGCACGGCGTCCACGATCGCCCGGCCGAAGCCGCTCGCGGCTCCGGTGATAAACCAGACTCGACTCGCCATCTGGTCCATCCTAGTGACGGGACACTAGGCTGGTGCGATCGCTCCCCGCCGGCCAGCCCCGTATGCGATCCGTGCTCAGCTGCGCGGCGATGTGGGCAGCGCCGGCTGGCTGGAGGCGGTCCTGGAGCGGGCCCGGGAGCTGGGCGTCGCGGGCTGGGTGCGGACCGACGAGCCCGCCACCGCACGGATCCACGCCGAAGGTCAGCAGCGCGCCGTGGATGAGCTCGTCGCCGAGCTGCGGGACGGGTCGCTGGGCCGTTCGCGGGATGCCGAGGTCTCGGCGGTCCGAGCCGAAGGCCACGAGCAGTTCGCGATCCGCGGAATCAGCGCGGGCGAGTTCGTCGTCCAGGAGCACGCCGCCACCGCCCACCATTTCGACCTTCGCCTGGAGGTGGAGGGAGTGATGGTCTCTTGGGCGGTTCCCAAGGGGCCCTCCCTGGATCCCGCCGCCAAGCGGCTGGCCGTCGAAGTGGACGATCACGACAAGCAGCACAACAGCTTCGAGGGGCCCACCGGCGGGGGCGGCGGAGTGATCGTCTGGGACCGCGGAAGCTACGAGCAGGGGGGCCGCGTC
>DASXZB010000032.1:0-52831 GCA_036502145.1 Solirubrobacteraceae bacterium | reverse complement strand
AAGGTGCCCGCAAGCCCAGGCTGACCCTGGGCAAAGCCCGCCAGCATCGCCGCGTGAGCTGCAGTGTGACCACGTCGAACGCGGCGGGCACGACGACCGCCTCGAGCGCTCCGCTGCACATGCACTGAACCGCTGCGCGGTACCCGATCTGAACAGTCCTCGGTGGCATGGCCAAGGGGCGACCGGAGTCCTCGGTTCGATCGACACCAGGCGTGAGCCAGCCATCCGACAGCGATGCTGTCTCTCCTTCGTGCCGGTTAGCGTTGGAGAAGCGACGACGCCGCTCGCTCGAGTGTGCTGCGAAGTGTTGTCCAGTCGTGCCTGAGAGCCGCTGCGATGACCACGTCGGTGTGGTGGTGGCCTTTGACGATGCAGGCGATCTCTCGGTATGGGTGAGCTCCCACTTTCGAGATGTAATCGTCGATCACGCAGGAGCCGCGGGCGGCTCGAAAACGCAGCCCCTCGGCAGCAGCGATCTGGCTTACATGTCCGTCGCCTTCGTCACGGTTGCGGTCGGTGCGAAACGCCGCCCAGCCGTGCAACTGTTCTGCTCCCTGGCGCGGCGTGACGTTCAGATAGCCGGCGTAAAGGCCGCGATCGTTTCGCAGCGACACTGACACTGTGCCTCTGTCACCCGGTATCGGTCTCCACGTGGACGGGTAAGACAGCGTCGCCTCGCTCGTAGGCGTAGTCGCTTTCAGCCAGCCCGCCGGTGCCGCGGAGGGATGAAGCCAGAAGAAGGCCGCGGCTTGGCCGGTCCTCGCGGGCCGCGCGCCGCCTGAGACGACACGGGTCCGCGAGGAGCCGGCCCCAACCACAGTCAACACAGCGACGAGAGCCACCAGCACGGCGCTCACGCCGACCAGCGCTACCAACCTGGCTGGCCTAGATGTTGCCATCGCCGTCGCTCGGTCCGCCGTTGTTATCGGCGTCCTGATCCCCGCCGTTGTGCTGCGGGATTCCCGCGATCGGGCTGTTCGCCGCCGGTTTGGCAGCGACAGTCGTGCTGGTAGCGGCGGGAGTACCCGACGTCGTTGCGGTGTGATGAGGAGCGTTGCCCGAACCGCCGCAGCCGGCGATCACTAATGCGAGGCCGACGCCCCCGGTTGCCAGCAGCGCCGACCACCTGTTCATGAACTTCGAGGACATTGTCGTCACACGTTGCCATCGCCGTCGCTGGGACCGCCGTTGTTGTCGGCGTCTCGATCGCCGCCATTGTGCTGCGGGATCCGGTGGTGGACGCGATGATGGTGGTGATGGCGTCTCCCGTGGGCTCCCGCGCTCGCCGGCGCGACCGTGGCGGTGCCGAACGCGAGCAGGACAAGAGCTGCGACCAACCAGCCGCGAACTCGGTCAACGAGCATGGTGAATTCCTTTGTCGAGGTGAGAACTCCGCCGGGGAGCCGTCCCGGTACTGCGAAGGACCGCTTCGGCCGAAGTGTGCGCGTAAGTGCGCCTACATATCCCCAAGACGTCCAGTCACCGCGATTTGTTCCTAAGCGCGGATAATGTTTCGTCTAGTAATCGAGAAAAGCGGCGGGAACCGGACCCTAAGATGAGTGCGCGAATGACCGCCGAGGACACTCCATCACCCGGCCTGGACGGCGCCCGCGCCGCGGCTGATGCCGACCCGAGCGACCCCGACCTGCAGATCCGGCTCGCCGTCGAGCTGGTTGAGGTGGGCGATCCGGACGCGAGCGCAGTGATCGCCCGTGCCACCGAGCTCGCGCCCGAGGATCCGGCGATCCTGACGCGCGCAGCGATCCTCAGTTTCGACAACGGCGAGCTCGACGCCGCCAAGCAGCTGGTTCACCGCGCCTACGAGCACGCTCCGGAGGGCTTCGGAGGGATCGACTGGCTGACATTCGTGCTTGGGCGCGTGCTGTGTCGGAGGGCCTTGCGCCCATCGGCCCCGAGCGCGCGCGGAGGCTGCTCGAGCAGGCGCTCGCGGGCGACGAGCACCACCGTGCGCTCGCCGCTTTGAACCTCGGTGCCCTGCTAGGGGACCGTGATCCGGAGGCCGCCCGGACCGCCTACGAGACCGCCCTCGGTGCCGAGGATCAGACGGTGCGTACTGCAGCCGCATTCAACCTCGCCGGGCTTGTCCGCGAGAGCGACAGCGTGCAGGCGCGGGCACTGCTGGAGATCGCGAGCGAATCGCCGGACGAATCGATGCGCGAGATGGCGACCGCGCAGCTGGGGCGCCAGAGCGGCGCGGCGTGAGCGACGGGTCCCGCACCAGGCCTCGTCCGCTACTCTCCGCGCCGGTGTTGAGAGCGCTGGTGGCCGAGCTCTGACCGCTGCCAGCCGAACCGGAGGCAGGTCTGACCACAACCACGGAAACGGAGCTCTGATGAGGGCTGCAGCGCTGGGGTCTTGGATCGCGACAGCGGTGCTGGGGTTCTCGATGCTGTCCGTCTGGCTGGGCCGCGGCGGCGTGCGCCGCTCGAGCGCCTCGGGTCGTCGGCTCACGTCCCACCTGCTCTCCGACCACATCATCCCCGCGGTGAGCGCCCTGGTTCTGTGGATCGTGTTCCTGGTGAACGGTGACGTCGATCTGGCCTGGATCGCCTTCGGGATGCTGATCGTCGTGGGGGTGGTGGGGTTCACAAACTTCCTGCTCTGGCAGAGGCGGCGGCTCGGGGTGCTGCGCGCCACCCGCTCGCGCTGGAACGTCGCCGCCGACCAGGTGGGGCGCGAGCACATCCCTCCCGAGCAGCACTTCCCGGTGGCCAGCGTGGTGCTGCATGGCGTGCTGGCGGTCAGCACCCTCACCTTGGTGTTCGTGGCCGCGCTGAACGCCAGCTGAGCTGGCGCCGCCGGCCGTTACCGAGTCGGGCCGGGCGAGATCGAGGTCGACGCCATCGAGCTCGTCCCGTTCGCGGCGATCACCGCGCGGGACGTTCGAGCGCATCGTTCCGGACCGGGTTGCGTCTTAGACGGGGATATAGCGTGCGCCGAGCGAGGTCGCGAGGGTCCGGTGCGCGGGCGAGCAGCCGACCAGGATGGAGCACGCCGGGTCGATGGAGTGAGCGCGCGCGAAGGCGAGCGGTAGGCCTTGCAGCGGCGGGCGACACCAGCAGCTGGGCGGACCTGCGGGATGAGGGCAGACCGCGACGTCGACCGGTCCGGTGACCGTCTTGGAGATGCGGGCCGCGTCAACGAGCAGCGTGTCGGCGTCGCCGTTCGCCCTCCAGTCGAAGAGCAGGTGCGGCGCGGCCGGGTCGGCATCCGCCAGCGCCTGGACGATGCCGCGACGCGCCGTCGCGGCGGCACCGACGAATACACCCGACCGCCCGCCGGGAACCGAGACGCGAGCGAACGGCACTCTCTCGAGCGATGTGAAACCCTCGTCCATCGACGGCGGCTCGAGCTCTCGCAGCGCTCGCATCTGTGAAGTCGGCAGCATCAGCCACGGCTCCCGCCGAGCTGCGGCGCGGATCTGTTCGGGCGTCGGGAGCGAGCTGAACCGCTCCAGGAGCCGCTCGACGAGGTTGATCTGCGCCTGGGCGAGCGGCGTGTCGAGCCACACGCAGCGAACGGCGAGCGAATGTCGCTCGGCCGTCTCGACCACGCGGCTGCGGGCCGCGCGCGTCAGGTACGTGTTATCGAGCACCGCGCAGCGGACGCCGGCGGCAAGCAGATCATCGAGCTCCCCCGCCAGCGCGCGGAGCGAGCCGCCCCGCTCGTCTCGGTTCAGGCGCGCGTAGCCGCGTTCGACGTAGCTGGCCGCGACGCGGCTCTTACCGGCACCGGGGATCCCCATCACGATCACGATTTCCCCCTGAGCGCTCGGTTGCCCAGACCCGTTACGGCTCGGCCCGCGGGCGGGGCGGTGGACGCCGCCGAAAGCCCGTTTGAGGACGGCCCGGTCCTCGGTCCCGAGCTCCAGCGTTCCCGCGCGCGCGGCGGAACGCGCGCTCTCCGGTCGCCGGGCGCCAGGGATCGCGACAACCACCGGTGAGAGCCCTAGCAGCCAGACGAGCGCCGCCTCCGCCGGGGTAGCATCATTGCGCGCGGCGACCTGCGTGAGCTCGAGACGGCGATTCAGTCTGCCGGCGCGGCGCGGGCCTCCGAGCGGGGAGTGAGCGATCAGCGTAATCCCAAGCTCGCTGCAGCGTGCGACCACACCGCCTCTCAGCGGTCCGTCGTCAAACGGGCTCAGAGCGACCTGCACGGCGGCGATCGGTGCCAGCTCGAGCGCTTCGTCGAGCTGGGTGCGGGTCACGTTCGCGAGCCCGACGCGCTTCACCATTCCCCCCTCAACCAGACGAGCAAGCGCGCGCACCGACGTTCGCCACGGCGTCCGCGGGTCGGGTGCATGGATCAGGTACAGGTCGATCGGCATGCCATCGAGCGCTACGAGACTCGCTTCGCAATCGGCTGCGATCGTCTTCGCGCGGCCATCCGGCACCCAGGCGCCTCCGGGTCGCGTCATGCCGCCCTTGGTGACGATCCGCGCGCCTTGCCGCCGACCGGCGGCGCGCAGCGCGGAGGCCACGAAACGCTCACTGTCCCCTGACCCGGCTCCGGTTGCCCCATACGCGTGCGCGGTGTCGAACACCGTCACACCGGCGGTGGCGGCGGCCACGATCGTGTCGAGGGCGAGCCGCTCATCGGCCGGAAGGCGCATGCAGCCAAGGCCGATCCGCAGCTCAGAGGCATCAAGCCAGGACACCGAGGCCATTGAACCGCACTGCACAGGTGCAAACGAGCGCGAGCTCCGGCGACCGTGCGGTCGCGGGCGACCGAAAGGGTCGGTGCGCACTTCGGCCCCGCGAGCAATCGGCTGGAACCGGCGTAGCGGTCGGGCGCCGGGCGGTTCCTGTCGCTTGCGTTCGGATCGCTGGTGCTAACGCGGCACGCCGACCCAGTCGATGCTGCGGTCCCAAAGCTCTGCTGCGAGCTCGGCGGTAGCGACGGCGCTGGGTTCCTGCCGGCGGCAATTGTCGTAGTAGTGACCGCTGTCGCCGGCCACGTCGCGCGAGGTCGCGCAGTACAGCGACGTGCGCGCGCCCTCCGCGGGGGAAAGCATCTTCCGCGTCATCAGCGGGCGCACGGGCCACGGCACCCGACGCCAAACGTCTGAAGCGACCGAGCCGGGGTGCAGCGAGTAGGTCGTGACGCCCGTTCCATCCAGCCGCCGAGCAAGCTCCTGGGCGTGGAGCACGTTGCCTAGCTTGGAGACGCAGTATTCCTGGAATCCGGTAATGCTCTTCGTGCGCCGCCGGATGGCTTCGTACTCGATTCCAGACGCGCGGTAATGCCCGATGCTCGCGACGTTGATGACACGAGCCGGCGCGCTCTCCTGCAGCCGATCGAGCAACAGCGCGGTCAGCAAGAACGGACCGACGTAATTGGTGCCGAACGCAAGCTCGAAGCCGCTCTCAGTCATTCCCCGCTGGCCAGCGAGTCCCGCGTTGTTGATCAGACCGTGAAGCGGCTGTTCCGCCCGCAAAAACTCGTCGACGCACGCCCGCACCGATTTGAGATTGCCCAGATCAAGACGCAGGAATTCGACCGCGCTCGGACCTGCCCGGGTGACAATCTCGTCGATCACGGGCCGAGTCTTCTGCTCAGACCGACCCGCGACGAAAACCCGCGCGCCACGTCCGGCCAACGCGAGCGCCGTCTCCCGGCCGATGCCGGTGTTCGCGCCAGTGACGAGAAACGTTCTGTGGTCCAGGTCTCCGATCCGCCGAGCATACGCAGCCGTTGCCGCCGGGCGCCCGCTCTGCTCAGACCACCTGCGCCGACCGAAACTTAGGCCACTTGGCGGTGTCTTCAGGTGAGCTGATCGAAATCGCCTTGCACCCAGCCCGAGTAACGATCGGCCGAGCGGCTCACAGCAGCGGCAGCGCCGGCCTCGATGGGCCTGCCAAAGTTGTCATATAGCCGGTCGAACGGGAGCTGCGTGACGGCTCGTGTGATGCGCCGCACCACGGCGGGTGAGAGCGGGATCCGGTTCGGATAGCTGCGCAGGAACGTCACCGTCGCCCGATCGGGATTGGCATGGATCGTGTCCGAGACGAGCAGCACGCCCGTGCCACCAGAACCCGCCGTCCAGTGGACGACTGAGCTTCCCGGGAAGTGGCCGCCGACCTGATGCAGCGTGAGCCCGGGCGCGATCTCGTACTGACCGTTCCAGGTCTTGATCGCCGGATCCGGCCGCTGGACCCATTCGGCGTCGGCCTCCGAGACGAGAATCGGCACACCGCCGAGCGCCTTGCTCCATTCGACCTGGACGCCGAACATGTGCGGATGGCTGGCGGCGATCGCCGCCACGTCACCCAACTCGCGCACGCGACTCACCGACTCGTCGTCGAGATACCCGACGGGGTCCCACAGGAGGTTGCCAGCGAGCGTGCGCACAAGGTGGGTCTGCTGACCGATCCCGACCTTCGGCTCGACCGTGATCCCGAACAGATCAGGCTCCAGCTCGAGAATCTGCACCCGGCGTCCCGCTCGGGCCAGCTCCTCGAGAGTCGCCCACTTCTGCCCCTGCGCCGGCACCCACTGGCGCTCATCGGCACAGATCACGCAGACCCCGGCCGCCTCCCCGTGCTCCACGCCACACGTCTCGCAGACCCACATCGTTCAGTTCGGTCGCTGGTGGCGAGAGAGCATCGTCACCGGTTGTAGCGCTCGCAGGCCCCCGCGTCGAGGGCTGGGCGCTGACCCGGTCCACTTCGCGACGAGCCAAACGCAACGACCCGGGGTCCAGCGGGCAGCGCCGTTTTCGGGCCTGCCGGCAAAGCGGTGCGCAATGGCACCGCGCATGCCGACTTGGAATTAGTAACGGTCAGGGGAGCCGATGAAGCCGTGGAAAGCCCATGCCCGCGGCTGGTAGCAAAGTGATATCATCTGGCTATTAGGTGCCAAGACGTTCCCAGGGATCGCATCACGCTCAGCGCGGCTCTGCTTGTCGCGGCGGGGTTGCTGGTTGCCGCGTGCGGCAGGAATGCGACCACGGCCGCGAGCTCCGGCTGCAAAACGGTCACCACGAACGTGGCTGCTCCGACGGCGGGGACCTCTGGCTCGTCGCCGTACTCAAACGCCGACCTCGCGAACACACGGGACGCCACGGGGTCGACGATCTCCTCGGCAAACGTGTCCAGGCTCGCGCAGGCCTGGACGTTCAAGCTCACGGGGAAGGCCGCGGCCGGCGTACGCCCATACGGATCGTTGACCGCGAGCCCGATCTTGCAGAACGGCGTCGTCTATCTGCAGGATCTCGACTCGAACGTTTACGCGCTCGCGCTCGCGACCGGCAAGCTCCAGTGGGAGTATCGATGCAATCAGCCGGAGAAGAGTGGACCGGGACCGAACGGCGTCGCCGTCGCCGGCGGAAAGGTGTACGGGCTCACCCCGACGGCGGCCTTTGCGCTGAGTGCCACCACCGGTCGGACGATCTGGATCAACAGCGATCTCCTCCGCAAAGACCAGGGCACCTTCGGCATCCAGCCACAGGTGGCCAACGGGCGGGTCTATCTGGCAAGCCAATACGGCTCGGGGGCCGGCGGCGGGGTGCTGCTGGCGTTGAACGCGTCAAGCGGAGCAGTGCTGTGGAGGTTCAATACGGTCGTCGGCCCGGAGCCCGGCGTGCAGTCGCTTGGCGTCGGCGCCGGCGGCGCGTGGGAGACGCCGCTCGTCAGTGACGACGGGTCGGTGACGTACGGGATCGGCAACCCGTATCAGACCCCCGCTGCTGCGATCGCGCATCCAGCAGTGGATCTCTACACCGACAGCGACGTGAACCTCGACGCCGCGACCGGGAAGCTCCGCTGGTACTACCAGGGCGTACCCGACGACTTCAAGGACTACGACATGCAGGCCTCGCCGATCTCGGCGCGCATCGGTGGCGTCTCCGTCGTGATCGGCAGCGGCAAGATGGGCTACGTCTACGAGATGAACGCCAGTACCGGCAAGCTGATCTGGAAGACCTCGGTGGGCGCGCACAACGGCCATGACAATGACTCACTCAAAGCGCTGGAGCGTCGCAGCACGCTCAAGGCACCCCTTACGATCCTCCCGGGGTCGCTCGGCGGCGTCTTGGCCGACCTGGCCGTCGCGAGCAACAGCGTATACGTGGCCACCATCGACTTACCGCTGACCTTCACGAGCTTGAACCAGCCCGCGCCGACCAAAGCCGCCGGTTCCACCACCGGCGAGGTGGAGGCGCTCAGCCTCGCGACGGGCAAGGTCGAATGGGATGAGAAGCTGCCCCAGTTGCCGCTCGGCGCCGTCACCGTTTCCAACGATCTCGTCTTCACGACCCTGTACGACGGTGTGCTGATCGCTGTGAACCGCAGCACCGGCGCGATCGTCTACCGCCGTCAACTGCCCACATCGGCCAACTCGCCGATCGCCATCGCCGGTAACACTGTGATTGTTCCGGCGGGCGGCCCCGTCACGAGTACCGGGGGCGGAGACCCGCAGGTCGTGGCATACACGGTGCCGTAAGAAAGCCGACGCCTAGCTCGGCCAATGGCGAGCGTCCGGCCACGGGACCAGGCGCGGTGGCTTTAGCCCCCGACGTCTACCTTCAGCTCCAGTACGTCCGCCGCCGGCTGGTCGCGCTCCCAGGGCCGGCGCTGCTCCAGGCGCACCACGGCCCGGCCGGACCGGATGCCGCGCAGTACCGCCTCCTCTGGGGCGCTGGCGCCGGGCTTCGCCCCGGGCGAAGTCTCCCCCCGGCGGAGCTCCAGCTCGACCGCTCCTGGGTCGGGTCCCTCGACCGAGCCCGACCATCGATAGCCCGCCATTGCGAGGCTGGACAGTGGGACCGTGCGCTCCTCTCCGATCGCGAGCGCGATGTCCGATCTGGGACTGGGCTGGTTCAACCAGGACCACCTGTGAGAAAGCTCTCACCCAAGCGACCGAGAACCGCGTATGGTCGGCGCAGGTTCGCGGGACGACCGCGAACGGGGCAGCACCGCTAGCCAGGTGCACAGCTGGAACATCGTTCAAATCCTAGGAGGCGCACCATGCCCGATGTCCTCGATGCGGCGGGAGTGACGCCGCGCAAGATCCGCCGCTACGGGTGGAAGCCATCGCTTCCGGACCTGCGTGACCACATCGCGGATGCCGCGGAGCTGCAAGTGCTCGACGAGGTCGACCCGCGGGCGGACCTCCCCGACGTGTTCGATCAGGGTCAGCTCGGCAGCTGCACCGCCAATGCCGTTGCCGCAGCTGTCGAGTACGACGCGAAGCTGAACGCGTCGGATCCGGGCTTCCTGTCGCGCCTGTGGATCTACTACTACGAGCGCAAGATCGAGGGTTCGCCCGCCGACCAGGACACGGGCGCCTACGGGCGCGATGGGTTCAAGGTGTGCAAGACCATCGGCGTGCCTCTGGAGAAGGATTGGGCATACGACACCGCCAAGTTCTCCCAGGAGCCGCCGGCAAACCTGGCCGACGAAGCTCGTCAGCACCGTATCTCCAACTATCGGTCGGTTCCGCGCAACCTCGACTCGATGAAGGCGGTGCTGTCCAACCGGCAGACGATCGCCCTCGGCTTCACCGTGTATGAGTCATTTGAGTCCCAGGAGGTCGCGCAAAGCGGGATCGTTCCGATGCCGACCCGGAATGAGAAAACCGTGGGTGGCCACGAGGTCCTGCTCGTCGGATACCTGAAGGACGAGCCAAACTACGGCCTGGTCCGTAACTCGTGGGGTCCGGACTGGGGCCTGAAGGGGTACTTCCTGATGCCATGGGCGTACCTCTTGGACGGGAATCTGGCGAGCGACTTCCGCACGATCCGCCGACCCGCCGGAAAGTGATCCAACGGCCCGCCCGGCCGACCGGCCGGGCGAGGTCAACCGATCCATTGGCGGCAGGCTCCCCGATGGGGCAGCTCTGGTTGGCCGGTCGTTCGGGGGTTGTGGTGGGCTCGGTAGCCTCGGGGAAGCGCCATCGTGAGTACACCGACCTACGACCGAGACTTCTGGGAGCAGCTCTGGGCGCGCACGTTGCGTGAGCGCGCGGGCGGGATCGCGCATCGTCCCCCGAACGCGCATCTCACCAGTGAAGTCTCGGCTCTGAAGCCAGGATGCGCGCTCGATGCAGGCTGCGGTCATGGGTCGGACACGCTCTGGCTCGCCGCGCACGGATGGCAGGTCACGGCGGTTGATTTCTCCGCGGCCGCCCTGGCTCACGCCGGCTCGACGGCCGAGGCTGCCGGGGCGGATGTCGCCGGTCGCGTCGACTGGGTTGAGGCCGATCTCGCGAGCTGGACCCCGCAGCCCGGTCACTTCGATCTCGTGGTCTGCCTGTACGTCCACGTGGCGGGGTCGGTGCAGGAGATGGTGCGGCGGATGGGGGCAGGGGTCGCGCCGGGCGGAACGCTGCTGTTGGTCGGGCACCGTCCGATCGACCCGGCCACGGGCGCCGCGACGCCCGCCGCCGGCCAGCAGCAGGTCTCGGTCCAAGCCACCGTCGCCGCACTCGATCCCCAGCAGTGGAAACTAATCGTCGCCGAGGACCGCCCGCGGGCCGCCGCGGGCACCGGTGTCGATGCCGTGATCCGAGCCTCGCGACTGTCCTAAGCGACGCTTCGAACTGAAGCTGCAGCGAGTGAGCGTAGACTCGGATATGCACCCCACCTCAGAGTGTCGGGCTCTCGCATTCTCCCGTGGCTCATGTTCGAGGGAGCACCAAAGGAGTGGATCGCGATGGCCGAATCAAACAGCCCGGGCCCTGGGCGCTCGACGTCGGAGGCCGCGCTGAACGAAGTCAAGCGGGAAGTGGCACGCCGCAACGAGGAGGCTCACAAGGCGGCCCGGAAGCTGCGCGCGGCGCGTGAGAAACAGCAACTAGCGCAGCGCCGGGAGAGGGATCGGCGCTGACTGGCCCCTCTCCGATCCTCACGCACGTCTACAGACCCCCTGGGCCGCATGCGCAGGAGGAATGACATGAGCCCCCAGAGCAACCTGAGACTCAGCATCACGATGTCGCTGGACGGCTACGTCGCCGGTCCGAATCAAAGCGAGGAGAACCCACTCGGCGTCGGCGCGATGGAGCTGCACGAGTGGTTCTTCCCGCTCAAGGCGTTCCGGGAGATGCACGGCGAGGCCGGAGGCGAGGTCAACGCCAGCTCTGCCGTGGTCGAAGAGCGGCAGACAAACATTGGCGCCACGATCATGGGTCGCAACATGTTCGGACCGGTTCGTGGTCCCTGGCCGGATCAGTCCTGGCGGGGCTGGTGGGGCGAGGATCCTCCCTACCACCATCCGGTATTCGTGCTCACCCACCACCCGCGTGAGCCACTCAAAATGGAGGGCGGCACCACCTTCCACTTCGTGAGCGACGGGATCGAGTCGGCACTCGCACAGGCCAAGGATGCGGCGCGGGGACGCGACGTGTGGCTCGCCGGCGGCGCATCGGTGGTCAACCAGTACCTGTCCGCACGACTCGTTGACGAGATCGACGTCTCGATCGCGCCGTTGATCCTCGGCGCCGGCGCTCGCCTATTCGACGGGCTCGAGCACGAGACGCTCAAGCTCAAACAGATCCGGGCCGTCGACGCGCCCGGCGTCACGCACATCAAGTACGACGTCAGCTGACCCGCTCTGACTTGAGAGAGATCGACGGAGCCCTTCGCAGCAAGCGGCGGCGGGTTCACCGGGCGAGTTCGGCCGTTTCATCGAGCCGCGCCAGCTTCCGCGGGTTTCGCATCACGTAGATCCGGGTGACCCGCCCCTTCTCCACGACCAGGCTCACCGCGGCGCTCAGCTCGCCGTCGAGCTCGATCCGGCCCGCGGGCGCGCCGTTGAGCCACACGGTCGTCAGAGCCATCGTGGCCAGCACCCGGTTCGCGCCCGCGAGGAACTTCGCCACCAATTCGGCCCCGTAGATCGGAGCCCGAGCGGCCACCGCAAGCCCGCCGCCATCGGCAACCAGGACCACGTCCGGTGCCATGACCTCCATCAGCTCCTGCAACTGCCCGGTTCGCAGCGCGGCCAGGAACCGCTCCACCACGGCCTGCTGCTCTGACCGGCTCACCCGCACCCGCGGCCGCCGAGCCGCCACATGCTCGCGCGCTCGCCGCGCGATCTGCCGAGCCGTGGCCGCGGACTTCCCGATTGCTTCGGCGATCTCGCCGTAGGACATCTCGAAGACCTCGCGGAGCACGAACACCGCCCGCTCCGTCGGCCCCAGCGTTTCCAGCACCGTCAGCATCGCCATCGAGACGCTCTCCGCGAGTTCGACGTCCTCGGCGACATCGGGGCTGGTCAGTAGTGGTTCCGGCAGCCACTCGCCGACGTATTCCTCGCGGCGGCGCGACAACGTTCGCATCTGGTTGAGCGCTTGGCGCGTGACGACCCGGATGAGGTACGCCCGCGGGTCACGCACCTGCGAGTGGTCGACGTCGGCCCACCGCAGCCAGGCCTCCTGAAGCACGTCCTCCGCGTCGGCCGCCGAACCCAGCATCTCGTAAGCGACCGTGAACAGCAGGCTGCGGTGGACGACGAACGGATCGTCGGTCATCGCGTCGACGTTACGCCGGAAGTCTCTCAGGACGCGCGGCCAGCGGAATCTCGCATGCACCCGAGAAGCCCTGCGACTCGATCCCGAGCGCCGTGTTGCTCCTGGTCGAGAGGTTGGCAAATGCGATGACCCCGGTGAGCTCGACCATCGCCGCCGGGCCGAGCCGGTCGAGCAGACGCGCCGACAGCTCGTCGGTGACGGTCGGCGGCGTGGTCGTCATGGCCTCGGCGTACTCGCTCACCTTGCGCCCGAACTCCAGGCCGGCCTCGGCGACCTTGGGGTTGTGCCACGTCACCTCGACGGGCTCGGGGACGGCAGCGAGCTGCTCGATCATGCTTTCGCTGAGCCCGGCGGGGAGCTCCGCCTTCGGAACGCGTAGTGCCATGGTGTCCTCCATGCTCGTTTGCCTGTTTGACGTGAAGACACCGCCGGGCTCGGGAGCGTGACAACCAAGCGAGGCCGATCGGCTGCGGTGCCAAATAAGATGAGCGCCATGTTCGCGAGGCGCGGGAGCTCGGTCAGGCGGGCGATGCTTGCCGTGGCGGTGGCTTTCGTGATGGTCGGGCCCGCAACGGAGTGGGCGGCCGCCGCGCCGCGGGTGACCCCTCTTGTCGATGCGACCGACGGCCAGCTGGTGGCGTTCGCGCGGGGATCGACCGGAGATGTCGTGGCTTTCTCGCGCACCTCGGGCACCGGGCAGTGGGTCGCGTACGACCTGAGCGCCGTCTACGGCGTGGCCCCGACAGCCGGACCGGTGCTGCCGTACACCGACCCCGACTATGGCTCGGAGCCGATCGCGTTCGCTCCGGGGTTCGGGGGCGACGTCCTGCAGTACGAGCGCCCGGGGAGCCCGGGGGTCGCCTGGCGCTGGCTCGATCTCAGCGCTCCCTTCGGCCTCGGCACCACAGCCGGGCCGGTAGTGCCCTGGACAGACGCCATCTACGGGAACTCATTGGTGGCGATGGAGGTGGCCTCCAACGGAGACGCGATCACGATCAGCCGTCACAGCAGCGGCGGAACCTGGCAGCGCTACGACCTGAGCACCGCCTTCGGCCTGAGCCAGATTTCGGGTCCGCTGTTGCCGTACACCGATCCGGACTACGGAAGTTCGCTGATCGCCTTTGGAGCCGCCCCCAAGGGCCACGTGATCCAGTTCGTGCGCAAGACGGCCGACGGCACCTGGAGCCAGGTGGATCTGACCGCGGCGTTCGGTGCCGAGCTGATCAACGGCTCTGGGGTCGTTCCCTACACCGATCCGAACTACGGCAGCTCCTTGATCGCCTTTGCGGTCACCACGGGCGGGGACGTGCTCACCTTCGCCCGTGTGACGAACGGTGGCGCGTGGAACCACTACGACCTCTCGAGCGCCTTCGGGCTGCCTCGCACCGGAGGGCCGGTGGAGCCTGCGACCGATCCCGCCAGCGGCGAGCTGCTGGCCTTCTATCCCGCCGGCAACGGCGACGTCATCGAGGCGCAGCGCAACGCGGCCGCCAACGGCAGCTGGTCCGCCTCGGACCTCAGCGCCCAGTTCGGCATCAGCGCGGTCGCCGGACCGCTGATCCCGTTCCGGGATCCATCCAGCGGGCAGCTGCTCCTGTTCGGTGAGTCAAGCGCCGGCAATGCGCTCGAGTTCGTTCGACAGAGCGACGGCAGCTGGCAGCAGGTGAACATGGGGGCGGTCGATGCCGCGCTCAAGTCGCTGCCCACTCCCCCGCCATCTACATCCCCCTCCCCACCCCCATCCACATCCCCATCCCCGGCTCCGACGCCCCTCCCCGTGCCGCACGCGAGGCGCGCGCTCAAGGTGCGGGTCGTCCTGTACTGGACCTGGTTGGGCCGCGTAACGACGCTCGACCGGGTGCGAGTCAAGACCCGCGTTCTGCCCCACCGGCTGCACCTCAAGGTCACCTGCCGCGGTCACGGCTGCCCGTTCAAGCTGCGCCGCGGGTCCGGTGCGCGATCGGTCCGGCGGGCGCTGGCACGGCTGAAGGGCCGGCGCTTCCGCGCCGGCGACCAGCTGCGCTTCGACTTCTCGCTGCGGGGCCGGCGGCCCGACAACAGCCTGATCACGATCCGCAACAACCGGATTCCGCGGGTTCGGCTCGCCCGCTGAGCACCGCCAGCGGGTCACGCCCGGACGCCAAACCCGCAAACTGCAAATCATCCGGTTTTGAACATCGGACCTGGTGACACGGCGCATGTGAGTGCTATACGCGTAGCGCTTCGGTCGGGCTGAGCCGTGCCGCTTTGAGGGCGGGGTAGAGGCCGGCGAGGGTGCCGATCGCGAAGCCGGCGGCGGGGGCGGCGATCAGCGCGTAGAGGGGCACCACGAATGGCTCGTGCCTGGTCAGCGCATAGACCTCGGTCGCTCCTGCGCCGAGGAGCAATCCGGCCAACCCCCCGATGGCCGCGAGGATCGCCGACTCGGTCAGGAACTGGACGCTGATGTGCCGCCGGGTGGCGCCGAGTGCGCGGCGCAGCCCGATCTCGGAGCGGCGCTCCAGCACCGAGATGACCATGATGTTGGCGATCCCAATCGCTCCGACGAGCAGCGCCACCGCCCCCAGCCCCAGCAGCAGCGTCGTGAATTGGCCCTTGGCGGCGGCCCGGGCCTCGAGCGCATCCGAGGGGCGGCTGACCTGGACGCCGTCGGGATGCTGCGGGTCGGTGGTCGGCGGCAGCAGGCTGCTCACGCCTTTGACCTCGTTCAGGCTGGCGCGCAGGTAGATCTCCGAGGGATGGGGTCGGACCTGGAAGATGCGCTCGGCGACCGGCAGCGAGATGAACACCTCGGAGTCGAGCGTGGAGTCGAGCAAGGCCGGCTCGAGGATCCCGACCACCGTGAACCATGTCCTGCCGAGGTACACGAGCACGTGGCCGCCCACCTGGTCGATCTGGAGCCCCTGCGCCGCCTGCGCGCCGAGCACCGCCTCTGGATAGCGGTCGGCGATCGCGTCGAGGAAGTGCCCGGAGGCCGTCGAGGTCCCAAGCACCTGCGGCAGATTCTCACCGGCGGCGTCGACGCCGATGCCACCGGTTTGCGCGGCCGGAACGAGCGGCGTGCGGTAGACGTCTGCGACCGAGACCTGGTAGATCGCGACGTCGCTGTCGACGTGCTGCATGTGGGCGATCATCGGCACCGAGGCGGCGGGCAGGACCTCGTTGTTGCCGAGGAACGTCTGGCCTGGCGTTACCGTGAGCAGGTTCGTCCCCAGCGCGTCGATCTCGGCCAGCAGATTCGCCTGTGCCGAGGCGGAGACGCCGACGACCGCGACCATCGCGCCGATGCCGATGGCGATTCCCAGCGCCGAGAGGAAGGCGCGCAGCCGGCGCGTCGCCAGACCGGCCAGGGCGGTGCCGAACAGCTCCCGCACCGGAAGCCGCGCGATTCCGATGGGCGCCCGGGACAGGTCTTCGGGCCCGGTGAGGCTCATGCCCGCTCGTCCGCCACGATCTCGCCGTCGCGCATCTGAAGGCGCCGGGGGAACCCGGACGCGATCGACTCGTCGTGGGTGATAAGCCCCAGCGTCGCGCCATCGGCGGCCAGCCTGTGGAGGAGGCTCACCACATCGCCGCCAGAGGTCGAGTCGAGGTTGCCGGTCGGCTCGTCGGCCAGGATGATCTTGGGCCGCTTGGCGATCGCCCGGGCGATCGCCACCCGCTGGCGCTCGCCTCCGGAGAGCTGCTGGGGTCTGAAGTCGAGCCGGTGCCCGAGCCCCACGCGTTCGAGCGCCGCGCTCGCCGCCGCGCGGCGCCGCTTGAGCGACTCGCCGGTGTAGAGCATCCCGAGCGCCACGTTGTCGACGGCCGTCATCGCCTCCTGGAGGTGAAAGGCCTGGAAGACGAAGCCGATCTCATGGGCGCGCAAGCCCGCCAGCTCAGCGTCCGAGACGGCAGCGAGGTTCCGATCGCCTACGTGCACCACGCCGGAGGTCGGCCGCTCGAGCGTGCCCATGATCGTCAGCATCGTCGTCTTGCCCGAGCCCGAGGGCCCGACCACCGCCACCTGCTCGCTGCGCCCAATCCCGACGCTGACCCCGCGCAGCGCGGCCACGCCGCCGGGGTACTCCTTGACCACGTCGGAGAGCACGAGCGCTGTCGCCGGCGAGGTCATCCCTGCGAGTCGGTGACCTCGAGGCCCGGATAGGCTCCGGGTCCGGAGATCTCTACGTAGCCGGCCGCGAACAGCCCCGGGGTGACGCGTATCAGGCGGTGCGGGGCGAGCGCCTCCTGCAGTGCGTAACCGCCACCCTGGGTGGCCAGCAGCGCGGTCACCGGGACCGACAGCACGTTGTTGGCCCTGGCCTGGACGAAGTTGACGCTCACTGACGCCTGATCGAGCCCCGCGCCGGACTGATGAGCCTTGAGCGTGATCGTCACCGGAATCGTGGAGGCCGAGTTGCCAGACCCGGTGTTGCCGCCATTCCCGCCCCCGCCATTCGAGGAGCCAGTGTTGTTGGAGCTTTGGGCCACCGGGCTGACCGCCGAGACGCGGCCACTCACGGTCTTGCCGGAGGGCATCTCGACCGTCACGTGCTCGCCAAGCTTCGCCTCGCGCTGCTTGCTCGGGTCGAGCTGGGCGGTCGCCACGAGCTTGGTCGAGGTGGTCTGAAGAACGGCGGAGGCGGAGCCGCCGCCGCTGGAGTCGGCGCCGGCCGGGCTGCCACCGCCCGGGTTGCCGTTGCCCGGGTTGCGATTGCCCTTGTTGCCGTTGCCCTTGTTGCCATTGCCGTGGTTAGACGAGGACGGGCTGCCGGAGTTGGGTGAGCGGGAGGGCGACTTCTGCGCCGCCCGCAGCTGCGCCTCCGCTGCCTTGAGCTGGGCGGTCTCCGCCTTGAGCAGCGCGATCAGCGCCGCCAGCGTGGTGGGTGCCTTCGGCTGCTCCGCCTCGCCCGACTTCTGCGGCTGCGTCGCCATCGCCGTCGGCGCCGGCGTCGTCCCCGTGGTAGTGGTCAGGCTCACGAACTCCGGCCGCGGATCGGAGGTCCCGAGAGCGGCCGCCGACCCCAGCTGGGCGCTCACGGTCGACACGATCTGATCGCCCGGGAGGAACACCACCTGGCCGAGCTCGAGCATGCCGGTCTCGGTCTGTCCCAGCGAGGCCTGGAGCACGTCGACCCCGGCGGTGGTGGCGGCCTGCCAGGCGTCGTCGATCACGATCCCATCGGAGTTGAAGCCCAGCTCGACCAGGTTGCGGTTGAGCTCGAGGATGTCCTGCCCATCGCTGTCGGACGGCCCGAGATTTCGGTAGGCCGGGATGCTCCCGTTCATCAGGATGACCGGGACGCTGCCCACCCGGAACAGCGGCTGCCCGGGCTTTATCACCCGGCCCACCGACGGCAGCCAGGCGATCGTCCCGCTCAGGCGGTTGTACACGGTCTGAGGGTTGGCGTAGCTGAGCGTGCCGGATTCGGTGTCTGACTCGACGAGGTCGCGGCGCTCGACCGTCGTGGTGCCCGACGCCGAGCTCGCGTCACCGGCCGTTGGTGGAGGCGATGAGCCGGCGCCGAGCACGACGGCCACCACCACTCCCACGGCGACTAGCAACGCGACCGCTGCTGCGATCCGCCGCCAGCCGCCCCGCGTTCTCGGTATCCATCTCATCCTGGCGAGCAGGGCGTGTCGTAGCGCGCCGGTAAGAGCAGGGCCGTGTGAAGTTGTGCGGCTGTTGCCCGGGCCCGGGTCAGTGCCCGCCGCTGGCGGCAGCCGCCACCTGCGCCATCGTGATCGCGCCGTGGGTGACGCCGACACAGGCCCTCCCGGCCTTCAGGAAGCCGGGCGCGTGCACGTCGACTCCGGCCGCGCCGATCATCTGGAAACTCAGTTGCCCCTGGACGTTCGGGTCGGGGAAGTCGCTCACGCCGTGGGCGCGCAGGCAGCGGGCGAACGCGAGCAACGTCTGCTTGCCCGGGCCGCTGTGATGCGAGCTGCCGTTCCCGGGAGCCGGCATGATGTCGCGGCAGGCTTTCTGCGCCGCCGGGAACTTCCGGGAGAGGCCGGCTCCCGCCGGGACCGCCTGTCGGATGCCGGTCGAACCCGGGGTCGTGACGACCTGCGGATCGGGGAAGTCGCTGACGCCGTGGGCTCGTATGCAGCGCGCGTAGGCAAACGCTTGGTCGGCCGGGCTCTTCGCCGTCTGGGCGGGGGAAGGTGAGGGCGTGCCGCCGCCGCAGCCTGCGGTCAGCAGCACCGCTGCGGCCATCACTACGGCCGATGTGATCCTATGTGGGCGTGCCATGGGCAAGACTTGTACAGCGCGGCCGGTGACAGCTCCGTGACCAGGGCTGTGACCTGACTGTCACGTTCGCTGAGGGATCCTTTGGCGATCGAATGAGAGTGTTAGTGGTGGAAGACCAGGAGCGGCTTGCCAGGGCACTGGCCGAAGGGCTGCGCCGCGAAGGCATCGCGGTCGATGTCTCGCTGAACGGCGCCGACGCGCTCGCGCACGTGGCGGTCAATCCGTATGACGTTGTCGTCCTCGACCGCGACCTGCCCGGGGTGCACGGCGACCAGGTTTGTCGCCGGCTCGTCGAGCGGAACGGCGAGACCAGGGTCTTGATGCTGACCGCGGCGACGACGCTCGGAGACCGCGTGGAGGGGCTGGAGCTCGGCGCCGACGACTACCTGTGCAAGCCGTTCGAGTTCCCCGAGCTGGTGGCTCGAGTCCGGGCGCTGGGGCGCCGCGCGCTGCCGGCGGTGCCTCCCAAGCTCACGCGCGGCGATCTCACGCTCGACTCGGCGCGAAGGGTGGCGTTTCGCGGCGACCGCGGGCTGATGCTGAGCCCGAAGGAGTTCGCGGTGCTCGAGTACCTGATGGCCGCCAATGGCCGCGTCGTATCGGCCGAGGAGCTGCTCGCGCGGGTCTGGGACGAAGCAGCCGATCCTTTCACCAGCACCGTCAAAACGACGGTCGGCCGGCTGCGGGCCAAGCTCGGAGCCCCGCCGGCGCTCGAGACGGTGCGCGAAGCGGGCTACCGGATCTGATGGCCGGCAGCGCCCGCCTGCGGCTCACCCTCCTGTACTCGGGCATGTTCCTGGCGCTCGGCACGGTGATCGTCGTGGTCATCTACCTGGTGGGATCGCACGGCACCGTGATCGGCTCCAGCAGCGCCGAGGCCGTCACGGCAGTTCCCGCGCACCGCTCCCCGATCGTCCATGCGGTCACATCCCAGCAGCACTCAGCGGATATAGATCAACTGCTCGCGGCGTCGTGGCTCACGCTGGCGGCGACAGCGGTCGTGTCCGCGCTGCTGGGCTGGCTCGTCGCGGGCCGGGTTCTGCGCCCGCTGCGCCAGATGACCGCCTCGGCGCGGACGATCTCGGCCGGCAGCCTGCACCAGCGGCTGGCTCTCAGCGGGCCGCCCGACGAGTTCAAGCAGCTCGGCGACACGTTCGACGACCTGCTGGCCCGGCTGGAGGCGTCGTTCGCCGCCCAGCGCCGCTTCGTGGCCAACGCCGCTCACGAGCTGCGAACGCCGCTGACGGTGGAACGGACGCTCCTCCAGGTCGCGCTTGCCGACCCCAACGCCAGCGCGACGAGCCTGCGGGCCACCTGCGAGGAGCTGCTCGCCTCAGGCCGTGACCAGGAACGCCTGCTCGAAGCGCTGCTGACTCTGGCGATCAGCCAGCGGGGCCTCGACCGACGTGAGCCGGTCGACCTCGCACAGCTCGCTGCACGATCGGTCGACGCGCGCCGGGCCGAGATCGAGCGACGCGGGCTGGAGCTCATTAGCACGCTCGAGCCCGCGCCGTCCGCCGGTGACCCGACGCTCATCGAGCGGTTGATCGCCAACCTGCTCGACAACGCCATCCGCTACAACCGGCCCGGCGGCCGGCTGGAGCTCCGGTCAGAGACCGGCTCCGACCAGGCCGTCCTGTCGGTATCGAACACCGGAGCGGTGATTGCCCCGGATGAGATCGAGCGCTTGTTCGAGCCCTTTCAGCGCCTCGACGGCGTGCGGATCGGCTCTGACGGCCACCGCGGGCTCGGCCTCTCGATCGTCCGCGCGATCGCCACCGCCCACAACGGTACCGCGGTCGCCGAGCCACAACCCGGCGGCGGGCTCGTGGTGACGGTCAGCCTGCCGCGCGCCTGACTGCTCAGCCGATATATCCGATCCGCAACCCCAGCCACGGGTAGGTGTGCACGTAAAAGGTGTTGTCCTGAGGCTGGAGGCCGACCGCGGACAGCCACATCTGATACCCGGTTGAGTTTGGCACTCCTCCGTGGAGACGCCGCCAGACGCGTGGCCCGCCGCGAAGGCCGAACGGTGGGGCGGTGATCGTGTCGGTCCACTCGACTGCGTTGCCACCCTGATCGAGTGTGCCCCATGGAGAGCGGGTCCTCGCCTGGCCGACGCTGCTGAGGCTGCCCTGGTAAGCGGCGGCGTAGGCGGTGGAGTCGAGGCCGAAGGGGTTGACGGTCTGGCAATCGGTGGCTGAGACCTCCGACGGGCACCAGTTGGGGGCGGTGCCGCCGGACGGCTTGTAGTTAGCCAGCGGCTGGGTCGCGGCGTTCGTCACGTTGCCGTTCTTTGGATTGAGCTTGGTCGAGGCTGGCGCGGTGGCGGTGCCATCGCCGAAGACCCCCGCGTTGGTCGGATACTTCCAATAGGACAGGGTCCCGCCGCCGCTGGGGTCGTAGTAGGCGGCCTTGATCCACTCGTTCTGGCTTGGCACGACGAAGCCCCGCTTACGGGCCCGCGTCGCACCGGTGCGCTTCTGGCGAGCCAGGTCGTACATGCCACGCTCGGTTTGCCTGGAGAGACGGACCCGGTAGGTGACAAACGAGAAGCCGCCGGCGCGGTGGGTCCGCCGGGACAGCACCTTGCCATTTGTTAGCGAGTTGACGAACCGCGCTGCACGCAGGAAGCTGGCAAACGCGTACGGCTTATCGGCCCACTGCGGGTAGGCGACGCGGTAGTGAGAGCCCCGCTGAGCCTTCGAGGAGAAATTGATCTGGCCATAGCGAGGCCAGGACGATCCGCTCTCCGAGGAGTCGTAGAGGTGATGCGGGTCCGTGCCCCTGGGATCGACGGTGTTCAGGAAGGCGACCCACTGGGTCACGGTCACCTCGAGCTCTCCGATGCCGTAGGAATAGCCGACTGAGCCCACGCTCAAGCAGCCAGCCTGCGTATTGGGCGCCACCGAGCACGAGGAGTAGATCGCGTCGCTGAACGGGACGATCGACACCGCCGGGTTGCCCGGAGAGCCGACGCGAACCGTCCTCAGGGTGAGCTGCGCGGGGCTTGACGCCCCCGCCGCCGGCGCGAGCGCCAGAGCGCCGAGAAGGATGGCGGCCCCGAACGCGAGCCCGTGGCAGCGGCTCCAACCTGCGGCGCAGCGGCGTCGTTGCAGACCCCGGGCGGCTTCAAACACTGGGACTCCTCCTGTTGGGTACCCTGCCCCAAGTCCAACCTACAGCGGGTCACCGCCACGCGTACACCGGTGGAGGCATTGCGCGGCTTTGCTCGCCAGGGCCGCAGACCCGTCCCTGCCGCATCGCTGATTGGTTCACATAACGTGGTCCCTTCAGCGTTGACAACCAGTGCACGGCCAGCAACCGATGATTTTGGGCCGCGCGCGCGTTCTATAGGCAAAACCGAGGAAAGGAGCGCCCGATGGACTGGACTCTCGAGGTTGTTGTCCTGCCGGTAAGTGACATCGACCGCTCGATCGCTTTCTACCGCGACCAGGTCGGCTTCCACCTCGACCACGACACCCACAACGAGCACATGCACGTCGCCCAGTTGACTCCGCCCGGCTCTGGCTGCTCAATCGTGTTCGGCGATCTACCGTCGCAGAATCAGATGGAGCCCGGCTCGGTGAAGGCGCTCCAGCTCGTGGTCCCCGACGCCGCGGCGGCGCGCCAACAGCTCTTGGACCGAGGCGTCGAGGTGGGCGATCTGATTGTGATGGTCGAGGCCGACGGCGGCACGTTCTTCGGCTTCCATGACCCGGACGGGAACTCGTGGGCGGTACAGGAGATCAAAGCTCGCGCCGACAGGCCGCTGATCCCGGAGGGTCACACGGGACTGGGTGAATGGGCCGGACGATAGAGCTCACTCGCGGTTTCTCCTCGGCATAGCCGGGGTGACTACCCCGAAGCTAGCTGCCCGCCGCGACTGGGGTGGTCGGGGCCAGCGCGTGCCGGTCCGGCATGTCGTCGCTGCTGCCTGTCGGCTGGGCGGGCAGCAGCGCCAGCGCCATGACAGCGCCTGCGGCGGCAACGCCGGCGGCGACGTAGTTCGCCACGTGGAAACCGTGGAAGAACGCCGAGCTAGCCGAGCTGTGGACGGCCGCCGCGAGCGCCGGATGGCCGGCATGGACCAGCCGGCCTGCGACGGTGAGCGCGGCACCGACGGACGCGTGCGCGGTCCGCGCAGCCGTGGTCGGCAACCCATCGGGGAGGGCGCTCCGCAGTCGGCTGGCGTACAGCGAGGCGTACACACTGCCGATCACGGCGACGCCGAGGGTGCCGCCCAAAAGGCGCGTGGCGTCGTTGACCGCCGACCCAACGCCGGCCTTGGCCTTTGGCACCACGCCCATGATCGCCTCGGTCGCGGGCGCGCTGGTGAGGCCCATCCCGGTTCCCAGAACGACCATCTGGGCGGCGATCGTCCCGTAGCCAGTTCTGGCTGCTGCGGTGGTGACCCACAGGTAGAACGCCGCCATGGAGAACAGCCCGGAGGCAACTACCAGCTTCGTTCCCAGCCGTACGGCGAGCCTGGCGCCGAGGATCGAGGAGATCGCGACGCACGAGGCAACGGGCAGAAGCCTCACGCCAGTTGACAGCGGGCCGTAGCCCTTGAGGAACTGGAAGTACTGGGTGACCAAGAAGATGAACCCGGACAGCGCAAAGAACGAGATCGCCACCGAGACGCTCGCGGCGGTGAACCGCGGGTTGCCGAACAGGCTCAGGTCGAGCATCGGGTCCTCGGTGCGCAGCTCCCGGGCCACGAACGCCGCCACCAACCCCGCCGTCAGCACAAAGCTGCCGATCGTCCGCGGACTTCCCCAGCCGTGGTTGGGGGCCTCGATGATCGTGTAGATGAGCAGTCCGACCATCGCGATCGATAGCGCGAAACCGGCGCGGTCAGTCCGGGGCGCATGCGGGTCGCGCGAGGCCGGAACGTACAGAGCGACGAGGGCGCCCGCGATGGCGGCGATCGGAGTCATCGCGAAGAAAATGCTGCGCCAGTCGAACACCTCGAGCAACCAGCCCCCGACGATCGGCCCCAGCGCGATCGCCGCGCCCGTGGTCGCCCCCCACAGGCCGATCGCCTGCGCCCGCTCGCGCCGCTCAGTGAACACGTTTGAGATCAGCGACAGCGTCGACGGGAACACCATCGCCGCACCCACGCCCATCACCGCGCGCGCCGCGATCAGCTGGCCGGGACTGCCCGTCAGCCCACCCGCGAGGCTGGCCACGCCGAACACCAACAGGCCGGCGAGCAACATCCCCTTGCGCCCGAACCGATCGGACAAGCTGCCCGCGGCGAGCACCGATCCCGCGAACAGCAAGTTGAACGCGTCCACGACCCACTGCAGCTGCGAGTTGGACGCGTGCAGCTCGCGCACCAGTGACGGCAGCGCGACGTTGACGATCGTCGTGTCGACGTTGATCACAAACGCCGCCAGCAGCAGCGAGACCAGGATCGGCGGCTTACGTTTCATGACTCCTCCTGCGTGTAGGGGGCGGAAAACAAGGCTCGACGAAGTTCTAAACCATTAAGATGAAAAAATCAAGTCTTTAGACGTTAGACTCAACTTGTTGCTAGAGTCTGTTGAGCAATGAGGTCCTATGGCGAGTACTGCGCGATCGCGAAATCGCTCGACGTTGTTGGCGATCGGTGGACGCTGTTGATCGTTCGCGAGCTGGCGCTACGCGGGGCCTGCCGCTACACCGACCTGCGCAACGGCCTGCCCGGAATCGCCACCAACCTGCTCGCGGACCGGCTCCGGGAACTCGAGCAGGCGGGCGTGATCGCACGCGAAGACGCCCCGCCACCAATCGCCACCGCCCTCTTTCAGCTCACTCCGCGCGGCGAGCAACTCAAGCCAGTGCTTGAGGATCTCGTCCGCTGGGGCATTCCGCTGATGACCCAGCAGAAGCCCAGCGACGCGGTGAGGAGCCACTGGCTCGCCTGCGCGCTCGAGCTGATGCTCACCGACCGCCAGCCGGACGCCTCCCCCGTGACCGTCGCCCTCCAAACCGGCGATCAGCCGATCGTGATCGAAACGCACGACGGCGCGATCCACACCCGGCTCGGCAAAGCCGACAGCGCCGACGCAACGCTCACCGGAGCCCCCAGGGCGATCCTCGGACTCCTGCTCGGCCTACTCGAGCTCGCCGACGCCGAAGCCAACGGAATCGACTACCAAGGCGACCCCACCATCCTCGAACGCCTGCGTCCGCAGGCAGCCACCGGCGTCCCGCCCAGCTGAAGTTACGGCGGCATCACCGTCCGGGCACAATACCGAAACGATATCACTGTCAGCGTGCAACACTATAGTGGTGATATCGCACGAGAACCCCATGGACGATGAGCTGAGCATCGGCCCGGCCCCGTCGCGCGGAGCCCACACGCAGCAGCCAGCCCGCGTGTTTCGCGGAGCGGCCATCGCCGTCGCCGGCCTGCTACTGGCCGGCGTGCTGATCGTGGTCGGCGTCGCCGGCGGCAGCTCGCCGATCAGCGACGTGGGCGTCGGGTTACTCGCCCTCCTCGTGCTCCTCGGCCTTGGGTTCGTGGTTGTACAGCCGAATCAGTCGTGCGTGCTGATCCTGTTCGGCCGCTACATCGGGACCGTGACCCGGCCGGGGCTGTGGTGGGCGAATCCCTTTACGGTGTTCTCGCGCCAGACGATCTCGCTTCGGGTGCGCAACTTTCAGAGCGAGCGGATCAAGGTCAACGACTCGAGTGGGAACCCGATCGAGATCGCGGCAGTCGTGGTCTGGCGGGTGACCGACACCGCCAAGGCGGTATTCGACGTCGAGGACTTCGAACAGTTCGTCGTGGTGCAAAGCGAGACGGCCCTTCGTCACCTTGCCAGCCACTACCCCTACGACGACTACGCCAGCCACACGATCTCGCTGCGCGGGAACATCGACGAGGTCCGCAGCACGCTCGCCGCAGAGCTGCAGACACGCCTGCAGACGGCCGGCATCCATGTCCTCGAGGCGCGGCTGACCCATCTCGCCTACGCCCCCGAGATCGCGGAGGCGATGCTCCGCCGCCAGCAAGCCGAGGCGATCCTCGCCGCCCGCAAGACGATGGTCCTCGGCGCAGTCGGTCTCGTCCAGATGGCGCTCGCGCAACTCGCTGACTCAGACCTGGTCGAGCTAGACCCCGAGCGCAAGGCGGCCATGGTCTCCAACCTGATGGTCGTGCTCTCCGGCGATCGCGCCCCCACCCCGGTGCTCAACACCGGCACGCTCTACACCTGAGCCGAAGCCCGGATGGCCGAGACCAAACGCTTCCTGCTTCGACTCGACCCCCGCCTCTTCGAGGCGCTGCGCCGCTGGGCCAAGGACGATCTCCGCAGCATCAACGCCCAGATCGAATACCTGCTCACCGAGCAAGCCCGCCGAGCCGGTCGCCTACCCAACCAGCGCCGTCGGCCAGCCCGCCCCGAGTCGCCCTCGATCGACGACGACACGATCGAGCCCGAAGCGCCGCCCCACTCGATCACAACCCGGGCCGACTAGACGGAGCTTCTTCCCCCGGCGTAACGACGGCATCACGGCGTTACGTCCGTGTTATCGATGGTCCGCTACAACCGCGCCAGCCGCACCAGGCTGACTGCGAGATGCGCGAAGGGAGCGGCCAAGCACGATGCACAAGAGCAACCGCCACATCCCGGCGATCGCGCTCGCCGCCGTCAGCTGCATGCTGGCGACTGCCGCCTGCGGATCCTCGGGCAAGCCCGGCAGCGGGACCGGCTCGAGCGGCATCACGCCGGCGGTCACCTACGCCGACTGCATGCGCTCGCACGGCGTCTCGAACTTCCCCGACGCGAGCGCGGGCGGCGGCTTCGACATCCCGTCCACGATCGACACGCGGGCCCCCGTCTATCTATCCGCCCAGCAGACCTGCGCCAGGCTGCAGCGGGGCGCGATCCCTCGTCACAAACCGTCCGAGCGCCAGAAGCGCGTGGCGGTTGCGTTCTCGAAATGCGTGCGCACGCACGGCCTGGGGGACTTTCCGGACCCTTCGCTGTCGATCCCACCGCCCAGCAGCGTCCAGGGAATGATTCGCGGTGGGCTCTACTGGGCGCTGCCCGCGGGGACGGTTGAGTCGCCCGCTTTCCGGACCGCCGCATCCGCGTGCGGCTGGCGCGTCTCCGGTGGCGTGAGATCAGCCGGGTAGCCGGAGGTGAAGTCAAGAACCCAGACTGTACGGAATCTTGTCTATGCTGGGTCGGATGGCGCTACCGATGGAGCAGCTCTCGGAGTGGTCGTTGCCGGCGCTCCTGCGTGCTGCGCGGAGGGTGTACGGACAGGCGATTCGCGCCTCGTTGGCGGAGGTGGGCTTTGACGACGTTCCGCGCAACGGCATCTTTGTGATCGGCGCGATCGCGCGCACGGAGGCGCCGCTGGCCGAGATCATCGATCAGCTGGGGGTTTCCAAGCAGGCGGCGAGCCAGCTCGTCGACACGCTCGTCGTCCGGGGGTACCTCGATCGCTCGATCGATCCGGACGACCGGCGGCGGTTGCGAATCGCGCTAACCGATCGGGGCGCGGCGGCGGCGGAGGTGATCCGCGCCGCCGTGGAGGGGGTCGATCGAGCGCTCGCCGCGCGGATCGGCGATCACTACGTGGCGCACACTCGCGCGACCCTGGCCTCGCTGATCACCGGGGCTGCGGTTGATGCGTGAGCGATCGCCGTCGCTGACGGCTCAGCGCGTCGCCGCCTACCGGTTGGGGCTCGAGCGTCTGCAGACGCCGTTCGGCGACCCATCGGCCGACGAGCGCTTGGCCAGGGACGTGGCCAGGCCGATGCGGTTCACGCACAGCGAGGCGATGGCCGGCTATCTGCAGGCCCGGACGTCATTCTTTGATCGGGTGGTGGTGAACGGACTGGAGCGCGGCGTCTCGCAGGTCGCCTGCGTAGGCGCAGGCTACGACGGGCGGGCGTTGCGCTACGCCGAGCCCGGTGTGCGCTGGTTCGAGATCGACCATCCCGCCACCCAAGCCGACAAGCGGGCCCGCCTCGAGCAGCTGAAGCTCGACGTTTCGCACATCACCTTCGTGCCTCTCGACCTCGACCTCGGCGGCGTTGACGCGGCGCTGGCGCAGGGTGGCTTTGACCCTGAGGCCCCTTCGCTGATGCTGTGCGAGGGGTTGGCCGTGTACCTGGATCCGCCGATCCTCGAGACGCTGCTCCTGGATCTGCGTTCACTCGCCACCGCGGGAACCCGGCTGGCGATCTCGTTGCCGTTTTCAGCCACCGCCCCCGACCAGCTCGCCCGGCGCGAGCGCCTGAGAGCAGCGCTCGCCGCCCTCGGGGAGCCGGCGCGCAACGAGCTGACATCCGACGATGCCGCGGAGATGCTGCAGGCCGCGCGCTGGCGGACGGTGGCGGTGTCCGAGCGATCCCGCGGCGCTGGATTCACGGTGGCGGCACCGCTCTGGGCACCGGCCGCCCCTGAGGCGCCGCCCACGCAAAGCCGGGTCGGCGGATACCTAGAGCAGCTCTATCACCGCCGCGGGACCGATGGGCTCTCACGCCACCTATGCGATGCCTACGACATCGAGGTGCGCCGAATCCGCGAGCTTGACATCGGGGTGTTCCGCGTAGATCGCCGGGACGGGCCCGCGTGGGTTGCCCGGATCTTCCCGCAGGCCCGGGCGATCCAGGCAACCCAGCGAGACGCCGCGATCCTCAAATTCCTCGAGCGCTCGGGATTTCCCGCGGAGCGCTGCGCGCGTCCAGAGCCCGTGACGAGCTACCAGGGCCAAGCGGCGCTGGTCACCGAACACCTCCCCGGCAGGCAGGCCAAGCCAACCGAGACTGCGTGCCACCGGCTCGGCGACCTGCTCGGGCGCCTGCACACGCTCACCGATCTGCCCGCAGCGGCGACGAGGCCAGGAGGCGCTTGGCACCACCTGGCCCTAGAAGGCAACCCCGCCGGCGAAGTCGCAGCGATTCTCTCACTCCTCGACAATGCCGCCGGTCGCGTGCCCGCATCGCAGCGAGACCTCTACCAGACGCTCCTGACGGCCGCATCGAAGGTCGACGACTGCCAGGGGCTGCCGCAGGCACTGATCCACCCAGACTTCGCGCCGGCGAACGCGGTCGTCTCCGCCCCGGCCAACCCCACGATCATCGACTGGACCGGCGCGGGACAAGGGCCACGCCTGTGGTCGCTCGCATTTCTGCTTTGGGCGGCGGGCCTCACCAGCCTGAAGCCGATCGATTCCGTGATCTCCGCCTACCGACAGCACGTACAGCTCGAGGCGGCGGAGCTCGCTCGTCTCACGAACGCCATCGCGACTCGACCCGTCATCTTCTCCAGCTGGGCATTCGCCACCGGACGCGAACGGCTTCCCAGCGTCGTCGAGCGACTGCCAAAGATCCGCGCCAGAGCCGAGAAAATCGCCGCGCGGGTTTTGAAAGCCAGCCCGGCGGTGTAGAGTCCGCCGCGTGGCACGGATCGCCCAGCTGACGAGGGTCGTTGCTTTTTGTTGTTTCATTGCTCTGGGAGCGTCGGCCGTCGCGCAGGCCGCGACCACGACCTTCTACGTGTCACCCGGCGGGGTCGACCGTAACCCGGGCACGAAGACGCGGCCGTTTCGCACCATCGACCGCGCCCGCCGCGCCGCCCGCAATGTCCCGCGCCCGCTGCACGGTGACATCGTCGTGCGCCTCCGAGGCGGTACCTATCGCCTGACCCGCGCGCTGACGCTCCGAGCGGCCGACTCCGGCGGCAACGGCCACGTGGTCGTCTATACGGCCGCGCCCGGGGCCCATCCGCTGATCAGCGGTGGGCGCCGCATCACGGGCTGGACCGCGTTCGATCGGGCCCGCGGTATCTACCGCGCCCGCGCTCGCGGGCTGAGCACCCGCCAGCTGTACGTCAACGGCCGTCGCGCAGTGCGCTCGCAGAGCGCGGTCGACCCGCCCGGGTTCACCAAGACGGCGACGGGTTACACCACGACCAACTCGGCGATGGCCAGGTGGCGCAATCCCAGCGACATCGAGGTCCTCTCGAACTGGCGCTGGAAGAGCTTTCGCTGCCCGGTCGCCTCGATCGCCGGTGACCAGATCACGATGGCCCAGCCGTGCTGGCACAACGCCAACGTCTTTGTCGGCCCGGCGGCGATGGGCCTGCCGACGCGGATCGAAAACGCCTACGAGCTGCTCGACCAGCCGCGTGAGTGGTACCTGGACCGGCGCGCCGGGTGGATCTACTACAAGCCCGCTCGCGGCGAGAACCTGGCCCGCGAGGACGTCGAGGCCGCGGCAACTCAGGTGCTGGTGGACGCGCGGGGGACCCTGGCCCACCCGGTCAGCCACCTGCGCTTCGATGGCCTGAGCTTCGCCTACGCCACGTGGATGGGCGTGAGCGGACGCCAGGGCTACGCCGACGACCAGACCGGCTTCCATGTGACCGGCCGCAACCAGCCACCAACGCTCGAGCACGCCGAGTTCACCACCCGCACGCCGGGCAACCTGCGCTTCGCCTACGCCCATGACGTGACGATCCGCGACAGCGGCTTCCGGCACCTGGGCGCCGTCGCGGTGGACTTCGACACCGGCAGCCAGCACGACACCATCGAGAACAGCCGGTTCACCGACATCTCCGCCGCGGCGATCCAACTCGGAGGCGTCGACGCAGTGGACCACCATCCCAGCCGCGCGGGACAGGTCACGAGCGACAATCGCATCGCCGACAACACAGTGACCAAGGCGGCGCAGGAGTTCTTCGACGCCGCCGCGATCTTCGTCGGCTACACGAGGCGCACGACGATCATCCACAACACCCTCTCCGACCTGCCCTACACCGGGATCTCGATCGGGTGGGGCTGGGGTATGACCGACCCGGGTCGCTTCCCGGGCTGCACTGGCTGCCCATACGAGAACTGGAAGATCTACACAACGCCCACCACCAGCCAGGGCAATCGGATCCTCGACAACCGGGTGTCCGACTACCTCCAGCTCCTCTACGACGGCGGCGGCATCTACTCCCTCGGCCAGCAGGGCACCACGCTGCGCAACGGCGAGCTGATCGCCGGCAACGTCGTGTTCGGCAAGGCGCCGAGCCATGGCGGCAACGCGTTGTACACCGATGGCGGCAGCCGCTACATCACGCTGCGGGGCAACGCCGCCTTCGACAACCCCACTGGCGTCGACGGTCCCGGCGGTAAGCCCTACGGACACGACTGGGGTGGTTGCCGACCGTTCGGCAACATCGTCTGGGTCGGCAACTGGTGGCAGAACCCGGCCAGCACCTACGACTGCTATCCGCCCTATCCCCCAGTCGACGTCTCGCTGCGCGCCAACACCGTGATCCCGGGCCGCGCCGGAGTGCCCGCCGCTGTCCTGGCCCGCGCCGGCGCTCACTGACCGCCGCCGGGTTGAGACTGTCGGAGGTGGGCGGCGCGTGCGGGATCATTTGACCCAGTCGTCGTCAACCGGCTGGCCGTCGCCAGGATGGTGGGGCCCGAAGGACAGGAACTCCAAGCCGTCGCTGCCCGCCTCAAACGCCCGGGCTACCTCGGGAGCGATGCGAATCGCGTCCAGAGTCCGAACCTCGATGAATTCGTCGTCGAGCTTGAGGCGACCGGACCCGCTGAGAATCACGTAGACCTCCTCGGCGCTGGCATGGCGGTGCGAGAACGGCGAGCGCTTGCCGGGCAGCAACCGGAAGTGGGTCAGGCCCGTCTGTTCGGCGCCCAGGGCGGTGCGCGCCACCCGGGCCTGCCATCGATCGGCAAACCCGTTCGCCGGTGCGACATCCTCAATCTCGGCCAAGTTGATCTTCGCGTAACGGTCGGGCATCGCCTTACCTTTCAGGCCGTGTGATTTCATCCGGAGCCACTCATACTCGATGGCCGCGCCGCGCCGGCGCCTGCGCGGGTGTCGGGGAAGCCGTAGCTGATGGTCTCGGTGCCGTCGCGGCAGGCCCGGTGAGCGGGCGGGGCCCCCAACGGATGTGCGGGGGCCTCGGGCTGGATTATCGCGGCCGTGCTCGTCAGCGGCCCGTAGACCAACACGCCCGGTCCGAGCCCCAACGCCGCGGGCGGGGTTGTCCGCCGCAGCGCGCGGGTTACCCCCGCCTGGCGCAGGCTCGCCCGTACCCCGGCAGCCGTCCAACCGAACAGGAGGACGGCAGGGTGGGCGGAACAGTCGACCAGGCCGAACGGAACGAAGCTGGCCGACGGTCTGCCGAGGTTTGATTGGGTGCTGCCGTAGTTGCCGCTGGCCACCTCGCGCTCGGTCCCGGCACTGCCGCTGGTATGGCCGACGACACTCGCGGTGAGCGCGACGTAGCTGTGGGCGCGCCAGACGTATCGCCGGGCGGTGATCGCAAACCCTCGGCCGCTGGGCATCCACCCAGCGGCGAGCACAAACGTGCGGTGGCCGGCCCGGATCGAGGACGCGACCCTCCGGACGGCTGGCGTGGCCGGTCTCGACCGGGGCGTGGAGTCCGGCCCGGACCGGACGTTCCCGCAACCGGTCAAACCGATCGCGAGCGCTGCGGCAGCGAGGGATGGACGGCGCGCCCGCATCTCGCCAGCAGCCTACCCACGGGCCCTCATCGAATGGGTCGACGGTGAGCGGCGCGCGCACGACGACCCACTCGGGGTCTGCACCAACGCGCCGCCATTCGCCTGGCCGGCCGCGGCCTTGCGTTCTGTGACAACCCCGGACTCCGCCGCCGGATTTGTCGCCATCAGCCCGTCACAGCTACGTCCGGTGACAACCTTGGGCCAGCCTGTCGGTTTTGTCGCAGAATCAACCCCGGCCGGGTCGCCCACATTGTCACATCGCCGGGAGCTGGCGGGTCTACTTGTATGACCCGCGGCGACGGAGGCGTGTGACCGATGGATGAGAGCGAATGGCTGGCGGAACGATTCGAGGAGCACCGGATCCAGTTAAGGGCGGTGGCCTATCGGATGCTGGGCTCGCTGAGCGAGGCAGACGACGCTGTCCAGGAGGCGTGGCTGCGGCTCAGCCGCTCGGATTCGGGCAACATCGAGAATCTCGGCGCATGGCTGACGACGGTCGTGGGACGAGTGTCGCTCAACATGCTGCGCTCGCGTCGATCCCGGCGCGAGGAGCCGATGGGCCCGCACATGCCCGAGCCGATCATCGACCGTGCGGACGGGACCGACCCCGAGCACGAGGCGCTGCTGGCCGACTCAGTCGGTCTGGCGCTGCTCGTCGTGCTCGAAACGCTGGCTCCTGCCGAACGGCTCGCCTTCGTGCTGCACGACATGTTCGCGGTGCCGTTCGACCAGATCGCGGCGATCATCGATCGCTCCCCGGAGGCCGCGCGCAAGCTGGCGAGCCGAGCCCGCCGGCGCGTCCAGGGCGAGCACACCGTCCCCGACGGCGACCTGAGCGCCCAGCGCGAGGTCGTCGACGCATTTCACGCCGCCGCCCGCGACGGTGACTTCGACAGACTGGTCGCCGTGCTGGCTCCGGATGTGGTGCTGAGGGCCGACCAGGGCGCGGTGCCGGCGGGCGTATCCATCGAAGTTCGAGGGGCGGAGGCCGTGGCCAGCCGAGCGCTCACCTACTCGCGCCTTGACCTACTCAACGAGCCGGCGCTCATCAACGGCGCGGCGGGATTCATCACGACCCGGGAGGGACAACTGTTCGCGGTCGGGAGCTTCACCGTCAGCGGCGGAAAGATCGTGGAGATCGACATCCTTGCCGACCCGGAGCGTCTGAACCAACTCGACCTCACCCGGCTCGAGAGCTGAGCTCAGCCAGCCGGAGGGATCGTGATCGGGTTCGATCGCACCGACGCGGGTCCGGTGCCGGCCGCGTCGGTCGCGGTGATCGTGAACGTGTAGGTCACGCCGCGGGCGAGACCGCCGACGGTCGTCGCCGGAACCCCGCTTGTCGAGGGTGTGGTCAGGCCAGTGCACCCCGAGCAGGCGGGTGAAGGGGTCACGTGGTAAATGACCGGCAGGCCACCGCTGTACACACGTCCCCATGCCAGCATGGCGCCTCGATGGCGGGCAGTCGCGGTCACGCCCGCCGGCCGGCGCGGGACGACGAAGCGCAGGAAGGTAGCGGTGGCGCCGCCGTTGTCGACCGCGTAGGCGGTGCCGTCGTTCGGATTGACCGCGACGCCGGACGGGTTGGCGCCGGCGGGAACTGTCGGGGGAGCCTGGCCGCAGCTCGTGGTGATCGTTGCATTGCAGGTGTTGCCGTCGATCACGGACATCGTGTCGTCGAGCTGGTTGGTGACGTACACCAGATTGGTGGATTGGTCGACGGCGACGTAACCGAACTGCTGGTGTCCGACGGACACAGTCGCCGGCGTCTGACCGCATCCGGAGGTGACCGCACCGTTGCACGTGGCGCCATCGATCACGGACACTGTGTCGTCCGCCGTGTTGACGACGTAGACGGTGTCGGTCGCCTGATCGACCGCGAGTCCCGCCAGGTTGGAGGAGGCGTTTCCGACCGTGACGGTCGGGGGGACGGCGCCGCAGCCGCTGTTGACGGTAGCGTTGCATCTCGCGCCGTCGATCACCGATACCGTGGATGGCGTGCCCGGGTTGAGCACGTAGATTGTGTTCGTCTTCTGGTTCACCGCGACTGACATCGGGAAGGTCCCGAGCGGTATCTGGGGCGGGGACTGGCCGCAGCCGCCGGTGTGGGAGGCGTTGCACGTCGAGGTGTCGAACACCGACACCCCGGCGCGCTGTTGTCGGCGACATAGAGCGTGTGCGTCGCGACGTCCTCCGCGCTGCCGTCGGCCGCTCCGGGGATCGTGAGACCCGCGGGCGTCGCGCCGCAGCCGGACGTCACAGTCGCGTTGCAGGTCGCGCCGTCGATCGCGGACACGGTGTCGCCGAGGTCGCCGTTGGTGTCGAGGAACAGGTCGCTGGAGTAGATCGTGTCGTTCGTCGGGTCTGCGGTGAGCGCGAACGGCAGCGCCGGCCGCGTGAAGTTGATCGGGGTCGCCGAGCACCCGGCCGAATCGATGGTGTTGCAGGTCGCGGCGTCGAGCACCGAGATCGACCACGGGAACCCCCCTTCAAACTCGCCAGAATCGCCGACATAGACACTGCTCGTGGAGGGGTTGATCGCGACCGAGAACGGCGCCGGGCCCGCCAACGTTGCCGGAGCCGGCTGCCCGCAGCCCGTCACGTTCCCGGCGCGGCACGTAGCCCCGTTGATGACCTGCAGGGTGTTGTCGAACGTGGTCACGTACTCGGTGTCCGTGGAAGGGTCGATCGTGTTGCCCCCGGGGTTGGCGTCCGTCAGGGCCGTAGGGGCGTGCTGGCCGCAGCCGACGGTCTTCCTGGCGTTGCAAGTCGCGGCGTCGATCACAGAGACGCTGCGCGATTGCGCAGGGCTCGAGCCGGGCCCGTTGAGCGAGCGACGTGACCCACTCGTTTGAGCGCCTGTTCGCGATCGGCTCGTCCGGAACGACCTGGTATCAGTCGATCGTCGGCGCGCCAGCATGCCTGCGCCGGCCCGCCGGCTGCGATCTCTCCCGCGGGATAGTCGCCAACGACCGAGCCCAAACCGTGACCTTCCATCTCGCGCGCCGGGATCCGGATTTCCTGTACAAGCTGACCCTCGCCTACGCCGAAGTGCTGCCGGGCTCGATCCCGGACAGCCAGGCCCGCAGTCCGCTCCCCGCGACCGGTCCCTACCAGCTCTCGCGCTACGTCCCTGCAAATGAGGTGCTCCTGACCCGGAACCCCCACTTCCGCGAATGGTCGGCCGCGGCTCAGCCTGAGGGGTTCCCGACTCGCCTCCTGCTGAGGCTCGACCTGAGCGGAGCCCAGGGCGTCAGCTCGGTCGCCCACGGGGGCGCCGACTTCATGGCGAATCTCGGCCAGATCCCGGGCCGACACGCCACCTACTTCCTCGTGCATCACCGCGATCAAGCTCGGGTGAACCCGATGATGGAGACGAGCTTCATGTTCCTCAACGTGCGCACAGCGCCCTTCAACGACATCCGCGTGCGACGCGCTTTGAACCTCGCGCTCGACCGTGCTCGAATCGTCGACTCCTACGGTGGCCGGGTCGCCGCCCGGCCCACTTGTCAGATCCTCCCGCCGGGCATACCCGGCTACCGGCGCTACTGTCCCTACACCCGCAACTCGGCCGGCGATGGGCGGTGGCGGGCGCCCGATCTCTTACGCGCCCGGCGGCCGGTCGCCGCCTCCGGCACCGCCGGAATGAAGGTCACCGTCTGGAACATCTCCGGCCCTCAGACCAACGACGAGACCGGCGACACGGTGACCGCGCTCACCCAACTCGGCTTCCGGGCCACGCTGCGTTTTCTGCCTGACAGCACGTACTTCACGTTCACCAACGACTCGCGCAACCGGGTGCAGGTCATCGACGGCGGCTGGGGCGCGGATTACGCGTCCGCGAACGACTTCATCGGAAAGCTCACCTGCAACTACTACGTGCCCGCAAACGGACCCGCGACCACCGACGCCAGCGAGTTCTGCGACCCCGCCGTGGACCGACAGGTTGCGCTTGCGGACTCGCTGCAGAGCACCGATCCGCCGGCCGCGAGCGCTCGCTGGGCGCGGATCGACCGTGAACTCACGAACCTCGCGATCTGGCTTCCCACCGGCACGCCGAACGAGGTCGACCTGTTGTCGCGCCGCGTGGGCAACTACCGGTACAACCCGGTTTGGGGCGTACTACTCGATCAACTCTGGGTGCGGTGAGGACGGCCTCCGAGCCGGCAGGCTCGCAACGCCTTCCCATACGACGTCAGCTTCCATCGCCCTCGCTGTCTGGCCAGCGTCACCCGCCGGATCGCTCTCGCCACCGCGGTTCCACTCACGTTGGCGTGGGCCTTTGAGCCGTCGACGATGACTTGAACCGTCGCGAACGCCAGCTGTGACTGGTCCCGTTTCGCTGATTGCGCATTGTTGGGCAGACACCGAGTGAACGCGGTCGCGCAGCTGGTACGCGACCCCGTCGACCTGACCAGCGATTTGCGCGTCCGGCGATCGAGCAGGGCGCAGGCACCCGAGTAGTTGCCCTCCGACAGGGCAGTCAGATAGTTCTGGACGGCGGTGTCGACCGGCGACGGCATCGAGTCCCCGCACCCGCCTACGCCCACCGCCACTACAAGCACCGCCGCGCAGCGGGCCATTGCGCCGCGGAGACGGCTACGACGCGAAGTCGCGTCCTCGCTCCCCAGAGCGTGCTCACTCACCGCCGACCACGATACCGGTGTCGCTGGGTGCAGAGGGCAGGCTCGTGTCGATTCGCACTCGGCGAAGACCGTCGCCGCCGGGCTCGAAGCCGCGCGCCCGACCCGGGCTGCCTGTTAGCGTGTGCAGCGGTTTATCGCTGCGAGATCGCCGTCCGGTCGGAGGCAGCCGGCCGGATCGCGTTGGCTGGCCGCGGGAGTCAGACGGCGTCACGGTTGACGGAAAACGCAATTGACTGCCGCAGGCCCTTCTCCATCGACTTGCGCCACCTGCCGCCCCAGCGGGCCAAGGCGCAGACGCCCGGCTGGTCTGATCGCGCGCCTCGTGCTGGCGGGTTTGGCCGCCCTGGGTCTCGCCGCCTGTGGGTCCTCCACCACCGTCAGCGGCACCGCGACCAGCTCGGTCACCAGTACGACGGCCAGCCCGATCCCGCACGGCCGACCGCAGGCGATCCAACCGTCGGCCGGCCAGCAGGCTCCGACGGTCATGCCGAGCGATCCGGTCGGCGACGTCAACGCCCACGCACCGCCGCTGTCCGAGGTCAAACACCAGCTGCGCCTGGAGCTGATCGCCGCGCCGGTGAACAACGCGACGTACATCGACCCCCTGCGCTACGTCACCGTCTGGAATCGCACCGACCAGGGCGTGGACGCGAGCCTGCCGGTGGGCGCGCCGATCCTGGCCCCTTGCCGAGTGAAGATCCTGGCCATCGAGCCAGACTGGTATGCGGGCCAGCCGTTGGTGTACTTCGAGCTGCTGGACGGCGCCGACGCGGGCAAGGTGCAGTACGTCGCAGAGCAGATCACCGCCATCGCGCCAGGCGGCACGATCCTGCAACAAGGCCAGCCGATCGCTCGCTTCGCCAGCTCGGGCACCGGGATCGAGTACGGCTGGTCGACCCTGAACGGGATCACCCTGGCCAAAGCGACGACGGGCTACGAGGAGGGCCAGGTCACCCCGGCGGGACAATCGATCCGGGCCTGGCTGAACGCGCTCGGCGCCAACGCCGGCAACGGCTGACGCGAGTCAGATCTCCGACACGCTCGGGCACCGGCGCCAAGAGATCCCGTAGCCTGGACACGTCATGTCTCTCTTTCGCTTGACGCCGCCGTAGCGCTCGGCCGGCGGGCCGCCGGGTCCGCCGCTGCTTCGGCCGTTTCGTCAAGCGATCCCCGCCGGGCTTCCGGCGGGTCAGGAGAAATCATGTTGTCCCCTTATCGAGCGCTGCTGGCGCGCGCCGGAGCGCGCCGGCTGGCGCTCTCATGCGGGCTCGGCTGGCTGTCGTTCAGCGGTTATTCACTCGCGATCGTGCTTGCCGCCCACGCCGCCTCGGGGTCGTTTGCGGCCGCGGGCGCAGCCGTGGCCGGGTTCTCGGCCGGGTCTGGGCTGTTCGCGCCCGTCCGCGGGCGGTTGGTCGACCGCGCCGGTCCGACCGCGCTGAGCTACCTGGCGCTGGCTCACGCGACCGCGGCGGCGCTGCTGATCTTCGCCTGCGCCACCACCCACTCGGCCGCGCTGCTGATCGGGGGCGCAGCGATCGCCGGGGCCGTCGTTCCCCCGCTGATCGCCACCGCTCGCGCCGTTTGGACCAGGATCGCCGGTCCTGAGCTGGTCACCACCGCCCACGCGCTCAACGCAGCGCTCGGGGACGGCGCCCAGATACTGAGCCCGGCCTTCGTCGGGGCGGTGGCGGCGTTGGTCTCCCCCACCGTCGGCCTGGCCTTCCTGGTCACGGGCGCCGCGGTCGCGGCGGCACTGGTGGGATCGGGCCACCGGGACGGCTCGCCGCGGACCCGACGAGTCTCGGGACACCGGATCGGAGCCGTGCTGCTTGAAAGCTCCGGACTGCGCACCGTCGTGATCTGCGATCTGAGCCTGGGACTGTGGCTGGGCGCGCTCGAGGTGGCGGTGACCGCGGTGGCGGCCGGTTCCGGGAGCCCCGAGCTGGCCTCGGTGCCGTTCTCGCTCTCGGCCGTGGGAAGCATCGCCGCGTCCTTGTGGGCGGGCAGCCGGCGGTCCTCCCGTCAGCCACGGGCCCGGTACGTCGCCGGCTGCGTGCTGATCGCCGCAGTGCTCCCGTTCGCGCTGCTGGACCCCACGATCCCGGCGATCACGGTGGTCCTGGTGATCGCGAGCGCCGGCTACGGCCTGCTCAGCGTGGCCCTATTCGAGCTCATCGATCACGTTGTCGCTCCGGACCGCGCGGTCGAGGCGTTCACCTGGCTGACCACCTGGCAAGGTGTCGGCATCGCCGCCGGCGCGGCCGCGGCGGGCCAGCTGGCCCAATCCGGACCCTCCCGGGCACTCGCCCTGGCAGCGATCGCGCCGCTGCCGGCGGCGGTGACGGCAATCGCCCGGCGCCGTACGCTCCAGGCCGGGCCCACCGGGCACTGATCGCCCTCAGACGGTGTCGAGAGTCGTCGACAGACCCGGACCGGCGGCGAGCGTCTGGTAGACCACGCAATAGCGCTCGGTCAGCTTCTGGAGCGTCGCCAGCTGCTCGGCATCGGCATCGGTCTCGAGCTCGAACGCCAACCGGACGGATCTGAATCCCACCGGCGCGTCGCGGTCTACGCCGAGCGTCCCGCGAAAATCCAGGTCTCCCTCCGCGTGCACCCGTCCCGACGCCACGTCGATCCCCAGCGAGGTGGCGACCGCCTGCAGCGTGACGCCCGCGCAGGCCACCAGCGCCTCGAGCAGCATGTCGCCGGAGCACAGCAGCGACCCGTCACCGCCAGTCGCCGGATGCAGGCCGGCCTCGGCGATCGCCCGCCCGGTCTGCACCGAGCAGGAAACGCCCTCGCCCAGTTTGCCCTCCGCCGACAGGGTGACCAGGGCGGCTTGCGGTTGCGCCTTGTAGCGGCTCTTCAGAGGCGCCTGCAGGGTGCGCAGCTGGTCGCGTTCCACATAGGGGATGTTAGGGATGCCATGAGCCCGCGTCCGAGCGCAGCGGTCCTCGGGCGCCTAGCATCCCCGCCCGTGACGACCGAGGTCGCAGCCGTGGCGCCGGGCCTGTGGATCTGGCGCACCCGACATCCGGGCTGGACCCCTGAGTCGGACTTCGAGCCGCTCGTGACCTCGACATGCGTCGAGGCCGGCTCGGAGGTGCTGCTGCTCGATCCGCTCGCGCCCCCACCCCAGGCGCATCAGCTGTGGGCCCGGATCGAGGCTCGTCCCCCGACCGCGGTGGTGGTGCTCAAGCCAGATCATGTTCGCGACGTCGATCTGTTCGCCAGGCGCTACGGCGCGAGGGCGTTCGGTCCCGACCTGTTCTTTCGCGGCGAGATTCCGCGCACCGAGCTCGAGCCGGTGCATCCCGGCAGCGAGTTGCCGGGAGGTCTGATCGCGCTCTACGACGGCCGCGGCAAAGCCGAGACCCCGTTATGGCTGCCCGACCATCGCGCGCTCGTGTTCGCCGACGCCCTCACCGCGCACGACGGCCGGCTGCGGGTGTGGGCGACGCCGTGGCACGAGCAAGCAGTCCTGCCCGCGCTTCGCGCCCTGCTCGACCTCCCGTTCGAGCACGTGATCGTGTCGCACGGCGAGCCGGTGCACGATCGTGCCGCCTACGAGCGCGCCCTCGAGCTGCCGCCTTGGACCCAGTGACCGGTTTGGTGCATTCGGGCTGCGGGTAAGCGCTGCGCTACTGGTGTCGAGCGTGGTGGTTTCGGCAGGTTCGTTGGAGGCTGATGCGTTGTGCGCAAGTGGCTGATTGCTCTGGCGGCCGGAGTGTGGGTGACTGCTGCGCTGGCGTCGAGTGCGTCGGCGGCCTCGCTGCCGGTGATCTACAACGGCGCCTATGGCTACTCCCATGTCAGCTCCACGGCCAGCCCGCCGGGTGCGAATCACTGGTCATGCAAGCCAACCGCCGCCCACCCGCGGCCGGTGGTGCTGGTGCACGGAACCTTTGGCGACATGTCTGACAGCTGGCAGGCTCTGTCACCGTTGCTCTACGACCACGGCTACTGCGTGTTCGCGCTCAACTATGGCTCTTACCACGGCAGCGGATCGTTCGGCGTCTACGCCACTGGGCCGATTGGGAATTCCGCCGCTGAACTGGCGAGCTTCGTCGACCGCGTTCTCGCCTCGACCCGAGCCAGCCAGGTGGACATCGTCGGTCACTCCCAGGGAGGCATGACGCCCCGGTACTACATGAAGTTCCTGGGCGGAGCCTCGAAGGTCCACACGCTGGTGGGTCTCGCACCGTCCAACCATGGGACCACGCTCGACGGCCTGTTCACTCTTGCCCAGCACTTCCCCGGGGCCACCACGGCGCTGGCCGACTGTCCCGCCTGTACTGAGCAGGAAGCCGGCTCGTCGTTCATGACCAAGCTCAATTCCCCGCGCGACACGCTCCCCGGCGTCGGCTACACCGTGATCGAATCGGCCAACGACGAGGTGGTCACTCCCTACCAGTCCGCGTTCCTCACCGGCCCCGGCGTCGACAACATCACGCTCCAGACCCAATGCGCACTCGATCAGGGCGAGCACCTGTCGATGCCCTATGACCACATCGCCGACGCCGACGTCCTCACTGCGCTCGACCCCCAGCATCCGGTATCGCCGGCCTGCACCCCGGTCGCGCCGGTCATCGGCGGCTGATTCGCCGCGGTTGGCGGCGGACCCGCGGTCCTGGTCAGCCGAACAGCGGTAGCCGGCGTCGGCGCGCCAGCGCGTCCATCCCGTCTTGGATGCTGGTGCGGACCTCGTTGTACTTGGACTGGACGTATTCGTCGTCGTCGGCTCGCTCGGGGTCGCAGCTCAGGTCGATCGGCTCCTGGAACGCGGTGCGGATCTTGGTCGGCAGGGGAAGCTCGGGCAGCAGCGCCGGCGAGATCCCCCACGGCGCCTGGAGCGCGATCGGGAACATCTTCAGGCGGGCCACCTTGTCAAGCGCCAGCAGCTTGGCCAGCCGGCGACCGCTCGCCAGCACCGGCATCGAGTCGGGACCACCGACGGTGGCGATCGGCACGATCGGAACGCAGCTGCGGATGGCTAGCTTGATGAACCCGGTGCGCCCGGCCAGGATTGCCTGGTCGCGCTTGGTCCACGGCCGCAGCGAGTCCCGTTCGCCGCCGGGCCACAGAGCGACGTCGTGTCCGGCGGCCAGGGCCGAGGTGATGCTGTCCGGAGCCGCCGGGAGCACCCCCATCCTGCGGAAGTAGCTGCCGACCGCCGGCAGCGCCATCAGGGCGTCGTGTGCAGTGCCGTGCAGGGCGCGCGTGTCGCCGAAGTGTCGCCACCACTGGACCCCCACGGTCCAGGCATCCCACACGAACGGCGCCCCGGAGTGAATCCCGACCAGCAGCGCCGGTGGCTCCGGGATCTTGTCCCAGCCGTCGATCTCCATCCGAAACCAGTAGTCCATCAGAGGGTTCCAGATGTATTTCTGGCGCTCCATGAACCCCCAGTCGGGGCCATCGAGCGACCACTCCGAGGCCCGGTCAGACACCCAGCCCGAGACGCCGGACTGGGCATCGCGCCGGTGCGCGACCTTCCGTTTGGCCTGCTCGGCGTGGCGGTCTGCCTGATGCTGTCTCGAACGCGGTTCAGTGGCTCGCCGTTTGCGAGCCGAGTCGAGATCCTCCATCTGCCCGTCCTCTCCTCGCTGCCTGTCTTGCCTTGGGGCTACCCACGGCAAGGCCGGTCACAACCACCCTTTCCGTTCTCACGGTCTCAGCTCAGGCGGCCTGCACGGCCAGGTGGCGAACGCGGCGCCCGCAGCCCCGGACGAACGCGTCGACCACCGCGGGATCGAACTGGGTGCCGGACCCGCTCTCCAGCTCCAGCAGCGCCGCCGTGGGATCGCGGGTCGGCGAGTACGGTCGCTGGCCGGTCATCGCCACGTAGGCCTCGGCCACCGCCAGAATCCGTGCCTCCAGTGGGATCTGCGAGCCGGAAAGCCCGCGCGGATAGCCGCTGCCATCGACCCGCTCGCGGCGGCTCAACACCCAATCACGCAGGTCGTCGAAGCTGGCGTCGCTGAGCACGGCGGCGCCGAGCTCAGGCTGGCGACGGACCTGGTCCCACTCCTCCCGGGTCAGCGCTCCGCGCTTGTTGAGGATTGCTGCCGGGATCTGATCGCGCCCGACATCGCAGATCATCGCCGCCAGCCTGACCCTCGCCGTCTGCGCCTCCGACAGGCCCAGCTCGGTGGCCGTCAGCTCGACGAGATGGCCGAGGAGCCGGCGGCCGCGGGGTCGGTACTGCACGGTCCCAAGCTCCCCGCACTCGGCGCCGCATCCGTCGCATATCAGCACCATCCGGAGCTGGCCGGGCCCGCGCAGGTATCGGCACGCCCCGCTGTGCAGTCCCGAGTGATCGCAGGCCATACGGGTTTCATCGCTCGCTCGCCCGGCCGTACCGCAGCAAACCAGCAGATCCTGGACGGATCGCGGGCCTTCCAATAGTAATTACTTGACTAGTTATTAACTGGCTAGTATGTTGCTCGCCATGACCGAATCAAAGCTTCCCCGCCGTTCGTCACTCGGCCTCGTGGTCCTGTGGCTGCTGTATCAGGAGCCGCTGCACGTCTACCGGATGCAGAAGCTGATCGAGGTGCAGGCCAAGGACCGGGTGGTCAACGTGCGCTCGCGCGCGAGCCTGTATCAAGCGATCGAGCGGCTGCTTCGCCTGGGGCTTGTCGAGGTCCACGAGACGGTTGCCGTCGAGGGCTACCCCGACCGGATCGTCTACGCGATCACCGACCCGGGGCGCGCCGCCGCTCGCCAATGGCTGCGCGATTCGCTGCGGACCACCGGGGAGGAGTTTCCCGAGTTCATGGTCGGGCTGTCGATCATGTTCGGCCTGACCCCCGAGGATGCCCGCCAGCAACTCGAGCAGCGCGAGCAGCGGCTCGCCGCCGAGCTCGCCGAGACGAAAGCCCTCAGCGAGGCCGCGCCGGGACTCCCGCGGCTGTTCATGCTCGAGGAGGAGTACCGCATGGCGCTGCTGGAGGCCGAGCTCGCCTGGCTGCGCGGCGTGATCGGCGACCTCCGCGCGCGGCGGCTGGATTGGAGCGAGCAGTGGCTGCGCGAGATCGCCGAAGCCTTCATCCCACCCGACAAAGAGAACAACCAGGAGGAGCAGTAATGGGAACGACGATCGAGGCCCAGGGCCTGATCAAGCTCTATGGCAAGACCAGGGCGCTCGACGGCCTGGATCTGGTGGCCCACAGCGGCCAGGTGACGGCCGTGCTGGGTCCCAACGGGGCCGGCAAGACGACGTTCGTGCGCGCCGTGGCCACGCTTCTGGCCCCCGACGGGGGCACGCTTCGGGTCGCCGGTTACGACGTCAGACAAGACCCCCGGTCGGTCCGCCGCCTGATCGGCCTGGCCGGTCAGTTCGCCGCCGTCGAGCCGGCCATGACCGGCCGTGAGAACCTCGAGATGGTGGCCCGGCTATTCGGCCAGGGCCGCCGGGCGGCCAAGCGGAGCGCCGCCGCGGTGCTCGAGCAGCTGGGGCTGGTGCAGGACGGCGATCGGCTGGCCAGGACCTACTCCGGCGGGATGCGGCGGCGGCTGGACCTCGGCGCCAGCCTGGTCGGCTCGCCCCGTCTGCTGCTGCTCGACGAGCCCACCACGGGGCTCGATCCACGCAGCCGCAACGAGCTGTGGGAGGCGATCCGCGGGCTCGTCGAGGGCGGCACCGACGTGCTGCTGACCACGCAGTACCTCGATGAGGCCGACCACCTGGCCACCCAGATCGTGATCATCGACCACGGACACACGGTCGCCTCGGGTACTCCAACCGAGCTCAAGCGGCGCATCGGAGGCAATGTCGTGGAGCTGCACGTCCGCCACGAAGAGCAGCTCAGCGTCGTAGCCCAGCTGCTCGACCGTTTGGATCAGAGCGACGCGCAGATCGATGCCCCCACCCGGCGGGTCAGCGTCCGCGTCGAGGGCGGCAGCGACCAGCTGATGACCGCGCTGCGGTCCGTCGACGCCTCGCAGGTCGAGATCGAGGACATCGCGCTGCGCCAGCCCAACCTCGACGAGGTGTTCCTCGCCCTGACCGGGCAGCCCACGGCCGGCGAGGACCAGGACGCGGCCGAGGCCGCCTAACCACGCCCAAGAAAGGAGTGCCATCAATGACATCCACCGCCTCGACACTCGGCCCGGCCGCCGTGGCGCGGACCGGAGCCCACGCCGGGCTGGTCAGCAGCACGCTGACCGTCGCCCGCCGTGCCCTGCTGCGTTACCTCCGTACGCCGCAGCTGATCGTTCTCGCCACGATCCAGATGTCCCTGTTCTTCTTGATCTACAGGTACATGTTCGGGGGCGCGATCCACATCGCTCAGATCAGCTACGTCGACTTCCTGGTGCCCGGATTCATCGCCACCGGGGTGCTGTTCAGCGGGATCGGAACCGCGGCCGCGATGGCCGAGGATCTCCAGCAGGGCTTCATCGACCGGCTCCGCTCGCTGCCGATTCCGCGCAGCTCGGTGCTCGCCGCCCGGGCGCTCGCCGACACGGCGATCTTCGCCTGGAGCACTGTGTTCACCGCCGCCATCGCCTATGCGGTCGGCTTCCGCCTGCACGGCTCCGCCCTCGACGGACTGGCCGCACTGGGGCTGGTGATCCTGTTCGGATTCGCGTTCGAATGGGCGTTCATCGCCATGGGGCTGTTCGCCGGCAACGCGCAGGCCGCCCAGGGGCTGGGGATGATCGTGTTCCCGTTCGCGTTCGTCTCGAGCGCGTACGTGCCCGTCAGCTCGATGCCGGGCTGGCTGCAGGTGTTCGCGGCGCACCAACCGCTGACCTACATGGTCAACGCGGTCCGGGCGTTGACCCTCGGCCCCCACGCCGAGGCGCTGCTGGGGCACCCGGCCTCCTACTTCGTGGTCCGGGCGCTGGTCTGGACGGCGGCGATCCTGGCCGTGTTCCTGCCGCTGGCGGTCGCCAAGTACCGGCGCGGCTGAGGTCTGCGCAAAATTGCCCGCCGCGGGTTACGGGATACCCCCATCCCGACACCCGCGGCGGGCGGCCCCCGGTCGGTCTCGTTACGCGGCGCCAGCGGGGTGAATGTTCTGGTTGACCCGGAACACGTTGTAGGGGTCGTACTGGGCCTTGACCCGGGCCAGTCGGTCGTAGTTGTCCCGATACGTGGCCCGGACGCGCTCCTGGCCCTCCTCCATCATGAAGTTGACGTAGGCGCCTCCGGCCGAGTATGGGTGGGTGGCGTCCCAGTAGCCCACGCACCAGTCCCGGATGGTCCCGGCGTTGGCCGGATCGGGATCGACGCCGAAGATGACCTCGGCGAACTGCGCGTCTCGATAGCTGAACGCGGTATCGGTCGCTCCCACGTCGTGCGCCGCGCCGTCGATCGGGTACATGTGCATGGTGGAGTGCATCGACGGAAGCTTCTGTCCCCACTCCAGGTGGCGCTCGATCACCTCATCGGACAGCTCGTTGACGAAGTCCGCGCGCCAGTAGCACTGCAGACCCTTGGTGTAGAGCCCGTCGAACAGGCTCTGCAGCGCCGCGTGCGGCACCGGTCCGACGCCGTGCAGCAGCGGCGTGCCGACGCTGTGCACAGGCTCGAGCAGCCTCGTCGCCTCCTCCTCGGAGCCGACGATGCACCACACCACCGCACAGACCTTGCGCAGGTGCAGTTCCTCCGGGAACAGGTCCACCGGAGGCACGGTCATCAGCGCAAAGAAGCCGTTCAGCGCGCGTGGCGCCGCGGGCACGAACTCCCTGAAGAAGCGCATCACCTGAGGCGTCTGCTCGATCGGCCACAAGGTAGGGCCGGCCATCACCGTCTCTCCGATCGGATGCGTACGGAACTCGAACTCGGTGACCACGCCGAAGTTGCCGCCGCCGCCGCGCAGTGCCCAGAACAGATCGGGATGCTCCTCGGCGCTGGCATGGACCTTGGAGCCGTCGGCGAGCACCAACTCGGCACCGAGAAGATTGTCGACGGTGAGGCCGAAGCCCCGCGTCAGGTGGCCGAGGCCGCCACCGAGCGTGAGCCCGCCGACGCCGGTCGTGGAGATGATTCCCGACGGCGTGGCCCGGCCGTACTCGCCGGTCGTCCGGTCGACCGCGCCCCAGGTGGCGCCGCCGCCGACCCGGACGGTGTCGGAGCCTGAGTCGACCACGACATGGTCCAGCCCGCCGAGATCGATCACCACGCCGTCGTCGACGACACCGAGGCCGCCGCCGTTGTGGCCGCCGCCGCGGACCGCGATCGGGGCCCCGTGGTTGCGGGCGAACGCGATGCACCTGGCGACGTCGTCGGCGCTCGAGCACTGCACGAGCAGCGCCGGATGGCGGTCGATCATCCCGTTGTGGACGGCCCGGGCCTCGTCATAGCCCGGATCCTCGGGGCCGACGATGCGGTCGTTCAGATCGGCGAGGTCGCGGTGGGCGAGGTCGGCAAGCGAGGTTGTGGCGGTCATTTGTGCTCCCGGTGTTGATTGACCCAGCGGGCCGGATGGCCCAGAGAGCAAGCTACGTCGCCTCCCGGGTGCTGTCATGACCCGTTCTGACCCACTTTTGCGCAGGGTTGAACCGCTAGGCCGAGGGGTGGGATGATCAGATCTGACTATCCGTCGTGCCCGTAGGACCGGCACGACGACCACACATGCCCAAGCTCCCAGGTCCCCTTCGCCTGACGCCTTCGTTCCCGTTCGCGGGGCGCTCTCGTGAGCTGGCCACGCTGCGCGCGCTGATTCCGCGCGCCGAGGGCGAGGGGCTTCGGTTCGCGCTGGTCGGCGGCGAGGCCGGGTCGGGCAAGAGCCGCCTGGTCCGCGAGTTCGCCCAAGAGGCCGCGGCGGGCGGCGCGCTGGTTCTCTATGGCGCGTGCGACTCGGACGTCAGACGGCCCTACCGGCCGTTCGTCGAAGCGCTCGACCAGCTTGTCCGCAGCGGCGACGCCACCACTCTGCTGCCGGCGCTCGGCGCCGGCAGCGGCGAGCTCACCCGGCTGCTGCCGGACCTGGCGCAACAGGTCGGCGCGTTGCCGATCCCGGCGGCGGCCGATCACGACACCGAGCGCCACCGGCTGCACAGCGCGGTCGCCGACCTTCTGGCCGCAGCCGGCCGCACCGCGCCGGTGGTGGTGGTGATCGAAGACGGCCACTGGGCCGACACCCCGACGCTCTTGCTGCTGCGACATCTGGCTCGTGGCGCCTCGGAGGCCCGGGCCCTGCTGGTCACGACCTTCCGCGACACCGAGGCCGAGGTTCCCGAGGCGCTGTCGGCGGCGCTGGTCGACCTGCGACGCTCCGAGGGCGTGGTCCGGCTGCGGCTGGGCGGCCTGAGCACCGAGGAGGTGTCCGAGTTCGTGGAGTCCGCGAGCGCCGCCGACCCCGGTCCCGACCTGGCCGGCGTGGCCCAGACCTTGCGCGAGCTGACCGGGGGCAACGCGTTTCTGATCACTGAGCTGTGGCGCACTCTGCTCGACACCGAGGCCCTGTCGGCCGGTGCGGCCGGGCTGACCGACGCCCTGGCGGCGCTGGGTAGCCCCGAGGGCGTCCGCGAGGTCGTGAGCGAGCGCCTGGCCCGGCTGAGCACCGCCACCACCGGCCTGCTGGAGCTGGCGGCGGTCGCCGGACCCGAGTTCGACCTGGTGGTGATGGCCCAATCCGGCCTCACCGACTCCAAGCTCAACGAGTCGCTCGAACAGGCAATCGCGCACGGGATCGTCGAAGAGGTGTCGGCCCGCCGGCTCACCTACCGGTTCACCCACGAGCTGGTGCGGCGCGCGCTCTACGATCGTCTGCCGGGATTGCGGCGCGCCGAGCTTCACCTGCGCGTCGCCGAGGCGCTGGAGCGCAAGCACGTGGACGACAAAGGCCGCGATCTGGCCGAGCTGGCCCACCACTTCAGCGCCGCCGTGGCGGTGGACGGACCGCGCCGCGCGATCGAGTACTCGCTGCTGGCCGGCCGCCAAGCGCTGCGGACGCTCGACTACGACGATGCCGAGGCTCGCGTTCGCAGCGCGCTGGAGCTGGGCATCGACGACGCACGAGCGCAGGCCGAGGCCCAGTTCGCGCTCGGCACCGCGCTGTTTCGCGGCGGCCGCAGCGACGAGGCCATCGAGGCCTTCCGGGCCGCGGCGCAGATCGCCCGCGGACTCGGTGATGCTCACCTGCTCGCCACCGCCGCCATCGGTTTCGAGGAGGCCTGCTGGCGCCCCGGGATCACCGACGAGGGCGCGGTCGAACTGCTCGAGGAAGCATCGCTGGCGCTCGACGACGGGGATTCCGAACTGCGCGTGATGCTGTTGTCCGGGCTGGGTCGCGCTCGCGCCTTCGTCGGCAACTACGCCGCGAGCGCCAGCGCCGAATGGGAGGCGATCGCGATGGCCCGGCGACTCGACTATCGCCTTGGACTCGCCACGGTGCTGATGCGCTCGTACTGGTCGCGGCGCGAGTCCACCCTCGAGCAGACGCTCGAGATGCTCTCGGAGGCCCGCGAGCTGGCCGCGGAGCTCGGCGAGCGAGACCTGCAGGCCGAGGCGATGGAGTGGCGCGTGGCCGGCCTGATCGCCCTGGGCGACCTGAAGGGTGCCGAGCGCGAGCTGGCCGAGGTGCACGAGATGGCGATCCGCCTGCGCCAGCCGTTCCCACTGCACGTCGCCGAGCACTACACCGCGACGCTCGCGCTCTGCGCGGGCCGGCTTGAGGACGCCGAGGCGTCGGCCCAGCGCTCGCACGAGTGGAGCCGCCTGCTCAGCGGCCGCGCCGCCTCGGGCATCTACGGGATCCAGATGTTCGGGATCCGCCGTGAGCAGGGACGGCTGGCCGAGCTGGCCGCCGCCACCCGGGCGTTCGCCGACGGCGAGCGCTCGAGCGGAACCTGGCGTCCCGGGTTCGCGGCGCTGCTGGCCGAGCTGGCGATGGAGAGGGAGGCGCGCCGCGAGCTCGACCGTGTACGCCAGGAGGGCTTCGACAGTCTGCGCGCGAACCTCTGGCTGGCCTCGCTCACCTATCTGGCCGACGCCAGTTCGGCGGTCGGCGACACGGAGATGGCCGAGCTGCTGTATCCCGAGCTGGCCCCCCTGGCCGGCGGCAACGTGGTGATCGGCCACGGGGTGGCGTGCTACGGCGCCGCCGACCGCTACCTGGGGCTGCTGGCCACGACGCTGGGCGAGCACGACCGCGCGGTCGCGCACTTCGAGCGCGCTCTGACCGTCAACCGGGAGATGGATGCTCCGACCTGGGTCGCCCACACCCTTTACTCCTACGGACGAACACTGCACATGCGCGGGCGCAGCGGCGACGCCGTCCGCGCCTCGGAGCTGTTGTCGGAGGCGGTGATGCTGGCCGGGATGATCGGGATGCCGACGCTGCTGGCTCGTGCCTTGGCGTTGGGAGCGCGCGAGCAGCCGGCACGGATGCCGCCCGATGATCTCTCGTGGCGCGAGGTGGAGATCCTGCAGCTGGTGGCCTCCGGTGCCAGCAACCGCGAGATCGGCCAGGCGCTGTCGATCAGCGGCCACACCGTCGCCAATCACGTGCGCAGCATCCTGCGCAAGACCGGGGCGGCGAACCGCACCGAAGCCGCAGGTTACGCCTACCGCCATTCGCTGGTGAACCGCCCCGGGGGACGGTAGGATCGCCACCATGCCCATGTACCTGATCGAGCGTCGCTTCGCCGACCAGCTCGACATGTCAAGCGATGATGTCCGCCTGCTGGAGGAGGTCAACGCCGACGAAGGGGTCAGCTGGCTGTTCTCCTTCCTCAGCGCCGACCGGCACCGGTCCTTCTGCCTCTACGAAGCGCCGACTCCGGACGCCATCGTCGCCGCCGCCAAGCGAGCCGGGATCCCCGCCGACGTGGTGACCGAGGTCAGTCGGGTAACCGCCGACAGCTTCCGCTGAGTCGTCTACACATCGGGATCGATCACGTGGCCCGGATCGGGCCGGTCGTCGGGGCCGGCCATGCTGTAGTCGGCAAATGGCCCGTCGCGCTGCGCCGTGGCCGCGCTGACCCCGTCCCGGCTCGCCGTGTCGATGAACGCGCGAGCGTCAGGGGTGTTGCGCATCAGCCCGTCGAGGATCGGGCCCAGCGTCTGCGTGGAGTGCAGTCCCATGTTCTCGTAGGTCTGGTTGACGATCAGCTTCATCGCCGCCAGCTGGGAGCTCGGCAGACCGGCCAGCTGCCGGGCCTGGTCGGCCACCTCGGCTTCGAGCCGGTCAAACGGCACCGCGAGGTTGATCAGCTCGATCTCGGCCGCGCGGCGACCGGATAGCGGCTTGCCGGTCAGCGCGTGCTCCTTGGCCTTGGTCAGCCCCAGCCTGTAGATCCACAGGCCTGACAGGTAGCAGCCCCAGATGCGCGAGTACGGCGTTCCGATCTGGGCGTCCTCGGCGGCGATGATCAGGTCGGCCCCCAGCGCCATGTCGCTGCCGCCGCCCACGCACCATCCGTGGATCTGGGCGATCACCGGCTTGGGGGTGCGCCAGATGCTCATGAACTTCTGGGTGGGGCCGTAGACCGAGGCGGTGGCGAAGTCCTTGCCGGGGTCCCAGCGTCCGTCGGTGGTCAGCACGTCGTCCCAGTGGTGAAAGCCCTCCCCGAAGTCATAACCGGCACAGAAGGCCCGCCCCGCGCCCCGCAGGACGATCACCTTTACGGCGTCGTCGAGCGTCGCCTGGCGCACCGCGGCCTCGAACTCGTCGGGCATCGGCGGGACGATCGTGTTCAGCCGCTCGGGGCGGTTCAGGGTGATCGTCGCGATCGGACCATCGATGTCGTAGCGCAGCGTCTGAAAGCTCATGGTCCGGGGATGGCCCCGCGTTCGGCCGTTGGCTAGGTGCCGCGCCAGGTCGGCGGGCGCTTTTGCAGAAACGCGCTCATCCCCTCCTGAGCGTCGTCGGCGAGCGCGTTCTCGGTCATCGCGACCTGGCAGTGCTCGTAGGCCGCGTGCTCTGAGCGGTCGACCTGGGCGTAGAAGGCGCGCTTGCCGACGGCGACGGTGTACGAGCTGGAGCGCGCGATCGCGGCGGTGAGCTCGGTGACCGCGGACTCGAGCTCCTCGGGCGCGACCACCAGGTTGACCAGACCCCAGTCAAGCGCGGTGGCGGCATCGATCGGCTCGCCGGTCAGCAGCAGCTGCATCGCCCGCTTGCGGCCCACCGCCCGCGAGACCGGGACCATCGGGGTAGTGCAGAACAGCCCGATGTTCACTCCGGGGGTGGCGAACCGGGCGCCGTCGGCGGCGACGGCGAGGTCACACGCGGCCACCAGCTGGCAGCCGGCGGCGGTGGCGACGCCGTTGACCTTCGCGATCACCGGCTGGGGCAGCTCGTGAATCGTCTCCATCATCACGGTGCAGACGCCGAACAGCTCGCGGTAGAACGCCTCGTCGCGGCCGATCATCTCCTGCAGGTCGTGCCCGGCCGAGAACGACTTCCCGGCGCCCTCGATCACGATCGACCGCGTCGTGGGCTGGGCCGCCGCCTCGCGCAGCGCCGCGATCATCTCCTCCATCAGCTCCAGCGACAGCGCGTTGCGCTTCTCCGGGCGGTTGAGCGTGATCCGGACCGCCTCGTCGCCGGTGACGAGCAGGTTTCTGTACCCGGTGTCCGGGACATAGGTCACGGTGTTTAGGGTACCGGTCCCGGGCTTGGGCTTCGTTGGCCTCGGAGACGTGCGTGCGGCGGTCGCTCGGCCTGTGCTGGCCGCATGCACAACTTCCCCCGATCGTCGCCCCGGCGGGCGATTTGCGGACTTCTTCACGTCCGCGATGCACAACTACCCAAACCCGTTCGCGCCCGGCAGGTCGATGGAAGTTCTGCAGTACCCCCGCCTCGTCTTGGATTCCTCGTGTGATAGAAACTGCGTATGTCCTACGCGAATATGCGAAAGGTATACGCAGTTCTCTGACGGTGTCAAGGAACTCCCGCGGAAAAATGACCGAGCCGCCCATGCCACCGAGCATCGAGCTCGCGTGGGGACTGCGGGAGCCGGGAACGCGGGGGCCCAAGCGCGGGCTCACCCTCGACGGCAT
>DASXZB010000031.1:0-8932 GCA_036502145.1 Solirubrobacteraceae bacterium | reverse complement strand
GTCAACCTCGCCGACAGCGGCCTGATCGAAGTCGACGGCGCGATGCGCACCAGCGCCGCCGGGATCTACGCGATCGGCGACCTGGTGCTCGGCCCCGCCCTGGCCCACAAGGCCTCTGACGAGGGCGTGATCGCCGTCGAGGACGCCGCCGGGCTCGAGACTCACGGGCTCGAGTACATCGACATCCCGCGAGCCACCTTCTGCACCCCCAACGTGGCCAGCTTCGGGCTGACCGAGGCCCAGGCCCGCGAGCAGGGTTACGACGTCGTGGTCGGCAAGGTCCAGTACGGAGCGGTCGGAGCCGGAACCGTCTACGGCGACCGCACGGGGATCGTCAAGATCGTCGGCGAGAAGCGCTACGGCGAGCTGCTCGGCGGCCACATCGTCGGCGCCAAGGCGACCGAGCTGATCCAAGAGCTGGTCAACGCCCGCGCGCTGGAGGGCGGCTACCCGGAGATCGCCCGGCTGGTTCACGGCCACCCGACGATGTCCGAGGCCGTGATGGAGGCCGCCCGCGCCGCGGACGGCTGGCTGATCCACGGCTGATCTCGAGCCGGGAACGCCGACGTGGCGGAGACACCCGCCCAGCCCATCTTCTTCTACGACCTGGCAAGCCCGGACTGCTATCTGGCCGCCGAGCGCGTGATGTCCGAGCTTGCCGTGGTCCCGGAGTGGGAGCCGGTGGTGGGGACCCAGATCGGCGCCGCCTGGCCGGAGCCCGACCGCGAGCGGATCGCCCGCCAGGCGATCGAAGCCGAGCTGCAGCCGCTGCGATGGCCGGCCACCTGGCCCCTGGACAGCGAACTGGCGATGCTCGCGGCGACCTACGCCAAGCGCGTCGGCCGTGCCGTCGCGTTCTCGCTGGCGGCATTTCGGCAGGTGTTCGCCGGCGGCCGCGACCTCGGCGAGAGCACGGTCCTGCTGGCCGCCGCCGCCTGCGAGATGCACCCCACAGCGGTGCTCAAGGGGATCACCCTGCGCTCGGTGACGGGCGCTCTCGACGAGGCCGGGCGGCGGGCCCGGGCCGCCGGCGCGCACTCGGTGCCGGCGATCCAGGTCGGCGCTGAGCTGTTCGCCGGGGAGCGGGCCGTCGAGCAGGCCGGCGCCGCGCTCGCCCTCAGCCGATGAGAGCCAACCGCGCCTACCACCTGATCGTCTCCCGCACCGGTCGCGAGCCGGTGTTCATGGCCGACCGCCACCGCGTCGACAGGATCGAGGTCATCTCGATCGACGACGGTGAGGTGGTGCTCTACTGGGAGCTGCCGGCCAAGCAGGCGGCCAAGCTGCTCAAGCAGCTCCGCGCCGACCTGGTGGGCCTGGAGGCCGAGGAGTTCGTGGCCATCTGGGAGGGCGCCGACGTGACCGCCGACTGGCCGTTCTGAGTGCGCGCGTAAGGGAGCGTTATGTTCGGACCCACCGTGGACCCGCAACCAGCAGGCGCCGAGCCGACCGGCATCAAGGGCGCGATCCGGGTGCTGGAGCCCGACCGCTCGCAACGGTCGATCGCGCGCCGCACCGCTGAGACCCGGGCGACCGTCCCCGACCTCGAGCTCAGCCGCGACGTCGATATCGGGGCGGCGCTGGAGCTCGCCGACCGTCGTGGAAGCTCGGTCACGGCGGTCCTGGTCAGGGCCTGCGCCCTGGCGCTGGGTGGCCACCCGCTGGCCAACGCCGCCTATCGCGACGGTCACTACGAGCTGTACTCCCGGATCAACATCGGGGTGGCGATCCACGTCGACGGCGGCTACACGACGCCGACCGTGCTCGACGCCGACACCAAACCCCTGCCCCAGCTCACCAGGGAGCTCGAGACCCTGAGCGACAAAGCCAGGGCCGGCACGCTCACCCCGCCCGAGCTCGCCGGCACGACCTTCACCCTGACCGATCACAGCGACCATCGCGTCGATCGCTGGAGCGTGCTGACAACCCCGCCGCAGGCGGCCGCGCTGACCGCCGGGTCGGTCCGGTCAGCGCCGGTGGTTCGCCAGGGTGCTGTCGTCCCCGGTCAGATCATCGCGCTGACGCTGGCCTGCGATCACCGGATCCTGTTCGGCTCGCGGGCGGCGGCGTTCCTCGCCTCCGTCGCTGAGCGCTTGGAGCTAGCGAAGCTGTAATTGCCCGCATCGACGGCGCGCGCAACCGGATCCGCGAGCCGTGGATGGCCGATGCCAGAAGGCCGAGGATCGCCGCGAACACGATCGCGGCCAGAGTGATGTTCAGGACAGCAGCAGCGAGGGTCATGAGGGGCTCCTTCGTGGTTGCATCGGAGATGCCCCTACGGAACCGGCTCAGCGTAAGTCGACCGTGAGAAAGCGCCGATTACGACGAAGCTCTTACACAACGCACCGCGACGAGACCGCCCGTGACCGGGCTCAGGCGGGCTCGCGCTCGAGCACCCGGATGTCGTGCGACAGGTCCTCGGGCGTGAGCTGATCGGCGGCGAAGCCGACCCGCTCGATCCCGCGCTTGTCGAGCAGCAGCACGAACGTCGAGTGGTCGATCTTCGGTGTCACCGGCTGGATCGCGTAGGCGTGCCAGATCTTTCGCATCGCCCTCATGGGGCCGTTGACGAAGGCCATCCGGCCGCTCAGCTCGTGCTTGGCCAAGAACGCCCGCCGGTGGGCCACCGTGTCCTCGGCGGGCGCCACGCTGACGCCGATCGCGGGGACGCCGGCGCCGTCGTTGGGCAGCTCGCCCAGCGCCCCCTTGATCTGCTCGACCATGAACGGGCAGGTGTCGTGGCACAGCGAGTGGATGAACGTCAGCACCACGACCTTGCCCCGGTAGTGGTCGAGCGTGACGCGGTGGCCGTTCTGGTCCACCAGCGAGAAGTTCGTGGCCCGCAGGCCGGGTGGCATCGTGGGGCCCTCGAACTGCGAGCTCGCCGTGGCGGTGGGCGCCGACGACGAACCCCGGTTGCTCACCAGGATCACGCCGATCGCCACCAGCAGCGCCACCAGGATCACAATCAGCGCGCGTTGAAACTGCAGGCTCCAAGCCATCGGTTCGATTTTGGCACCGTCGGATGGCGACTGCGACCGTGTGCGGATCCGCGCTTGGGGGGAAACTCTGGGGCATGGATCCGGCGCGCGCACTCTCGAGGCGGCTGCGCGCCGCGGTCGGCGACGAGCGTGTCCTGGAGGCGATCGCCTCGGTGCCGCGTGAGCTGTTCGTCGGCTACGCCGAATACAGCCGTGCCTACGAGAACGTCGCGCTGCCGATCGAATGCGGGCAGACGATCTCGCAGCCGATCGTGGTGGCGCGGATGCTTGAGCTGCTCGAGGTCAAGCCGTCGGACCGGGTGCTCGACATCGGCACCGGCTCGGGCTACCACGCCGCGCTGCTGGCCCACCTGGCGGGTGAGGTGTGGACGATCGAGCGCCACGCCGAGCTCAGCACATCGGCCCACGCGGTGCTGCGTGAGATGGGCCTCGACAACGTGACCTGCGTTCATGGCGACGGCTGGGAGGGATTGCCGGCCAAGGCCCCGTTCGACGCCATCAACGTCGCCGCCGCCACCGGCGAGGCGGCCCCGCCGGCCCTCGAGGATCAGCTGGCCATGGGCGGCCGCCTGGTGGCCCCGGTCGGCGATCGCAAGCAGTACCTGGTTCGGATCCGGCGCACCGAGGCCGGGCTGGTGCACGAGCGATTTGACCCGGTCAGGTTCGTGCCGCTGGTCCACGGCTCGGCAGAGGAACCGCCGCTGCCCCCCCAGGATCCTCCGCAGCCGCCGCTGTAGCGACCGCCGCGCGGGGCCCGCCGGGGTCGGCGGGCGAGCCGTCGAGCCGGTCGCGCATCACGCCCACCGCGACCGGGTGGCGGTCCACGAGCACGAACCGGCGACCCAGGCTCTGGCACACCGCGCCCAGCGTCCCGGACCCGGCGAACGGGTCCAGGCACCAGCCCCCGGGCCGTGAGGAGGCCGCCACCAGTCGCCGCAGCACGCCTTCGGGCTTCTGGGTCGGGTAGCCGGTCTTCTCGCGCCCGGCGGTGGGGACGATGGTGTGAAACCACACGTCGGTGGGGCGCTTGCCGCGCGCCGCCTTCTCGGCGCTGACCAGTCCGGGCGCCATGTACGGCTCGCGGTCCACGGCGTCGGCGTCGAAGTGATGGCGTCCCGGGTTGCGCACGTAGACGAGAATCGTGTCGTGCTTGGCCGGCCAGCGTCGCCGCGGCTTGGCGCCGTAGTCATAGGCCCAGATCAGCTCGTTGAGGAACGCCTCTCGGCCGAACACCTCGTCCAGCAGCAGCTTGCAGTAGTGGGCCTCGCGGTAGTCGATGTGGAAGTACAGCGTCCCGTGGGGCGCCAGCAGCTCCCGCGCCCGGATAAGCCGCGGTCCCAAAAATCCCAGATAGTCCGCGAACTGGTCGTCGTAGCTGAGCGATTGCAGCAGCCGCGACCGGTATCGCCGCCCCCCGAAGCCGACCCGTCCGGCGTCGGGATCGACGGTCACCGACGTGGTTCGTCGCGACTGCAGGCGACCGGTGTTGAACGGCGGATCCATGTAGACGAGGTCGAACGCCTGTGCGGGAAGACGGTCCAGTACGAGCGCGTTGTCGCCGGCCAGCACCAGGTCGTCGTCGAGCACGATCGGGTCGGTCGCCGGCTGGATGCGCATCGCCGCAGAACGTACCGGGAGACTCGGCATCCGAAATCGGGTACCACAACGAGATCGCGTCACAACGACCCCAGGCACCCAAAAATGGCCCTCTTGCCGGCTCTTCGGGCGGCCGCGATCCTGCACGCAGGACGCCGGAAAGGGCGCTAGGACCCGCTACGATGCGAGGTCTCGTGCTAACTGACCGCGTTCAGCGGTTGCGCGGCTCTGCCCTGGGAGCCCGTATCACCCGCTACACAATCGGTTCGATAGTCGCCTTCGGCACCAGCGCGGTGGTGTTCCCGCTGCTCTACGTGATGGGTGTCGGCACTACCGGCTGCTCGATCGGGGCCTTCGTCGCCGGCGCCGTCCCGAACTGGGTGCTGAACCGCCGCTGGGCATGGAAGATCCGCGGCAGGGTCAACTTCTGGCGTGAGATCTTCGCCTACGTAGTGATCTCGGTCATCCAGCTGGTGGCGACCTCGTTCTCGACCGCCTGGGCCCAGGCGCACGTGCAGAGCATCGCCCCCGGCCACGGCGTCCGGGCGGCGCTGGTCACCGCCGCCTATCTGGCGGTGTTCGTGATCATGTTCGCCGCGAAGTTCGCGGTCTACGAGTTCTGGATCTTCTCGGACCGCAGCGGCCTGCGGGCCGCCTTGCGATCGCGGCGCCAGGTGTGGACCGCGGCGCGCGCGAACCGCAGTCCGTAGCCGAGGTTCCCGCCCTTCTTGGTGGCGGTGGCGTGACGGCCGCGGTCGCGCATCGTGGTCGGCACCTCGGCCAGCCGGTAGCCGTGCAGCGCCGCGCTGATCATCAGCTCCGAGGCCTGGTACTGGGGCTGCTCGAGCGTGACCGCCGCCGTCACCTCAGCCCGCATCGCGCGTAGGCCGCAGGCCGGATCGGTGATCCGGTGACGGACCAGAACACTGATCAGCGCGCCGAACACGAGCACCCCGGCGTGGCGTGTGGCGTCGGTGGTCAGCTCGTTGCCGAGCCGGCGCGAGCCCGAGACGAAGTCGGCCTGGCCTGAGCGAATCGGCTCCACCACCCGCGCGATCTCGTGGGCGTCGTACTGGCCGTCGGCGTCGATCGTGACGATCACCTCGGCCCCGCGCGCCCGGGCCAGCCAGTAGCCGAGGCGCAGCGCCGCGCCCTGGCCCCGGTTGACGGCAACGTCGCAGACCAGCGCGCCGGCCTCGGTGGCGCGGGCCACGGTGGCGTCCTTGGCGCCGTCGACCACCACGATCACCTCGGTGAGCAGCCCGGCGGCCTCGGAGGGGATGCCGGCGATCACCTCGGCCACTGTCGGCTCCTCGTTGTAGGCCGGGATGACCACGGCCAGCGGAGCTCCGGCGCCAACGGGATGCGCGGCCAGGAAGGCCTCGGCGGCGCCCCGCTCGGCCGGCTCCAGGCGCTCGTACTCGGGCCCGGAGACTGTCGCCTTGCTCCCGACCACGGTCATGGCGCCCCTCCGGCGGCAATCGAGCTCGCAGGCGGGGTCATCCCGGCCCTCCGGCTGCGGTCACCGGCGCCTGGACGTCGGCCTTGGACCACTCGTCCCACACGCCGACCAGTCCGTCTGACAGCTGCGGAAACTCCGGCGACCAGCCGGCGGCGTGGGCACGGCTGGGGTCGACGATGACCGCCGGCATCTCGCCCGGCTTGGCCTCGCCGTGGCGGACATTGAGCTCGGCGCCGCTGACCTTGCGCACCGCCTCGACGACCTGATGCACGGATAGTGAGGTGCCCGACCCGATCACGGTGGGGCCGGCCCACTCGCCGCTGACCAGCGCCAGGCGCATCGCCGCCACCACGTCGGCGACATGGACGTAGTCGCGGACCTGGTTGCCGTCGCCGTAGATCTCGAATGTGGTGCCGAGCCGGATGGCCCGCATCAGCCGGGCCACGATGCTGTCCTTGGCCTGCATTCCGGGCCCATACACGTTGGTCAGCCGCAGGCAGGCACAGCGCAGGCCGTAGGAGGCGGTGTAGGCGGACATCAGCATCTCACCGGCGGCCTTGGTCGACCCGTAGGGGGTCAGTGGCCGCAGCGTCGCGGCCTCGGTGATCTTCGGCGCCTCCATCGGTCCGGTCACGGCGTTGGTGGAGGCGAACGCGAGCGAGGTGGCCCCCGCCGCACGGCCGGCCTCCAGCAGCGCCGCGGTGCCGGCGACGTTGGTGGTGTAGGTGAGCTGCGGATGCTCGAGCGAGCGCAGCACCGAGGTCACCGCCGCCAGGTGCACGATGCAGTCACAGCCGCCCTCGAAGGCCTGTCCGAGGACCTCGGGGTCAGCGATGTCGCCGAGCACGATCTCGACCTCGGGATCGGGGTGGGGCTTGAGGTCCACGACGCGCACCCGGGCCCCCTCGGCCGACAGCTGAGAGACCGCGTGGCGGCCGATGAACCCCGAGCCGCCGGTGACCAGGACGCGCTTTGAGGCGACCGAGCCAGGGGGCGGCGCCGATCCGCTCGGACCAGAGACGCTCACTGAATCTCGAATTTCATGCAGACGCTCCAATACCTTCTATCCGCCTTGCCGACCGCGGACCCGCGGCCCGCGTGGACTGGATTATCCGATCGGCCAAGACGGTGCCGCTCCCGGCGGGCGCGAGAGCCTCGCCGGGCGAGCCAGCCAGCCGAGACCAGCCCGGTGCAGCCGCGGAGGATACGCGATCGGCAGGGGCGGCGGTCGGGCCCGCGATCTCTACACTCTCGCCCGCACGTGTCCGAGCAGACTTTCCCGTCGCCGGAGCCGCTGCGGCGCCGTTCAGCCACCGGACCCAGCTTCAACGAGCGTCGCGAGACGGTCTCCCGGCTCCTGTACTCCTACCGCTGGCCGCTGGGTGCAGTCGCCCTGCTCCTGCTCTCGACCCTGATCGTGCTGTGGGCGCGGGCCCGGCCCGGGTACGACCCCTACGGCTGGATCGTGTGGGGCCATCTGACCGTCCACTTCAAGCTCGACACCAACGGAGCCCCGTCGTGGAAGCCGCTGCCGTACCTGTTCACGGTGCCCTACGCCCTGTTCGGCCGCTACGCGCTGTGGCTGTGGATGATCACCGCGGTCGCGGTCTCGCTGAGCGGCGTGATCTTCGCCTGGCGAGTCGCCTTCCGGCTGGTCAACGCGCCCCCGGAGCGCCGCTACGCCGCCTACGCGGCCGGACTGGTCGCCGGAGTGGCCGTGCTGGGGATCGACCAGTACCTGCACACAGTGCTCAGCGCCGAGTCGGACACGATGATCGTGGCGCTGTGCCTGGCGGCGGTGGACTGCATCCTGTGCCGGCGCTACCGGTGGGCGTTCTGGGTCTGGTGGCTGGCCGCCATGGGGCGGCCGGAGGTCTGGGCCCCGATGGCGATCTACGTGGTCTGGGCATGGCGCTCGCTTCCGGCCATGCGCCGCCAGATGATCGTGGGGCTCGTGCTCGTCCCGGTGCTCTGGCTCGGCATCCCGGCGCTCAGCTCAAAGAGCCCGTTCTCCGCCGCTTCGCTGGCCCAGAACTCCCCCCGCGAGCTGCACGGCAACAAGATCACCGGGACCATCGGACGCTTCAACGGCCTCGACGCCGCCTCGGTCAAGATCGCGGCCCTGCTGGCCATCGTGATGGCGCTGATTCGGCGTGACCGCGCCGTGCTGCTGCTGGCCGCAGGCGTGGTGCTGTGGGTGGTCGTCGAGACGGCCTTTGCGCTGCACGGCTGGCCGGCGGTGCCGCGATACATGTTCGAGGCGGCGGGCGGCGTCTGCGTGCTGGCCGGGGTGTTCATCGGCCGGGTGATCCTCGACGCTGCCGCGATCCTCGCCTGGCTGCGGCTGCGGGTCTCCCCGACGGTCGCGGGCTGGGTCGCCGTGGCGGTGATCGCGGTCTTCGCCTTCTCGCTGGTCCCCGCCGCCCGCTCGCGGATCTCCTTCGAGCGCCAGGACCTGACCGCGCAGCGCGCCCGGACCGACGAGTTCAACCGGCTCAAGGGGGTCGTCGATCACCTGGGGGCGGCGCGGATCCTCGCCTGCGGGCAGCCCAACATCCCGATCGCCTTCCAGAGCGTGCTGGCCTGGTATCTGGGCACCAACACCGGGATGCTGTACTTCGACCGCAAGCATGAGCGGCTGCACCCCCATTCGGTGGTCGAGTTCTACCCGCACTCCTACGGGTGGCAGGTGTTCCCCAGCCAGCAGCAGACCGCAGCGCAGGTCGCGCGCTGCCGCGGCCTCAACTACAGGACATGAGCATCGCTCCGCGCCGGCGCCGCGGCGCTGCCCGGTCGACCGTCAAGCAGCGGCGCGCACGGCTGATCGTGCTGGTGGTGGCGCTGGTGGTCGCGGTGGCAGCCGCGATTTCGG